>CAVTZO010000037.1:0-66263 GCA_963739145.1 uncultured beta proteobacterium
CTACAGCAGCGCGGGAACTGCATTATAGGGAAGCGAAGCGCTACCGCCAGAGGGGCGGTTCGGCGCCTGCGATCATGGCCTGAGCGTCAGGTCGACGATCTGCTCCATCGGGCGGCCTGGCGCCTCAAAACTCCAGAGCGACAGCGCGCGGCGCACCTCGTCATCGAAAACGCCTCGCGGCGTCGCCTGGAGGATGTCCACCTGGTCGACTTTGCCCTCCGGCGTGACCCAAAGGCGCACCCGCACCTGGCTTTCGGTGATTCCGTCACGCAGTGCTTGCGCGGGAAACCGGGGCGGGTCATGCCTCAGCGGACGCAGGCCGATCGAATCGCTCGCCGACTGCGCTGGCGCCACCATGGCAACCTGCTCGGGCGCGGCGGCCGGCGGGTCCGCGGCGGCCACGGGGCCTGGCGCAGCGATCGGCGCCGCTGCGGGCGGGTCGACTGCCGCAGCGGACGCCTCGGCTGCGGTCGCACCCGGCGCTGGCAGCGCCTGGGTGGCGGGCCTGTCGGCCGCGCCGACTTTCACGGCCGCAGCCGCGGTCGAACCCTCCATGGGAGTGCTCTGGGCTGCGATTGGCCCTGCGTGGTCCGGCGATGCGCGCTGCGCTTGGCTTCGAACGGCGGCCAGATGTTCACGCGCCGCAGCCCGCGTCGCGGAGCGCGCGGGTGTAGTGGCCGCGGCCGGTTGAGACACGCTGACCGCCGGCAGTCTTGATATCGGCGTGATCTTGACGGGCGCAGGCCCGGTCGAATCGATCGCGTCGGTCGACGTGGACGCGCCATACGCGTCGATCGGCGTCCGCAGTGCGAGCGCTCGATCCATCCGCCACGCCGCGTCGGCCTGACTTCGATAGCGATGGGTCGCCCAGTAGCTGCTGCCGATGGCCAACGCGACCGCCAGCGCAAGCAAGGCCAGCGGATGGCCGTCCAACCTCCTCTGCCTGGGTACCGGCCTGGGCCGTTCGGCGGCAGGCGTGCGCACGTAGAGCTGGGTTACCGCGCCGTCCCATGCGGCAGCCGCCGCCGTATCGACCTGCTTTGCAAAGCCCTTCGCTACGAGCTCGGGCACGACGCGCTGGACTGTTTCGGCGCCAAAGAGGCCGCAGAGCTCGGCGATCGTGCGGCGTCCGTCCAGCACGATCAGCACGTGGCGTTGGGGTCGCGAAAGCGCCCCGTTGTGCGTCGCCGCCAGCTGGGCTACGCCACGACCTGACTTGCGGTAGACGAGAGAGTCATCCATCGGCGCGCGAGCAACTCCAGTCCCGATGATCCGGCCTCGGGTACCCCACCGTCAGCTTCGCCCCAAAAACCGCAGCTTTCAATCAGGGACTTTCCGCACCAGGTCGCCGGTAATCACTGCCCAAATCAACGTTGACATCCTGGTTGTGCGACCGCCGTTGCCGCTCCAGGGCCCAGGCCACGTGCTCGCGCACCAGTTCGGAAGGATGCTCGGCGCGCGCGCGCAAGGCGGCCTGCACTTCGTGCGAGGGCGGCGCGTTGCCCAGCGCAACCGCAAGATTCCTGAGCCAACGCAGGTACCCGATGCGCAGGATGCTGGAGCCGGCGTGCCGCTGCCGGAACCGCTCCTCGCTCCAGCCGAAGAGCTCGACCAGGCCGGCGCCATCGAGCCCGTTGCGCACGTCGAAATCCGGCAGCTGCGCCCGCTGCGCATACTTGTTCCACGGGCAGGCCAGCTGGCAGTCGTCGCATCCGTACACCCGGTTGCCGATCGCGGCGCGCAGCGCCTCGGGAATCGAGCCCGGATGCTCGATCGTCAGGTATGAAATGCAGCGGCGCGCGTCCAGCTCGTAAGGGGCCACGATGGCGCCGGTCGGACACACGTCGATGCAGCGGGTGCAGGTGCCGCAGTGCTCCTGGGCGGGCAGATCCAACGGCAGGGGCAGGTCCGTCAGTATTTCGCCCAGGAAGAACATCGAGCCCGCCTCGCGCGTGAGCAGCAGCGTGTGCTTGCCACGCCAGCCCAGCGTCGTGCGCCGAGCGAGGTCGACCTCGAACACCGGGGCGGTGTCGGTGCAGACCCGAAACCCGAATCCTGCGACCTCACCTTCGATCCGGCTCGCCAGCGCCTGCAGGCGCGCGCGCATCACCTTGTGATAGTCGCGGCCCCGCGCGTAGACGGAAACGACCGCGGCCTGCGGATCACCCAGCCGCGTCCATTCCCGATCGACCCAGTCTTCGCTGTCGGCGCGTGGCCGGTAATCCATGCGCGCACAGATCGCACGCCGGGCGCCGGCCAGCAGGCGGGTCGGGTCGGCCCGGATCGCTTCGTGGCGCTGCATGTAGCGCATCTCGCCGTGCCGCTGGCCCGCCAGCCAGGCGCGCAGGCGTTGCGCCGGCTGCTGCACGTCCAGGTCGCTGACACCGACCTCGGCAAAACCGAGCTCCACTGCCCACTGCCGGATGCGGCCGACCAGCGAAGACAGGTCGATTGCGCGATCGGCCGCGCCGGTATCCTCGGGGCGTTCCGTAACGGCTTCCACTGGGACCCTTGCCTGTGCCGCTGCCCTCACCCCCGGCCCCTCTCCCGCAGGCGGGAGAGGGGAGGAACTTCGGCTCCCCTTCTACAACTTACTTCGCATTGGCTGGGGGAGCGTTCTCTTCCTCTTGCCCTGTCTTCCTCTTGCCCTTTTCGGCCGCAGGCCGGAAAGGGCGAAGGTAGATATTAAGTGCAGGCCTTCGCCACCGCCCGCTCGACTTTGCGCTTGGCGCTTCCGGATGAAGCGGCCACGGCCCAGCTCGGGGGCGCGCTCGGCCAGGCGATCCAGGTGCGCGAGGAGGCCATTGGTCGGCACGGACTGGTCATCGGCCTGTGCGGGGAGCTCGGATCGGGCAAGACGGCCCTGGTGCGCTCCGTGCTGCGCCGCCTCGGCGTCACCGGGCCCGTTCGCAGTCCGACGTTTTCCCTGCTTGAACTTTATTCGGTTTCGAGGTTAAACTTCTATCACTTTGATTTCTATAGATTCTCGAAGCCGGAGGAGTTCGCTTCGTCGGGTTTTCGGGACTTTTTCACACCCGGCTCGATCTGTGCCATCGAGTGGCCCGAACGGGCCGGTGAAGCGTTATTCACCATAGATCTGCAAATCTGGATGCAGGTTGCCGATCCGGGGCGCGTCGTGCAGATCGATGCGCTCAGTGAAATCGGACAGGACTGTCTGCAGGAGGCAAACCGGGCGTGGCGGACACATCAAGAAGGCGCCTGCTGAAAGGTGCGGCCGCGACAGCGGCCCTCGCGGCGGTGACCACGCGCACGGCGCGCGGCGCAAGCCTACTCGCGGTGCGGGTCTGGCCTGGGCCCGACTACACCCGCGTGACCCTGGAGCACGACGAGCCGCTCAAGTTCAGCAACTTCGTGCTGCGCGATGCGCCGCCGCCGCGCCTGGTGGTGGACCTGGAGGGCATCGCCCTGACTGCGCAGCTCAGGGAGCTGGTCGGCAAGGTCAAGGCCGACGATCCGTACATCGCGAACATCCGGATCGGTCAGAACCGTCCCGACGTGGTGCGGCTGGTGATCGAGCTCAAGGGCGACCTTGTCCCACAGGTTTACCAGCTCGATCCGATCGGGCCTTACCGCTACCGGCTGCTGTTCGACCTATATCCGGCCAGCGCGAACGATCCTCTGATGGCGCTGGCGCGATCGGCAACGACCGTTGAAGAGCCGCCCTCGGGCCAGGCCGATTCGGCCGCCGCCGAGCCGTCCGCGCCGCCGGCCGATGCGCCGGCCGCAACCGCTTCGGCCCCGGCCGACTCGCCGGTCACAGGCCGTTCGGCGTCGACCGACTCGCCGGACCTGGGTCGGGAAATCGAGCGGGCCCAGCGGGCGGCCGAACCGCCGGCTTCAGCCGACCAGGCACGGCCGAACGGCAAGGCGGTGCGCCGCCTGATCACGATCGCGATCGATGCCGGTCACGGCGGCGAGGATCCGGGGGCGACCGGACGGCGCGGCACGCACGAAAAAGCCGTCACCCTGTCGGTGGCGCGCCGCCTCGCGGCGCTGATCGGCAGCGACTCGAAGATGCGCGTGCTGCTCACGCGCGAGGGCGATTACTTCGTCAAGCTCGACGATCGCGTGCGCAAGGCGCAGCAGGTGCACGCGGACCTGTTCGTGTCGATCCACGCCGATGCCTGGATCCGGTCCGACGCGCGCGGCTCCACCGTGTTCGCGCTATCCGAGCGCGGCGCCAGCAGCGCGGCGGCCGCCGCGCTGGCGCGCCACGAGAACGAATCGGATCTGATCGGGGGCGTGAACCTGGCCAGGTACGCCCCGCCGGTGCGCAGCGTCGTGCTGGACCTTTCGACCTCGGCCCAGATCAGCGACAGCCTGCGCTTCGGTGGCGCCGTGCTGCACGAGCTGGAGCACGTGAACCGCCTGCATCACCCGCAAGTCGAGCAGGCCGGCTTTGCAGTGCTGAAGGCGCCCGACATCCCCTCGATCCTGGTCGAGACGGCCTTCATCAGCAATCCGGACGAGGAACTGCGCCTGCGCGACGAGGCCTACCAGCGCCAGCTGGCGCAGGCCATCTTCAACGGTATCCAGCGCTATTTCGAGCGCAACCCGCCGCCCACGCGCAATCCGGTGGGCTGAACCGACTGCGTCACGGGGTGCTCAGAGCACCTTGGCGCGCGCGGTCACGAGGCGCCAGGTTGCAGCGCCCATCACGGGACCGATCAGCGCGGCGATCAACCCCAGGATCAACACCGCGCCCAGGTGGTCCCGCACCAGCGGAAGGTTTCCGAAGAAATATCCGCCACCGGTGAACAATCCGACCCAGGTCAGCCCGCCGATCAGGCTGTACAGGTTGAACTTGCTCGAATTCATGCGCATCGCTCCGGCCACCAGCGGCGCGAACGACCGCACCAGCGGAACGAACAGCGCGATCATCACCGTCTTGCCGCCGTGCCGGTCGAAGAACTGCACCGTCCTGTCCAGCGACTCCGGGTTGATCCATCGAACACGGCCGTCGAACACCTTGTGGCCGAGCCACACGCCGATCCGGAAATTCAGCAAGTTGCCCAGCACCGCGCCCGCCACCAGCGACACCAGCAGCAGGTCAAGTCGGTACTGCCCGCCGGCGGCCACCGCGCCGGCCACGAACAGCAGCGAATCGCCTGGGAGGAAGGCCATGAACACCAGCCCGGTCTGCGCCAGGAAGATCAATGCCAACGCCGC
The DNA here is from genome assembly GCA_963739145.1 of uncultured beta proteobacterium. GTDB lineage: Bacteria > Pseudomonadota > Gammaproteobacteria > Burkholderiales > Burkholderiaceae_F > VBCK01. Next base: position 5,191 of record CAVTZO010000037.1, read on the forward strand.
GTAAACGAACGGACCGTACTGATGGGCCATCGCGATCAGGAAGTGATCCATCGACCCGAACAGGTCTGCCCAAGGCACTGACGCCATCGCTTCTGTCACCCCGCCCTAACGTGATCGAGCCAACCGCGAACCCGACCGTCGAAGCCGGGCCGTCCTGAAACCGAAACATCCTGCAACATGCTACGCGATGGTGCAACGTAGATCATGGGTTTTGCCCGTTCGAGGCGCACCAAAGGGTTACGCGATATCCTTTTGACCCTCGGCCGGCAGGTCAGCGGCCACTTGCGGGCTTTCCAGTGCCGATTCTGCGTCTTTCTGAGACTTTGATCAGCCAGATCGCCGCCGGCGAGGTGGTCGAGCGGCCGGCGTCGGTGGTCAAGGAACTGCTGGAAAACGCGCTCGATGCGGGCGCCCGCCAGATCGAGGTGCGCCTGGAAGGCGGAGGCGTGCGCCGCGTGACGGTGACCGATGACGGAGTTGGAATCGAGCGCGACGAGCTGAACATGGCGCTGGCCCGCCACGCGACCAGCAAGATCGCCAGCCTGCAGGACCTCGAGGCCGTCGCCTCGCTCGGCTTTCGCGGCGAGGCGCTGGCGGCGATTGCTTCGGTGGCGTCGGTGTCGATCACCTCGCGCACCGCGCAGGCCGGCCACGCGTGGCGGATCGAGGCTGCGAGCGGCCGGATCGACGCGGCGGTAGGAAACCCGGGAACGCGCATCGAGGTGGCGGACCTTTTCCTGAACACTCCGGCGCGCCGCAAGTTCCTGAAGAGCGAGCCGACCGAACTGGGTCATTGCGTGGCGCAGGTCGAACGCATTGCCGCCTCGCACCCGCAGGTCGCATTCCGCGTCCTGCACGAGGGCCGCGCCGTGCTGGCGGCACCTGCCTCGAGCGCGCTGGAGCGCTTGCGCAGCCTGCTGCCCAAAGGCCTGGAGCCGTCGCTGCGCCCGGTCGAGGCCGATGCCGCCTCGGTGGCGCTGAGCGGCTGGGTGGCTGCGCCGACCGCTTCGCGGGCCCGCCCGGACGCGCAGTTCTTCTACGTGAACGGCCGCAGCGTGCGCGACCGGCTGCTGTCGCACGCGGCCCGTGCCGCCTACGCCGATGTGCTGCACGGCCAGGCGCACCCGGTGTATTGCCTGTTCCTGCGGATCGATCCGAGCCAGGTCGATGTGAACGTGCATCCGACCAAGAGCGAGGTACGCTTTCGCGACGCGTCGGCCGTGCATCGATTCGTGGCACAGGCGGTGGCGCGCACCCTGGCAACCGGAGCCGGCGCGGCGGTGGAAGCCGGCCTGGCCGGAGCGGCCGGCTCGGACGTGGTGGCCTCGAGCGCGTCGGCGCTGGCGCCGCGCTTCGACCACTGGTCGCAGCCGGCCCTGGGGATCGCGCAGCCGGTGGCCGAGTATCTGCAGATGGCGGGTCCGTACGCGCAGGCGGTCGCAGGCCGCGAGCCGGAGGCCAACGACGGCCCCCCGCTCGGCTATGCCATCGCACAGCTGGCCGACATCTACGTGCTGGCGCAAAACCGCGCCGGGCTGGTGCTGGTCGACATGCACGCGGCGCACGAGCGCATCGTGTACGAGCGGCTCAAGCGCGCGCTGGATGCGCAGAGAATGCCGCGCCAGCAGCTGCTGATCGCGCACGTGTTCGCGGCCGATGCGATCGAGCTGGCGACCGCCGAAGAAAACCGCGAGGCGCTCGACCAGCTTGGCCTGGATGTGGGCGTGGCCGCGCCGGGCCAGCTTGCCGTGCGGGCGATTCCGCTGACCCTTTCGCAGGCCGACGCGGGCCAGCTGGCGCGCGACGTGCTGCGCGAGATCAACAAGTACGGCGCCAGCCGCGTACTGACCGACCAGCGCGACAGCTTGCTGGCGACGATGGCCTGCCACGGAGCGATCCGCGCCGGCCGGCGCCTGGCGCTGGCCGAGATGAACGCGCTGCTGCGCGAAATGGAGAGCACCGAGCGGGCCGACCAGTGCAACCACGGTCGGCCGACCTGGGTCCAGCTCGGCTTGCAGGATCTGGATCGCCTTTTTCTGCGGGGTCGCTGATGTCCCATGCGGCACGCCACCGGCCTGCCGCTCAGGCGGTCGCCCTGCTCGGTCCGACCGCCAGCGGCAAGAGCCAGGCGGCGCTGCGGCTGGCCGAGCACCTGCCGCTGGAGATCATCTCGGTCGACTCGGCCCAGGTCTACCGCGGCATGGATGTGGGAACCGCCAAGCCGTCCGCGGCCGAGCAGGCGCGGGTCCCGCACCACCTGATCGACCTGCTCGATCCGGCCAACTCGTACTGCGCGGCGTGGTTCGTGCAGGACGCGCGGGCGGCGATCACGGCGATCCGCGCGCGCGCACGCGTGCCCTTGCTGGTCGGCGGGACCATGCTGTACGCCAAGGCGCTGCGCGAAGGCCTGGCCGAGCTTCCGGCGGCCGACCCCGAGGTGCGCGAGCGCATCGCGCAGCAGGCGCAGCTGTCGGGCTGGCCTGCGCTGCACGCCCGGCTGCAGAAGATCGATCCGCACACCGCGTCCCGCGTGAGCCCGACCGACAGCCAGCGCATACAGCGCGCCCTCGAGGTGTTCGAACTGTCCGGCGAGCCGCTGTCGAACCTGCTGGAGGCAGCGGCGACCGACCCGACGCCGCTGGCGACCATCGCCTGGATGCCGGAGGATCGCGCGCAGCTGCACCTGCGCATCGAACGGCGCTTCGATTCGATGCTGGAGGCCGGCTTTCTGGACGAAGTGCGCAGGCTGCGGGCGCGCGGCGACCTGAATCCGAATCTTCCGTCGATGCGCAGCGTCGGCTATCGGCAGGCCTGGGAGCACCTGCACGGCGCCACCTCGTTCGACCAGTTTCGCGCGGCGGCGATCGCCGCGAGCCGCCAGTTCGCCAAGCGGCAGATCACCTGGCTGCGCTCGATGCCGGACGCGATCGCGATCGACCCGCTGCGACACGACTCCTTCGATGTCTTGCGCGCCGCGATCGCGAAATGGAGCGAGTAATCCGCGCTCAGGCGACGATGCAGCCGGGTTCCCCGGGCGCGCGGCTTCGAATCGTGCCGACCTGCCAGCACGTCTCGCCGTGGGCGCCGAAGGCTTCAATAGCCGCCGCCGCGTCGGCGGTCGCCACCACCACCACGTACCCGATGCCGCAATTGAACACCCGATGCATCTCGGCATCCTCGATGCGGCCGCGCTGCTGCAGCCAATCGAAAATCACCGGCCGCGACCAGCTGTCGCGCCGGACCACGGCCTGCACGGCGTCCGGCAGGATGCGCGGCACGTTTTCCACCAGCCCGCCGCCGGTGATGTGGGCCATGCCCTTGATCCGCACTTGACGCATCACCGCAAGCACAGGCCGGCAGTAGATCCGGGTCGGCTCCAGCAGCCGCTCGCCCAGCGTGCGCCCGTCCAGGCTGTCCGAATAGTGCGCGCCGTTGGCCTGCACCACGCGCCGGATCAGCGAGTAGCCGTTCGAATGCGGCCCGCTGGAGGCCAGGCCCAGCACGACATCGCCGGCCACGATCGAGGCGCCGTCGATCAGCTCGGACTTCTCGGCCACGCCCACCGCGAAGCCGGCCAGGTCGTATTCGCCCGGCGCATACATGTCCGGCATCTCGGCCGTCTCGCCGCCGATCAGCGCGCAGCCGGCCAGCTCGCAGCCGTGCGCGATGCCGGCCACCACCTGCTCGGCCACGTCCACGTCCAGGCGCGAGCAGGCGTAGTAGTCCAGGAAAAACAGCGGCGCTGCGCCCTGCACCAGGATGTCGTTGACGCTCATCGCGACCAGGTCCTGGCCGATCGTCTGGTGGCGGTTCAGCGCGAAGGCGAGCTTCAGCTTGGTCCCGACCCCGTCGGTGCCGGACACCAGGACCGGCTCGCGGTATCCGGCCGGCACCTGGTACAGCGCGCCGAATCCGCCGATTCCGGCCAGCACGCCCGCGTTGAGTGTGCGCGCCGCCAGCGGCTTGATGCGGCGGACGAGTTCGTCGCCGGCCTCGATCGACACGCCGGCGCCTGCATAGGTCAGTGGATTGGTCATCGACGTCCCGCCCATCCACCTTGCCTCGCGCAAGCCCGCGGCCCGCTTGGCGAGCGCGGACTTAGACTGTCTGGTTTTGCAAGTGGCCGGCAACTGGTGGCCAAAGCGAGGATTGTATTGGATGGCGCTGCTGGACGACGAGCGGGTTGCCACCGCGCCGTGGATCGGCGGCGGCCTCGCTGCGCTGGTGCCGATGGCCCTGCCCTGCAGCGTGCGTTTTGCGGGCGCCCGTGACCGCCGCTCCCCGCCAGCTCGCGCTCGCACTGCTGCAGCCGCCGGCACAGACGCTGGATAACTTCGTGCCGGGCCGCAACGCCGAGGCGCTGGCCGCGGCGCGCGAGCTGGCCGCAGGCCGTGGTCCCCAATTCGTGTACTTTTGGGGTCCTTTCGGGTGTGGCCGCACGCACCTGCTGGTTGCGCTGGCGGGCGGCATCCCTGGTTCCGACTGGAAAGGCCCATCCGGGTTGTACTCAGTGGACGACGTGCATCAGTTCGACGAGCCCGACCAAGCACGCCTGTTTGCGCTGATGAACGAGGTACGCGCCGACCCGGCGGCGCGCCTGGTCGCCGCCGGCGACCGGCCTCCGGCGCAGCTGCCGCTGCGCGAGGACGTGCGCACGCGGCTGGCCTGGGGCCTGGCGCTGGCGCTGCAGCCGCTGTCGGAGCAGGACAAGGCCGACGCGCTGTCCAGCCAGCTGGCGGCGCGCGGGGTGCGCGCCGCGCCCGACCTGATCGCCTACATGCTGTCGCGCCTGCCCAGAGACATGCGCACGCTGGCCGCCGCGCTGGCCGAGCTGGACGCCTATGCGCTGGAGCGGGGGCGCGCGCTGACCGTGCCGTTGCTCAGGCAATGGCTGCACGCGCAGACCGGTAAGATGGCCGACGAATGAGGCGCGCCCTGTCCGATCCGCAGCCATGATCCATCGGCTCGTCAAGCGGGTCCAGAATCTGCTGTCGCGCTCGCCGCGCCTGCGCAAGGTGCCGCGCCGGATTTCCGCGGCCCAGCACGGGATCGACCGCAAGCTGGTGTCGCGCTCGGCCCTGCGCACCTGCGAAGTGCTGCAGGCCGCCGGGCACCGGGCCTACCTGGTCGGCGGCGCGGTGCGCGACCTGCTGCTGGGCATCATCCCAAAGGACTTCGACGTGGCCACCGACGCCACGCCCGAACAGGTCAAGTCCCATTTTCGCCGTGCCATCATCATCGGCCGGCGCTTCCGGCTGGTGCACGTGATGTTCGGGGCCGAGACGATCGAGGTGTCGACGTTCCGCGCGCTGGGCGCCGGCGAGCGCGATACCGACGAGCACGGGCGCGTGCTCGCCGACAACGTATTCGGCGAACAATACGAGGATGCGGCACGGCGCGATTTCACGATCAATGCGCTGTACTACGACCCGAGCACGCAGGAGGTACTCGACTATCACGACGGCGTGCGCGACGTGCGGCGGCGCCGGCTGCGCATCATCGGCGACCCGGAGAGCCGTTACCGCGAAGACCCGGTGCGCATGCTGCGCGCGGTGCGCTTCGCGGCCAAGCTCGGCTTCGAGATCGACCCGGCCACGCGCGCGCCGATCGCGCGCCTGGCGAGCCTGATCGAAAACGTTCCGGCCGCGCGCCTGTTCGACGAGATGCTCAAGCTGCTGATGAGCGGGTACTCGGTCGCTTGCATCTCGCGTCTGCGTGCCGAGGGCCTGCACCACGGGCTGCTGCCCCTGCTGGACGTGATCCTGGAGCAGCCGCAGGGAGAGCGGTTCGTGATGCTCGCGCTGGCGCGCACGGACGAGCGGGCGCGCGCGGGCAAGCGGGTCGCGCCCGGATTCCTGTTCGCCACCCTGCTGTGGCACGAGGTGCAGTCCAAGTGGAACGGCCGCGTCGCGGCGGGCGAGCATCGCATGCCTGCGCTGGAGGCCGCCATCGACCAGGTGCTCGAAACGCAGACCGAGAAGCTGGCGATCCAGCGGCGCTTCACGTCCGACATGCGCGAGATATGGACCTTGCAGACGCGCTTCGAGCGCCGCACCGGCCAGGCCCCGTTTCGACTGCTCGAACACCTGAGGCTGCGGGCCGGATATGATTTCCTGTTGATCCGCTGCGAGGCCGAGGAAGCTGCGGCGGAACTGGGCGAATGGTGGACCCGATTCATCCACGGATCGGACGAGGAACGAGCCGCTCTGATGCAAGAAGCCAGCAGTACCCGCACTGCAGCAGCGCCGGGCGCCCGTCGCCGGCGGCGCCCGCGACGTCGTCCGGCCGAGGCGGCCTGAGCAACGCAGCCATGAGACAGGCGTACATCGGAATCGGCGCCAACCAGGGCGACCTGGTCGCGACCCTTAACGCGGCAGTCCATTCGCTCGGATCGCTCGAGCAGTCGCAGTTCGTCGCGACCTCGCCCTTCTACCTGTCGGCCCCGATCGAGGCCAACGGCCCGGATTACCTGAACGCGGTGGTCCGGATCGACACCGACCTGGAGCCCTACGGGCTGCTGCTTCATCTGCTCGAGATCGAGATGGTGTTCGGGCGCAAGCGGCGCAGCGGCCCCGACGCGCGCCGCAACGCGCCGCGCAGCATCGACCTTGACCTGCTGATGGTGGGCGACCTGATCATTCGCAGCGCCCCGCTGGTGCTGCCTCACCCGCGCATGCACGAGCGGGCGTTCGTGCTCAGGCCCCTGCTGGACCTGACGCCCGATCTGATGGTTCCCGGCCACGGCCCGGCCGCCCGCCTGCTGTTGCGGGTCTCCGACCAGACCATCACGCCGTTCACGCCCCCGACCGGCGCAGTCCAGGACGTGCCGGCTGGCGAGGGCGGCTAGCGCCCCGGTCGGCGGCACTCGCGATCATCGCCTCATGGGCGACCCAGCGCAGTTGCGCCATATCGTGATCGAGGGGCCGATCGGAGCCGGCAAGACTTCGCTCGCGCAGCGGCTCGGCCGGCACCTGGGAGCGCAGCTGCTGCTCGAGCACCCGGAATCGAATCCCTTTCTCGAGCGCTTTTATCGCGACCGCCAGCGCTTCGCGCTGCCGACCCAGCTGTGCTTCCTGCTGCAGCGGGCCGCCCAGATCGCCGAGCTCGAGCAGCTGGACCTGTTCCACCGCCAGGTGGTCGCCGATTTCCTGATCGACAAGGACGCGCTCTTCGCGCGCCTGACCCTGTCGGACGAGGAGCTGAAGCTGTACCGGACGATCCACGCGCAGATCGCGCCACGCCCCGCGCCTCCGGACCTGGTGATCTACCTGCAGGCCCGACCCGAGACGCTGGCCGAGCGGGTGACGCGCCGCGCCAATCCGATCGAATCGGGCATCTCCGAATCCTACCTGCGGGCGCTGGCCGAAAGCTACGCCGATTTCTTTCATCATTACGACGCCGCGCCCGTGCTGATCGTCAACAGCGAGCACCTTAACCCGACGTCGCGCGACGAAGACCTGCGGCTGTTGCTGGAGCGCATGCAGGCGATGCGAGGCCGACGCGAGTATTTTAACGTGGGCGGCTGATCGCGCCTGCGCGCGCAGCGGCACGTGGTTCCGCCCGCTGTCTTTTTCCGCCCGCCGCGCCGCGTTGCGTATAAGATTTAAATATGATCCATCTACCGATCTTCGCGCAGGCCTGCCCCGATGGCCTGGTCCGGGCGTGGCGCCGCACCGTCCAGGTGCATCTGCCATGCAATTGACGCGCTTCACCGACTACGCGCTGCGGACTCTCATATACCTGGGTGCGCACCCGCAGCGGCTGTGCACGATTTCGGAGATCGCCGCCGCCTACGGCATTTCCGAGAATCACCTGATGAAGGTGGTCCATCACCTGGCGACGGTGGGCTACGTCGAGACGGTGCGCGGAAAAGGCGGCGGCATGCGGCTCGCGCGCGAGCCGCGGCTGATCAACATCGGCGACGTGGTGCGCGACGCCGAGGACAACATGAACATCGTCGAGTGCTTCGACCCGGAGCGCCGCAGCTGTCCGCTGTTGCCCGGGTGCGTGCTCAAATCGGTGCTGTCCGAGGCGCGCAAGAATTTCATGGGCACGCTGGACCGTTACAGCCTGCAGGACATGCTCGGTCACCAGGCCACGAACTTGTTCGCGCTCAAGCGCGGCGCGGGGCTACCGATCCGGCAGACCTTGGCCGGGCGCAGCGACTGAACGCCGGGCGGCCGCTTCGCTCGCCTGGTTCGCGCCGCGGACCTTCACGGCGCTGTAGGCCGACACGCAGAATGGAACGACGTAGTTCAGCAGCAAGTGCGGCCAGGATATGGCGCCACCGCCCAGCAGGCCTTGCCCCTGGTTGATCAGGTTCAGCACGGTGCCGACGACCGCCGACACCTTGATCGCCCGTCGCGCGATGCCCGGATCCGCGGCCATTGCCCGCATCATCTCGCGCATCGGCAGATTGTCCGATCGTCAGGACGGCAGGAACGGATCCGCATGGATCGCGCCCATCGAGGCGCCGGCCAGGAACGCCTCGGTCCTGGCGTGGGTGACCATCTCCGGATGGCCGCACAGGAAGACGCGCCAGCCGGCCAGGTCCGGCGTCTGCGACAGCGCAATGCGCAGCGCGTTGCCCTGCTCCGCCCCGGGCGGTGCCGCCTCGCGCGAAACGCATGGCAGAAAGTGCAGGTTCGGATACTCGCGCACGAGCTGCGTGAGTTCCTCGACCCAGTACAACCCGTCCGCGCGGCTGCTGCCGTGGTAGAGCCGGATCGGACCGGTGTGTCCCTGACGCAATGCATCGCGCGCGATGCCCGCGAGCGACCCAAGCCCGCAGCCGGTGCCGATCAGCAGCAGTCCCTGCTCGGGGCAGCCGGGCAGGTAGAAGGACTGACCGGCGGCTTCCGAGATCATCAGCTCCTGTCCCGGCCGCAGCGCCTCGTGGATCCAGCCGCTGACGCGGCCCTGCGAGACCCGTTTCACGTGCACTTCGATGTCGCTGTCGAGGTGAGGCACGCTCGCCAGCGAGTAGCAGCGCGACGTTTCGTCGTCCCTGAACAGCCGCAAGAATTGCCCCGCCCGGTAGTCGAAGCGGTCGGCTGGCTGAAGTCGCAGCGATACCATCTCCGCGTTCAAGCGTCCGACCTCGATCACTTCGGCCCGCATCCTGGACGCGGGCTCGTCGTCGTCCGCGATCTCGAGATCCTCTGTCGGCACGCAGCGGCAGGCAAGCAGGTAATTGCGGGCGCGCTGCGTGTCTTTAAGGCCGACCTGGGCCGCCGCGGGTACCTTGCCGCCGACCGCCCGCACCAGGCACTTCTGACAGGCACCCGATCGGCACGACGACGGAATCTGGACGTCGTGGGCCTCCAGGCCCTCGAGCAGCGAGGCGCCCGGCGGACAGTCGTAGGACCGCCCGCCGTACGAAATCTTCGGCATGGGTGCGGTCGCCCCCTAGCGGCCGAGCACGTCGGCGCGGGTGGTCTCCGCGATTGCGGCGACCTGCGCGATCAGCTCCGCCGGCACCTTCAGTTCCTTCAGCGTCGCGCCCAGATCCTCCACCACGGCGTTGAAATGCGAGTCGTTCAGGCCCCGGGCGACCAGGTGCGCGTGGGCTTTTCTCATGTCAAGGCCCGAGTACTTGTTCGGCCCGCCGAACGCCATGGTCAGGAACGACTTCTGCTTGGCGGCCTGCTTTTCCATGTCGACCGTGTCAAAAAAATGCCGGATGCGCTCATCCTTGAGGACCTTGCGGTAGAAGATGTCGACCGCTGCGTTCACCGCGGCCTCGCCGCCGATTTGCTCGTACAAGCTGCTCATATCCTGGTCTCCTTGCCTGTGCAGGGGGTCGATCCCGCCGCCTGCTCGCTTTGATGTTTCAGAGCCCGCCGATCGCAGCGCGGGCTGCCCGTTTGACGCGCACCGAGGATCTTGAAGATGCAGCGCGCATACACCTTAGCAATGCGTCCCAGTCATCGTCAAGGCGTTGGAGGCGAATGTCTTGCGCCAAGTCAAGGTCACGGGTCAACCTTTTCGGGAGCTGGCGCCGGTCGGGCCCGTTCGGGGTTCGAGCCTGCGCGGAGCGCGCCGATTCCGTGGTAAAACGCCACGCCACCGCCCTCGGACCGCCGAAACGCAAATGAAAGTCGTTCACACCATCGAGGAGCTGCGCGACCAGCTGCGCGGGCAGAACCGCATCTCGTTCGTGCCGACCATGGGCAACCTGCACGCCGCGCACCTGTCGCTGATGGAGCTCGCGTCGCGCCACGGCGACCCGGTGGTGGCCTCGATCTTCGTCAACCGTCTGCAGTTCGGCCCCAGCGAGGACTTCGACCGCTACCCTCGCACGCTGCAGCAGGACATCGAGAAGCTGCAGCAGCAAAGGCGGGTCTACGCGCTGTTCGCCCCGGACGAGCGCGAGATGTACCCCGAGCCGCAAAGCTACCGGGTCAGCCCGCCTTCGGACCTGGGCGACATCCTGGAGGGCGAATTCCGCCCGGGCTTTTTCGTCGGCGTGACCACCGTGGTGCTGAAGCTGTTCTCCTGCGTGCAGCCGCGCGTGGCGGTGTTCGGCAAAAAGGACTATCAGCAGTGGATGATCGTGCGGGCCATGTGCCGCCAGTTTTCTCTGCCCACCGAGATCGTGCCTCACGAGACGGTGCGCGACCCCGACGGCCTGGCGCTTTCCTCGCGCAACCGCTTTTTGTCGGACAAGGAGCGGCGCGAGGCGCCGCACCTGGCGCGTACTCTGGGAGAGCTGCGCGAGCGGCTGCTCGGCGGCGAGCACGATCTGGGACGCCTGCAGGAGCAGAGCGTCGCCGAGCTCGCCGCGAGCGGCTGGCAGCCCGACTACATATCGGTGCGCCGCCAGAGCGATCTGAAGGCGCCCACGCCAGAGCAGGTCGAAGCCGGCGAGCCGCTGGTGGTCCTGGCCGCCGCCAAGCTGGGATCGACCCGGCTGATCGACAACCTGGAAATCTGAACGCGGCTTGGGCGATAATCCGCGACTCCCGTGCCGGGATGGCGGAACTGGTAGACGAGCCGGACCAGGGCTATTGCACGGGCGGCGCCTCAATCAGCAGACCCTCGTCGATCAGTGATTGCACGATCTGCGCCTGACGCGCATCGCGTCGGCGCTTGGCTTGCTCACGCGCTGGCGCCGCCTTTGCCATCCAGCGCTTGAATTCGACGAATGCGGCCGGCGCGATGGTTCGGATCAGCGCCTTGCGACCGGTCGCCGCGATCACCGGCTGATCGAAGCGCGGCGCTTGTGAGCACCGCCGCCCGCACGGCCTGGATCGGCCACAGGTCGGCCTCATCGTCCGAGAATCGAAACGGGTGGGGATCCTCGTGTTCGGGCTGGCGCCGCAGGAAGTCGACTTCAAAGCCCTTGGCATTGATGGCCGTTTCCGGATGCCCTGGCTTTCGCTCGAAGGTCGCATCGGCCCGCCGCAGCACGCCCAGCACCGATGTCTGGGTACGCCCCAGGTCCGTGACAAACTGCACCCTCCGGCGCGCATCCCACAGCAGGTCGACGTCCTGCGTCGCCAGCGCCGCCGGCACGATTCGCACCCCCGCTGCCGTCTCGTAAGCGTACAGCGCGTGGGTGCCGACCACGGCGAAGTGCGGCCCCAGGCCCGCCTCATCGTGCGGCTTCGCGGACCCGGGTGAACTCGTTGAAGACCGTGATCGCGTCGATCGCTTGACGGGTCGCGTTGTCGGGAAGCGGGATGTAGTCCACTGGCCGTATGTTTTGTAAATTCCAATTGTATACGGCCAATGCACGAACAGAGCCAACGCTGTCAGTGATTCGGCCCCTATCGTCCGGCGCAGGTCTCACCTCAGCGAACAGCTGGAATATCCCGATCTCATGCCAGCGCTAGGCGTCTTGAAGATCAGGTTGACCGAAAGTAGTCTGTAAACTACAAAAAGGTCAACTCTGCGGGGGCGACAAAAACACGCAGGCGAAGGACATCAAGACCGCCAAACGCCTGGCAGATGAATGGAGTGAATGACCATGAATAAAAGGCTGACGGCCTTTGATCCCGCCGCAGGGTTGACTTCCGATGAAGCCATTGCGGCGCTCATGGCCGATGCATTCGAGTCCGGCGATGCCGGCGATCCTCGGCTGTGTGCACCGCCGCCCTGAGGCGGTTCCCTATGCCGTGGCGGTGTACATCGTCGCCGCCTACTGGTTCACGGCCTCGACCTCGTTCGCGAACCTGCCGTAACCGCGGCGCGCTCGCTGACCAACACTTTCGCCGGAATCCGCCCGCTGGACGCGCCCGGTTTTTTATCGTCGCGCAGTTCATCGGCGCGGCAGCCGTCGCTCTCACCGATCGATGGTTACATCGCCAGTCGGAAGCTGAATGACGGGTTTCGGTGAAACTTGAAGGCCGACTGCCAGCGGCGGGTATCAGCCGGGAAGGAAACCTCTGCGCAATGCAGTGCGGAGGCCCCTAGAGTCCGCCGCCCCAGCGATACTGCCACGTGATGCCGAGGCTGTTAAAGTAGGCGCCGGTTCGGCTCGAAGTACCGTTGCTGGCGTACAGCTTCACCGAGTTGTAGCGGTCCACGGGAATAGCAACGGCCATGCCTGCCCTCGTGTTTGCCTGCACATTGTCATTCTGCACCCCGTTGGTGGTTGTGCGGTTGCCCGTAAAGTAGGTTGCGCCCACGGCCATCCAGATGCCGGATGAAAAAGCGTAGATTACGTGCACCTGCACCGCGTATTCTGGCGCCTGCGCGAGCGTGTTGCCATTGTAGAAATCTGTGTTGTCGGTGTAAAAGGTGGCGCTTGGCGCAATTTCCAGCGTCCAAGGGCCCCAGGCCTTGGAAATGCCCAGCTCGGGCTTGAACGACCAGCGGTTGTTGCCGAGGTTGATCAGCTTGGTGTCGTCGTATTGTCCGAGCGGGGCCGACACCTGCAGGCTCGCGCCGACGATGAGGTCCTGCCGGTAGCTGGAAAACTCCTTCAACGAAAGCGCTGGAGCCCCGATGAAATTCATCGAGAAACGAAACATCGGGTCGTCCAAACCCGACATTTCGCGCTGTCTCGGTTGACCGCTCAACAGTCCGTGCGCCGAAAACGAGGTATATGGCAGCACCACGTCGAACTTGGCCGAATCGCCCCAGGCATCGAGCGTGTGCACGTAGGCCAGGAACTCGTTGTCGGTGTAATACTGCGCGTTGGAAATCGGCAATCTCGGATCGAAGGCCAGTTTGCCTTCCGCGTAGCTATAGCCCGCGAGCAGGAAATTGAGGCCGACGGGTGTGTTCGAAAACGACCTCGGCTCGAGGCTCTGCGCGTGTGCGCCGGCGCTCAGGAAGGCGAACACCATCAGGCGCAACGCCGCGCTCCCGCCGATAAAGGCCCCTCGATGCGCCAGGCGGAACATTGCCCGGTCGGCCGTTCGCCAGGCTTTGCGGCGACTTGCCATCATTTCACCGATTGTGCTTTCGAAACATGCGATCGGAATTTCGGCAAGCGTCTGCGGCCAACGCGGCCCTACGTGCACGGTTCGACCCCGAATAGCTACGCCGGCATCGTCGGAGCACAAGGCGAATGACGGTATCCGGATTCGCTCGCCTTCGCTATCCGATAACTGCTAACGATCGCTTCGGAGAGAGTTTGGTGTCTCTTTGAATCACATCCCAGCCGAGCTCGTAGCCCATCGCCAGGACGACAATGAACACTCCCGGCATGACGATCGCGGGGGCATGGAGCAGCCCAAAGGCGATCAGGGCCGTGAGCCCCGCCGCGGCGGTAACGCAGAATGCGAGACTGCCTCCGACGATGGCGGTGCGGCGGCGGGCGTCAGAGCCGCCACGACGCCAAAGCGTGATGGAGGCATCAACGACGAACGCGACAAGGAGCACATTGGTAGTTTGGGGCACATCACCCACGGCTTGGCGACGCCGATCGGGCCCGAAACGACGGCGCCTCCCCAGAGCGTCACTGGTCCACCGAGGAAACCTCAAGAAAGTTGACGTTCACGCCGGTCATGAAATTCAGCCCGAGCGCCAGGAGCCTGAAGCCGGAGGTTGTAAGTGCGAGCCAGAGTCTTCCAGCTCCGAAATAGAAACCAGTTCATCTCGTCGTTGACACGGAGGCTGTGGTTGCCAGGCCCGCGAGCACCAACCTCAACGCGGCGGCACGGCACATAAGGCTTGACGCCACGCCGCGAGAGGTAATGGCCGCACTCCGCAAGACCCTATCGGATTCTGGCCGACTTGGCTATCCGATAGCCGCCTCGACGCCTGGATTGGGACGCCTGGCTTACGGTGGTTACGTGTCGGCGATTTCCGCCGGCAGGATGAATCCGCTGCCGACCAGATAACGATATAGATGGTTCAGTGGCTCGGCGGGTTCGATATCCCTGGCGCCGATGGCGCCATTCGCTTCCGTCCACTTCCAGTCCGAAGCAGCGAGCCGGTCTTTCATCGCCGCAGCGGGCATCGGGAACACAGTCAAACGTACGTTTTCGTGAAAGAGACGGGCGAGGCCTTCGAGAAGGGTACCGTCGAGGTCCTTGTAATTGTCCTGCAAGGCGCGAACCAGCGTGGAAAGCTCGACGGCAAAATGAACAGGAGCTCTGGTGAAACGGTTGACGAAGGCACCCATCTTGTAAAGTTCCCGGTCGTGAAACACGAGGACCCCAACGCCGAGCCTTTGGGCCGCATAGACGTGTTCGAGTATCTGCGCGGCGGTTAACGTCGGTTGACCGGATACGCTGGCAGCACAGCTCAAACACAAGAGGCCGATGGGACCCTTGCTTTGCTCGAGTTCCCGCTCAGGGAGCGAAGCAAGAGTGGATTCGATCATTTGCTCGTGGGCAGGTTTCACCCCATCGAATGTTCCGGGAGCGAGCACGATTGCCTTCTTGTAGAGGAGCTCGCTCGGTGGAATGAGTTTTCCGTCCGCAGGAAAGACGACAGCCTCGGCGAGCTGCCTGGCGATGAGCGAGGCGTGAATGAGAGGGGGGCTCCACTGTTCCAAGGCCGCGCCTTTCCGTTCGATGAAATCGATTTCGATGCGCTGTGGGGAAAGCTCTGCGGCAAGTTGGCCGAGAAATTCATCGGCGCTGGAAAGGCAGTGAAAGGCGGCGTGAATGAGGTTGACGCCCAGAATACCTACCGCGGCCTGCTGGGCCAGGTTACTGCGGTCGCGCAGGTTGATGTGCAGAATGACCTCGTTGGGAGGACCCAGCGGTTGCGTCTGAAAGCGAAGACCAATCCAGCCGTGACACTCGTTGTCGCCGGTGAAGTTTCGCGCGGAGATGGTGTCGACGAAACAGAAAAAACGCGTCGAGGCACCGCGGTTGGCGTTGAGTTGAGAGAGCAGATGCGCCCACTCGTGTTCGAGCATCGATTGAACGCGAGCCTGGGAAACGTAGCGCGTGCCCGCACCGTAGAGATCATCGCTGACGTCCTTGTCATAAGCCGAGATGGTCTTGGCGACCGTGCCGGAGGCCGCGCCGACTCGAAGGAACCAGCGCGCGACCTCCTGGCCCGCGCCGATTTCGGCGAATGATCCGAAAATGCGGGGATCGAGATTGATGGAAAGCGCTTTCTGGTGGGTATCGATAGCTTCCGAGACGGACACGGCATGACTCCAGAAATGGCTGCGGTAGATGGCGAGACTCCAGGCCGCCTTCGGTTCCGAGTTCTTCTCGGACCGGGGACAGATCTTGTCCGGCCTCAGGAAACGGGCTGCCCTAAACCGTGGCCGATCCGGGCCGACAATCGCGCTCACGATTATGGACTACGCGAGTCCGGCGGAACTCGGTAAGGCACGAATCCAAGCGGTAATCGGATAGCGTAGCGTCGTGCGTCGCGCGTCAGTATCGCCCCCCCCCCCCCCGCGACGGCAGCGTGCGCACCAATGAAAAAGTCGGCAAAGGCATTCGACCTGGTGCCACGCCCCGCGGTATTACCGATCTGTGCATGACGCCCGAGGCTCTCGACGGGTATATTTCGGGCCTGCCATGCCAGTCCGCAAACGTGCAGATCGCTCCCAAGTCCGTGTCGGCCTCGGCGGTTGGCCGGCGCGTCGAACGAACGCTCCCGGCCAGCGCCAGGCGCGCGGTCGCGCTCGAAGCTACTCTGCGTCGTGCCATCATCGATCAGGTCGTGTCGGCGCCCTTGAGCGTGACCTCGAGGTGCGTCCATGGCGTCCCGGAGGCCGCGGCGCGCGCGGTGCGCAGTCTGACCGTCAGGCGGAAACCGCGGGTCAGGTAGGGGTCATGCAGATCAACTGGAAAGGAGGTTTCCCGCTTAAATCGTTGATTTACATAGAGAGCCGGGATGGCGGAACTGGTAGACGCGCCGGACTCAAAATCCGGTTCTGGCAACAGAGTGTGGGTTCGATTCCCTCTCCCGGCACCAAGTCGCTTTCGTTACACGGAAATTCCCGATCCGAGGTCTCACGCTAGCCCGTCGTGAGCAGAGGAAGACGCCTTGACGTCGCGAGCGTGGCGAGGCGCAGAATCGTCGTTGAGGTTTGCCATGCGGCGGCCAGACGCGGACCTGCGACTTCCTTACGCTCTCACCGTCCAGCGTCGCGGATTCCTACGTCCGTGCATGCAGGCAACGATAATCACGATACCTGGATAGACCCGGTAATAGAGTCCGTACGGAAATCGGCGAAGCAACGCGCGCCGAGCGTCGCGGTGCGTGACCTGATACTGCATTGGGTTAGACGCGATGTCGCGCAGCTTCGCGCGAACGGCCTCGCGGAACTCGAGGCCTAAACCCGGTTGCTGCTTTTCGTACAAGCGCGATCACGCGCTGCGACGCGTAAGCCTGACAAGAACCTCATCGGCGGGAAGGCCGGTCGGCCCCTTGCCGCATCGCGGCACAATGCCCACCACGAGGCCAGCCCCCGTGCCACGTCGCATGGACTCTGATTTCAGACGACGGCCGTTGTTTCCCAGGGCTCTTACGGTGGTGGCTTATTCGACGCGAGCGGCAACCTAATAGGTATCACGACGGCGACCCCAATAGATAGCGAGAATTCCGATTTCGCCATCCTCGCGGAAGACTTTTGGGAGTGAGGCCGGCACCTGCCGCAGACGCGTCGATTTACGCGACGCCAAAGCCGACGTACGATCTCCAGTGCCGAACTGCGGACACGAACTGCAAGCATCCTGACCGCCGCAGTCGGCGATTTACGGTCATTCTTGCTAATGGCGTGTGTCCGGACTTTGCAAGATGTTTTTTTTGCAAGCCTGCATCGCCGAGCTGGTGCCGTAGCAATGCGAGCTCGCATCGATCCCAGTAGCTGCCTGTGATATCCGGTAGAGTAGCGGCCAGCCTGTCGAAGCGACTGCGCTTTCCGCCAGTCCGCCGTCGCGACGGTGACCAATGCCTTGCGCACATGAACACCTCTATTGCCCGCGTTACCGTTGTCGCCTTGCTCGTGAGCGCTGCCATCTCGGGCGGCGGTTGCAGCACGGGTTCCAAGCTCACTCGAGCCGAGCGCATCGACTTCACGAAAACGCTTCGCACGAGCTCGCACCTTTCCGACGACGAGATAAGGCAACTGCAGTTCTACACGCATGACACCGTCACGCTCGAACGCGACGTCGGGGGCGATATCAAGAGCATCATCCATGGCCGGCTCGTCGTGCGGGCTGGGCACAACATCGAGGTAATCGAGATTCCGGCCGAAACGCCTGGCGTCGCCACCAAGGTCTCGGAGAACGCCGTTGACGTCTGCTTTGAAGCGGCTTGCGACTCAACGCTGAGCTTCCAGTACCTGCCCTACGGAAACTATCCGAACTCCGACAACTACGTGACCAAGGTCGACGTCCTGAGCGGAAACCAGAGCTCTGTCGTGTACGACGGAAATGTTTATACCCTGCACCCGCTGACGTTCCTGCAGATCGACACGCAGTCGCTCCGAAGAACCGAGAACCGTCGAATAGTCCCGGGCAAGCGCCTCGACGAGCAACCGGCGCAATAGGTTCGAGGCTTGACCTCTGCCAGCGATCGCTATGGGTTGGTCGTGTGGAGGCCTACCAGGGTGTGGTGCTCATTTCTACGCAGACGAAGCCTGGGCGAATCGAACCGTCGAAAGTTAAATCTGGCCGACAAGGCTCAGCATGGACAAAGCATTTTGGGAGATCCGCGTCGACGATCTATCGAGCGACGCAGCACGCGATCTGGTCCGGCTGCACCTCGAAGGCATGCACGGTCACTCTCCGCCTGGGAGCGTATTCGCGCTGGATCTTTCCGGCCTCACGAACCCGAACGTGACGGTGTGGACGGCCTGGTATGGTGGCAAGATCGCGGGGATCGGGGCACTCAAGGATCTGGGCGACGGCGCCGGGGAAGTTAAATCGATGCGCACGCATCCCGATTTCCTGCGCCGCGGCGTGGCATCCGCTCTACTCGAGCACATCATTGAGATGGCACGATCCAAGGGCCTGGTAAGACTCAGCCTGGAAACAGGCAGCGGTTCCTATTTCGAACCGGCGCTGTCGTTGTACCGGCGGCGTGGATTCGTCGACGGGAACGCGTTTGCGGACTACAAGCGAAGCGCCTTCAATCAGTTCTTGCATCTGACTTTGTCGGCGAAAGCAAAGGGGTGATCGAGTCAATACGGCAGTAACCGTCAAAAGGTGTACGAGAGGTGCATATCGATCATGCGCCCCAGGGGGTCATACAGGCCGATGTCGAATGGCTGAGCGACCGGGGGAGCAAACGTGCCGAACAGCAAAGCGGAACTGTCGTAGGGCGGTTTGTTGTCGGTCACGTTGATGATCGACAGCGACACCTTCCAGTTCTTCCATCGGTACTGGCCGTCCAGATCGACGGACGCATACGGGGAAACCGACTGCTGCGTCAGGAAGCTGCCGAAAACTGGCTGGGAGAAGATGTTGGTATAGCGGTCCACGAAATGACCGACCACCTCCGCGGACCAGTGGGTGTTGTTCCATGCCGCGGAAATCAGGCCCTTCCAGCGGGGAATGGCATTTCCGCCGCTGATCGGAGACGCATAGTCCCAACCGTTGCTTCCGGCATAGTTCTGCCAGGGGGTCGGCGGGCCGGCACATGCACTGCCGCAGAACACCAGAAACGTGGGCACGTAGGTTGCGTCCAGGCTGAATTTGAGTCTCGATGCATCGGGCAGCAGGAAGCTGACGTCGCCCTCGAAGTCGACGCCGTCGGTGCGGATCGCATAAAGATTTGTATAAAGTCCCTTTGCGTAGACCACGGCGCCCGTGGAATCGCGCACCAGGGAGCCGGGAGGATAAGCGGAAGGGTTGTTGATGATCGATTGGGCGCTGCCGTTCGAGGCGATCACCGAGTACAGCCAGATGCTGTAATAGTCCACCGAAAAGTTGACATTGTTGAGCGGCGAAACGACGAATCCCAGGTCGAGATTCTTGGAAGTCTCCGGGCGCAGGTTCGGATTTCCGCCCGTGATGAAGCCCACGGCCTCGGTCGGGCGGTGCAGCGGGTCCAAAGGATCGCTTGCGGTCTGGTTCGCCACGGACGTGCTGTTGCTGCCCTCCGCCAGGCTCGGCGCCCGGAACCCCTTGGAGGCGACCGCCCGGAACGAGAATTCGCGGACCGGTTGCCAGCGCAACGTCGCCTGCGGCGAGAAGTTGCTGCCAACCATGGTGTAATGCTCCTCACGGGCCGCGAGGTCGACCTCGAGCGTCTTGACAACCGGCAGGTCGAACTCCAGAAACCCGGCGGTCACAGTGCGGCTGGCATCGGCCCGGGTGACGCCCGTATTCAGCACCAACCCCTGGGCAAGGCTTGCCGATGGCTGCTCGTCGGCCGACTCGTGTCGCAGCTCCACCCCGGCGGCGGCATTCGCCTTGCCGCCCGGCAGATCGAAGATCGCTCCGCTGCCTTTGAGGCCAAGGGTATCGAGCTTCGCGAGGCCGCTGTATCCGTAACCGACACGCAAAGCGTTGGTGGCCCCGGGCGTGGACAGCGGGTTCAGGAAATTGTAAGGGTCGGCCGCGCCCGCCGCGAGGTCCGATATCAGTACGGGCGCGTTGACGCCGTTCATCTGCTCCGACGTCACGTTGTTCTCCGAGTGCCCGTACGCACCCTCCCAATCCCACTTCAACCAAGTGCCCTTCACGCCGGCGGTAACCCGGTAAGTGTTGGAGATGGTGTCTTCATCGCGCGGTCCCACGGTCTGGAAGTCGTAGAAGATCGGCGTGACCGCTTTGCCGAGCGCGGAAGGATCGGTGGCCAGCAAGTTGTTTGGAATGGACGTGACGCCTCCGGTGGCGGGATTGAACACCCAGGCACCCGGGCCAAAATTTCTCGGCGTGAAGGTCGAGGTCGTCTTGATGGAGGAATAAAACGCGTCGCCGAAGGCCGTCCAGTCGGCGTTCAGGCGCAGGTTGCCGGTCGCCGTCACGTTGCCGCGGTCCGTCGCCGGCAGAAGAGGCAGCTCATTGGCCTGGTTGTAATAGCAGCCGGGGCCGATCGAGCCGCCGCTGAGGATCGGTTGTCCGGGCAGCCCGTTGGTGCCACACGTCGGAAAGGGCCCCGGCACGCCGGTGTACTGGTTGCTCGGGCGATAGCCGAAGATGCCGTCCGGCTGGTTGCGGAAGTCCAGCGACTTCGTATAGTCGCGCTGCGAAAAGAGCAGTTCGTTTCGCTTG
Organism: uncultured beta proteobacterium; assembly: GCA_963739145.1. Classification (GTDB taxonomy): domain Bacteria; phylum Pseudomonadota; class Gammaproteobacteria; order Burkholderiales; family Burkholderiaceae_F; genus VBCK01. Next base: position 25,782 of record CAVTZO010000037.1, read on the forward strand.
AAGCCGCCCACGGACAGAACGGCGTTGTAATGGTCGGCCTGAAAGTCGCCGAAGCCCACCAAGGCGCTCGCCTCGTAGGAAGCGGCGCCGCCTTCCGTAGTCACGCGCCCGCCGCCTTCCACGGTCTTCTCCGTGGTGTTCTGCTTCAGGATGATGTTCACCACTCCGGCGATCGCGTCGGAGCCGTAGATGGCCGAGCCGCCGCTCTTCAGGACCTCGATCCGGTCGATGGCAGTCAGTGGAAGCACGTTCAGATCCACGAAAGAATCCGACAGGTTCAGGAACAAGCCGTAGTTCGTGATGCGCCTGCCGTTGAGCAGGACCAGCGTGTCCTTCTGCGACAGACCGCGCAGTCCGATCATGGCGGCACCCGGCGCGAAGCTGTTGGCAAAGGATTCGTTGCTGTTGTTGCCGAACGTGGAAGATATCGTGCGCAGGTAGTCGGCAACCGTCTCCTGTCCGCTCTGCCGGATCTGCTGCGCGGTGATGATCTGAACGTTCTCGACCGTCTCCGCCTCCGAGCGCTTGATGTGCGAGCCGGTCACCTCGACCTTTTCGAGCGGGGCGGTCTGGTCCGTTTGAGCCTGCGCGTCGGCCGGGGGGTCGACGGCGGCCGCGGGGGTCGCCGCCGCAACCACGGCAACCGTGCTCGGCCCGGCGGCCTTGTAGCTCAGCCCGCTGCCGGTGAGAAGCAGATCGAGCGCCTTGCCGATGGCGTAGCTCCCATGCACGCCGGGGGCCCGACGGTCTTTGAGGTCCGGGCCGGCGGACATCACCTGCAGGTCCGCCTGGCGGGAGAAATCGATCAATGCCGAAGCCAGGTTCTGTGGCGCGATGTCGAACACGACCGGATGGTCCATGTCGACCGCGCGCGCGACCGCTGGCACGACAAGAGGGACGGCCGTCCCAAGCAGAAGCACTCCAATCCCGAACCGTGAATCGAACCTCCGCAGCGTCCTCATCGGTCCCTCTCCGGCAGTGTATTTTGACTGCCGCTGCGCCCAGTGCTCCCACACGCAGACGGACACGCTTAAGACGGATCAGCGGCCAAAAGCGGCAATGAGGAGCCCTGGGCAACGCGCGATGACCGCCTACTTCACTGTGCTGGCTTCTCTCGCCAAGACGAGCGCCACGCTGCCGTCGCTGAGGTCGACTATCCGGATCGGAAAAATTGCCGGCAAGGCCGTGGTCCACTCATCCACCCGATCGCGAAACACGGTTCCCGAGTAGGTCAGGTCGGCAACGCGAGGATCGTCGATCATCACCCGGCGTCGCGCGTAAGGGCCAACCGTCCGCACCACTTGCGACAATGGTGCATCGACGAACTGAAGGTGGCCACCGGTCCAGGCGAGCCGTGCACCACTTTGGTTCTGGTCGGATTGGGCGAGGTCGTCGCCCAGCACAAGGCGTTCGCCTGTATTGAGATGTCGACGCTGCAAGGGCGCCGGCAGGGACGACGGGTTTTCGGCGCCACCCGCGCTCGCCAGCTGCACGACATCGACGGCTCCCTCGGCCACGGTGACCGTCACCCGATCGCTCGTGCGCGCGACATTGAAAGCCGTACCGACCGCAGTTACTCGAACGCCCGCAACCTGAACCTCGAACGGCCTGGCGGAGTCATGGCGCACTTCGAAGTACGCCTCGCCGCGCTCGATGGTGAGCGATCGCACGTCGCGCGTGAATTTCACCAGGGCGAGGGAATCCCGGGCCAACACCAGCGCAGAACCGTCGGCGAGCTTGATCGTGCGGTGTCGGTCCCGCGGGGCCGCGTAGGCAACCGCGGAAGGATCCGAGACCTGCAGCCACCAGGCCCCGCCCGCAGCTGCGACTGTGAGCAGGACCGTTGCCGCCAGAGCCCACACCTTCGGCCATGGCCGTCGGTGCAACGTGTCAGTGTGGCCGAAACGCTGCCGAAGCTCCCGCCTGTAATCCCCCGGGAGATCGCGCAGCTGGCGGTAGAGCGTCTGAATTTCCTCGAATGCCTTCCGATTCTGCTCGGATTCCCCGTGCCAATGCAGCCAGGCCTGCAGCTCCGCTTCCGGGAGGGCAGGGTCGTCGAGCCGCTGCAGCCAGTCTGCTGCGGCCTCGAGGCGCGCGTCCTCTCGTGCTTGGCTCTCAGGAATCAGCGTCATCGTCGTGAAGCTCCATGTGCTTGGGAATCTGGGCAAGTTCCTTCCGACAATGCGCCAGCGCCCGACTGATGTGGTAGCGCACCATGCGCTCGTTACAGCCGACAGCCCGGGCCGTTTCGGTGTGGCTGTAGCCTTCGACGACATTCAGAAGGAAGGCCCTCTGGCACTTGGGCGGAAGCTGCTTGAGCGCGGCGCACACGATGTCGAATTCCTCGTGCAGGATCGCGCGATGCTCGATTTCGTCAGAGTCTCCGAGCTCTTCGAACAGCTCGACGGCTGCCCGCTCGCGTGGGATGCGCGCTCGGATACTGTCGATCGACAGGTTTGCTGCAATGCGGAACAAATAGCCGCGAAGAAAGCCGATCGCGCCCGGGTGGTCGAGCTGCAACAGGCGCACGTAGGCATCCTGGGCCAGGTCCATGGCCTCTGGCCTGCTTCGTACACGAGTCAGCAAAAAGTTCACGAGAGCGCGGTTGTGTTCGTGAAAGAGCTGCTTGACCGTGGCTCGGTACTCGGCCGGTGTCAGATCGGGCGTGGCGGACTCACTGCCGCTGTCCAGAACTGCTCGGTCCCCCGGCTTCATATGTGCCGCCATCCGATTCTCGCGTCTGGTGCCGATCCGCGACTCCCCGTTGCATATGACGGACGAGGCTCCGAAAAACGGCAATGGGAAGCGCCTCGACAGACTTTACGCCCTACGCGACATCGAAGAAACAAGCACTTGCGAAGGCAATTCGCGACAGAATTCATTTCCGTCGACGCTGGCGCGGGTAATGCCTTCAGGACACGCGCCGACTCACGAGGCCCCGGATTCGACGGCCGGGTCGATGGCGCGGCTGGCGTCACGCTTCAAGGCTGGAGTTGAAAAGTCCCGAAGCGTCCTTGAGCGAACCGGAGTCTCACGTAGTCCATATGGTCGAATGTTGCGGTAGTCGTTTGTCTGGCGCGGCGAGTTCTTTACGAATCTCAAGCGACCGGTCGCGGTCTTTGGCGTCTCATCGGTTTAACCAATTCGAGGGTCAAAACGCGTTGTGATTTGCTCGTGCTGCGTTCATAGTGAACGCGCAGCGCATGCGAGGTTTGCTCGTGTTGCGATTCGGTGACCCGCTCCTTGTCGCAGGACGGAGGCCCCGGCGAGCGCGTTGAATTCATTGCCGCTCGAGATTCTGGGACCGATGGCTCTGGTTGCGCGTTCACCGTGATTCGACGTACCCGATTGTTCACCGAATTGGCGGCGTTTCGATTTGAGTCGACCGCACGGGAGGTGTTTTTTTATGCGAACCGCAATCCACCTGACGCAGCTTCATTTCCACAAACTGACCAGGCATTTTCTGGCCTTGAGCTCCGGCGACCGATTCTTCCGGTTTGGCTGGGTGATGACCGACGTCGAGATCGTCTCCTACGTGGAGAGCATGTTCGTGTCGGGCGACCGCGCGTTCGTGGTGGTCGAACCGGACCGGGACATCTCCGGCGTACTGCATCTGGAATCGATGGGCTGCGGCGTGAACCTCGGCTTGAGCGTGTCGGCCTGGGCCCGCAACTCGGGCATTGGAACCCTGCTTCTGCAGCGGGCCGACATGCTTGCCCGCGCGCGGGCACTCACGACCCTGTTCGTGCGCAACCTGAACTTCAACACGGCGCTGCAGCGGTTGGCCCTGCGCCTTGGGATGCGAGTCGCCTGTGCGCCCAACGCGCTGGCCACGAGCCTCGAGGTACCCCCGGTAAGCGGCCACGTCGCCCCGCTCGATCAGTTCCGGGAAAAAATCACGCTTGCCGATGACGGGCTGCGCCCCCAGTGGAATGGAGCGTCGACCAGCGCATCGCCGCCCGATTTGCCGGTACCGATTCTTTCCTGAACTGGAGCCGCACATGTCGACTACGCGATTTGAACATGAAGGGCTCAGAGGAATTGCGGCGATCCTGGCACTGGCGACGGCGTTTCTCGCGAACGGCTGCGGCGACGGCTTGGCGGAACCTCTCAGTCTTCAGGGAGGAGGAGCGGCCACCCCGGAGAAGTTCCATGCCCTGGGCGGGACCATCAGTGGTTTGACCCGCACGGGCCTGGTGCTCGCCAACGGTGCCAACATTGTGTCGGTGGCCGCCAATACGACCAGTTTCACGTTGCCAACGCCGGTCGCTTACGCCGACGGCTATGGGGTGACTGTGGCGACCCAGCCCGCCGGGCTGAGCTGCATGGTGAGCAACGGCTCGGGGTCGATGCCGGCAAGCGATGTCACGAGCATCACGGTGAAGTGTCTGGACGCCGCCGACGCGGTCGGCGGAACTGCCAAGGGCTTGAACGCCAAGGGGCTGGTGCTGTTCCTGGGGCTGGCGCGGAGCGCACGCTTCTCGGGCGATTGAAAGGCCGCCTTCCGACCGATCCGCAGATCGGTCGAGAATGACGCAGGGCGTCACTCTGCTTTCAGGAATTCGCATTCCGCTTCGGTCGAAACCCGACCAAGAATGCAATTGCGGTGCGGATAGCGCCCGAATCGGTCAATGATCGCCTTGTGCTCGAGCTCCGAATCCAGGCTCGACTCCAGGCCGCGCTCAGAAAACAGCCCGACGGCAATTTCGTGAATCCGGCGCGATTCGCTGTGCATGTAGGGCATATAAAGAAACGCCCTGAGCTTTACCTCGAGGCCAGCGGCAGCCCCCGCCGCAACAGCCTCCTGCGCCAAGGTCAGGGCGAGCGGGTCGGCTGCGAACGCTCGTGGCGTGTCACGGTAAATGTTGCGGGAAAACTGATCCAGTACGATGATCTCGGCGAGCCTGCCGAACGGATATGCCCGCCATTCATACAGCTCGCATTGCACGGCCCGCGCGTGCACGGCCCCGAATCTCGTGGCGATCGCGCGGTCGAAATCGGGATCCCGCCTCCACCATTGCGCCGGATTGACCTCCGTGAACCAGAAGTCGATGACGTTTTGGTGGTCCATGGGATTGCCTGGCGGGCGCCGTAAGCTTTCGAGTCGGCCGCGACGCGGCCGCAATCAAAGTCGGCACGATAGACCTTATACGTTCGCTTCGGCAGGTCGGGGCCGCGCGATCGCGAACCAGGAGATGGGCATGATCGCCGCGAAACTCTTGCCGACAGTGCTCGGCGCAAGTCTGGCGGTGCTGTGTCCGCTTGCGCACGCGCATGACCATGAAGTTGCCCCAGGCCGGAAGCCCGAAGCGCTGGGGCAGGTGCAGTTCGAAGTGTCCTGCAATGCGGCGGCTCAGGCCGAGTTCAATCGCGCCATGGCACTTTTCCATTCGTTCTGGTACGAGCCGGCGATCGAGTCGTTCCGTCACGTGCTGGAGCAGGACCCGGGCTGCGGCATGGCCGACTGGGGCATTGCCCTCATGTCGATGGGCAATCCGTTCGGCTGGCCGGCCAACCCCAAGGCGATGAAGTCAGCCGCGGAGGCGGCGGCCCAGGCCCAGCGCGTGGGTGCGCGCAGCCAGCGCGAGCGCGACTACATCGGGACGCTGCCCGCATACTTCAACGACTGGGAAACCGCACCTCATGCGGCACGCGCCAGGGCCTTCGCGACGGCGATGGGCGCGGTTGCGGACCGATACCCGAACGACGATGAGGCGCACATTTATTACGCGCTTCTGCTCGATGCCACCGCGCTGCCCAGCGACAAGACCTTTGCCAATCAGCGCAAGGCGGCGGCGATCCTGGAACCTTTGTTCAAGAAGTACCCGAACCACCCGGGCGTGGCGCATTACCTGATCCACACGTACGACTACGCCGGGCTGGCCGAACAGGGGCTTCCCGCTGCGCGGGCCTATGGCGCGATCGCACCGTCGGTGCCGCACGCCCTGCACATGCCATCGCACATCTACGCGCGCGTGGGCAACTGGCAGGAGATGATCGATTCGAACCGCGCTTCCTACGAGGCAGCAAGAACCGAGCTGTCGGACGAGGCGACGGGGGTCGGGGCGCACGACGCGCTGCATGCGATGGATTACATGGTCATGGCCGATCTGCAATTCGGCCGGGACCGGGCGGCGCACGCCGTGGTCGACGAGGTCGCGGCGATCCGCAAGGTGAATGTGGAGAACTTCGCCGCCGCCTACGCGCTTGCCGCGATTCCCGCGCGCTACGCGCTGGAGCGCAGCGACTGGATCCAGGCCTCGCAGCTGAGCCTGTCGCCACCGGACATGGCCTGGGCCAGGTTTCCGCAGGCCGAAGCGATCCTGGTGTTTTCGCGCGGCCTGGGTGAGGCGCGCGCCGGCAAGGCTAAGGCGGCACAGTCCGACCTGGCACGGCTCAACCAATTGAAGGAGGCGATGCAAACGCTCGCGCTGCCCTACTGGGTGCAGCAAGCTGGCGTCCAGATCGACGCGCTCGGCGCCTGGATCGCGCTGGCCGAACATCGCGACGACGAGGCCTTGAGAATGATGCGGGCGGCTGCCGATGCCGAGGATGCGAGCGACAAGCACCCGGTGACGCCCGGAAATGTCGTGCCGATGCGCGCGCTGCTGGGCGAAATGTTGCTGGAATTGAGGCAGCCGAAGCCGGCGCTGGCGCAATTCGAACGCTCCCTTGAACGCGACCCGAACCGACTGCGCACGCTGTTCGGCGCCGGCAAGGCCGCGCAGGCCTCGGGCGACCGGGACGCGGCGGCCAGGTACTACGAGCGCGTCAGGGCATTGGGCGCGCAAGGAGACGGTGTACGGGCGGAGGTCGTCCATGCACGCGAATTTCTCGCCTCCGCGGCCCAGCCTTCCGCCGGCGCGCGGTAGCCTGTCGAACGACCCGCGGCACAGCGCCGGCGCGCCCGAATCGAGTCGGCGGGCCCATTGCACGCGGAGTGCGCGCAAGCGGTCGCTCCCGGCAACGGTATTTGCAAGATCGGCGCGAGGATATACAATTTTTCGGTGTATATCCGTCAGGGGTGGAGCGTGCCATGCAGGTCGCAAAGTGGGGCAACAGTCTGGCGGTTCGCCTGCCTGCGGCGGTGGTTGAGACGCTGAGGCTGAAGGAAGGCGACGACATCGAGATCCACGTCGCGGGCGCCCGCACGTTCGAGGTGACGAGGCGCCCGCAGGCGCGCGAGTTGCTGGCCCGGCTGAGGAAGTTCCGCGGGCGGCTCCCCGCCGACTTCAAATTCGACCGCCTGGAGTCCAATGAACGCGACGGGTCGGTTCGTTGATACGAACGTCCTGCTCCACCTGCTTTCGGCCGATGACGCCCGGGCGGATCGGGCAGAAAAGGAATTTGGCGTCGGCGCAGTTCTGAGCGTTCAGGTTCTTAATGAGTTCGCCTCGGTTGCTTCGCGCAAACTCGGAATGTCGATCGCCGAGATCCGCGAAGTGCTCGCGACGCTCCGGGCTGTATGCCAGATCGTGCCCTTGACCGAAAAGACTCATGACGCTGCGTTGCAGATTGCCGAGCGCTATGGGTTGTCGATCTACGACGCCATGATCGTCGCATCAGCGCTGCTTGCCGGGTGCAAGACCCTTGTATCCGAGGACTTTCAGGACGGCCAGACATTCGATCGTCGTCTCAGGGTTCGCAACCCCTTTTGCTGAACGTGTCCACCAGGACGTGTCCCCTCAGAACTCCTCACGGAACGATCTTGGAAGCCGGTGCGCTACGCCCCAGCAGGCGGTCCAAACCAGGTGGTCAGCGCGTCAGCGAGCCCCAGCTGAGTCAGATCTCCCACCCACGCCACATATCCGTCGGGCCGAATCAACACGGCGGTGGGCGCAGTGACCGGCCCGAGTGCCGGAAGCTCCCACGTACCCACGTACTTGGCGTCGGCCAACTGAACCCGATCTGCCCACGCAGTGATGTCGAAGCCACCGGGCTCATCGAGGTTTAGCAGTAACCGGCCGGGCATCGTGCAGCAGGGTGAACACTCGCAGCGAGCCGTCGGCGCTAATCAGGTCGAGATCGGGCATGCGGCGCCCGAGCAGCGGGTGGCGCTTGTCGAGGTCGGAGTGGCCGAGGTCGTAATGGATGCCGAGACCGGACATCTCCGCGGCGAGTCGTCTGCGCGGCTCGTCCATGCCAAGCAGCTCGGCAATGGTGTCGCGCAGAGTCTTCGTGCGTCCGTCTGGTTGGCGAAGCGCGACTGACGCCATGGTGTTGCGCAGGACGCGGGCCCCGACCGGATGGCGCTCGACCTGAGCCACCTGTCCCTGCGAGAGGAACCGATCGGCGATTCCACGCTGATCGAGGACCTCGATGGTGCGCGAGTGCAGACCGCCTGCGCGCGAGCCGATGAGGTCCTGGCTGGCGCGCCGCTCGACAATGCCAACGTCGACGCTCGCCAGCGCCAGCTCGCCCGCCAACATCAGCCCTGTCGGCCCTGCTCCGGCGATTACCACCGCATGCTCGATCATCGTCACACTCCGATCGGGCGGGTCGAAGATCCTTATGCGCTACTCAGCGCCCTTTCCGACGCGCCTGGCCTTTGAAAATCGCACTTCGATACCGATCGAAGAAGGCCTGGCGCGGCATGCGCCGAAGCGGCTCTGCGTTGCCATCCGGACGAAATCATCGTCCGTGTAGGCTCGTTTCAGCAGCACGTGGCGGAAGGTCCACTTCGTCATCCACGCGTCGATCGGGCTGCGCCCGCTGTTGCTCACGTAGCTGTCGATTTCATCGAGCGAGGCATCCTTGCACAGGTCGGACACCACCGCCTCGGCCCCGGGACGCAGAACCCGATGCATCTCGTTCAGAGCCTTGACCGGCTCCGAGAAATTCTTGAAGGCCGCCGAGCAGTAAACGAAATCGAACGACTCGTCGGCAAATGGCATTGCGGACGCGTTGCCCAGACGAAAATCGATCGCCGCGCCCGCGTTTCGGGCATTTTGTGTCGCGATTCCGACCAGCGTCCCGCTGATGTCCAGACCCGTTATCCGGAAGTCGCCGAGCTTCGCGAGTTGGATCGAAAAAAAACCGGGGCCCGGAGCAACCTCCAGCACATCGCTGCCGCTGCACAACCGTTTCGCGACCGCCATGGCTTCGCGGCGCAAATCTTCCATATCGTTGCGCCGGGTGCGGGTGTACCAGCGGGCGACCCACCCCTCCATTCTCTGCCCCTTCCACGGCCGTTGAGCCCCTGCTGCATGCATGTGCCGGTTCCTTTCACAGACGTTCGGTTGCGTTCGCTCGGTGCCGAGCGATGTCCCATTGTGTTTGGCCTGCCGATTGGGTAGGCTTCTCCCAATAGTGCAGTCTCTTAATAATGCAGGGTTTTTATCTTAATACTGCAGGTATTCGGATGTCAAGGATGGCAGGCGAAAACTCCACAAAACCCGAGCGACGCCGCGAGTTGCTGAACAGGATTTGGGATCTGGGCAGAACGATGAGCACCCAGACGGTCTTCCTGCATCAGGCCCTGGCGCAAAGCGTCGGCCTGAACGCGACGGACACCAAGTGCATCGATCTGATGCTGCGCGCTTCTGAGGCCGCGGTAACCGCAGGATGGCTTTCCGACAGGACGGGCCTCACTACCGGCGCGATCACGCACATTCTCGACCGCCTGGAGAGGCAGCAGTTTGTCGAACGGCTACGCGACCCCAGGGACCGCCGGAAAGTGCTGGTCCGGGTGCGTCCCGAGACTCTTCGGCCGCTGATTCCGAAGTACGAGGCGATGGGGAAGAAATACTTGCACCTGGCCGAGCGGTACTCGGACAAGGAATTGGCGCTGATCTGCGATTACCTGCAAAAGACCTCCGAGGTATCGGAGCGCGAACTCGCCAAAGCGATCGCCGCCAACCGCTCGCGGACGCCCGAGGCGGAACCGGCGCGCCCACCTCGCGCCCGCAAGAGTCGGCGCTGACGCGGCTCCGACGTTCGCGGTTCCGGATCCGACGTGAGGTGCGCATGGTTTTCCCGAAACAGACCATGTACCGTTTTCATCGACTTCCTCTAGGTCTCGGACGGGGCTTGTCCGCCAGCGCAGGCCGAGGCAAGCAATTTGCACGCGCCGGCCAGGGTGATGCCGAAAACGACGTGAACGACCAGGCTGACCCAACCGCGCGAAACCGAGAACCAGGGGAACACCGCGGTAAATCCGTGCAGATTGACGGCGTAGATCCCCAGGCCGTAGACGGCCCCGGCCAGGAGGGCGCGCATCGCACCCAGCCGCATGGCCAACGGCGCTGCGATGGCCGCGTAGGCGACGCACAGCGCGAAATGAATCAGCGTCGCGATCAGCAGGATGTCCCATCGCCACGCCAGCGGGGACGCCAGCACCGAGCGGCCCATCACGATGGCGGCGGTCAGCCGCGCGTCGCGCAACAGCGTCTCGAGCACCGGTGTCGCATCCAGCCACCACATGAACATTTGCAAGGCGGTGGCCAGGGTGCCTGCAACGACACCGGCCAGCACGGCTGCGGCCAGGTGCGATCGGCCAGGCAACGCCGCGAGAAGCCTGGACCCGGTCTCCCTCACCGCGTGGGCGTCGCGCGCCGCAGCGCCTCGAGCGACCGGTCCGGCCGGGCAGCGCGCCCCAGCGCCACGTGCCCGGGCGCGTTGCCAGGCGCGGCTTCCAGGTGGCGCGCCAGGCCGCGGCCGCCGCCGTGCATGATCGCGTCGTGGTTCCAGCGGAACAGCGGCTTTGCCAGCGGAGCGAGCAGGTTCATCCACGGCCGGGTGGTGCGCACCTGCCAGTCGTATCGCAGCGCGGTGAGGTTGTCGACGCGCCGGAAATGACAGCAGCCGATCCCTTCGAGCTCCCCATCGACCCGCCCCTCGAGCAGGCGCAAGGGCTCGACCCGGGTCACCCGGGTGACGAAGGTCAGACGGAAAGGCAGGGCGCTCTTGCAGGTGCAGTGCCACCGCGCCCCCAGGCCGCTGGCGTCACCGTGCTCCAGGGTGACCACGCGCTCGACGCCGGTCCACCAGCTCGGCCATGCTTCGGCCTGGAGCACCGCGTTCCATACGGCCTCGAGCGAAGCGTCAAATCGCCACAGCGTGGTCAGATGGAATTGGTCGCTGCCGCCTCGCCTCATGCGAACCTCGCTTGCCTCAGGGCGTGAAGAATCGCTCGGCAAAGGGCACGTCGATCTGGACGCCTTGCATGTCGACGGTTTCGATCAACCCCTTCTCGGCCGCAAAACTTTCCACCCGGAGCGGAAACAGGCTGTCGCGCGCCAGCCAGACCCGGTACCGATGCACGCCGTCCACGTTCACGCCCGCATCGCCCACGATGTCCAAGCCTGTGGCAGCCTGCCCCGCGACTTGTGCCTCGCCCAGCGAGGACATGCTGCCGCGCGCGCGCAGTGCCAGCAAATTCGCCAGCAGGACGCCCACATCCGAGCGATCGACCCGGTGGCCGTGCCTGCTGATCAGGGAATTGTCCGGGGCGAAGTTCAGCACCGGCATGTGTTTCAGGCCGAACGGCCACAGGTGCACCCGGCGCGTCCCCGGATCGTAGATCAGCACCACGCCGTGGTGCGGCTGGACGAATTCCATCCGGACCCACCCCGGCTGGCGATAGAAATAACTTATCACTTGCTGCTCGCCGTCGGCCGCGAGCGAATGCACCGTCGCCTGATACGTATTGAGCGCGCGGAAGCGGACCTGGGCCTCGGTCAGCGGGTCGGCCATGATGTCACTGCCGATCAGTGCGAACACGAGCATGCCCCATCGCACGCGCTCCTCCTCTGACTCCGGTGAACCCAAAGTCGCCGCACTGGGCAGTCTGCCCGGACCCGATCGTCCCGCGTGGCCCGCGGGACCACGGAAACATATCATTTTCGACCCTGCACCGGATCGGCTGAGGCAATGGGCATTGCCCAGGGGCGGGCCTGGAGCACGACTTAGAATGCGGCGTGGATCCGGGCGCTGCCAATGCGGCCGCCCCTCCCCTATGGCCGGTCAAGCCATGCAACAGGACCTGAAGCTCGGCGACTTTGAATTCGAATTGCCGGCGACGCTGATCGCGCAGCGCCCGCTTGCCGATCGGGCATCCAGCCGCCTGCTGCACCTGTCCGACGGCCGGCTCGACGATCTTCATTTCGCGGACCTGCCGGGCCTTCTGAAAGCCGGCGACCTGGTGCTGCTCAACGACACGCGCGTGATCAAGGCGCGCCTGTTCGGCTCCAAGCCGAGCGGCGGGCGGGTCGAAGCGCTGATCGAACGCGTGCTGGAGCCGCGCAGGGCGCTGGCGCTGCTCAGGACCAGCCACAGCCCGCGCAGCGGCCAGCGCATCGACTTTCAAGGCGTCGCGGCCCAGGTGACCGGACGGGACGGCGACCTTTTCGAATTGCGGTTCGAAGCCGATCTGCTGCCCTTGCTGGAGCGTGCCGGCCATGTTCCACTGCCCCCCTACATCGAGCACGCGCCCGATGCGCTGGACGAAGCCCGTTACCAGACCGTGTACGCGCACCATCCCGGCGCGGTGGCCGCGCCGACGGCCGGCCTGCACCTGACGGAGCAGCTGCTGGAGCGGCTGCGCGCGCGGGGGGTGGCGATCGCCTGCGTGACGCTGCACGTGGGAGCAGGCACGTTCGCGCCGGTTCGCGCAGAACGGGTGGCCGATCACGTGATGCACGCCGAGCGCTTCCAGGTGACCGAGGCCGCCGCGCGCGCGGTCAACTCGGCGCGCGCCGCGGGCGGCCGCGTGCTCGCGGTGGGAACCACGGCCTTGCGCGCGATCGAGTCGGCCGCGCGCGACGGCGTCGTGTACCCTGCCGACGCCGAGACGCGACTTTTCATCTACCCGGGCCATCGATTCGAGGTGGTCGACCGCTTGATCACGAACTTCCACCTGCCCCGCTCGACCCTGCTGATGCTCGTGAGCGCGTTCGCCGGCATGGAGCCGGTCCGGCTCACCTACCGCCACGCGATCGAACATGGCTATCGGTTCTACAGCTACGGAGATGCGATGCTGGCGGAGCGCGCCGGTTCCACGACCCTCCCGGCCTCCCCCCTCCCTTCAGGCAGTGGGGCCGGCCGAGAGCGCCCTGCGTGATTTCCGCACCCGGATTGAAGATGCGCTTCGAGGTGCACGCGGTCGACGGCGCGGCACGCAACGGGCTGCTGCAGCTGGCGCACGGGCCGGTCCAAACCCCGGCCTTCATGCCGGTCGGAACCTATGGAACGGTCAAGGCGCTCACGCCCGGCGATCTGCGCGATGTGGGCGCGCAGATCGTGCTGGGCAATACGTTTCACCTTTGGCTGCGGCCCGGTTTGCAGGTGATCCGGGCGCACGCCGGGCTGCACCGGTTCATGGGCTGGGACGGCCCGATCCTGACCGACTCGGGAGGGTTCCAGGTCTTTTCGCTCGGAGCACTGCGCAAGGTCGGCGAGGACGGCGTGCGGTTCCGCTCCCCGATCAACGGAGACGCGCTGCTGCTGACGCCGGAGGAGTCGATTCGCATCCAGCATGCGCTCGATTCCGATGTCGCGATGATTTTCGACGAGTGCACGCCGTACTGGATCGAGTCGCAGGCGCAGACGCGGCCGGCAACCGAGGGCGAGGCGGCCGATTCGATGCGGCTGTCGCTGCGCTGGGCGCAGCGCTGCCGGGACGAATTCGACCGGCTGCAAAGCGCGCGCGCCCTGTTCGGCATCGTCCAGGGCGGCATGTACGAGGCGCTGCGCGAGGAATCGGTGGCCGGACTGCGCGCGATCGGCTTCGACGGCTACGCGATCGGGGGGCTGTCGGTGGGCGAGCCCAAGGAGCAGATGCTCGCAACCCTGCGGCACGCGGCGCTCCGGCTGCCGCGCGAGGCGCCGCGTTACCTGATGGGCGTGGGGACGCCCGAGGACCTGCTGGCCGGGATCGCGGCAGGGGTGGACCTGTTCGACTGCGTGCTGCCTACGCGCAATGCGCGCAACGGCTGGCTCTTCACGCGCCACGGCGACATCAAGATCCGCAATGCGCGCCACCGCGAGGACAGCGCGCCGCTCGATCCGGACTGCGCCTGCGCCACCTGCCGGGGCTTCAGCCGCGCCTATCTGCACCATCTGCAGCGCATCAACGAGATGCTGGGCGCGCGCCTGAACACGATCCACAACCTGCACTACTACCTGTCCTTGATGCAGCGGGCGCGCGATTCGATCCGGCAGGGCCGTTTCGAGAACTTTGCGCGGGCCGAGATCGCCCGGCGCGCCGCTTCCGAGCCTGAGTAAGGCGTCGGCTCTGGATTACGGGCCTGGCGGATATAATCAACGGTTAACCTGGGAACCGTGCGGGTTCGGCACGCAACGGTTCCGGGCAACGCGGATGCATACGCCCGCATGAAGACGAAAGCCAAACGCAGTCGGAGCCTGCAATGCCATTGATTTCAGACGCCTTCGCCCAGGGTGCCGCGGCATCCTCCGACCAGGGCATTCAAATGCTCGTGATGATGGTCGCGCTGTTCGCGTTTTTTTACTTCGTGATCATCCGCCCCCAGACCAAGCGCCAGAAGGAACTGAAGGCGATGATCGATGCCCTGGGCAAGGGCGACGAGGTCGTGACCACGGGCGGGCTGGTGGGCCGCATCACCGAGATTTCCGACCAGTATCTGACGCTGCAGGTCGCAAGCGTCGGGGACAAGCCGGTGACGGTGTCGGTCCAGCGCTCCTCGGTTGCGACCCTGCTGCCCAAGGGAAGCATGAAATCGCTGTGAGCCGCCAGGCTGCGGCGCCGGCCCCACTGGCGCACGCCACCGTCTCGCCCGCATCGGCCCGCCACCACTTCACTCCATGAACCGCTACCCGCCCTGGAAGTACCTGATCATCGTCGCGGCACTGTGCTTCGGCGCGCTTTACACGCTGCCGAACTTCTTCGGCGAGTCGCCGGCGGTCCAGATCGCCTCGATCAAGGCGACCGTGCGCCCGGACACGGCGCTGCTGTCGCGCGTGCAGCAGGCCCTGGAGTCGGCCGGCATCCAGAAAGCACGCGTGACGCTGAACATGGTCGGGCTGAACCCGACCGTGTTCGCGCGGTTCGCCGACGCCGACAGCCAGAAGCGGGCGCGCGACCTGCTCGAGCGCACCCTGAACCCCGATTCGTCCGACCCGACCTACGTGGTCGCTCCGAACCTGGTTTCGCGCACTCCCGACTGGCTGCAGGGCCTGCACGCGTTGCCGATGTACCTGGGGCTGGACCTGCGCGGCGGCGTGCACTTCCTGATGCAGGTCGACCTGAACGAGGCGGTGAACAAGCGCCTGCAGGGTCTGGAGAGCGACCTGCGCACGCTGCTGCGCGACAAGGACGTGCGGCACTCCGGCATCGCCCGCGAGGGCGAGTCCCTGGTGATCCGTTTCCGTGACGCGCAGGCGCGCACCCAGGCCACCGGGGTGATGCGCGACGCCATGGCCGACCTGGCGCTGCGCGAGGACACGATCGGCTCCGATGCGGTCCTGATCGCGACCCTGACGCCGGCCGCGCGCAAGGCCACGCAGGACAACGCGCTGGCGCAGAACATCACGACGCTGCACAACCGGATCAACGAGCTGGGCGTGGCCGAGCCGGTGATCCAGCAGCAGGGCACCGACCGGGTGGTGGTGGAGCTGCCCGGCGTGCAGGACACGGCGCGCGCCAAGGACATCATCGGCCGCACCGCGACGCTCGAATCGCGCCTGGTCGACGTTTCGTCCGAAGGCCTGGCGGCCGTTTCGGGCAACTCGCCCGTTCCGTTCGGCTCCGAGCGCTTCACGATCGGCCGCGGCGCGCCGGTCGTGCTGAAGAAGGACGTGATCTTCTCCGGTCAGCAGCTGCAGGGAGCGCAGGCCACGTTCGACGAGCGCCAGCAGCCGGCCGTTTCGATCGAGCTGAACGAGTCGGCCGGCCGCTACATGCGCAAGGTCACGCGCGAGAACCTCAACAAGCCGATGGCGGTGGTCCTGTTCGAGAAGGGGCGCGGCGAGGTGCTGACCGTTGCCACGATCAAGGGTGAGTTCGGATCGCGCTTCCAGATCACCGGCGTGGGGACCACCCAGACCGCCAACGACCTGGCGCTGCTGCTGCGGGCCGGCGCGCTGGCCGCGCCGATGCAGATCATCGAGGAGCGCCTGATCGGGCCGAGCCTGGGCGCCGAGAACATCGCGGCCGGCTTCCGATCCACCGTCTGGGGTTTCGCCGCGATCTCGGTCTTCATGTGCCTGTATTACGCGCTGTTCGGCGTCGTGTCGGTGCTGGGGCTGGCGATCAACCTGATGCTGCTGGTTGCGCTGCTGTCGATGCTGCAGGCCACCCTGACCCTGCCGGGCATCGCCGCCATCGCCTTCACGCTCGGCATGGCGATCGACGCCAACGTGCTGATCAACGAGCGCATACGCGAGGAGCTGCGCAAGGGAGCGGTTGCCGCAGCAGGCGATCGCGCAGGGATACGAGCGGGCCTTCGCCACCATCGTGGACTCGAACGTCACGACGCTGATCGCCGGCGTGTTCCTGTTCATGCTCGGCTCGGGGCCGGTGCGGGGCTTTGCCGTGGTGCACGTGCTGGGCATCCTGACGTCGATCTTTTCCGCGGTGTTCATCTCCCGCGGCGTCGTCAACCTGCTGTACGGTTCGCGCAAGCGGCTGCAGTCGCTCGCGATCGGCCAGGTCTGGCGGCCCGGACCGGCCGTGGCCGGGGCCAAGGGCTGACGCCCGGACCCCGGCGGACCACAACTTTCAGAACGGGAACCGACGATGGAATTTTTCCGGATCCGCAGAACGATTCCGTTCATGCGGTATTCGCTTTTCTTCAACGCGATCTCCGCGGTGACGTTCCTGATCGCGGTCGCCTTTCTGATCGTGCGCGGACTGAACCTGTCGATCGAGTTCACCGGCGGCACGGTGATGGAAGTGTCGTACCGCGCGCCGGCCGATCTGGAGAAGATCCGCGCCGCGATCTCGCGCCTGGGCTGGGGCGACTTTCAGGTGCAAAGCTTCGGCACCGCCTCCGACGTGCTGATCCGGCTGCCAGCGCGGGCCGGGTTTTCCTCCGGGCAGCAGGCTGAGATCGTGTTGAGCGCGCTCACTGCCGAGGCCTCGCCGGGAGAGGCTTCCGAGTGCGCCGCGCTGCATTCGGGGTACGCCGACTTCGTGAAGCACCCGCAGGCCGAAAGGACCGCCGAAGCGTCCTCGACGCTGCTGGCCCGGCAAAAGGAGCTCGCGGGCCGCTGCACCGAGATGCGGCGCGTGGAGTTCGTCGGGCCGCAGGTCGGCTCCGAGCTCGCCTACGACGGGGCACTGGCGCTTTTCTTCGTGTGCGCCGGGATCATGCTTTACCTGGCGCTGCGCTTCGAGTGGAAGTTCTCGGTGGCGGCGATCGTCGCCAACCTGCACGACGTCGTGCTGGTGATCGGAATGTTCGCGATCTTCCGCTGGGAGTTCTCCCTTCCGGTGCTGGCGGCGGTGCTGGCCGTGCTCGGCTACTCGGTCAACGAATCGGTGATCATCTTCGACCGGGTGCGCGAGCATTTCCGGACCATGCGCAAGGCGAGCGCCACCGAAGTGATCGACTCGGCCATCACCGCGACCATCTCGCGCACCATCATCACGCACGGCTGCACCCTGATGATGACGCTCACGATGCTGCTGTTCGGCGGGCCGGCTCTGCACAACTTTGCACTGGCGCTGACCCTGGGCATCTGCTTCGGCGTGTACTCGTCGGTGTTCGTGGCCGCCGCCATCGCCCGTTACCTGGGGGTCAAGCGCGAGGACCTGGTCAAGCCGGTCAAGAAGGACGAGACGCAGGCGATCAGACCCCTTTGAAAGGCCCTGTCAGCAGCGCAAGGCCAGATCCTCGGCCAGGCCCACGTAGGTGGCGGGCGTCAGGGCCAGCAGGTCGCGGCGGGCCGCTTCGGGAATCGGCAGGGCCGCGATGAACTGGTGCAGCGTCTCGCGCGTGACGGCGCGCCCCCGGGTCAGCTCCTTGAGCTTCTCGTAGGGCTGGTCAACCCCGTAGCGCCGCATCACCGTCTGCACCGGCTCGGCCAGCACCTCCCAGCTTGCGTCCAGGTCGGCCGCGAGCGCGGCCGCATCGACCTCGATCGAGCGCAAACCGCGCAGGCAGGACTCGTAGCCGAGCAGGCAATGGCCGAACGCGACCCCCAGGTTGCGCAGCACGGTCGAATCGCTCAGGTCGCGCTGCCAGCGCGACACGGGCAGCTTGTCGGACAGATGGCGCAGCGTGGCGCTGGCCAGCCCCAGGTTGCCCTCGGAATTCTCGAAATCGATCGGGTTCACCTTGTGCGGCATGGTCGAGGATCCGACTTCGCCGGGAACCGACTTCTGGCGGAAATAGCCCAGCGCGATGTAGCCCCACAGGTCGCGGTCCAGTCCCAACACCACCGAATTGGCGCGCGCCAGCGCATCGAACAGCCCCGCCATCCAGTCATGCGGCTCGATCTGGGTCGTGTGCGAGCTCCAGGCCAGGCCGAGCGATCCGACCACCGCCGCCGCCACCGGCTCCCAATCGACCTCCGGACAGGCCACCCGATGCGCGTTGAAGTTGCCCACCGCACCGTTCAGCTTCGCCTTGAGCGGCACCGACTGGATCACCGCGATGCAGGTCGCCAGGCGCATCGCGAAATTGGCGAACTCCTTGCCCACCGTGGTCGGGGTGGCCGCCTGGCCGTGCGTGCGGCTCAGCATCGGCTGTGCCGCGTGCTGGTGCGCCAGGTCGCGCAGGCGCGCGTGCAGCAGGTGCAGACGCTTGACCAGGGCGGATCGTCCGTCGCGCACCATCAACGCGTGCGCGCAGTTGTTGATGTCCTCCGAGGTGCACGCGAAGTGAATGAATTCGGCCGCGTGGCGCAGCTGCGGCACATCGGCGGTGCGTTCCTTGATCCAGTACTCGACCGCTTTGACGTCGTGATTGATGCTGGACTCGATGGCCTTGACCCGCTCGCAATCGGCCACGCTGAAGTCCTGCGCCAGCTTGCGGGCGCTCGCGGCGGCCTCTTCCGTGAGCGCCGGCAACTCCGGCAACCCGAGCGCGGAGAGCGCGAGCAGCCACTCGATCTCCACGCGCACTCGCGCGCGCATGAACGCATACTCCGAGAATATCGCGCGCAGCTCGGCGGTGGCGCGCGCGTAACGGCCGTCCAGGGGCGAAAGGGCGGTCGTTTCCGAAAGAGGAAGATTGGCCTGAGACACGCGCGAATCCCCGGTCGAAGGGGATCGTCAAGAACCGCTCGATGGGCGGTGCTGCAGTTTAACATCGACCCGGATCGGCGGTTTGCACGATATACTCGACCGCGATTTCGTAGCAGATGGCGGGAACTGCCGAGGTGTTCAAGAACTTCAAACTGCTTGCGTCTCCTACCAGCCCGTACGCCCGCAAGGTGCGCATCGTGATGGCTGAAAAGCGCATCGAATGCGAGCTCGAGATGGTGGACGTGTGGGCAGCCGAGACGCGCATCCAGGATCACAATCCGCTCGGCCAGGTTCCCTGCCTGATCATGGAAGACGGCGGCGCGGTGTTCGATTCGCGCACGATCGTCGAGTACCTCGATCTGCTGACGCCGGTGAGCCACCTGATTCCCGGCAACGGCCGCGAACGGGTCGAGGTGCGCACCTGGGAGGCGCTGGCCGATGGCCTGCTGGACGCGGCCGTGCTGGTGCGCCTTGAGCACACGCAGCGCGCCTCGCACCAGCAATCGGCGGCCTGGGTCGAGCGCCAGATGTCCAAGGTGCGGGCCGCGTTGAAATCGGCCTCCACCGGGCTGGGCGAACGGCCCTGGTGCAACGGACAGTCGTACACGCTGGCCGACATCGCGCTCGGCTGCGCGCTCGGATGGCTCGACTTCCGCTTTCCGTCGATCGACTGGCGCACGGCGCACCCGAACCTGGCGCGCCACTACGAAAAGCTGTCCGCCCGGCCCAGCTTCGTCGAAACCGCCCCGCCTGCGTCCTGAGGAGGTCTCATTCAGCGGCCGGAGCGACCCAGTGGCCGCTGCGTCCGCCCTTCTTCTCGAGCAAGCGCACCGCCTCGATCCGCATCGACCGGTCGATCGCCTTGCACATGTCGTAGACCGTCAGAAGGCCGATCTGGACCGCAACCAGCGCCTCCATCTCCACGCCGGTGCGGCCGAAGGTCTCCACCTGCGCGGTGCACACCACCGAGGACAACGCGCGGTCCAACACGAAATCGACCGTCAGGCGGGTGATCGGCAGCGGATGGCAAAGCGGGATCAGCTCGGAGGTGCGCTTGGCGGCCTGGATCGCCGCCACCCGCGCAACGCCCAGCACATCGCCCTTTTTCGAGTCGCCCGATTCGATGGCGTCGAGCGCCGGAGTCGACATCCGGATCCGCCCCTCGGCCCGCGCCACGCGGTGCGTCTCGCTCTTGCCGCCGACGTCAACCATCTGGGCGTGCCCCTGCGCGTCAAGGTGGGTCAATCGGCTCATCGCTGTAGGCCCGCCGACGCAACCGTCGATCTGCTGTTGCAATCCGTTTCAAGTCGCACGGGAATTCCTTTCCGGCCGCCAGGAACCTTCCGGCGTTGCGGATATCATACAAAGTGACCCCTCCCGAGTCGCGTGTCCGTGCAAGATTCATCGACCGAATTTCGATCCAGGATGGCTCGCACCGGGGCTCGCGCGCTGGTGCTGACCCTGACGTTCGCCCTCGCGCTGCAGCGGCCCGCGGTGGCGCAGGAGCTTCCCGCGGCGTCGCAAGAGCCCACCGGCGCGTCGCAGGAACTTCCGACGCTTGGCGAAGCCACCACGGACCTGACGCCGGGGCAGGAACGCAAACTCGGCGAGCAGATCATGGTGGAGGTGCGCCAGGATCCGACCTACCTGCCCGATCCGGACGCCACCGAGTACCTGAACAAGATCGGCTACGAGCTGGTCGCGGCCAGCCAGGCACGCCAGATCGACTTCGAATTCTTCCTGCTGCGCGACTCGATGATCAACGCCTTCGCGCTGCCCGGCGGCTTCATCTGCGTTCAGACCGGAACGATCATTACCGTGCAGAGCGAATCGGAGCTCGCGTCGGTGATGGCGCACGAAATCGGACACGTTCAGCAGCGGCACATCGCCCGCATGATCGCCAAGCAGAAGGAGGCCCTGGCGATCACGATCGGCTCGCTGCTGCTGGCGCTGCTCGCCTCGCGCGCGGGCGGAAACGGACAGGCCGCGCAGGCGGCGGTGATGGTCGGACAAGGGGCGGCGATTCAATCGCAGCTGGCTTTCTCTCGTGACAACGAACGCGAGGCCGATCGGGTCGGGTTCGACATCCTGGTGAACGCCGGGTTCGACGCCCGCGCCATGGCGGCTTTCTTCACGCGGATGCAAAACAGCACCCGCATCTACGAGAGCATCGCCCCCTCGTACCTGCGCACCCACCCGATGACGGTCGAGCGCATTTCCGACATTCAGGGGCGATTGACGAACCTGCACACGCACCAGCGGGCCGACAGCCTGGATTTCGGCCTGGTGCGAGCGCGGCTGCGCGTTCTGCAGGACGACACGAAGCAGGGCGCGAGCAATTCGCAAGCCTACTTCGCCGACCAGATTCAGCACCACACCGCGGGCAACGAGGTGGCCGCCTACTACGGGCTGGCTATTGCGGACCTGCGGCTCAAGCAGAACCACGACGCGCTGGAGGCGGCACTGACCGCGCGCCGGGCAACCTCGGCCCCGTCCGCCATCCTGGACAAGCTGGTCGCCGAGGCGACGTACCAGGCGGCCACGGACGACGACGGCCGGGAGGCCGCGCTGAAGCTTGCGCACGACGCGACGTCGCGCTTCCCGGTATCGCGCCTGACCGCAATGGAGTACGTCGACCTGCTGCAGCGGATGGGGCACCATCGCCAGGCGATCGATTACCTGCGCGGGCAACTGGGACTGACCCACTCCGATCCGGAGTACTTCCAGCTGCTGGCCGCGAGTCACGCCGCGTTACAGCAGAAGACCCTGCAGCACCAGGCGACCGCCGAGATGTACCTGCTGCAGGGCTCGGTGCCGGCTGCGGTCGAGCAGCTCAGGCTCGCGCGCAGCGCGGCCGATGCGGACTTCTACACGATGTCCGAGGTCGATGCCCGCCTGCGCCAGCTGAACACTCAGATCCGGGAGCAGCGCAAGGCGGCCGGCAAGAAAGGCCCCGACGACGGCAGCGACGACGACGGCGCGACGAAATCAAAGTGGCGCGGGCTGGCGGACTGACCCTCACCCCCTCCCCTCTCCCGCTACGCGGGCGAGGGGCGATCCGGCTCCGCCCAATCTCTTTCTTTACATTGGCTGGGGGGAGCACGACGGGGCCCAGCCGCTCCACGGCGCGCCTTGCAAGGCGCGCCGGCTCCGGCGGCGCGAAGCAGTGCTTCGCGAAACCCCGCCTCCGCCCCTCGTTCTCTTCCTCCGGCCCTTTCCGGCCGAAGGCCGGAAAGGGCCGGGGGTGAGGGCCCCCCGTAAATTTTCCGGACCTAACTTAATGCACGGGGCCGTGCGGCGTTTCGATGTCGGCTGCCCGCCCTTGCGGGGCTGCGGCGGCATGGTGCAACACCATCTTCCAGCCCGACGGCGTCTTGGCAAACGCATTGGTGGCGATCACGTGCACCAGCTGGCGGGTGCCGGACTGCACGACAACCACCTCCTCGATCACGTTGGTGACGGCGATGGTCGGAGATTCGAAGCACTTGCGCGATACGGTGCGGATCTGGACCGGACCGTTGGAAAGCATGGCGGCCAGCGACGAGCGCACAGCCGAGTAGCCGACCAGGCGGGCTCCGCCCGGGTGTACGCAGCACACGTCTTCGTCATCGAGCCAGGCGTCGCTCACCGCGTCGATGTCGGCCGATTCGAGCGCTTCGTAGAAGGCCTGTTCGCACTCCTCGGGCGAGGCGAACAGCAAGGGCTTGGTCAAGCGCGGCATGGTCGCAGTCATTTCTGGCGCGAACCTCTCTATCTAGTGGGAACCCTTGCCCGACTGGCCCGCTTTCAACCGATAGCGCGTGCCGCAGTACGGACACATCGCCTCGCCCTGGGGACCCAGTTCGAGGAAAACGCGCGGATGATGGTTCCAGACAGGCATCGACGGGTTGGGGCAAAACGCCGGCAGATTTTCCTCGGAAATCTCGACAACCGGGCTCTGGGGTTTGCTCATACCGGGGTCAGCCACTCGCGATACTTGGGTGCGCGGCCATTGACCGCATCGAAGAACAACGCCTGAATTTTCTCGGTCACCGGGCCGCGCCGCCCGCTGCCGATCACGCGCCCGTCCAGTTCGCGGATCGGGGTGATCTCGGCGGCAGTGCCGGAGAAGAACGCCTCGTCGGCCAGATAGACGTCGTCGCGCGTCATCGGCCTGGCCTGCACCGAAAAGCCCAGATCGCGCGCCAGCTCGATCACGGTCTGCCGCGTGATGCCCGCAAGGCCCGAGACCAGTTCCGGTTCGAAAAGCTGACCGCCACGCACGATGAACAGGTTTTCGCCGGCGCCCTCGGCCACGAATCCGTTGGTGTCCAGCAGCAGCGCCTCGTCGTAGCCGTCGCGCGTGGCCTCCAGGTTGGCCAGGATCGAATTGACGTAGTGGCCGGCGGTCTTGGAGCGGACCATCGACACGTTGATGTGGTGCCGCGCATACGATGAAGTCTTGACGCGAATGCCCTTCTGCAGGCCGTCCTCGCCCAGGTAGGCGCCCCAGGGCCAGGCGGCGATGGCCACGTGCACGCTGGCCCCGATCGGGCTCACGCCCATCTTCTCCGAGCCGTAAAAGACGATCGGGCGCAGATAACACTGCTCGAGCTTGTTGGTCCGCACGACCTGCCGCTGCGCCTCGATCAACTGCTCCTGCGTGAAGGGGATCTGCATCAGGAAGATCCTGGCCGAATTGAACAGCCGCTCGGTGTGCTCGCGCAACCGGAAAATGGCCGGCCCGCCGGCCGCCTTGTAAGCCCGCACGCCCTCGAACACTGCCAGCCCGTAGTGGAGCGAATGCGTCAGCACGTGCGTCGTCGCTTCCCTCCACGGCACCATCTTGCCGTCATACCAGATCCACCCGTCCCGATCGGACATCGACATGAGGTCGTCTCCTCGCGCGTTGCGCCGATTCTATCCCGCTCGCGAAAGGGGGAAAAATTCGGTAATACTCGCGGCTGGGCGGTAGCGGCCGTCCGGGTCCGCCACTGCCTTGCACTTCCTTGCGAATCCTTCAAACCGAGCCCCTGGCCTCGCTCTTCGGACGACCGGCCACGCTCGCGCACCTCCGGCGCGCGGCCTTTGCCGACGGCCTGCGCTCGTTCGCGCCGGCCCTGATCGCAACCGGCGCCTGGGCCCTGGTCACCGGGGTGGCGACGGTGCGCATCGGCTTGCACGTGGCTCCAGCGCTGGCCATGAGCTGCTTCGTGTATGCCGGCAGCGCACAGCTGGCGGCGCTTCCGCTGATGGTGTCCGGCGCGCCGATGTGGCTGGTCCTGCTGACGGCAACCATCGTCAACCTGCGCTTCGTCATCTTTTCGGCCGGGCTGCAGCCGTATTTTCGGCACCTGAGCGTCGGGCGACGCCTGGTCCTGGGCTACCTGACTTCGGACTTCGGCTACCTGCTGGCCAGTCGCCGCTGGGCCGGCTCCGCAACCGATGAGGCGGGGCGCACCGAACGGATCTGGTTCTTTCTCGGGCTGTGCTTTGCCAACTGGCTCACCTGGCAGTCGATGTCCGTGCTCGGCATCCTGCTGGCGGACCGCATCCCGCCGTCCTGGGGCATGGAGTTCGTCGGCGTCCTGGCGTTGATCACGCTGGTCGAGCCGTCGCTGACCAATTCGCCCTCGGTGGTCGGGGTGCTGGTCGCCTCGATCGTGGCAATCGTTGCGCAACCGCTGCCGATGAGGCTGGCGGTGCTGGCGGCCGTTCTGGCCGGCGTCGCCGCCGCGATTTGCACCGAGATCGCGCAAGAGCGGCGCGCGGCGAAACGATGACCGGCCTTTCGCTCGCCGGGGTGATCGCCGGCCTGACCATGGTGACGCTGATCACGCGGTCGCTGTTTCTCGTGCTCGGCGATCACGCGGCCTTGCCGTCCCGTATCCAGCGTGGCCTGCGCTATGCGCCGGCGTGCGCGCTGGCCGCGCTGCTGGTGCCGCAGCTCGTGCTCAACGAGCAGGGATTGAACATCGCGCTGTCGAATCCGCGCCTGGATGCGGGACTGATCGCGCTGGTCGTGATGCGATCGACCGGCAACATGCTGGCGGCGATGGCCGCCGGCATGGCCGCCTTCGTGTTATTGCGCAGCCTGCTGTGAGGCCGGCACCGCAGGCCGCACCCACAACAGCAGCAGGACGGTCGCCAGCAGGGTGCAGGCGGCGGCCCCGAGGAACGCCCACCGTGCCCCGAAGACCTGCCACAGCGCCCCGATCCAGGCCGCAGCCGGCAGCAGCATGCCGCCCCGCACCAGGTGGTACCAGCCATAAGCCGAGCCGCGCTGGCTCGCCGCCACGGCGTCACTCACCAGGGCCCGTTCGACACCCTCGGTCGCCGCCAGGTAGATGCCGAGCGCGATTGCGAGTGGCCACATCATCTGCGCGCCGGTGGCGCCTGCGAACCCCACGCACATCAGCGTGAAAAGACTCCAGCCGGCCACCAGCAGCGGCAGCCTGCCGATGCGGTCCGACCATCCCGACAACGGAACCGAAAGCAGCGTGGAAAGGGCCGACACCAGCGCCCACAGCAGGGCCACCCGTGCCCCCGAAAGTCCCAGCTCAGAGGCGCGAAGCAGGAAGAACACGCTCGACACGTTGCCCAGCGCGAACAGCCCCACCGCGAACAAAAGGCGGCGAAACGGCGTCGGCAGCGCCCGCCACTTCCACGACCGCTCGGACGCGGCCGCGGCGGGCTGGCCCGATTCGCGCACGCGCAGCGCCAACAGCACGCACAGGATCCCCGGCAGCATGGCCCACGCGAGAATCCCGCGCACCGGCGCGCCGGCGCCCAGCAGCGCGGCCGCCATCAAGGGGCCCAGCACGGCCCCCGCGTTGTCGAAGGCTCGGTGCAATCCGAACGCGAGGCCCAGCTGACCCGGCGCCACCGAGCGCGACAGCAATGCATCGCGTGGGGCCGATCGCAGCCCCTTGCCCGCACGATCGGCCACGCGCAAGGCCAGCACCGTGAACCAGTTCTGCGCCAGGGCCATAAGCGGCCGCGCCATGGCCGCGGCGCCGTAGCCGGCCACCACGAACGGGCGCGCGCGGCCGATGCGGTCGTACCAGGCGCCCGATACCAGCTTCAGCAGGCTGGCCGCGGCCTCGGCCGCGCCCTCGACCAGGCCGAGCGCAAGCGGCCCGCCGGCGAGCGTGGTGGCAACGAACATCGGCAGCAGCGGATAGACCAGCTCGGAGGCCGAATCGTTGAGCAGGCTGATCGCGCCCAGCAGCCAGACGGTGCGCGGCAGCGAACGCAGTGCTGCGGTCCTCATCCGCGCTCGCCCTCACCCCCGGCCCCTCTCCCACTGGCGTGGGAGAGGGGAGGAACTTCTACCTCTCCCGCTTCGCTGGCGGGGGGCGATGGGGCACGGCCCGACTCCCCCGCTTCGCTGGCGGGAGAGGGGGCGGGGGTGAGGGATTGGGCAGAAGGAAGGTCGTGAAACACCGCGTGCCACAACGCGGCGACGGCCTCGATCTGCCCCTCCACTTGCGCCCGCTGCACACGCGCGAACTGCGCTCCGTCCAGCCGCATGCCGTGCTGGATGCGGCGATAGTCGCGGTAGGCGTCGGCGGCTGCGTGCGCCAGCGCCGGCTCGATCAGCGCCAGCCGCGCTGCGACCTTGAGCAAACCGATGTTACCCAGGTTGTCGAGCAGTTCCGGATGCGCGGCCGCCTCGGCCAGCACCAGGAACTGGACCGCGAACTCCACGTCGACCATGCCTGCGCGGTCGTGTTTCAGATCGAACAGCTCCGTGCGGTTCGGATGTCCCTGCAGCATGCGCTCGCGCATCGACAGGACATCGGCGGCGAGCTGCGCCCGATCGCGGGGCCGCGCCAGAACCTCGCGCCGCAACTTTTCGATGCGGCTGCCCACCGCCAGGTCGCCGGCACAGACGCGAGCCCGGGTGAGCGCCTGGTGTTCCCAGGCCCAGGCGCCACGGCCGTCGACGTTGCGTTGGTACTCTTCGAAGGCTTCCAGCGAGCTCACCAGCAGGCCGGCGTTGCCGTTCGGACGAAGCCGCAGGTCCACGTCGAACAGCACGCCGCTGGAGGTCGGTGTCGACAGCCAGCTCACCAGGCGGCGCACCAGTTGCGCATACACGGCCGGCGCGTCGGGGTCCGGATCGTCGTATACGAAGATCAGATCCAGGTCCGATGCGTATCCGAGCTCCTTGCCGCCGAGCTTGCCGTAGCCGACCACGGCCAGGCGCGGTGAGCCGGCTCCGGCGCCGCGTTGCAGGCGCCAGACCGTCTCGAGGCTCAGATCCAGCGCAGCATCGGCGAGCGCCGACAGCTGGTCGGCCAGCGCCTCCAGGCTCAGCAACCCGTTAACGTCGGCCAGCAGCAGGCGAAACACCTGCGCGTGGTGCGCGTCGCGCAGAAGGTTCATCAGGCGCTCACCGTCGGCGCCCGATTCGCTCAGCTGCCGGCGCACCTGCGCTGCCCAGCTCGGCGCGAAATCCTGGTCCGGAGCCTGGGACGCCAGCCGGTCATCGAGCAGTTCATCCAGCACGATCGGGTGGCGCGCCAGATACTCGGCAGCCCACCGACCGCAGGCGAGCAGGCGCACGACGCGGGTGCGGGCCTGGGCGTATTCGTCGAGCAGCGCGGCGTAGGTGCTGCGGCCGGCGATCACCTCGAGCAGCTGCAGCCAGCGCGCGAGCATCTCGTCGATCGACGCGCCGGCGCGAGCCTGAACCCGGCGCGCCTCCTCGGCAATCGCGGGCAAGGCGGCGTGCACCAGGTGCGCGATGCGGGCCCGATTGGCCTCGGAGGTGGCGGCCACGCGGGGCGAGTCGAGCAGCGCCGCGATGCGTGCCCCCATGGCGCCCGGGTCGGAAAATCCGAACGCGGCCAGCGCGCCGGCCGAATCGGCGGCGAGGGCCTGCTCCGGCGCGCGGACCGGCGCCGCGAAGATGCGGTCGAATACCGCGGCGACCCGCTCCGCGTGCGCGCGGTAAGCCGCCATCAGCTCGGCGCCATCGGTCATCGCGAGCAGGCACGCGACCCGCCCGCGAGCATCGCCGTCGGCCGGAATCCAGTGCGTCTGCGCATCGTCCACGTATTGCAGCGCGTGTTCCAGGCGCCGCAGAAAGCGGTATGCGTCGGCCAGGGCGCGCGATTCATCGAGCGCCAGCAATCCGAGCGCGCCGAGCGTCTCGAGCGTCGCCAGCGTCGAGCGCGAGCGCAGCCGGCCGTCGCGCCCGGCGCGCATCACCTGGAAAGTCTGCGCGATGAATTCGATCTCGCGGATGCCGCCGCGCCCGAGCTTGACGTGGTAGCGCCCCTCGCCGCGGCCGTTGGCAAGGCGCTCGGCCTGCCGGCGGATCCTGGCGTGCAGCTCGCGCAGCGCGCCGATCGCATTGAAGTCCAGATAGCGCCGGTATACGAACGGCTGCACGCAGGCATCGAGCGACGCGAGCTGGCGCGCGAACTCCATGGGGCTGGCCAGCACGGGCTGCGAGATCACACGCCCCTTGAGCCAGGCGAAGCGCTCCCACTCGCGACCCTGGCGGGTCAGATACTCCTCGAGCATCGCGCACGACACGGCGAGCGGCCCGGCATCGCCATTCGGACGCAGCCGCATGTCGACACGGAATACGAAACCGTCGACCGTCGACTCGGACAGCGCCGCAATCAGCGAACGCCCCAGGCGTTCGAAGAACTCCTGGTTGCCGATCGATCGGGGCGGTGCTTCCGCTCCCGGGTCCGCCCGGGTGTCGCCCTCGGCGTCATAGACGAACACCAGGTCGAGGTCGGACGACACGTTCAATTCGAACGCGCCGGCCTTGCCCATCGCCACCACGAGCAGGTCCTGGGGGCAGCCCGACGCATCGGCCGGAGTTCCATGGCGGGCGGCCAGATCCTGCGCCAGCACGCGCAGCGCGCGCTGCACGCAGCTTTCGGCGAGCGCGGTCATCGATCCGGTGACCTCGCTCAAGTCGGCACACTGCGCCACGTCCCGCACCATGATTCCCAGCAACAGGCGGCGGCGCAGGCGGCGCATCGCCGCCGGCAGCCAGGCCGATGGAAGCAGCGCCTCGTGTGCGGCCCGATCGGAATCCAGGTGCGCCTCGATGCGGGGCCGATCCCAGGGCTGCGCCGCATTGGCGGCCAGCCACGCGATCTGCGCGTCGGCGCCCGCGGCCGCGCCCGGCTCCGCCTGCAGCGAGCGCACGACAAAGCGGCTGCAGCGCAAGGCCGTGCGCGCGGCCTGCAGCAATTCGTTGCAAATCGTTTCTTGCGCCAGATTCTTTACCGGTCGAATTCAGGTCAAATGAGCGTGGTTCGCGCCGCGCGCGTCGCCTGCTCGCGCCGCTGCCTGTGCTAGCGTCCGAATCCCGATTCGAAGCGCGCCGTGCAGGGAATCGGGATTGTACGCAGCGCGCAATCGGATCACAGGCAATGACCGACAGCCCGGACGACGGCTCGACTCCACCTGCTCCACCGCACGCGCCGGGGCACGCCGCCCGCATCGTCCAATCGGTCGAGGGCGCGGTCGAGCACGCGGTCGAATCGGTCGAAGGCGCGGTCGAGCACGCGGTCGAATCGGTCGAGGGCGCGGTCGAGCGCGCGGTCGAGTCGACCGAGCGCTCGCTGGCGCGACGTCTGGGCGAACGCGGCCTGCGCGTTGTGCTGTGGAACCTGCGCGCGCTGGCCTGGCTCGGGCTGGCCGCCTACTTCGTGTTCTGCCTGTCGCTGATCATTCTGCGGTTCTGGTTCATGCCGCACATCGACGACTGGCGAGCCCCGATCGAGGCGCGCGCGAGCCAGATACTGAACCAGCGGGTGACGATAGGACACATCGGGTCGAGCTGGCAGGGGTTCAATCCGCGCCTGCAGCTCGCCGACGTGCAACTGCATGACGCGAGCGGCGCGGTCTCGCTGACGCTGCCGCAGGTCGACGCGGTGATTTCCTGGACCAGCGTGCCGACCTTGCGGGCGCAGGTCAATTCGCTGGTGGTGCTCGCCCCCGAGATCGAAGTGCGGCGCGTATCCGAAACCCGCTTGAGAATCGCAGGCATCGAGATCGATCTGTCAGCAGCCCAATCGAACAATGGGACGCTGGAGTGGGTGCTGCAGCAGCGCCGTCTGGCGGTGAGCCATGCGATCGTCCACTATTACGACGATGCGGTTCAGGCGAACGCCAGCGCGCCGGCGCCGCCGGTGGACATGACGGACGTCGACGTCCTGCTGTCGCACCACCTCGGCACCCATTATTTCGCGTTGCGCGCGCGCCCGCCCTCCAGCATCGCGGACCTGATCGACGTGCGCGGCTGGTTCGACCGTGCCTGGTCGGTGCCGGTGTCCAATCCGGCGGGTTGGTCCGGGCGCCTGTTCGCGCAGCTCAACTTCGTCGACCTGGCCCGCCTCGAGTCGTTTGCGCGCCTGATCCCGCAGCCGTTTCGCGTGCGACGCGGCAACGGCGCGATGCGCGCGTGGATCGATTTCGGCGCGCTGACCGTGCAGCGCGCGCGGGCCGACCTGGCGTTCACCGACGTCGAGTTGCGGCTGCGCTCCGACGCGCCGCCGTTACGGCTGAGCAGCCTGCAGGGGCGCATCACGCAACAGGCGTGGAGAACCGGCACGGTGCAGGGCCAGGACATCGCGTTCACGCATCTGTCCCTGCGCGGCCCCGGCGGCCTTCATCTGCCGCCCACCGACCTCACCTACCGCGCCTCGCGCCCGCTCGGACCGGCGGACGCGCCGCTTCACATCGAGGTCAGCGTCGATTCGCTCTCGCTGGAGGATCTGGGCAATCTGGCCAGCCAGTTGCCGCTTCCGGCCCAGGCGCTGGACCTGATCGCGCGCTATTCGATGCGCGGCAACCTGGCCGACCTGTACGCCGCATGGGATGCGGATCCGGACCACGTGTCCAACTTCGCGCTGCGCACGCGCTTCGATCGGCTGGCCGCGGCCGCGCAACCGGCCGTCCCGCCGCTGGATGCGAACGGGCTCCCGCGCCCGGGGCAACCCGGCTTCCAGAACTTGTCCGGCTCGATCGACCTGTCGCCCGGTGGCGGAACGGTGGCACTGGCCAGCGCGGACGCCCGGCTGTACGTGCCGGGCTTGTTCGAGGACACCGAGGTGATCGCCAGCCGGCTCAGTGCGCGCGTGCACTGGACCACCGGGTCCGTGCTCGAGGTAGGCGTCGACGCGTTCGCGTTCAGCAACGAGGACCTCGAGCTCAGCGCAACCGGCACCTATCGGGCGCCCGCCAACGGCGCGGCCTCGGTCGACTTCAATGCGAGCCTGGTGCGCGCGAGGCTCGGGGCGGTGTCCCGTTACGTGCCGATGTCGGTGGGTGCCGGAACCATCTCCTGGCTGCACGATGCGCTGCGCGACGGCCAGGTGCTGGGCGGCAGCCTGATGCTGCGCGGCAAGCTGGACGACTTTCCCTTCGTTGCGCGCGACAGCGGCGACTTCCAGGCGGCGCTGCACGTGTCGGGCGCGACCCTCGACTACGCTCCAGCCGGCGGAATGCGTCCCCGGGCCCGCCCCTGGCCGGCGCTGACCGGCATCGAAGCGGATCTGAATTTCAATCGGGACCAGCTCGAGATCCAGGCCAGCCAGGGCTCGGCCTTCGGCATCCGGCTGAGCCGGGCATCCGGCCGCATCACGCAGTTGTACGGCCGCGACCCGCACCTGGCGATGTCGGGCCAGGGCAGCGGCGAACTGTCGGACCTGGTGGGGTTCGTCAACGCCAGCCCGATCTCGCAGATGATCGGCGGATTCCTGGACACGACCAAGGCGGGTGGGCCGGCGCGCCTGCGCCTGAAGCTCGATATCCCGCTGAATCACGCCGTCGACACCGACGTGGACGGCAACGTATTCTTCCTGGGTAACGACATCGTGCTGCGCAGCGACGTTGCCCCGCTCAGTGCCGTTTCGGGGCGCCTCGATTTCACGCAGCACGGCATCCACGTAGCCGGCATCAACGCCGGATACGCGGGCGGGCAGGCGCGCATCGAGGCCGATACGACCGCCGAGGGCGCGGTGACGGTACGGGTCGCCGGAAGCGCGACGCCGCAGGGACTGCGCCGGCAGATCGAGTCGAGCGTGGTGCGCAAGATCGCGGATAACTCGCGGGGCATGACCCGTTATGCGGCGGCATTGACCGTGCGGCGCGGTCAGCCGCTGGAATTGCACGTGTCCTCCGATCTGACCGGGGTGACGATCGATCTGCCGGAGCCGATGGGCAAGGGCGCCGCCGAGGCGTTGGCGCTGCGCGCGGACCTGGTGCCGACGCCGGGTGCCAGCCCGATGCGCGACACGGTGAGCGTCACGGCGGACGGCCTGGTCAACGTGCAGCTCGAGCGGGTCGCCAGCAACCCGGACGGCTCAATGCACCTGGAGCGTGGACTGATCGGAATCGGCAACCCCGGCACCGGCGCCCCCGCCACGTTGCCCGAGGCCGGGCTGCTGTTGCACGTGGTACTGCCCCGGCTGGATACGGACCGCTGGTTGCCGCTGATCGAGTCCGCCTCGGACGAGCCCGGCGCCGGCGGCGCGGCGGGCTCCTCCGGGCTGCCGGACCTGGTCGCGGCGCACATCGACGAGCTGTGGGTGTCGGGCAAAGCGCTGCAAAACGTCGTGCTGGGAGCCAGCCGCGCCAGCGACGGCGCGTGGGACGCCAACATCGAGGCCGATCAGACTTCCGGCTCGCTGCACTGGGTTTCGGGGACCCGCACGACGCCCGGCAAGCTGACCGCGCGCCTGGCGCGCCTGCTGATCCCCGAGAGCGCGCGCGAGCCGGTCGCCGAGGTGCTGGATGCGCCGGTGCGCGAGCTGCCGGAACTGGACGTGGTGGCCGACGAGTTCGTGCTCGGTTCGAGCCACCTGGGCCACCTCGAACTGGACGCGCAGAACTCCGGTGCCGGCCGCACCAACAGCTGGCAGGTGAAGCGCTTGCAGATCGACAACCCGGACGGGCGCATGTCCGGAACCGGGCAATGGCAGCGCGAGCCAGGGTCGCCGCGGCGCCGCATGAGCTTGGCGATCACGCTGGACGTCGTCAACGCCGGCAAGCTGCTGGCCCGCTACGGAGTGCCGGGTGCCATCAAGAATGGCTCGGGCAAGTTGTCCGCGAATCTGTCCTGGCTCGGCTCGCCGTTCTCGATCGACTACCCCACGTTATCCGGCGACGTCCAGCTCAACGCCGACAAGGGGCAGTTCCTGAAGGTCGACCCGGGCGCAGGCCGCCTGCTCGGGGTGATTTCGCTGCAATCGCTGCCGCGCCGCGCCTTGCTCGACTTTCGCGACGTCTTCTCGCAGGGCTTTGCGTTCGACACGATCCACGCCAGCGCACACATCACCAAGGGCGTGCTGAGCACGCAGGACTTCAAGATGATCGGAGCCAGCGCCAGCGTACTTATCGAAGGCGAAACCGATCTGCACAACGAATCGCAGAATCTGCACGTGCTGGTGCTGCCGGAGATCAACGCCGGGTCGGCTTCCGTCGTGTATGCTTTTCTCGCTAATCCAGTGATCGGGATCGGGACCTTTCTGGCCCAATGGGCATTACGGCACCCGCTCTCGAGGATTTTTTCGTACGAATACGACGTCACGGGCTCCTGGGCCGACCCGCAGGTGAAGCGGCACGAGCGCGCAAAACCCGAATCTCCCGAGGAAAAGACAGGCTGAAAGCAGGCCGAGGGCCGCCGATGTCGAACACCAGCCTTCGCGTTGCTGCGGTCCAGATGGTCTCCCGGGCCACAGTCGAGCCGAATCTTAAGGATGCGGCCGAGTTGATTCGTTCGGCGGCCGGCGCGGGTGCACGCCTAGTGGCGCTGCCCGAATATTTCTGCCTGATGGGAATGCAGGATGGCGACAAGATCGCCATCCGCGAGCAGGACGGTACCGGCCCGCTGCAGGACTTTCTGGCGGCGCAAGCGGTCGCTCATCGGATCTGGCTGGTGGGGGGCACGATCCCGCTGGCCTCGCCGGCCGATGACCGCGTTCTTAATACGGTTTTAGTGTACGACCCCAGCGGCCGGCGCATGGCGCGCTATGACAAGATTCACCTGTTCTCCTTCAGGCGCGACGGCGAGTCGTACGACGAGTCCCGCACCATCTGGCCGGGCCAGTTGCCCTGCACTTTCCGGCTGTCGGACGGGTCCCTGGGCCTGGATGTAGGCCTGTCGGTGTGCTACGACCTGCGCTTTCCGGAGTTGTACCGGCAGATGGACCGCCCGGACCTGATCCTGGTGCCGTCGGCGTTCACGGCGACCACCGGCCGCGCGCACTGGGAGACCCTACTGCGAGCGCGGGCAGTGGAGAACCTTTGCTACGTGCTGGCCCCGGCGCAGGGCGGGAAGCACGAAAACGGCCGCCGAACCTATGGGCATTCGATGCTGATCGACCCCTGGGGGCTGGTGCTGGCCCAGCGGGAGGAAGGACCGGGTATCGTGGTGGGCGAGATCGAGACGTCCCGCATCGTCGACTGCCGGCAGTCGCTGCCGGCGCTCGATCACCGCGTGCTTCGAGGCAGCCCGACCGGGCGCGCGTTGTAACTGCTCGAATCGTCGCCCCGGGTGGTACCCGGTTGAAAATCCCGGACTCGACCACGACCTAATCTGCCGACATCTCTGGAAGATCGCCTGATGAAACCGACGGATCCATCGCTCGAACGACTGGCAACTGCCCGCAGCCTGCTGCTTCAGCCCTTCGGACTGGAAGAGTCCAGCCTGCAGCGGACGCTTGCCTCCGTGTTCGAGCACCGCACCGACTACGCCGACCTGTACTTCCAGTACACGCGCAGCGAATCGTATTCGCTGGAAGAAGGCATCGTGAAGTCGGGCAGCTTTGGCATCGACCAGGGCGTGGGCGTGCGCGCGGTGGCCGGTGACAAGACCGCGTTTTCCTACTCGGACGACATTTCCGAGGAGGCCCTGATGCAGGCCGCCCGCACGGTGCGCTCGATCGCGCGCAGCGGCTCGGCCGGGCGCGTGCGGGTTGCCTCGCAGCTGGCCCCGCGCTCGCATCTGCCGCTGTACGGCACGGGCGATCCGGTCGCCTCGCTCAGCGCCGCCGACAAGGTCCAGCTGCTGGAACGCCTGGAGCGCATCGCCCGCGCGCGCGATCCGCGCGTGCGCCAGGTGATGGCAACCCTGGCCTCCGAATACGACGTGATCCTGGTGGCACGCAGCGACGGTTTGATCGCGGCCGACGTGCGCCCGCTGGTGCGGCTTTCGCTGACGGTGATCGCCGAGCAGGCAGGGCGGCGCGAACAGGGCTTCTCGGGCGGCGGCGGACGCGACGACCTCGCCTTCTTCACCGATGAGCGGCTGCAGCAGTACGCAAGCCAGGCGGTGGACATGGCGCTGGTGAACCTGCACGCGCGCTCGGCGCCGGCCGGGCAGACCACGGTCGTGCTCGGCTCGGGCTGGCCGGGCATCCTGCTGCACGAGGCGGTCGGACACGGCCTGGAGGGCGACTTCAATCGCAAAGGATCCAGCGCGTTTGCCGGCCGCATCGGCAAGCGCGTGGCCGCGCGCGGCGTCACCGTGATCGACGACGGAACCATCCCCGGCCGGCGCGGCTCGCTCGCGATCGACGACGAGGGCAACTCGACTTCGCGCACGGTACTGATCGAGGACGGCATGCTGCGCGGCTACATGCAGGACTCGCTCAACGCGCGCCTGATGAAAGCGCCGCTCACTGGAAACGGCCGGCGCGAGTCGTTCGCCAGCCTGCCGATGCCGCGCATGACCAACACCTGCATGCTGGCAGGCGACGCAGGATCCGGACGAGATCATCCGTTCGGTCAAGAAAGGCGTGTACGCCACCAATTTCGGCGGCGGACAGGTCGACATCACGAACGGAAAGTTCGTGTTCTCGATGGCCGAGGCCTACCTGATCGAGGACGGCCGGATCGGGGCCCCGATCAAGGGCGCCACCCTGATCGGCAACGGCCCCGATGCGCTGACGCGCGTGTCGATGATCGGAAACGACCTGCACATGGACGCCGGCATCGGCACCTGCGGCAAGGACGGCCAGAGCGTTCCGGTCGGGGTCGGCCAGCCCACCTTGAGGATCGAGGGACTGACCGTCGGCGGCACGGCCTGACCGGTCACTCGGACCATCGGATTAGCGCGGTCGGGTTGCGCCGGATCAACGTCCGCGCGGTCTGGCTGTTGCCTTGAAACCAACGGCTACAAAAGGCTTCTTGGCAAGGGGCGGGATTTGGAGTGCAATTATCGTGGATTGCGATTGCCCTATGTCAGTGAATCGGACGCCGAATTTCTCGCGTCTGCGTTGGTTGTTGACAGCGCTTGCCGCGTGCCTGAACGTCGCCTCATGGCCGGCGTACGCGGGCGATTTTTCATTGACCAATGGCGCGTGGGCCGATACCCCCGTGTTCGGATCGTTCGACCAGTTCTCCCTGGTGCCGGTCACCGGTGCCCGGCTCGAAGGGCAGGCGCACCTGAACGACCGCCAGGAGCTCAAGTTCAGCACCCTGTCCACCGGTTCCTACGGCCTGTACGGGTCCTATGACTCCGGACCCGGAGCGCTGCACCTGGACAACACGGTCGGCCTCGATCAGCCGCGCGCGACTTACCGGTACACCTGGCTTTCGATGCGCGATCTGGACCTGAAGGTGGGGCTGACGTCGAATCTTTCGCCGCTCAGCACCTCCCTGCTGCATTCCGGCTTGACCTCGCCGCTTCGGTTCGGGAGCCTGCCGCAGATGCACCTGTCGGGAGTCGGCCGCCTCACGAGCAACTGGCAGCTGGCGCTGGACGCGGACGGGCTGTGGACCGCGCGTGGACGGTCCCTGGACCTGGACCTGCACCTGGACTACAGCCTGACCCGGAGCGTGCAGGTTTTCGGCGGCTACCGGATGAGCGACTACGTCGGCGATGCTGAGGATTTCTACGGGGCCTCCACGGTCAACACCGCCAACGTGGGGATGCGCTTCCGCTTCTGATCCTGCTTCGGGCTGCGCGCTTCGAAGAGCGGTGCCCTTGTCGCGCTGCTTGGACGGGAAGGCGGAATTTCGGTAAATTTGGCTTGTTTACCGACGAAACATGCCATGGCCGCTGACGTGACTTGTGGCTTTTATTTTGGTTGGTTCGCGTTTCCGACTGCCCTGGCGGCAGGAGTCGGCGGATAGGTTTCGCGACCGCAACCCGACACAGCACCGCCAGGGCCAAAACCCTGGCGGTTTTTTTTCTGGATTGGAGTCGACCATGGACAACGGACGCAGCCCCAGCGTGAGGTACATGACCGACGATCTCCGGATCAAGGAGATCAAGGAGCTGTCGCCTCCGTCCCACGTGATTCGCGAGTTTCCGTGCACGGACAGGGCCTCGCAAACGGTGCACGAGGCGCGCAACGCCGTGCACCGGATCCTGCATGGAATGGACGACCGGCTTGCGGTCGTGATCGGTCCGTGCTCGATCCACGACCCGGCCGCCGCGCGCGAGTACGCACGGCGCCTGGCGGCGGAGCGAGCGCGCCTGGCCGGCGAGCTCGAGATCGTGATGCGCGTGTACTTCGAGAAACCCCGCACCACGGTCGGCTGGAAGGGCCTGATCAACGATCCGGACCTGGACGGCAGTTTCCGGATCAATCACGGGCTGCGCCTGGCGCGCGAGCTGCTGCTGGAGATCAACGAGCTCGGCCTGCCGGCCGGCTGCGAGTACCTGGACATGATCACCCCGCAGTACCTGGCGGACCTGGTCAGCTGGGGCGCGATCGGCGCCCGTACCACCGAATCGCAGGTGCACCGCGAGCTCGCGTCCGGGCTGTCGTGCCCCGTCGGATTCAAGAACGGCACGGATGGAAACGTGCGGATCGCCGCCGACGCAATCAAGGCGGCCCAGCAGCCGCACCATTTCCTGTCGGTGACCAAGGGCGGCCACTCGGCGATCGTGTCCACCCGCGGCAACGAAGACTGCCACATCATCCTGCGCGGCGGCAGCCGGCCCAACTTCGACGCGGCCAGCGTGCAGTCCGTGAGCGAAGAGCTGGCACGCCGCGGCCTGGCGCAGCGCCTGATGATCGACGCCAGCCACGCCAATGCGTCCAAGCAATGCGAGAACCAGCTGCTGGTGTGCCGCAGCGTGGAAGAGCAACTGGGCAACGGCGAAGAGCGCATCTTCGGCGCGATGATCGAAAGCAACCTGGTAGCGGGCCGCCAGGACCTGGTGCCGGGCCAGCCGCTGGTCTATGGCCAGTCGATCACCGATGCGTGCCTGGGCTGGGACGACAGCGTGACGGCTCTGCAGATCCTGGCCGAAGGCGTGCGGCGCCGGCGGATCGCCAAGGTGCAGGGCGGCAAGTAAGCACAAGCCTACCGGCAACGAGTTGCCGAGCGGTCAGGCTGACCTTTTGAATTGGAGGCCAAACAGGCCTAGCCCTGGCCTAGCCCCTGTAGCATCGCGGCCATCTGGACGTCTGAATAATCCCCACGATCGGGTACCGGAAGTCAGCATGCCCAAGGTCCCTCGCCGCAACGGCGGCGATTCAGTGAGCACCGATGGCGGCAGGGTGTCGCGCCTGCAATTGGCGCAGCCGGTTGCAGGCGCGCGCGGCGCCACCGAGAAGGAGCGCCTGGCGCATATCCAGTTCATCGAGAGCCTGGATCGGGTCAATTCGGCAGTGCACGGCACCGAAGACCTGGAGCAGATGCTGACGGACGTGCTGGACTGCGTGCTGTCGATGTTCGACTGCGACCGCGCCTGGCTGGTGTTTCCGTGCGATCCGCAGGCCGCCAGCTGGCGCTGCCCGATGGAAAGGACGCGGCCCGAATACCCGGGGACCTTCGCCCTGGGCATCGCGCGGCCGGTCAACGCCCAGATCGCCGGGACCTGGAGGATTCTGATCGCCGCTGGCGGGCCCGTGAAATTCGGTCCGGGCGGCGACTGCCCGCTGCCCGAGGGCTTCCAGGAACACTTCCAGATCCAGTCCTTCATCGCAGTGGTGCTTTATCCGAAGATCGGCCAGCCGTGGCTGTTCGGTCTGCACCAGTGCTCGCGCCCGCGCGCCTGGACGGCCGAGGAGGAACGGCTGTTCAAGGAGATCGGCCGCCGGCTGGCGGACGGGCTGACCACGCTGCTGACGTTTCGCAATCTGCAGCAGCGCGAAGCCGAGGCGCGCGGCCTGGCCAACGCGCAGGCACGGCTGAATCGCGCGCTGCGCCTGCTGGGCCACTGCCACCAGTTGCTGATCCACGCCGACGACGAATCCGCGCTGCTCAACGACGTGTGCCGGCTCGTCGTGGAAACCGGTCAGTACCTGATGGCCTGGATCAGCGTGCCCGAGCACGACGCCGACCAATCGGTGCGGGTGCTCGCGAAATACGGCCTCGATCAGGGCTACCTGGACTCGATCAACATCAGCTGGGCCGACAACGAGCGGGGGCGGGGACCGACCGGAACCGCCATCCGGACCGGCGAAGTGCAGGTCTGCCAGGATGCGCTGAACGATCCTCGATTTGCGCGGTGGCGGGAGGATGCGCGCAAGCGCGGTTTCCGCGGCAGCGCGGCCCTGCCGCTGCGCGACGCGCGGGGCACCTTCGGCGCGCTGTCGATCTACGCGGCCGAGCCCGACGCATTCAGCCCGGAAGAAGTCGGGCTGATGCAGGAACTGGCGGGCGACCTGACGTTCGGCATCCGAGCGCTGCGCACGCGCGCCGAGCACAAGGCGGCGGAGGACAAGCTGGCGTTTCTGGCGCACCACGATCCGCTCACGCAGCTGCCCAACCGGGTGCTGCTGCGCGACGCTTCGAAAAATCGATCGCGGGTGCGCAGCGCAAGCGAGTCGCGTCGCGCTGCTGTTCTCGGACGTGGACAGTTTCAAGGAGATCAACGACAGCCTGGGCCACGACGTCGGCGACGAGCTGCTGGTCCAGGTGGTGCGGCGGCTGCAAGCCTGCGTGCGCGACTCCGACATGGTCAGCCGCGAAGGCGGCGACGAGTTCGTGGTTGCGCTGACGTACATCGGCGAACGGACGGCGGCCCGGTGGCGCAGCAGATCCTGGACGCGATGGAGCGACCGTTCGAGATCGGCGGCAATTCGCTGCACACGAGCCTGAGCATCGGCATCAGCGTTTCGCCGCGGACGGCGGCGACTTCGACACGCTGCGCCGTAATTCGGATGCGGCCCTGTTCGCCGCGAAAGACAGCGGCCGCAACACTTACCGGTTCTTCGACGAGCAGATGAACCGCGAGGTGACCGAGCGCATGCAGATGCAGGGGCACCTGCGGGCCGCCTTGAAGAACGAGGAGTTCCGGCTGCATTACCAGCCGCAGACTGCGACTGGGCGACGGCCGCATCATCGGCGCCGAAGCGCTGCTGCGCTGGCA
Source organism: uncultured beta proteobacterium (assembly GCA_963739145.1). Taxonomy (GTDB): domain Bacteria; phylum Pseudomonadota; class Gammaproteobacteria; order Burkholderiales; family Burkholderiaceae_F; genus VBCK01. The sequence continues at coordinate 66,242 of CAVTZO010000037.1, forward strand.
AAGCCCGGGCGAACGCCTGGTT
>CAVTZO010000038.1:0-35130 GCA_963739145.1 uncultured beta proteobacterium
GAGTTGAACCGACGACGTTTCGGATGTGGGCGAGGCCTCGTTCAAGAAGGTTAAGCGTCGCTTCGCGCACCTTGGCGTCATCGCCGGTGACGCCGCAACGTGTCGAGGGCGTTAAGAGGGCCCCCTAGCGGGTTATTGACCTCATGGGCCATGCGGAAGCAAGCTTGCCGAGCACAGCATATTTGTCTTGGTCGGCAAGGTGCGAAGCAAGTTCTTCATGTTCATTCAGCGCGCGCGCCATCGCGTCGAAACGATCAAACAATAGGTCAAACTCGCGGGAATAGATGTGTTGCCGCTTCGACTCCGGAATGGGATTCGGCGCGTCCGGCTCGAACGCGTTCCACGTATCCGCTCAGCACGCTCAGGGGTTTCAGCATGCGCCTGAGCGCGAAGGACCCAATCGTCGCGAATCCGAGCGCGAGGCAGGCATTGACCGCGAGTAGCGTCAGCAACACCTGCCTTCGGCACACTCAGCAACTCGGAGATGTCGATCTCCGCCAGAATTCGTCCCACCGAATAACCTTCCTCGCGAAGGAGAGCGAGCGAGCCACGCACTGCCCGACGCGGTGTCAATCATGAGTCTCAGATCTGGGCCTGGAAACCGCCGCTCAACGTCCGCAGTTGTTCATCCATTATGCGGAATCTCCTTGAGTTCTGTCGGGATCCTCTTTGTGCAAATCCTTGCCCACTTGCGGCAAGCGTTGATGGCCCACTTTGAAACTTGTACGGTTATCCTGGCATTCGCCCCGTTGCTTGAAGGTATCCGCCGATCATCTGGGTAAAGGCGCGAACCCGCGTGGGGATCGCATCCACGGCATAGACCGTGCAGTGCTTGATTTCTTCCACCGCCTCCAATAAGGCCGTGATGGTGTCGAGCGCCTCATCCAAGGGGAAGTCCACGCCAACCAGGGCGGAGGGATTGTAGCGGATCGCATTCTTCAACTCACGATCGATTTTGTCGATGGTCACCAGCACCCCACGCTGTTTTTCGCAGAAGGTGTCCCACATCGGGCCCGGTTTCCGGATACCCCAGCAAAGCGTGCTGGTGGCCCAGGTGTTCAAGCTCACATCCCAGCCATTCCAGGTCCTGCGCAAGTTGCAAGAGCGGCGGTTCGGCCACAGTGACTTATTGTAATATAGAGCCCGGCATTACGAATTTAAAAGGGCGCCTATCCGCCATTGGACCCTAAAAGTCCGCACCCAGCCGGGGGTATGCCCAAAGCCGCACTCACATTAGATGCAACTCTTAGGAGGAAAGAAATGGAATTTCGCACTCTTCCCAAAACCGGGCTCAAGGTCTCACGCGTCTCTTTTGGGACGATGACCTTCGGCGGACAAACCGACGAGGCCACCGCCCACCGCATCGTGGATTGTTGCCTGGATGCGGGCATCAACTTCATCGACACCGCGAACGTCTACAACCGGGGCGCCGCACGCGGCGGCTCCACCGTGAGCACATCGAAACCGGCCCCGGCGATCAGCCCCTGGTCCAGCGCCTGGATCAGGGCGCGCTCGTCCACCAGGCCGCCTCGTGCCGTGTTGATCAACAGAACGTTGCGCTTCATGCGCCGCATCTGCTCGATGCCGATCATGTTGCGCGTGCCGGGCGTCAGGGGCATGTGCAGTGAAATGACGTCCGCAGTTTCCAGCACCTGCGCCAGCGGTGTGAACTCGACGTCGGGCGCCTTGGGCGGCTCGTGGTCGGCGAACAGAACCTTCATTCCAAATCCGCGCGCGATGGCCGCGGTGCCCTGGCCGATCGCGCCTTCCCCGAGGATGCCGATGGTCGAACCGTACAGGTCCCCGATCGGGTGGGTCAGAAAGCAGAACTGCTCGGAACGCTGCCACATGCCCTGCTCCACGTCGCGCCGATAGGCGAGCAGGCTGCGGCGCAGGGCCAGCACCATGGCGAACACGTGCTCCGGGACCGTGTGCACCGCGTAGTTGCGGATATTGGCCACGGCGATGCCGCGCCGCCGGCACGCTTCCACATCCACGCAGTCGTATCCGGTTGCCGCGACCGCGATCAGTTTCAGGTTGGGCAGCTGGGCCAGGGTCGCATCGCGCAGCGCGACCTTGTTGACGATCGCAACCGTCGCGACCTGCAGCCGCTCAAGGACTTCCTCGGGTGCGGTCTTGTCGTGTTCTACGTAGGTCGAGGCGCAGCGGGGCCGCCGCACCTGCGCCTTGACCGACTGACGATCCAGGAACACGACTTCCTGCTTCATAAAGTTAGGTCCAAAAAATTTACGGGGGACCCTCACCCCCAAGCCCTTTCCGGCCTGTGGTCGGAAAGGCGCTAGAGCAAGCGAACGAGGGGGCTGGGCTGGCCCCCTCGTGCTCCCCCAGCCAGTGAAGGCGCAGAGAGGAGCATGACAGAATCGCGGTGCTACCTCACGTGTGCGCGCCCTCGGTCGAGCCGGTCGAATGGGACGCGTAGATGACCTCGCTGCGCGACACCTTCTTCTTCTCGATCGTATCGTTGGCCCGCCAGTACTTCTGGGCCGCGCCCACGCCGCTGCCCGGCTCGATCCGGATGCCCACGTCCTGCATCGCCATCTCGGCGCCTGCCAGCGCGCCCAGCAGCATCAGCTCGTTCAGATCGCCCAGGTGCCCGATCCGGAACACCTTGCCGGCGACCTTGCTCAGGCCCGCGCCCAGCGCCAGGTTGTAGCGGCGGAACGCGACATCGATCACGTGCGCCCCGTTGATTCCTTCCGGCACCACGATGGCGGACACCGTGTCGGAGTTCCATTTCGGATCCTTGGCGCACAGTTTGAGCTTCCAGCCCTCCTGCACCGCGGCACGCACCCCGCCGGCCAGGTACTGGTGGCGCGCAAAAACGTTCTCCAGGCCTTCTTCCTCGAGCAGGATGTGCAGCGACTCCTTCAGCCCGTACAGCATCGGCAGCGCGGGCGTGTACGGGAAGTAGCCGGTCTCGTTGGCCTTGATCATGTCGCCGTAGTCGAAGTAACAGCGCGGCTGCTTGGCCTTTTCGCGCGCGGCCAGCGCCTTGGGGCTGACGCAGGTCACCCCGAGGCCCGCCGGCAGCATCAGGCCCTTCTGCGAACCCGACACGCACACGTCCACGCCCCACTCGTCCATCCGGAAATCGATGCTGGCGAGCGAGCTCACCGCATCCACGAACAGAAGTGCCGGGTGCCTGGCCGCATCGATCGCGCGACGTACTGCGGCGATGTCGCTGGTGACGCCCGTGGCGGTCTCGTTGTGGCAGGCCAGCACGACCTTGATCTTGTGTGCCTTGTCGGCCTCCAGCACTGCCTGGTAGCGCTCGACCGGAACGCCCGTGCCCCACTCGCAATCGATCGCCTCGACCTCGAATCCGAGGCGCTGGCACATGTCGATCCACAGATGGCTGAACTGCCCGAAGCGCGACGCAAGGATCTTGTCGCCCGGGCTCAGGCAGTTGGTCAGCGCGGCCTCCCAGCACCCGGTACCGGACGACGGGAAGATGATCGGCGCGCCGCTGGTCGTCTTGAAGAGCTTCTTCAGGCTCTTCAGCAGCCCGAGCGTGAGCTCGGGAAACTTCGAGGAGCGGTGGTCCTCCATCGCAACGACCATCGCACGCTGAACCCGATCCGGGACGTTCGTGGGACCCGGGACAAACAGAAAATTGCGGCCAGCCATCAATGTCTCCTTCATGCGTTCTTACGATTGTCGTATCGGCGGATCAGCCGTACACCGGCAGCTTCGAGCACAGTCGCTGAACTTCCGAAGCCGTGCGCGAGACGACCGCTTCGCTCTGCGGCGCCTCGAGCACGTCGGCGATCAGGTTCGCCACCTGGGTGGCCTCCTCGGTGCCAAAACCGCGCGTCGTCATGGCCGGCGCCCCGATCCGGATGCCGGAGGTCACGAACGGCTTTTCCGGATCGTTCGGGATCGCGTTCTTGTTGACGGTCATATGCGCCTTGCCCAGCACCGCCTCGGCGTCCTTGCCGGTAATCCGCTTGGCGCGCAAGTCCAGCAGGAACATGTGACTCTGGGTGCCGCCCGAGACAATGCGCAGCCCGCGCCGCGTCAGCGTGGCCGCCATCGCATGCGCATTGGCCTTGACGCGCTGCTGGTAGATCTTGAACTCCGGGCTGAGCGCCTCCTTGAACGCCACCGCCTTGGCCGCGATCACGTGCATCAGCGGCCCGCCCTGGATGCCGGGGAAGATCGTCGAATTGAGCGGCTTTTCGAATTCCGCGCTCGACAGGATGACCCCGCCGCGAGGTCCGCGCAGGGTCTTGTGCGTGGTCGACGTGACGAAATGCGCGATGCCGACCGGGCTCGGATACTCGCCGGCTGCGATCAGGCCGGCATAATGGGCCATGTCGACGAACAGGTACGCACCGACCTGGTCGGCGATCGCCCGGAAGCGGCGCCAGTCGATCTCGAGCGAATACGCCGAGGCGCCTGCCACGATCATCTTCGGGCGATGCTCGTGCGCCAGGCGCTCGACCTGGTCGTAATCGATCTGCTCGTTTTCCGCGTGCAGACCGTATGCGACGGCCCGATACATCTTCCCGCTGAAGTTCACCGAGGCCCCGTGGGTCAGGTGGCCGCCGTGCGCCAGCGACATCCCCAGTATCGTGTCGCCGGGTGAGAGCATCGACATGTAGACCGCCGCGTTGGCCTGCGAGCCCGAATGGGGCTGCACGTTGGCGTACTCCGCGCCGAACAGCTGCTTGACCCGATCGATCGCAAGCTGCTCGGCGATGTCGACGTATTCGCAGCCCCCGTAGTAGCGCTTGCCGGGGTAGCCCTCCGCGTACTTGTTGGTGAGTACGGAGCCCTGGGCCTGCAGCACGGCCGGACTGGCATAGTTTTCCGAAGCGATCAGCTCGATGTGATCTTCCTGCCGGCGCAATTCCTGCTGCATCGCCGCCCACACCTCCGGATCGGTCTGGGCAATCAGGCGTTTCGGGTCAAACACACGTCCTCCTCGGGCCGGTAGAGCCCTGACGGTCCATTGCGGAGCCGCTATTCTGAGCGCGCAGCGTACGAGCAGACTACGTGCGCGAATAGTCAAACTTTTTCACAGACTATTAGACTACCTTATGCATCGGTTGATCGAAATAAGCAAAGTCGAGCATATTTAGCTGTCCTCGCCCAGCCTGCACCGAGGTGCCTCACGTGAAATCGTCCGTGCCCCCCGCCCCTGACCGCGAATTTCTGCTCTCACTGTTCCGCGCAGCGGTCGATGCGGCCGATCCGATGCGGATCGTGCCGCCGCATCTGCCCGCGCCGCCGCGCGGACGCACATGGGTGATCGGCGCAGGCAAGGCGTCGGCCCGGATGGCCCGTGCGGTGGAATTGCACTGGAAACACCCGCTGCAGGGACTGGTGGTCACGCGCTACGGACATGGGGTTGCCACGGAGCAGATCGAAATCGTCGAAGCGGCCCATCCGGTTCCAGACCAGGCGGGGCTGGACGCAGCGGCCCGGATGCTGGGCCTGGTGCGGGGATTGAGCAGCGAGGACCTGGTGCTGTGCCTGATCTCTGGCGGCGGCTCGTCGCTGCTTCCGGCACCGCTCAGCGGTTTGACCCTGGCCGATAAACAGCAGGTCAATCGCGCGTTGCTGCGGTCTGGCGCCAGCATCTCGGAGATGAACTGCGTGCGCAAGCACCTGTCGGCCATCAAGGGAGGACGGCTGGGTGCCGCCTGCGCGCCGGCGCGTGTGGTGACGCTGCTGATCTCGGACGTTCCAGGTGACGATCCCTCGGTGATCGCTTCCGGCCCGACCGTTCCCGATCCGACCACGTGCGCCGACGCGCTGGCGATCCTGCAGAAATACTCGATCAGCGAGCCGATTGCAGCGCTCGATATTCTGCGGCGTGCATCCGACGAGACCCCCAAACCGGGCGATCCGCGCCTGGCGCGCACCGAAACGATCATGATCGGCACGCCCCAGGCCTCGCTGGAGGCGGCGGCCGAGGTCGCGCGCAAGGCCGGGGTGGCTCCTGTGATCCTGAGCGATGCGATCGAGGGCGAAGCGCGCGACGTGGCCCTGATGCACGCAGCCATCGCGCGCCAGGTTGCGGCACGCGGACAGCCGGCCCCCCCGCCGTGCGTGCTGCTGTCGGGAGGCGAGACGACCGTGACGGTGCGGGGCAGCGGCCGCGGCGGACGCAATGCCGAGTTCCTGCTGGCCTTGGCGATTGCGCTGGACGCGAACCCCCGGATCCACGCCATCGCTTGCGACACGGACGGGGTCGATGGCACCGAGGACAACGCCGGCGCCCTCGCCGGCCCGGATAGCTTGCGGCGCGCTGCCGGGCTCGGCCTGCGCGCGAAAGACTTTCTGGCCAACAACGACGGCTACACGTTCTTCTCGAAGCTCGGTGACCTGGTGGTCACCGGACCGACCCTGACCAACGTCAACGACTTTCGCGCGATCCTGGTGCGCTGACGGGGAGCCGGACAAAGCCGTCAGCGCTCCGTGGTGCACGATGAACAGGCCGTTCTGATCGTAGGCCTGCTCACGGCCAGCAGCCTTCACCGGCCCGGCGTGGCTCAGAACAGCCCGACCACCCGCCCCTTGTCGTCGATGTCGATCGCGTGCGCCGAGGGCACCTTGGGCAGCCCCGGCATGGTCATGATGTCTCCGCAGATCATCACGATGAACTCGGCTCCGGCCGCCAGTCGCACCTCGCGCACGTCCACCACGTGACCCGAAGGCGCCCCGCGCACCGCGGGGTCGGTGGTGAACGAGTACTGGGTCTTGGCGACGCAAACGGGGAAAGCGCTGTATCCGGCCTGCTGCAGCCGCTCGATCTCGGCCCTGACCTTGCTGTCGGCCGAAATGTCCGATGCGCCGTACACGCGTGTGGCGATCGCGCGCATCTTTTCCCACAACGGGGTGCGCTCGTCGTACACGAATTTCATCTGGCTCGGCTCGTCGCACAACCGGATCAGCTCGTGCGCCAACTCCTCGGCGCCCAGGCCACCCTGCGCCCAATGACGCGCCACCACGGCGCGACAGCCCTTCTTGGCCACCCGTTCCATCGCCAGGGCGATCTCGGCGTCGGTGTCGTGGCTGCGATGATTGAACGCGACCACGCACGGCAGACCGTACACCTGGCGCACGTTGTCGATGTGCCGCTCCAGGTTGGCCAGGCCGCGCTCCAGAGCGGGCAGATTTTCCTTGGAAACCGCTCCGACCTCGACGCCGCCGTGGAACTTCAGGGCGCGCAGCGTGGCCACCAGCACCACCGCGGACGGCCGCAGGCCGGACTTTCGGCACTTGATGTCGATGAACTTCTCGGCGCCCAGGTCGGCACCGAATCCCGATTCCGTCACCACGTAATCGGCCAGTTTCAGCGCGGTTTGGGTCGCCAGAACCGAGTTGCAACCGTGCGCGATGTTGGCGAACGGGCCGCCGTGGATGAAGGCCGGGTTGTTCTCCAGCGTTTGCACCAGGTTCGGCGCCAGCGCGTCCTTCAGCAGCACCGTCATCGCCCCGGCCGCGTGCAGATCGCGCGCCAGGATCGGGGTGCGGTCCGCGGTATAGGCGACCACGATCCGCCCCAGCCGCTCCTTCAGGTCGCGCAAGCCGGTGGCCAGGCAGAAGATCGCCATCACCTCCGAGGCGACCACGATGTCGAACCCATCCTGGCGTGGGAAGCCGTTGGCCGGGCCCCCCAGCGCGATGGCGATGTCGCGCAGCGCCCGATCGTTCATGTCGAGCACGCGCCGCCATGCGATGCGTCGCACGTCGATTCCCAGGCTGTTGCCGTGATGCACGTGGTTGTCGATCAGCGCCGAGAGCAGGTTGTTGGCCGCCGCGATCGCCGCGAAGTCGCCGGTGAAATGCAGGTTGATGTCCTCCATCGGGACGACCTGTGCATATCCGCCTCCGGCCGCGCCGCCCTTCATTCCGAACACGGGGCCCATCGAAGGCTCGCGCAGGCAGATCACCGCCTTCTTGCCGATCCGGTTCAACGCATCGCCCAGCCCGACGGTGGTCGTGGTCTTGCCCTCGCCGGCCGGTGTCGGCGACATCGCGGTGACCAGGATCAGCTTGCCGTCCGGGCGTGCCTGGATCGAGTCGATGAAGTCCAGCGAAACCTTCGCCTTGTAATGCCCATACGGCTGCAGATGCTCTGCACCGATGCCCAACCTGGCCTGCGCCAATTCAGCGATGCGCTTGAGCTTGGCCTGTTGCGCAATCTCGATATCGCCCAGCATTCGATCTCCCTCAAAACGGCCTTGGCCTTGTTGTCGTCTTGGTATCCGTTTGCGCGCGTGCAGTTGGCTGGCGCAAGGATGGCTGGCGACGCTGCTGCAGCCGAAGCCTCACATTATCGGGCTTCCCTCGACCGCAGGAAACATCGCGGAAGGCAGGGATTCCGAAGGCGGCCTGAACAGCCTTAAAAAATTATCGCGGCTCGCTTGTGCGATCTGCGATGGCGGCTGCGACCGGAGCTCGGCCAGCTTGTGCGCGACCTCGACGACCCACGCCGGCTCGTTGACCTTGCCTCGGTGGGGCACCGGTGCCAGGTACGGCGAATCGGTCTCGATCAGCAGCCGGTCCAGCGGCACGTGCGGGACCACCTGCTGGAGCGCTCCCGCATTGCGAAACGTGACAATGCCCGAAAAGGATATGTAGAAGCCCAGCTCGAGCGCCGCCTGGGCGAACTGCAGCGACTCGGTGAAGCAATGCATGACGCCGCCCACCTGCGCTGCGCGCTCTTCCCGCAGGATGCGCAGCGTATCGTCCGGCGCGCATCGCGTGTGAACGACCAATGGTTTACCCGTCTCGCGGGCGGCACGGATATGCACCCTGAACCGTTCGCGCTGCCAATCCAGCGGTTCCTTGAGCCGATAGTAATCCAGGCCCGTTTCGCCGATCGCCAGCACCTTCGGATGCGCCGCGCCCCGAACCAGCTGCGCCACCGTCGGTTCGTCCGATTCCGTGGTGTCGGGATGCACGCCCAGTGTCGCAAATATGTCGGGTTGCGACTCGGCCAGGGCAAGCACGGCCGGAAACTCTTCGATCCGGACCGAGATGTTCAAAGCTGCGATCACCCCGGCACGCCGCATCCGATCCAGCACGCCCTGCTGATCGGCGGCCAGTTCGGGAAACGACAGATGACAGTGGGAGTCGACGTACATCCCTGCTCCGATCGGCTCGAAGCGCGGCCGTCTGCGAAGCGACGCCTAGAGAGTGTGGGTGGGACGGGCCGAGCGCAGCGCAGCGCCCAGTGCATCCTCGATGCGCTTGCGGGCGCTGAATCCGGATTCATCGGCCGGGAACTGAACGCCGATCCCGGGCGTCTTGGACGCGCCGCCGCCCGAGGGGCTGATCCACACGACTTTGCCGGCAACCGGGATCTTGGTCGGATCGTCGAGCAGCGTCAGGATCAGGTAGACCTCGTCGCCCAGCTGGTACGGACGATTGGTCGGCACGAAGATTCCGCCGTTTTTCACGAACGGCATGAAGGCCGCATACAGCGCTGCCTTTTCCTTTATCGACAAGGACAGTACCGCCGGTCGGCCCGCCGTCGCAGCCGCCGCGCCGACCTGGGTTGCGAACACGTTGGCGCTCATGATTCGACTTTCGAGCTCGTTTCCATCGCCAGTTCAAATCCCGGTGAGCTTTCCCGAAGTCCGTTGATCGAACGCATGTACGACAGAAGCATACCCTCGACCGCCAGCTTGGCGTTCAACGGGTGGTCGGCATACGACCGCGCAACATTGAGCTCGGCAATCCACGAACAGGCATCGGCGATCTGCCACTTGCCCCCGAGTTGCCGCAGTGCGGCTATTTCATCCGGATGATAACGAACGGTACCGGCCAGGTTAAAGGCTAAAAAGTCCCACCCCCAGCGCTGAAACAGAGCGACTGAACCGGCCACGGGCGCGTCGCGCGGCACCGCCGAGACGACCGCGGCGCCAGTCAGACCGGTGCCCTTGCGCAGCAGGCCCAGCAGACGCTCGCGCAATTCGGGCGCGAGGCCGTTGCGATCGGCCTGCGCGGCCGTCAACGGGGCGCCGCCCGCCTCCAGCAGCCGCTGCATCGCATCGGTGACACCCTGCTGCTCGAGCCACCGCAGCGCGATCGCGGCAGGCGGCAAGGGAACCCTGACCAGTGCGCAGCGCGAGCGCAGCGTGGGCAGGGTCCGGTCGATCCGGTGGCTGATCAGCAGAAACACGGTGCGGGGGGGCGGCTCCTCCAGAACCTTCAGCAGCGCGTTGGAGGCCGGAATGTTCAACGACTCGGCCGGCTCGATCACGATCACCCGGGGCCCGCCGCGGTGCGTGCTTAGCGTGACCCATTCCGAAAGTGCACGGATCTGCTCGATCCTGATCTCCCGGCTGGCGCGGGTCTTCGAGTCAGCCGGCCCCGCGGCCGACCTGCCCTCGACCGGTTCGCTTTCCGGCGCCTGGCCGCCGCGCCACTCCAGTTCGGCCAGCGCTTCCGGGCGCACGATTTTCAGGTCCGGATGGTTGCCGGCAGCCACCAGCGCGCAGCCGGCACAGCGCCCGCAGGCGCTGCCGTCGTCGGCGCGCTGCTCGCACAGGAGCGAATCGGCTTCGTCCAGCGCAAGGTCGAGCTTGCCGATTCCGGCCGGTCCGTGCAGCAGGACCGCATGCACCTGGCGCGCCAGCAGTTGCCCGAGCGAGGCGCGCGTCGGGCCCTGCCAGGGCAGTCCTTTCAGGCGCGCCATGGTTTTACGCGCTCGACGATCGCCTGCAGGATCTGCGTGCTCGGCTGCGCGCCGTCGATGACCAGGAACCGGCGCGGCTCGGCCTGGGCCCGCGCGAGATACACCTCGCGCACCCGTTGAAAGAAAGCGACATCTTCGGTTTCGAAACGGTCCGGCGCGCGGGCTTGCGCTCGCCGCGCCGCCGCCTGAGCCGGATCCAGGTCGACCACCACGGTCAGATCCGGCTGCAGCGTCGGGTGCACCCAGGCTTCCAGGCTGGCAATCCACTCGGATGCGATGCCGCGGCCGCCGGCCTGATAGGCGTAGGTCGCGTCGGTGAAGCGGTCGCACAGCACCCAATGCCCGGTGCCGAGCGCCGGCACGATCACTTCGTCGACATGCTCGACTCGCGCGGCGAACATCAGCAGGGTCTCGGTCAGCGGCGACATGGTTCGCTGCAACAGGATCCCGCGCAGCATTTCTCCCAGCCCGGTGCCACCGGGCTCGCGGGTTTCCAGGACGTCGACGCCGCCGGCGCGCAGTACCGAGGCCGTGGCCGCAAGCTGCGTGCTTTTGCCGCTGCCGTCGATGCCCTCGAAGGTGATGAAACGGCCTCGCATCGGCCTCAGTTTGCGCCTGGACGGCGTTGTGCGCCGGCAGCGCTGGCGCTGCTGCGCTGAAACCGGTCGACCGCGCGCTCGTGCTCGGCCAGCGTCGAGGAGAACTCGGAAGTGCCGTCGCCGCGCGCGACGAAATAAAGGTCGCGCGTGGCTTCCGGGTTCAATGCCGCTTCAATGGCGGCCCGGCCGGGCAAGGCAATCGGCGTCGGAGGCAGACCCGCGCGCAGATAGGTGTTGTAGGGCGTGTCGGCGCCCAGGTCCCGGCGGTGAAGGCGGCCGTCGAATCGATCGCCGAGGCCGTAGATCACCGAGGGGTCTGTCTGCAACGGCATGCCGCGGCGCTGGCGATTGACGAACACGCCCGCCACGCGCCGTCGCTCGTCGGGCTGTCCCGTCTCCTTTTCCACCAGCGAGGCCATGATCAGCGCCTCGTACGCGTTGCGGTATGGCAGGTCGGGCGCACGCGCATCCCAGGCCTGCTCGACGCGCCCGGCCTGCATGCGATAGGCGCGCCGGTACAGTTCCAGATCGCTCGAGCCGGGATCGAACAGGTACGTATCGGGCGCAAACAGGCCTTCGGGATTTTTTTCGGCAGCGCCGATCGCGCGCAACAACTCGGCGTCGCTCAGGCGCGCGGTCTGATGCTGCAGCTCCGGCGTCGAATCGAACTGGGTCCTCAGGTCCCGAAACGTGGCTCCCTCCAGAATGGTCAGGCGTTCCATCAACACGTCGCCGCGCCGGATCATGTCGACCAGGGACCGCATCGACATGCCGTTGTCGATCGCGTAGCGGCCCGCCCGCAACGACCGTGTCGCGCCGGTGGCACGAGCGGCGGCGATGAACTCGAGCTCGTTCAGCTCGACGCCCGCAGCGCGAACCGCACGCGCGATCGATCGCGCCGAAGCGCCGTTGGCGATTCGTACTTCGACCCGCGCTGCGCTCATCGTCAGCGGGCGCTCGAAACCGCGCCAGAAATAGGTCGCGGCGGCGCCGCCCGCGGCGACGATCGCCGCCACCAAGCCGATCCAATGCACTGCGCGCATCGACCCTGCGGTCCGCATCAAACGATCCATCGACAAATTACCGGATTTTCGCCCATCTGCGCCACTCTCGCATGCCCGAGCCGGCGCAACCCGGATTCGTGCGACCCCAAACGGTCGAGCGCACGATTCGAGCCCGGGTGCGGGATGCGGCGTCGTCCTGCCGACACGATGTCGAACCTATAATCAGGATAACGTGATCAGCCCGCACACATTGTCAAACGAGCGCAGTACCAAAATGCCTGACGATCCGCACACCGGCGTGAACGGTGGAACCTGGTCCGCCCCGCCCGAGCATCTGCTGCGGGCTTTGCGCCAGCCGGTGCTGGCTGCGCTGCCCGGGCTGGCCGTGGTGGCGGTCGGCGGCGCGGATGCGAAGCCCTTCTTGAACGGTCAGCTCACCATCGACGTGGCGGCGGTCGATGCCCAGCGCTGGCAGCTCGGTGCGTACTGCTCCGCCAAGGGGCGCGTGCTGGCCCTGTTCGAGATGTGGCAAGACGAGCAGGGCTATGGTCTGCTGTTGCCGAGCGAGCAGGCCGAACCGCTGCGCACGCGCCTTTCGCGCTACGTGCTGCGTTCCAAGGTGCGTTTGCAGGAGATCGGCAGCCAGTGGTCGGTTTTCGGGTTGACCGGACCGGGCATCGAGCAGGCGTTGCACCAGGCCGGAGTGACGTGCCCCGAGGAAGCCTGGACCAGCCGGCTGCTGGACGGCGCAGCTCGCCTGATACGCGTGCCGCCGTCGCCGCGCAGCGGAGCGCGATTGATGCTGATGGCGCCGGCATCGCACAGCGCTGTGTGGCGTCAGAAGCTGTCGGCCGCATCGTCTGTCGAAGCAGGCGTCTGGTGGTGGTCGAAGATCGATGCCGGCCTGCCCGATGTGTTTGGCGTCACGCAAGAGCGCTTCGTCCCTCAGATGTTGAACCTCGATGTGCTCGGCGCGGTGCATTTCAGCAAGGGTTGCTACCCTGGCCAGGAGGTGGTCGCACGCAGCCAATACCTCGGCAAGCTGCGGCGGCGCATGTTTTGCGGCAATGCGCAAAGCGCGTCAGCCGGCGATGACGTGTTCGGGGATGACCAGAGCGCCGGACCGGTCGGGACGGTCGTGATGGCGGCCGCATCCCCGGCCGGCGGCTGCGACCTGCTGATCGAATGTCCTTCCGAGCTGGCGCAGTCGGGCCGGTTGCGGATCGGTGGCACGCGATCGGCTGCCCTGAGCCTGAGCGATCCGCCTTACCCGATGATCAATCCGACCGCCTGACCGATAATGTTGCCGCAACGATGCGAAGCGTGCCACGCTTAGCCGGACTCGCGATCGGAATTTACGCGAAGATCGGTTCCGCCCGATGTGCTTGATACTGCTTGCCTGGCAGACACATTCCGAGTACCCGCTGATCGTTGCGGCGAACCGGGATGAGTTCTATGCCCGTCGCACACGGCCGGCCTCCTGGTGGGGGCAGGCCGTTTCGCTGCTGGCGGGGCGCGACGAGGAAGCCGGGGGCACCTGGCTCGGAATCAATCGACGCGGCCGCTTTGCCGTGGTCACCAACGTGCGCGCGCCCAACGAGCGCAACCCTCACGCCACTTCGCGCGGCCTGCTGGTGCTGTCGGCGCTTCAGACCTCCCAGTCGATGCGGGAGTGGCTCGATGAATGCGCGGCTCGCGCGCATGCCTTCAACGGTTTCAACCTGATCGTCGCCGAACCGGTTCCGGTCGGTTCACGCGGCTCCGGTTCCGAGCTCGTCTATCTGAGCAATCGGCTGGACAGCGGCCCGAGCAGGCTGCCGCCCGGAATCTACGGCCTGTCCAACGCCTTCCTGGACACGCCGTGGCCCAAGGTGACGCGCGCCGTGACGGCCTTTGCCTGCCAGGTCGCGCAGCGGGTGAACACGGACAGCCTGCTGCGCCTGATGTCCGATCGGGAGCTCGCAGGCGACCTGGAGTTGCCCTCGACCGGCATTCCACGCGACTGGGAACGGGCGTTGTCGGCGATCCACATTCGCGCCAACGGTTACGGCACCCGTGCCACGACGATCATGACGGTGCGGCGCGACGGCCTCGTCACCTTCGTCGAACGCAGCTTCGATCCGGCCGCCGCAGACGCTCACTCGGACCGACGCTACGAGTTCATGATCGACGGCGCCACGCCCAGCCCAGCCGGATTCGGCGACCGCAGCAAGGGCCAGCAGCGCTAGTCAGTTAGCCAGCGACCAAGCAGCCCGGCGTGTGGGTCCGGTACCGCGCGCAGCGCCGTCGCGCGCACTTTGCGCCCGGCGCTGCGCGCGGTACCGGACCCGCACGCCGGGCGGACCACGTAGCCAGAGGCTCGTGCAGTTCCGATCGACGCGGATGGCTGGGCGCGGGCGGGGCGCCGGGCTCCGCGCCGGGCGCAAAGTGTGCGCGACGGCGCTGCGCCCGGCACCCCACCCGCGCCCAGCCATCCGCGTCGATCTAGAGTGTTGCGCGCATCGTCACGTGGGCTATGCCGGCGTCGTCGAATGGCGGGCCGGCCGCTTCGAAACCGAACCGCTCGTAGAAGGGCTGCGCATGGGTCTGCGAGAAGAGCTCGACTTCCTGGTGGCCGCGTTCGCGCGCAGCGTCCATCAGCGCCAGCAGCAAGGCCGTGCCGACTCCCTGCCCTCGCGCCTCGAGCGCGACCGCCATGCGTCCGATGTGCCCGTCGGGCAGCAGGCGCCCGGTGCCCACGGCAGAACCGTCCGGCGCAAACGCCAGTGCATGCAGGCAGTCCGGGTCGGCCGCGTCGAGCTCCATCTCGCGCGGAACGCGCTGCTCGTCGACGAAGACTTCGAACCGGATGCGGCGCGCCTCGACCCCCAGCTCCTCCCACGAGCCCAGTCGCACCTGCACCGCCATCAGTGGGCGCCTTTCTTCGAGTCTCCCGCGATCACGATCGTCATCTTAGAAAGATCCAGGTACTTGCGCACGACCGTGAGCAACTGTCCGGCCGTCACGGCGTCGACGCGGCTTTCGAAACCGCGGGCGAATTCGTAGGTGCGGTCAAGATCCAGATTGCCGACCCAGCCTGCCGCGAGCGATCCATCCTCCGAGCGCGCGAGCACGCGCTCCTGGCGATAGCCCTGCTTTGCCAGCCGGATCTCCTCGTCGGTGAACCCGTCGCGCAGGACGCGTTCCAGCTCTTCCTTGACCTCCTGCTCGACCCGATTCACGTTCTGGGGCGCGGCGATGGCGCCGACTCCCCAGGATGCCGCACGGTCGCGCCCGTTGACCAGCAGGCCCGCGCCGATGCCGTAGGACAGACCGTCCTTCTGACGAATCCGGTCGACCAGTCGATTGTGCAGTCCCGAGCCGCCCCCGATCAGCCGGGTGGCCAGCGCCAGTGCCGGAGTGTCGGGATCGTCGTCGCGCAGGTCCAGCCCGATGCGGGCCCGGTACATCGCGTTCTCCTTGTCCGGCGTATCGATGTAGATGCGCGTCGCAGGTATCGCGACCACGTCGTTGAGCAGCCGCTGATACGGCGACTTCGATTTCCAGGCGCCGAACCGTTCGACCAGCAGCGGCTCGATCTGGGCCGGATCGAAGTCGCCCACCACGGCGATCTCGCCTCGTGCCGTGCCCCAGAAGCGATCGAAGAAGCCGCGCGCGTCATCCAGCGTCGCGCTCTTGATCGACTCGATGCGCTCGGTCAGCGGAATGTAGCGCCGCGGATCGCCCACCGCATACGTGCTGAAATGCGAAAGCATGGCGTCGCGCGAGCGCTCGCCCGGATCGTCCAGCTTGCCCTGCAGCTCGGTGAGCAGTTCGCGCTTGAGCTGCTCGAACTCCGCGGGCGGGAAGCTCGCCTCCCGCACCACCGTATCGGCCAGGCCCAGCGCGTCGGCGACCGTGGCGCGGCTCGCCTGAAAATTCGTCAGCTCGCCGGTGACTTTCAGCCGCGTCAACTCGTCATCGATCTGCTGCCGGCTCAGTTTCGACGTGCCGCGCCCGAGCATTTCGCGGGCCAGCTCGCCGGCAACGGTCTGTCCATTCAGCGTCTGCAGGTCGCCGAACTGGAACGACATCGAGACGTTGACCGTCTCGCCCTTGGTCTTCTTCGGCAGCAGCGCGATCTTAAGGTCGCCCACGCGCACCACCCGGGTCCTCCTGTCGATGTTGTCGGGAGTCGGATCGAATTGCTCCCCGGCCGCGGTCACGGCGCGCGGCGTGAAATCCCTCAACAGCTGCTGCACCGGAAGCGGCGCCGGGATCTCGGCGCGCTGCGGCGCATCCTCGGGCAGGAAGATGCCCACCGTGCGGTTGTCGCGCCTCAGATATCGCTGCGCGGCCGCCGCCACCTCGGGCGCCTGCACGCGCTCGGTCGCGTCGCGAAACAGGAAGAACAGCCGCCAGTCGCCCTGCGCGATGTAGTCCGACAGCGCCACGCCGAACCCTTGCGGATCGGCCAGAGTGCGCTCGGAGTCCGTCTCGTCGGAGCGGCGCATCCGGTCCATCTCGGCCTGGGTCGGCGCGCTGTGCTCGAAGCTGTGCTCGACCACCTCGATCAGCTTGTCGCGCGCGCGATCGATCGAATCGCCCGGCTTGACGATTGCCCCGAATACGATCACGCCCGGATCGTGCAGCAACATCGCGTCGGCGAACACCTGGGCAGCCAGGCCGCTCTCGACCAGCTCATGGTGCAGGCGTCCGCTGGGCGTTTCGCCCAGGATGTCCGCCGCGGCCGATATCGCAACCGCGTCCATGCTGCGGCCGGCCGGTATGTGGTAGCCCACCAGCACGATCTGGGTGTCGCCCTTGCGGCGCACGGTCACGGCATGCTCGCCGTCCTGGGTCGGTTCGACCGTCCATTCGTGCGGCAGCGCGCGCTTGGGACGCGGAATGCGGCCGAACGTTTCGGCGATCAGCTTCAGGGTCCGATCCGCCTCGAAATGGCCGGCGATGATCAGGACCGCGTTGTCTGGCTGATAGTAGGTTCGGTAAAACGCCTGCAGGTTCGCGATCTCGACGTTCTCGATGTCGCTGCGGGCCCCGATCGTCTCCTTGCCGTAGGCGTGCCATTCGAACATGGCCGAAAACAGCCGCTTGAACAGCACGTCCATCGGGTCGTTCTCGCCCTTCTCGTACTCGTTGCGTACGACGGTCATTTCGGAGTCCAGATCCTTGCGGGAAATGAACGAGTTGACCATCGCATCGGCTTCCCGATGCAGCGCCCAGCTCAGGTTGTCGTCGCTCGCCTGGAACGTCGAGAAATAATTGGTGCGGTCGTAGCTGGTCGACCCGTTGTTGCGAAAACCGCGCGCGGCGAACTCGCGGTCCGGGTCCGGATAGTGGGTCGATCCCTTGAACATCAGGTGCTCGAGCAGGTGAGCCATGCCCGTTTCGCCGTAGTTTTCCATCCGGGATCCGACCCGGTAGGTGACGTTGACGGTCACGGTGGGCTTGGACGAATCCGGGTACAGCAGGACCTGCAGACCGTTGGCCAACCGGTATTCCGTGATGCCCTCGACCGAGGTGACCTGGCTGATGCCGGGGGGCAAGGCCGCCCACGCGGAACCAGCCGTCTGCAGACCGAACACGGCGACGAGCGCAAGGCATTTCAAGACACGACTGGATCGCATTGAATTCGGGCCGCCGCCGCAACCGGAGCGCGGCCGCCGATGGGTGGTTGGAAAGCGCGATTGTGCCGGATCCGGCTGCAGCACCCGCTAAAATGCGCGCCGGCGACGTGTCGGCCTCGAAAGCCCGGTAGGCGGCGTCCCCGCAGCGATGCAGAACGCGCATCCGATGCGATTGACCTGATAGGAATCGAACTTGAAGCTCTTGCTCGATCTGCTGCCGGTGGTCGTGTTTTTCACGGTGTTCCGGATTGCGAAGGCCTCGCCTCAGACGGCCCAGGCCTGGGCCACCGCGGTGCTGGGCAGCGTGCCGGCGGCGGCCGGAAGCGCGGCGGCCGACATCGTGCCGGTGCTGCTGGCGACGGCCTGCGCCATCGTCGCCACCGTGATTCAGATCAGCTGGCTGCTGCTGCGTCGCGCCACCGTGTCGGCGTCGGTGTGGTTGAGCGGCGCACTGATCGTCGTGTTCGGCGGGCTGACGGTCTGGCTGCAGAACGAATGGTTCATCAAGTGGAAGCCCACGCTTCTTTACTGGGCGTTCGCCGCCACGCTCGGGGCCGGCCAGTGGATCTGGAAGCGCAATCTGCTCGGGGTGCTGTTTTCCGGCGAATTGCAGCTGCCGCAGGTCGCGTGGGACCGGCTGCTCGTCGCCTGGGTCGCCTTTTTCTGCCTGCTGGGCATGCTGAACCTGATCGTCGCCTACCAGTTCAGCACCGAAGCGTGGGTCAATTTCAAGACGTTCGGATTGCTGGGGCTGACCTTCGCTTATTCGATTTCGACCGGCATCTACGTGGCCCGCTACATGAAATCGCCGACCAATGGCTGACGACGCCACGATCGAGCGCATCCGCCACCTGCTGGCGCCGCTGCATCCGCTCGAGCTGCAGATCGAGGACGAAAGCGCGCGCCATGCGGGTCACCCCGGCGCTCGCGACGGCGGCGGCCACTACCGGCTGCGCCTGGTGAGCCCGGATTTCCCCGGCCTGTCCCGATTGCAGCGGCACCGGCTCGTGTATCATTGCTTGGATAACCTGATGCCGCGCGATATCCACGCGCTGGCGATGACCTTGCTGAGCCCCGCGGAGGCGGCGTCGGCAGGAACCCTCCCACCTTCCCGAGAGTAATCCCCGATGCCCCGAATTCTTCTCCTGATGGTTGCTGCTCTGATCGCCGGCTCGGCGCTGGCGCAGAACGTGGCCATGGTCAACGACAAGCCGATCACCAAGGCGACGGTCGACCAGTTCGTTCAGCAGATCGGCCAGCCCGATACGCCCGAACTGCGCGACCGGATCAAGGAACAATTGATCGAGCGTGAAGTGTTCATGCAGGAAGCCGCCAAGCGCGGAATACCGGATCGGCCCGACGTGAAGTTCCAGCTCGACTTCGTGCGCAAAACCGCGATCATCCAGAACCTGTTCCGTGACGAGGCGAAGAAGCATCCGGTCACCGATGAGCAGATCAAGGCCGAGTACGACAAGCAGAAGGCCGCCCAGGGCGACAAGGAGTACCACGCGCGCCATATCCTGGTCGAGAAGGAAGACGATGCGAAGGACATCATCGAACAGCTGAAAAAGGGAACCAAGTTCGAGGACCTGGCCAAGCGTTCCAAGGACCCTGGTTCGGGCAGCCGCGGCGGCGATCTGGGCTGGGCGGCGCCTAGCGCGTACGTCAAGGCGTTCTCCGATGCGATGGTCAAGCTCGAGAAGGGCAAGTACACCGACGTGCCGGTGCAGACCCAATTCGGATTTCACGTGATCCTGCTGGAAGATGTTCGCGAAACCCAGTTCCCGCCGCTGGACCAGGTCAAGAGCCAGATCTCGGAATCGATCGCGAATCGCCAGGCCCAGGCCTTTGCCGAGGACCTGAAGAAGAAGGCGAAGATCCAGTAATCGCGGGCCTTCGTCGCATCCAGAAAGGGGCGCCCGAGGCGCCCCTTTCGCTTGCTGCACCCAGGCCCGCCTCACCGGGCCGCGCAGCGCTACCATTCGGGCCGCGGCGCGCGTGCGCCGCTGACATTTACCGGCCACCGGTCCCGGCGCCGACGGGACCTGGCGGCAGCCCGCAAGAAGAGCCCGACAGGAGAATCCGATGACCTTTTCGTTTGTCCGCCACGCCGCGACCGCAGTCGCGCTGACGCTGTGCGCAACGGCCAGTTTCGCCGCCAACCCGCTGTCCGTGAAGGAAAAGGTGGAGCTGCCGGTGCCGCCCGAGAAGGTATGGGATCTGATCAAGGACTTCGACAGCTGGCAGAACTGGCACCCCGCGGTGGCCAGCACCGAGATCACATCCGGCAAAGGCAATACGCGGGGCACCACACGCGTGCTGACGACCAAGGACGGCGCCAAGATCACCGAGGTGCTGGGCCATTACCAGCCGAAGGTCTTCTCCTATACCTACCGCATCACCGACAGCCCGCTGCCGGTCACCGACTACGTATCCACACTCCAGGTCAAGGCGTCGAAATCGGGCTCGATCGTGACCTGGTCGTCGCATTTCAAGGCCAAGGAAGGCACGGCGGACGCGGATGCGATCAAGGTGATCCGGGACATCTACCTGGCCGGGCTGAACAACCTGAAGGTCAAGCTGAAGTAAAGCCGGGTTGAAAAGTCAGGGAGCCCTCATACATGGACGCCCCCGGGTTTGCAACTCGAGGGGAGCGGTAGTGGCTGGCTGGATAGATTGCGGCCATACATCCGGTCTTGCGGCTGGAAGCCGTGACGCCTAATGGCATGCGCTGGTGGGTCCTTAAGGCGTTGTGAAATAATAATTAAGACAGTTGTCGAGTGGATCGTTATGGTTTGATCGTGTAATTCCATTCGCCATGAAACTCATGCGGTGCCAAGTTGAGGCTCTGCATCTCCTTGGCGGTCACTTTGATTCCCGGCTTGTAAGTGCGGCGGTCGAGGCGTGCTTTAACAGTGAGACCGGTCTTGGTCGTCGTGGCGGCGATTAGGCTGACGATGGTGCGGTAGTCCGTGAGCGGGCGACCGCGCCAGTTCAGCGTGATGAAGGAAAATAGCCGATGCTCGATTTTGTTCCACTTGCTGGTGCCGGGTGGAAAGTGACAGACGGTGATCGCGAAGCGTTGTTGCGTCGCGAACGCCTGTAGCTCCCGCTTCCAAAGGTGCAGGCGGTAGCCATTGCTACCCCCGCTGTCGGCGCAGATCAGCAGACTGCGAGCACGCGGGTAGCGTGCCTGACCCATGTGTTTCCACCACTGCCGGATACTCTCCACGGCAAACTCGGCCGTATCCGCCCCCATCCCGACATTGACCCAGCCGCTGTTTAGCCCGATATCGTAGACCCCGTACGGCACCGCCTTGGACACCTCGGGATCGGGGAAATCGTGCGTCAGGACCTCAATCGCATCGCCCTTCGGACGCCACTCCCGACCCGCATTCTTATAGGCTCCGACCAGCTCCTTCTTCTTGGTATCCACCGACAGTACCGGTACGCGCCGGCGCAGAAATAGGCCCGCCTGCTCGTTGATGTAACGAAACTGCGCGTCGCGTTGCGGGTGATCCACGATGCCTTCAGAGCTCTTGCGGTTGCCCTGCAGCGTATAGTCCAGTTCGTGCAATAAATTGGCAACGCTGTGATAGCTCACCCGCCGCCCCTCCTGGCGCAGCGCCGCTTCCAGCTTCCTCGTGCTCAGCGTCGTCCAGCGCAACGCAGACTGCGGATCTCCACGCACTCCCGGCTCGATCAATGCTTCGAGCTTCTCCACCAAGTCTGGCTGCTGTTCACTCAGTCGCTTGCGGCCACCGCCAGGCCCACGGATGCGTTGCGAGACCGCGCCACTGTCCAAATCCTCCAATCCTCGGTAGATCGTTTGGCGGCTCATCCCCGTGAGCCGCGCCACGATCTGAATCCCGCCTCGCCCGTAACTTTGCGCCTCGGCAGCAGCGATCACCCGTCGCTGCTTCTCATTCATCAGCGGCAGTACCGCCGTCAGCTTCCGACGCAGCACCTCTTCTCTAACATCCATCGCTACAGGATATTAGATACTCAACCTATTGTCCATCTTATTAATTCACAAAGCCTAACACCCCCGCGGGTTTTAGTCGCAGTGAGGGTCACAGGTTTGATCCACCACGGTCTGACCAGTTTTGCCATTACTGCTGTCTCGTCGAAGCAATCTGCGGCGGGGTTGTCGTGTTGTTTCAGTTCATAAAGCGCGCATCAGCCTGCACAAGCCGGTGCTGTGGGCTGGTAGGCCGTATCGAAGTGTCGATCGTGTGCCAGCAGCGCCCAGGCGATGCGCGCGTTCTTGTTGGCCAAGGCCACCACCGCCACATTTTTGTTGCGGCGTGCCGCCAGCCGGCCCAGCCAGCTATCGGCCACGGCGGTGGGCGGTTTGCGTTGCAAGCTTCTGAGCACCGCGCGCGCCCCATGGATAAGCAAGGCGCGCAGATACCGATCGCCATGCTTGCTGATGCCCAGCAGCACCGTCTTGCCGCCGGTGGAGCACTGGCGGGGAACCAGCCCCAACCAGGCGGCCAGATGCCGGCCGTTGCGGAAGTTGCTCGGGCTGCCCATCGAGGCCAGCAGCGCCGAGGCCGTCAGCGGCCCCACTCCCGGGATATCGGCCAGCCGCCTGCTGGCCTGGTTTTCGCGGTGCCACAGCGTGATCTGCAGCTCCAGTTGCTTGGCCTGCTCGTCCAGGTGCTTGAGGTGATCGAGCAGCCGCTGCGCCAACGCGCGCATCGGCACCGGCAGCCGATCGGTTTCGGTGGCCAGGATCTGCACCAGGTGCTTGGGCACGTTGTGGATGCCCGGGGCGATGACCAGGCCGAATTCGGCCAGCAGCCCACGGATCTGGTTGGCCTGCGCCGTGCGCACGTTCACGAAGCGCCTCGCGCGCCCGGTGCAGCGACAGCACCGTCTGCTGCTCCACGTTCTTGATCGGCACAAAGCGCATGTTGGGCCGCGCCACCGCTTCGCAGATTGCCTCCGCATCGTGCGCGTCGTTCTTATGCGTCTTCACGTACGGCTTCACGAACTGCGGCGCCATCAGCCGCTCGTGTGTCCCAGTTCCTGAAGCCGGCAGGCCCAGTAGTGCGCCCCGCCGCAAGCCTCCATGCCGATCAGGCACGGCGGCAGGCTGCGCGAAAAACGGCACCACCTGCTCGCGCTTCAGCTGCTTTCTGAGCACCCGCTGGCCTCGCTCGTCGACGCCGTGAACCTGAAACACGCTCTTTGCCAGATCCAGACCAATCGTCGTAACCTTCATTTCGACGCCTCCTTCAGCTTGGGGCAATCCTTCACGGGATTCCCACTTTGGCACTTTGATGCCGTCGCTGTTAGGGGGCGTCCATGCCATTACCCCCGTCCCTTTCCGGCCTGCGGCCGGAAAGGGATAGAGGCAGAGAACGAGAGGGCTGGGCTGGCCCCCTCGTGCTCCCCCAGCCAATGTGAAAGGAAGGAAAAGGCGGATCCGGATCGCCCCTCGCCCGCGCAAGCGGGAGAGGGGACGGGGGTGAGGGCCAGGCGCCGGGCGACTGAGAACTAAGCGAGCTCTTCGTACAGCGGCAGCGTCAGGAACTCGATGAACTCGCTGCTGGTCGACATGCTCTCGAAAATCCGCGCCGCCCGTTCGTAGTTTTCCAGGTCGACAGCGACCGCCTGCTTGACCTTGGCCAGTTCCTCCGGAATCAGCGCCCGCACCAGCTCGGCCGCGACCTTGCGGCCATCGTCCAGACGCCCCTTGGGCGATCGGATCCACTGCCACACCTGCGAGCGCGAGATCTCGGCGGTCGCCGCGTCCTCCATCAGGTTGTGGATCGGAACACAGCCGTTGCCGCCCAGCCAGGATCCGAGGTAATGGATGCCGACGTTGATGTTCATGCGCAGGCCCGCCTCGGTGATCGGCGCCTCGGGCTCGAAGCGCATCAGATCGGCCGCGCTCACCTGCACGTCGTCGCGCTGTCTGCCGATCTGATTGGGACGGTCGCCCAGCACCCGCGTGAATTCGAGCATCGCGACCTGCACCAGCCCCGGGTGCGCCACCCAGCTGCCGTCGTAGCCGTCGCCCGCCTCGCGCGCCTTGTCGGCGCGCACCCCGGCGAGCGCCCGTTCGTTGGCGGCCGGATCGTTCTTGATCGGGATCAGCGCGCTCATTCCGCCCATCGCCGGGGCTGCGCGCCGATGGCAGGTCTTCAACAGCAGCAGCGCGTAGGCCCGCATGAACGGCGCGGTCATCGTGACCCGCGCGCGATCGGCCAGACAGAACTGGCTGTTGCCGTGGAATTTCTTGATGCACGAGAAGATGTAGTCCCAGCGGCCGGCGTTCAATCCGGCCGAATGCTCCCGCAGTTCGTACAGGATCTCGTCCATCTCGAATGCGGCCAGCACCGTTTCGATCAGCACCGTCGCCTTGATGGTCCCGCGCGCCATGCCCAGCTCGTCCTGCGTGAAAACGAACACGTCGTTCCACAGCCGCGCTTCAAGGTGCGACTCCAGCTTGGGCAGATAGAAGAACGGGCCCATGCCGCGTTGCGCGAGCTCGCGCCCGTTGTGGAACATGAACAGGGCGAAATCGAACAGTCCTCCCGAGACCCGCTCGCCACCGACCAGAACGTGCTTTTCCTGCAGGTGCCATCCGCGCGGACGCACCAGCAGCGTGGCGATCTTCTCGTTCAGACGGTAGACGCGCCCGTCCGCAGATGAAAATGAAATCCGTCGGCGAATCGCATCCACCAGGTTCGCCTGCCCCTCGACCAGGTTGTCCCAGTTCGGCGTATTGCTGTCCTCGAAGTCCGCCATGTAGGCATCGGCGCCCGAATTCAGCGCATTGATGACCATCTTGCGGTCGACCGGACCCGTGATCTCGACGCGCCGGCATTGCAGCGCCTGCGGCAGCTCGGCGATGCGCCAGTCGCCTTCGCGCACCGCGCGCGTCTCGGACAGGAAGTCCGGACTTTGCCCGCGCGCGATCTGCGCCGCACGCTCGGCGCGCAGCGCCAGCAGGCGCCGGCGCTGCGGTTCGAAACGCCGGTGCAGCTTGCCCAGGAACTGCAGCGCGTCGGCCGTCAGGATGGACTCGAATCCCGGCTTGACCGGTGCCTCGACGGTGACGCCCGAGGGATCACTCATGACCTGCCTCCGCCATGCAACTTAAGTGCGAAATCGACTGCGTCGTTCAGCGTGCGCCCGATGCCGTCAGGCCGACCGTCGAGCCGATCGACCGGCGCCGCCGCGCGGTTGACCCAGAAGCTGCGATAACCGTACCAATGCGCGCCGAAGGCGTCCCAGCCGTTGCTGCTGACCAGCAGCAGCTCCGCGGCCGGGTGGCCGAGCGTCAAGGGACCCAGCTCGTATACGGCCGGCGCGGTCTTGTAGGCACGCGCCTGATCGGCCGACAGCAGCACATCGAAGTAATCGTCCAGTCCGGCGCCGTGCAGCGCGTCTTCCAGCTGGCCGGGGTCCCCGTTGGTCAGGACCCCGACCGTCAGGTCCGACGCGATCAGGCGCTGCAAGGCGGGAACCACGTCCGAATACGGCGCGAGCTGCGTGTATTCGTGCATCAACATTCCCCGCGCGGCCGAATCGAGCGGCAGCTTCAGCATCTCGCACGCATACTGCAGGGCTTCGTCGACCACCTGGGTGAACGGCACGTAGCGATTGGACATCGTGCGCAAGCGCGTGTACTCGAGCTGCTTGTCGCGCCACAGCTGCGACAGCGCCGCGCCCGATCCTGCAAACAGCTCATCGGCGCGCGCCGCGACCGAATGCACGTCGAGCAGGGTTCCGTACAGGTCGAACAGAACCGCGCTCAGTGCCTTGGCCATGGCTTGTCTCCTTTCGCCGTCGTGCGGCGTCGTCCTCTGGCGGCCAGTATATTGGAGCGATCATCCTGTGCAGATTCAGGGCAAGCAGACACTGTTCCACCTTGCCGCGCATCAGCGCGGTGCGCCTTGTCGCGGGCACGGTTAAGCACGAGGTCCCGCATTTCCGTCAGCAGGATCGCGTCGAGGTGAATCTCGGTGAGGCGTGATCGAATGGCGCCGGCGCTGGCCGGTGCCGAAGGCCAGGTCGCAGCCAGCGCGGTGGGCGCGCGAGGAATGGGCAAAAAGAAGCCGCCCTGAGGCGGCTCCAAGCTCTTCGTATTCTAAGTTCGTGTTGTTCTGGAGGCGTCCCCAGAAACCTCGCCCCGCCCGTCTCCCTCCGGCGCTCACGCGCAATTCTTCAAGCGCGGGCTAGCGTAGGGCGGGCCCGGGCGCTTCACAAGTCGCGCTGCAAACTCGCGTTGCTTTCGCACAACGCCCGGAAAGACTTGCTCAGGCGGCCTTCCGCGCCCCTTTCGCCGCGAAGAACTGCTCGTCCTCGGTCGAGCCCGACAGGGCCGTGGTCGACGATTCGCCGTGCTGAACGGTCTGGGTCACCGCATCGAAGTAACCTGTTCCCACTTCGCGCTGGTGCTTGACCGCCGTGAAACCATTTTCCGCCGCCGCGAACTCGGCTTCCTGCAATTCGACGAACGCGCTCATCTGCCTGCGCGCATAGCCGTGTGCCAGCTCGAACATCGAGTAGTTCAGGCTGTGGAACCCGGCCAGCGTGATGAACTGATACTTGTATCCCATCGCCGCCAGCTCGCGCTGGAAGCGCGCGATCGTCGCGTCGTCCAGGTTCTTCTTCCAGTTGAACGACGGCGAGCAGTTGTAGGCCAGCATCTTGCCCGGGAACTGCCGGTGGATCGCCTCCGCGTAGGCCTTTGCATAGGCGAGGTCCGGCTTGCCGGTTTCGCACCACACCAGGTCCGCATAGGGGCTGTAGGCCAGGCCGCGCGACACCGCTTGCTGCAGCCCCGGCCTGGTCCGATAGAAACCTTCGACGGTTCTCTCGCCGGTCAAAAATGGGCGATCGTTCTCATCCACATCCGAGGTCAGCAGGTCGGCCGCCTCTGCATCCGTGCGCGCGATAAGCACGGTCGGAACACCCAGCACGTCCGTAGCCAGGCGCGCAGCCACCAGCTTTTCGATCGCCTCGCGCGTCGACACCAGCACCTTGCCGCCCATGTGCCCGCATTTCTTGACCGACGCCAGCTGATCCTCGAAGTGCACGCCGGCGGCTCCCGCGGCGATCATCGACTTGGTCAGCTCGAACGCATTGAGCACCCCGCCGAAGCCGGCTTCGGCGTCGGCCACGATCGGAGCGAAGTAGTCGATGTAGCCCGGATCGCCGGGATTCTTGCCTTCCATCCACTGGATCTGGTCGCAGCGGGCGAGCGCGTTGTTGATCCGCGTCACCACCGACGGCACCGAGTTCACCGGATACAGTGACTGGTCCGGATACATTTCGCCGGCCAGATTGGCATCGCCCGCCACCTGCCAGCCCGACAGATAGATCGACCGCAACCCCGCCTTGACCTGCTGCATCGCCTGGTTGCCGGTCAGCGCGCCAAGCGAATTGACGAACGGCTCGCTGCCGAGCATCTGCCACAGGCGTTGCGCCCCGCGCTGCGCCAGCGTGTATTCCACGCCCACGGACCCGCGCAGCCGGACCACGTCCTCGGCGCCGTACCCGCGCCGGACCCCCTTCCACCGCGGGTTTTCGGTCCAATCCTTTTGCAGCCGCTGAGCCTCTTGTTTGCGTGCCGTCATGGCTTGTTCCTCACTCGATCAAGAAATCACGACGTCATCGTAGGCGGAGAGGCGCGGCGCAACAACTCTCATATCATATATAAGACAATATATTTGTCTTCATAAAATCAAATAGATGCAGATTCTATTTCACAGTAAGGAATGGCATCCAAGCTTTTGAAATGCGTACTATTGCCTTGCACAAGATCAATTTCACAACGTGGAACGTCCTCCACACCCTGAAATCAGCCTCAACGAAGATATCCGACACGCCCAGCCATACCAGCTACTTACCTCGCGACCAAGCAGGCCGGTGCGAGGGTCCGGTGCCCGGCGCAGCGCCGTCGCGCGCAGTTTGCGCCCGGCGCTGCGCCGGGCACCGGACCCTTGTACCGGCCGGACCACGGGTACTAACGCCCCTGGCAGCAGCGCCAGGCACCGGACCCTCGCGCCGGCCGGACCAGAGAGGCTAAAGCCCCACAACGCCCCGATGCGATAATGATCAGAGGCAAACTGGGAAGTTTCATGCGACGCAATCGCTTCATTTCACGCGCCCGCCATCAGGCCGACGCGGACACCTTGGCCAAACTGGCGCGCCGCCTGTCTGAGTCCGGCAGCCGGATCGAGGACCGCCTGTGGGAGCGTCGCCTGGTCGAGCTGGTCAACGATCGGCTGGCGCGCGGCTTCGGCGACGCGATCGAGGCTGCGCTCGATGAACTGGGCGCCGAGCATCCGCGCGCCTACGACGATCTGGCGGATCTGGCCGAATCGTGCGCTGAAAGCGCGACGGTCGAGATCGACGCCATCGCGCACGATGCGCTGTTGCTGGCGGTGCCGGTACTGGCCTGGTCGCGTTACCGGTTGCCGGCGACCAAGCTGAGCCCGGCGATGGTGGAGAACCTGCTGGCGCACGTGGTCGGTCACCTGGCGCCGCGCGGAGCACGGTGCGCGGTGGCCGACTTCCTGTTCTCGATCGATCAGCTGCCCGAGTCGCTCGGGGAGGTTCGTGACACCGCCGATCAGATGTTCTCCGCGGCGGTTCAGGACGGACGGCTGAAGATCGACGTCAAGAGCCTGCGCGAACCGATCGCGATGCTGGCCGATGCGCGCTATCTGCTGGCGGCGATCGTGGTGCCGCAGGGCAGTCCCCTCTTTCATTGGCAGCAGACCGGCGTGGATCCGGATTCCAAGCAGAGCGCCGTGCAGTCGTTTCGGGAGCAACTCGACAATGTGCTGACGCCCGTGATGACCGGATGCAAGTTCCGCACGCTGGCTCCCAACGCGTTTCACGCGGCTTTGCGGCACGGTGATCGCGAGTTGCGCGAATTTTCGCTGGAGGCCGCCATCTCCTACTTGAAGCTCTCGTTCGATCTTGCGGCATCGACCTTGCAGGCGACGCTGGCCCCGTACGAGGAAAAGCAGGAGCGATCGGCGCCCGAAATCCGCATCGGAATCTCCAAGACGGGCGAGGACGACGTGGTGATCGAAGGCGTCGTGTGGCCGCTGCTGGGCGACGACGAGGAACGCACCCTCGAGGAGATCGAGGCTGCGCTGAGGCGGCAGGGCGTGGTGCGCCTGGTGACGCACGCGCACCGCTTCCCGATGGAATTCTGCGACGATTGCGGCGCTCCCATGTTCCCCAATGCGGCCGGACACTCGGTCCACACCGAGCCGCCGGAAGGCGACGAGGAACAGCGCGCTTCGCCCTTGCACTGAGCGGCGCCGAACGCTCGCGCGCGGCCGCCCCGCGCCGTCAGTCTTCCAGCGTGAGGCTGTACCGATGGAACTCGTCGTCGCGCACCCAGCCCAGCGCTTCGTATAACGCTTGCGCCTGGACATTGGTACGCGCGGTGGCCAGTTCCAGACGCACGGCCCCATCCTGCCGCGCGTGCGCCTGCGCCGCCGACATCAGCGCGCGCGCGACGCCCTGCCGGCGCGAGGAAGGCGCGACGAACAGGTCGTACAGGACGAAGATCGGAGCCGCCGATACGGAGCACAGCGTCGGGTACAGCTGCGTGAACCCGGCCAATGGCCCCGGGCCGCCGGACGCCACCAGGATCACGGAGTCGTGCCGGGTCAAGCGGGCGCCTATGAATTGCTCGGCAAGCGCCGGATCCGGCGCCTGCCGGTAGAACTGCCGGTACAGATCGAACATCCGCGCGACCTCGACCAGGTCTGAAGCGCGTGCGGGTCGTACGGTCAGCACGCCAGAGCGCTCGCGGATGGCCGCACTCAGTGCACGGTCCGCTCGAACAGGAACCGTCCGTCCCTGAAGTCCACCGGCACCACGTCCTTCGGGCCGACCTTTCCTTCCAGCAGCAGCTTCGCGATCGGGTTCTCGATCTGCTGCTGGATCGCCCGCTTCAGCGGCCGCGCACCGTACACCGGATCGAAGCCCACCTTCGCGATTTCGGCCAGCGCCGCGTCGCTGACCACCAGCTTCAGGTCCTGTGCCGCCAGGCGCGCTTCCAGACGGCGCAACTGGATGCGGGCGATCGCCTCGATCTGGCGCCGGTCCAGCGCCTGGAACACGACGATCTCGTCGATCCGGTTGACGAACTCCGGGCGGAAATGCTTGCGCACCTCGCCCATCACCGCCTCCTTGATCAGGTCGGGGTCCTGGCCGGCCATGCGCTGGATATCGTGCGAGCCCAGATTGGACGTCATCACGATAACCGTGTTCCTGAAGTCGACCGTGCGCCCCTGCCCGTCCGTCATCCGCCCGTCGTCCAGCACCTGCAGCAGCACGTTGAACACGTCGCCGTGCGCCTTTTCGACCTCGTCCAGCAGGATCACGCTGTACGGCTTGCGCCGCACCAGCTCGGTGAGCTGGCCGCCCTCCTCGTAGCCGACGTAGCCGGGAGGCGCGCCGATCAGGCGCGCGACCGAGTGCTTCTCCATGTACTCGGACATGTCGATGCGGATCAGGTGATCCTCGGCGTCGAACAGGAATTCGGCCAGTGCCTTGCAAAGCTCGGTCTTGCCCACGCCGGTCGGCCCGAGGAACAGGAACGACCCGTAAGGACGCGCGCTGTCGGACAGGCCGGCGCGCGAGCGACGGATGGCGTCGGAAACGAGCCGCACCGCCTCGTCCTGTCCGACCACCCGCGCATGCAGGTAGTCCTCCATCTTCAGCAGCTTCTCGCGCTCGCCCTGCATCATCTTGGACACGGGGATGCCGGTGGCACGCGACACCACTTCGGCGATCTCTTCGGCGCCCACTTGCGTGCGCAGCAGCTTGAATTCGCGCTTGCCGCCCCCGGATTCGGCTTCCTTCAATTGCCGTTCCAGCGCGGGGAGCTTGCCGTACTGGATCTCGGCCAGCTTGTCGAACTGGCCCTTGCGCTGCAGCTCGGCCATCTGCGCCTTCAGGCGCTCGATCTCCGCCTTGATCTGAGCCGAACCCTGCACCGCGGCCTTCTCGGCGCGCAGCACCTCGTCCAGGTCGGCGTACTCGCGCTCCAGCCGCTTGATCTCGTCCTCGATCAGCTCCAGGCGCTTGCGCGAGGCTTCGTCGCTTTCCTTGCGGACCGCTTCGCGCTCGATCTTGAGCTGGATGATGCGGCGGTCGAGCCGATCCATCACCTCGGGCTTGGAGTCGATCTCCATCTTGATGCGCGCCGCCGCCTCGTCGATCAGGTCGATCGCCTTGTCCGGCAGGAAGCGGTCCGTGATGTAGCGATGCGAAAGCTCGGCCGCGGCGACGATCGCCGGGTCGGTGATTTCCACGCCGTGGTGAAGCTCGTAGCGCTCCTGCAGGCCCGCGCAGGATCGCGATGGTCGATTCGACGCGTCGGCTCGTCGACCATCACCTTCTGGAAACGGCGTTCAAGCGCCGCGTCCTTTTCGATGTACTTGCGGTATTCGTCCAGCGTGGTGGCGCCGATGCAGTGCAATTCGCCGCGCGCCAGCGCCGGCTTGAGCATGTTGCCGGCATCGATCGCGCCTTCTGCCTTGCCGGCACCGACCATGGTGTGGAGCTCGTCGATGAAGACGATCGTCTTGCCTTCGTCGGCCGCGATCTCCTTCAGCACCGCCTTCAGGCGCTCCTCGAACTCGCCGCGGTACTTGGCGCCGGCCAGCAGCGCCGCCAGGTCCAGCGTGAGCACGCGCTTGCCCTTGAGCGTCTCCGGCACTTCGCCGTTGACGATGCGCTGGGCCAGGCCTTCGACGATCGCGGTCTTGCCCACGCCGGGCTCGCCGATCAGGACCGGATTGTTCTTGGTTCGACGCTGCAGGATCTGGATCGTGCGCCGGATCTCGTCGTCGCGCCCGATCACCGGATCCAGCTTGCCCAGGCGCGCGCGCTCGGTCAGGTCGATCGTGTATTTCTTCAGCGCCTCGCGCTGGCCCTCGGCATTCGGCCGAATCGACCGGCGTGCTGCCGCGCACGGCTTCGATCGCCGCCTCCAGCGCCTTGCGGGTCAGCCCGTGCTCGCGCGCCAGGCGCCCGGCCTCGCCTTTGTCGTCGGCCAGTGCCAGGAGGAACATCTCGGTGGCGATGAACCCATCATCTCGGCGCTGTGCCTCCTTGTCGGCCTGGTTCAGCAGTCCGACCAGGTCGCGTCCGACCTGCACCTGCCCTTCGTTGCCCTGAACCTGCGGCAGGCGCTTGAGCGCCGCATCGACCGCCGATGCCAGCGGGCCGTTGGCCACGCCTGCGCGCTGCAGCAGCGAACGGGCCGCCCCGTCCGGCTGGCGCAGCATGGCCGCCAGCAGGTGCACCGGCTCGATGTATTGATTATCGTTGCCGACCGCGATCGACTGCGCGTCGGCCAGGGCCTCCTGGAACTTGGTGGTCAAGCGATCTTGTCGCATGGATCGGCAACGCCTTGAAATCACTCCAGGCGCCTAGTTTGGGCGCCCCGCCGGCGATTTCAACTGCGTTTTTTGGCCTGCTGCCGCACCCCGGCCCGTGGCGGGCCGGTGAACCACGCGCGGCGGTCCGCTAGGAAAAGGTCGGGTGACCCGAGAAGTCGAGCCAGCGCTGCGTCGCGAAGTCGTACAGCTTGCAACGCCGCGCGGTGTCGAAATACCAGCGCCAGGAAAACGCCTGGACCACGATCCGACCCGGCAGCAGCTGTTCGAGCCTGGCCTGCGCCCGCTTCAGCCGGTACAGCGGGATGGTCATGTCCAGATGGTGCGCGGTGTGCTCCATGATGTGATGCATCAGCGCGCCGACTCCGTGGCGAAACGTCAGATGCACCGTTGTGCTGACCGCCGGGTTCGATGCATTCCACGACGCCTTGTCGGCGTACCAGCTGATCGACGTGTGCGTGTGGTGAACGTACACCACGAAGCCGATCATCCCGTTCCAGAAGATGAAGGGCACCAGGAAGGCAACCAGCAGCAGCCAGGCCACCGACTGGCCGGTGGCGGTCGCGACCCACACCACGCCCCCGATCCAGATCAGGCCGGCCGCCAGCGACAGCGCGCAGTCCAGAAAGAAAATGCGGCGGCGGCTCGGCATGTGACGCTGGCTGGGGAAGAACATGCGCAACCACCAGATCTCGACCAGGTAATACAGCCAGGGCGCCCAGCCGCTTCGGTAGACGCGCTCGAGGCCGCGGCGCCAGGCCGGCAGCGCGTCGTACTCCTCGGCCGACTTGGGCGCCCACACGAAGTCGAAGCCGCGCAGATTCGTGTAGCCGTGATGCACGACGTTGTGACCGACCTCCCACAGGCTGTAGGGAGTCAGCGAGGCCAGGAACGCGATACGCCCGATCCAGCGGTTCAAGCCGCGGTGCTCGGTAAAGCTCTGGTGGCACGCATCGTGACCGATGATGAACAGGCGTCCGATCACGAAACCGCACGCCAGGGCCGAAAGCAGCTTCAGAAGCGGGTTGCTCAAGAGCAAGGCGCCGGCCAGCGCCGCCGAGTACAGCCCGATGTCCAGCAGCAGCAGGCCGATCGCCAGCGGCGTGGAGCGCTTCACCAGCGGCGCGAGCTCGTGCCGCAGCTGCTTGCGCGACGCCAGCGTTGCACGCCCATCAATCCTGGGGCGCTCCCGGCGGATGGCACTGGCGGTTCGCTCCATCATCTGGTTTTCCGCGTTCATCAAGTCTGCTCAGCGACAGTTAAACCGCGTAATTGTAGCTCAGGCGATCGCGCGCACGGTCGCAACTCCCAGTGCAGTCAGGCTGAGCGATCCGGCCAGATGAACCACGGCGGTCGCGATGGCCCAGGCGGGCTGCCCGCGCGAAAGCAGGGTCACAACTTCGGCCGAAAACGTCGAAAACGTCGTCAGGCCGCCTAGAAACCCGGTAATTGCGAATAGCCTCCATTCCGGGGCCAGTCCCTCGTTTTGCGCGAAAAAAGCGATCGCCACCCCGACCAGGTAGCCGCCAATCAGGTTGGCCGCGAGCGTGCCCAGAGGAAGGCTGGAGAGCAGCGGGTTCAAACGCAAGCCCAGCCACCAGCGAAACCAGGCACCCAGCGATGCGCCCAGGCCGATCGCCGCCAATGCAATCCAGACGGGTCCTTGCGGGCTCACCGGGCCGTCCTCACTCGGCCCGCATCATTTGCGCGGACCCTCGCCGTGCCAGGCCGCGCGCGCCTGATCGTCCGAGGCGCGGGCCTCGACCCAGTGGGACCCGTCGCGGGTACTTTCCTTCTTCCAGAACGGCGCATCGGTTTTCAGGTAATCGATCAGGAAGCGGCAGGCATCGAACGCATCGTGTCGGTGCATGCTGGCCACCGCCACCAGCACGATCTGCTCGAGCGGTTCGATGTGGCCCACCCGGTGCACGATCAGGCAATCGATCAGGTCCCAACGCCTGCGCGCCTGCTCGACGATCTCGCCGAGGGCCCGCTCGGTCATGCCCGGGTAGTGCTCCAGCGTCAGGGCCAGCACGTCGCGTCCCTCGTTCAGGTCGCGCGCCAGCCCGACAAAACTGGCGATCGCCCCGATGCGGGGATTGGCCCCGCGCAGCCCCGCCAGCTCAGCGCCGACGTCGAAGTCCTGCTGTTGCACTCGAACCGTCATCGCGACGCCCGCCGCTTCGCCCTAGCCGCCCGTGACCGGAGGGAAAAAAGCCACCTCCGCCCCATCGCGCAAGGCCGTCGCGTCGGTGGCCATCGCCTGATCGACCGCGGCGCGAACCGACCGCACCTGCTCGAACGCGCCGCTCCAGGGCGCGCCGCGCTGCGTGAGCCAGGCGCGCAACTGCCCGACCGTCGTGACGCCGGGCGGAATCTCCAGCTCCTCCCCCGCTCGCCCGATCAGGTCCCGCAGGCGTGCGAAGTAAAGGACCGACAGCCTCATCCAAACAGCTCCGAAAAGGGCAGGAAGGGCACCTCGTTGCCGCGCTGCACCGCGCTTGCGGCCGCTATGTCGGCCAGACCGTGGGCCCACGCGACCGAGGTCAGCACGGCGGAATTCTGGATCGGGTACGGCTCCAGCGTGCCACGCTCGGTCACCCGCACCCGCAGGAATTCACGCCGCGGTCCCGGCTTGCGCACTTCGAAATCGACTCGCATCGGAATCGCCCGCGGACGCGCGTCGGCAACGCCCTGGCGGGTCAGGATGAACGGGCGGGCCAGCATCGCGAGCGCAACGAAACCGGACACCGGGTTGCCGGGCAGGCCGATGAACGGTACGCCACGCACGTGGCCGAAAGCGAGCGGCTTGCCCGGCTTGATCGC
>CAVTZO010000039.1:0-14299 GCA_963739145.1 uncultured beta proteobacterium
GATCTGCCACAGGTCGATCGTGCCCTCCGCCCGCACGGCGGCCCTGACGTAATCGGCCTCGCCCACCGACACACCGCCCGAGCTGACGACCAGATCGGCCTGCGCGGCCGCCTGCACAACCGCCTGTCGCGTCGCCTCGGGCTGGTCCGGCACGATGCCCAGGTCGATCACTTCGCACCCCAGGCTGCGCAACAGCGCAGTGAGCAGGAAACGGTTGGAGTTGTAGATGCGTCCGGCCGGAAGCGGATCGCCCGGCATCACCAGCTCGTCGCCCGTGAAGAACACCGCGACCCGCAGGCGGCGATAGACGGGCAGCCGGGCGAGGCCGACCGACGCGGCCAGGCCCAGGTGCGACGCCCGCAGCAGCGTGCCGCGCGCCATTACCTGGGCGCCCTGCTCGACGTCGAGACCGGCAGCCCGGATCCACTGGCCCGGGCTGGGCATCTCCAGCACGACCACCCGATCGGCTTCGCCGCGGGTGAGCTCCTGCGGCACGACCGCATCGCACCCGGCCGGCACCGGCGCACCGGTGAAAATTCGCGCGGCCGTTCCTGCCGCAAGCGGCTGGCCCACCTGTCCGGCCTGGATGCGCTGCGACACGGGCAGACTCGCCGGCACCGCCGGTACATCCGCGCAGCGCAGCGCGTACCCATCCATCTCGGAATTGTCGAGCGGCGGCACGGCCAGGGTGGATATGACCGGCTCGGCCAGCACCCGCCCGAGCGCGTCCAGCGTTGCGACCGTCTCGGTCTGTCCGACCGTCGTGGCCCGCTGCAGCAGTTCCTCGAGCGCCTGATCGACCGAGATCATCCGCCAATTCCCAGGGTCCGAAGGATGAACGAGGCGATGTTCGCCACATCATCGCGCGCAAAGCGCGGCAGTGCACGATCGACCGGATCATCGCATACGACGGCGATCAGGTTGGCGTCCTGGGCGAAGGGCGATGGATCGACCGCCGCGCCGCACACTTCGATGCGCGGGATCGACCCTTCGCTGCGGAATCCCTCGACCAGGACCAGGTCGCACGGATCCAGTTGCGCCAGCAGGTCCTCCAGCGCCGAGGGCCGATCGCGCAGCTCGGTCAGCAGGGCCCAGCGCTGCGGCGCGGCCAGCAGGACCTGGGCCGCCCCGGCCTGCCGGAATCGAAACGAATCCTTGCCCGGGCGATCCATGTCGAAGCCATGATGCGCGTGCTTCAGGGCGGACACGGTCAGGCCGCGCGCGGTCAGCGCCGGAATCAGGCGCTCGATCAGCGTCGTCTTTCCGGAGCCGGACGCACCGACAAAACCGATGGCTTTCACCGCAACGCGAGCTGTCCTGTCAGCACAAGCGCGCCTCGATCGCGTGGCGGATGCGCGCGGCATCGGGCGGCATCTTCTCGAAGCGCTGGGGGCGCGCCAGCATCTCGATCATCGCCGCCGTCAGGGGCGGCGCCCGCCCGATCGCCTCGACGATCGTCTCGGAAAACTTGGCCGCCTGCGCGGTCTCCAGGCAGATCATCGGAACGCCCGGCCGGCAGGTCTCGCGCGCGACCTTGACTCCGTCGGCCGTGTGCGGATCGATGATGCGCCCGCTCGCTTCGAACACCGAGCGGATTGTCGCCAGCCGATCGGCGTGCGTGCTGCGGCCCGATCCGAAGCCCCAGGAATCGGCCCCGCGCCAGTGACCGGAGCCCGTCAAATCGAACTCGCCGCGCGACTGAAGCTGGCTCCACAGGTCCCGCACCCGGTCCGCATCGCGCCGGACCAGGTCGAACACGAAGCGCTCGAAATTGGACGCCCTGGAGATATCCATCGACGGACTGCTGGTGGCAAGGGTCTGCTCGCGGCTGCGAACCCGGTAGCGTCCGGTGCGGAAGAACTCGTCGAGCACGTCGTTCTCGTTGGTCGCCACGATCAGCCGCTCGATCGGCAAGCCCATGCTGCGCGCGATCCAACCCGCCAGCACGTTGCCGAAGTTGCCCGACGGCACGCAGAAGGA
Source organism: uncultured beta proteobacterium (assembly GCA_963739145.1). Lineage (GTDB taxonomy): Bacteria > Pseudomonadota > Gammaproteobacteria > Burkholderiales > Burkholderiaceae_F > VBCK01. The sequence continues at coordinate 1,981 of CAVTZO010000039.1, forward strand.
CACCGGGTCGCCATCGCGCGACGTGGCCGCGAAGTAGCCTCGGAAGTAGTAGACGACCTGGGCGGCCACGCGCGCCCAGTTGATCGAATTGACGGCGCCCAGCCGGTGGCGCCGCTTGAAGTCGGTGTCGGAGGCGATCGTCTTGACGAGGTCCTGGCAATCGTCGAACGTGCCTTCCACCGCGATGTTGACGATGTTCGGCTCGCTCAGCGAATACATCTGCGCCCGCTGAAACGCGCTCATGCGGCCGTACGGCGACAGCATGAACACGCGGATCGCGGGGCGCCCGCGCATCGCATACTCGGCCGACGAACCGGTGTCGCCGGAGGTCGCTCCCAGGATGTTCAGCGTGTCCGGCGCGCCCGCCAGCTCGAACTCGAACAGGGCCCCGAGCAGCTGCATCGCCAGGTCCTTGAACGCCAGCGTCGGGCCGTTGGACAGCTGCAGCAGCTTCAGGCCCGGCTCCAGGTCCACCAGGGGCGCAACCTCGTCGCTGCCGAACGCGGCCGCCGTGTAGACGCCGCGCGTGAGCCCCGCCAGTCCGCCGGGCGGATAGTCGTCGGCAAAGCGCGACATCAATTCGCACGCCAGTTGCGCATACGTCAGGCCGCGCCATGCGCTCAGGGTGGCCGGTTCGATGTGCGGGTACTGCTGCGGCACCATTAGCCCGCCGTCGGGCGCGAGCCCCTCCATCAAAACGGCACGGAAGCGCGCCGGCGGCGTTTGCCCCCGCGTCGACACGTAGCGCATCAGAGCAGCTCTTCCTGGCGGATCCGGATCACCGGCGCCAGCACGGTCGGCAACGCCTCGATGCGTGCGATCGCATCGTTGACGTCGCTTTCCAGCGCCTCGTGCGTCAACAGGATGATGTCGGTCTGGTTCTCGCCCTCGCCCGGCTCGCGCTGGAACATCGCGTCGATCGAGATCCGGTGATCGGCCAGGATGCGTGCAACGTCGGCCAGCACGCCCGGGCGGTCGGCCACACGCATCCGGAAGTAGTACGAGGTCACCGTGCCCTCGATTGGAACCCACGGCAGGTCCGCGAGCGCATCCGGCTGGAAGGCCAGATGCGGCACCCGGTTGTCCGGGTCCGCCGTGTCGGTGCGCGTGACGTCGACCAGGTCCGCGACCACGGCCGAGGCCGTAGGTTCGGCGCCGGCGCCGGGCCCGTAATACAGCGTGGTGCCCACCGCGTCGCCCTTGACCAGCACCGCGTTCATCGCCCCTTCCACGCTGGCCAGCAGACGCTGCATCGGCACCAGCGTCGGATGCACCCTGAGCTCGATGCCCTGGGCAGTGCGCTTGGTGATTCCCAGCAGCTTGATCCGGTAGCCAAGCTGCTCCGCATAGCGGATGTCGGCGGCCGCCAGGTTGCCGATTCCCTCCATGTAGGCGGCTTCGAACTGGATCGGCACTCCGAATGCGATCGAACACAGGATGGTGAGCTTGTGCGCGGCGTCCACGCCGTCGATGTCGAAGCGCGGATCGGCCTCGGCGTAGCCGAGGGCCTGGGCCTGCGCCAGCACCGATTCGAACGATGCGCCGGTGGCGCGCATCTGGCTCAGGATGAAATTGCTGGTGCCGTTGATGATGCCGGCGATCCATTCGATTCGGTTTGCCGCCAACCCCTCGCGCAAGGCCTTGATGATCGGGATCCCGCCGGCCACCGCCCCCTCGAAGGCGACCACCACGCCCATCCGGTGCGCCTGTGCGAATATCTCGTTGCCGTGCAATGCCAGCAGGGCCTTGTTGGCGGTGACCACGTGCTTGTCGTTCGCGATCGCTTCCATCACCAGGGAGCGGGCCGGATCGCAGCCGCCGATCAGCTCCACCACGATGTCGATCGAGGGGTCGCGAACCAGTTGCTGCGGCTGGTCCGTCAGCTGCACGCCGCTGCCCACCAGGGCGCGTGCCTTGTCCATGTCGCGCACCGCGATCTTGACGATCTCGATGCCCCGCCCGGCACGGCGTCGGATTTCCTCCTGGTTGCGCCGCAGGATCTCGAAGGTGCCGCGCCCGACCGTTCCCAGACCCAGCAAACCAACCCTGATGGGATTCATAGTCGGCTTCGCCGCCCTTAAGCGGCCGCCTTCGGCACGGGCGACTCGCGACGCAGCATGTCGCGGATGCCGCGCACCGCCTGCCGTATCCGGTGCTCGTTTTCGATCAGGGCGAAGCGCACGTGCGAGTCGCCGTATTCGCCGAAGCCGACGCCCGGCGACACCGCGACCTTGGCCTGTGCCAGCAGCTTCTTGGCGAACTCGAGCGAACCGGACGCGCGGTATTGGGCCGGGATCTCGGCCCAGATGTACATCGACGCCCGCGGGACCTCGACCGTCCAGCCGGCCTCCAGCAGGCCCTTGGCCAGCACGTCGCGCCGGCGCTGGTACTGGGCGCACACCTCGCCGATGCACTCCTGAGGACCTTCAAGCGCCGCGATCGACGCGACCTGGATCGGCGTGAACGTGCCGTAGTCGTGATAGCTCTTGATGCGCGCCAGTGCCCCGACCAGGTCGCGGTTGCCGACCATGAATCCGATGCGCCAGCCGGCCATGTTGTAGCTCTTGCTGAGCGTGAAAAACTCCACCGCCACATCGCGCGCGCCGGGCACCTGCATGATCGAGGGCGCCTTGTAGCCGTCGAAGACGATGTCGGCGTAGGCCAGGTCGTGCACCACGTAGATGCCGTGCGTGCGGGCCAGTTCCACCACGCGCTGGAAAAAATCCAGGTCCACGCACTGCGCGGTCGGATTGCTCGGAAACCCCAGCACCATCATGCGCGGCTTGGGGAAGGACTCGCGAATCGCGCGCTCCAGCTCGGCGAAGAAATCGACGCCGTGCGTCATCCGAACCGAGCGGATGTCGGCCCCTGCGATGATGGCTCCGTAGATGTGGATCGGATAACTGGGATTCGGAACCAGCACCGTGTCGCCGCGGTCCAGCGTGGCCAGCATCAGGTGGGCCAGTCCCTCCTTGGAGCCGATCGTGACGATCGCCTCGCTGTCCGGATCGAACTCGACCTGGAACCGATTCCGGTACCAGTGGGTGATCGCCCGGCGCAGCCGGGGAATTCCCTTCGAAACCGAGTAGCCGTGCGTGTCCTGGCGCTGGACCGCTTCGATCAGCTTGTCGACGATGTGCTTGGGCGTGGGGCCGTCCGGATTGCCCATGCTCATGTCGACGATGTCCTCGCCGCGGCGCCGGGCAGCCATTTTCAGCTCGGCCGTGATGTTGAAGACGTAGGGCGGGAGCCGCTTGATGCGGGGAAATTCGGGCGAGACGTGCTCCATCGGTCTCTTTCGAGGCTCGCCCGGGCGTCTACGCCCGATCGACACGCGGCGAGCGCTTGGCCGGGGCGATGGGTGCGAGATTGGTTCCGGTTGTGCATAATTTACCCGAAATGCGCGACTGCGAGGCATGATCGGGTGCCAGTGGCGCAAGCGGCCCGAACGCATTTGCTGGAGAAGCATTGAAACTGCACGCACAGCGCGCAACGAACGTAAACAGCGTCACCGGCTACGGCCCGGGCTATATCGAGATCAACGGAGCGCGCCACGCCGGGCACCTGATCGTGGCGGCTGACTCGCTGCAGCCCTGGAAGGTCGCCGGCTTCGACGCTCTGCAACCGCAGGACTTCGAGGCCGTGCTGCGCATGGAGCCGGAGGTGGTGCTGCTTGGCACCGGGCCGCGCCACCGCTTCGCCGACGTCCGACTGGTTGCCCACCTGGCGCGCAGCCGGATCGCATTGGAATCCATGGACACGCAGGCCGCCTGTCGCACGTACAACATCCTGCTGTCCGACGGCCGGCGCGTCGCCGGCGCCTTCCTCCAGGAGGAAACGCAACGATGACCGTCGCAGTCGGCGCCCTGGTGCCTGATTTTTCGGCGCCTTCCACCGCGGGCGAGTTCCGCCTGTCTGACGCGCGCGGCTCCCCGCTGCTGATCTACTTTTACCCGAAGGACTACACCTCGGGCTGCACCACGGAAAGCCAGAATTTCGCCAGCGAGTACCGTCAGTTTGCGAAGCACCGTGCGCAGATCATCGGCGTGTCACGCGACAGTATTAAATCCCACCTTGGATTCAAGCAGAAGCTGGATCTGCCGTTCGAGCTGCTGTCGGATCCGGACGAGCACCTGTGCACGATGTTCGGCGTGATCAAGAACAAGACGATGTACGGCCGCCCGGTGCGCGGCATCGAGCGCAGCACCTTCCTGCTCGATGCCAAAGGCGTGCTGCGCCACGAGTGGCGCGGCGTCAAGGTCGCCGGGCACGTCGAGCAAACGCTGGCCGCCGTGCGGTCGCTCGGCTGAAAGCCGAGCGACCTGCCCGCGTCCAGATCGCTTCCATCCGAAACCCCAGGCCATACCAACCCATCGCGGATCGCATGCCACTTCCCAAACCACCGACCAAGCCCGCCACCATCCTGCTGCCGACCGATACTCCGATTGCCGACGCGCCCCGGGCGCGCCGGCCGGCGCCGGCCGACCGGCCAGCGCCCGAGGCGCCGGTTCCCCGCGAGCGCGCCGCCGCCCACCTGGCGCTGGTGGAGACGCGCACGCGCGCGGGCTCCCGAAAATCGCGCGCCGCGAGCGGCCGGCCCAAGCTGTTCGTGCTCGACACCAACGTGCTGATGCACGATCCGACCAGCCTGTTCCGCTTCGAGGAACACGACCTCTTCCTGCCGATGATGACCCTCGAGGAGCTCGACGGTCACAAGAAAGGCATGTCGGAGCTGGCACGCAACGCCCGCCAGGCCAGCCGCTCGCTCGATGCCCTGGTGGCCACCTGCCAGGACTCCATCGAGGACGGTATCGCGCTGTCGTCGATCGGCAACACCGAAGCCACCGGGCGCCTGTTCCTGCAGACCGCAGGCGATCGGAGCTGCGCTGCCGGCCAGCCTGCCGGTCGGCAAGGCCGACAACCACATTCTGGGCGTGGTGCGGGCACTGAGCCAGACGCACGCAGACTGCGACGTGGTGCTGGTGTCGAAGGACATCAACATGCGCGTGAAGGCCCGCGCGCTGGGCCTGTCGGCCGAGGACTACACCAACGACAAGGTGCTGGAGGACACCGACGTTCTGTATACCGGTGTTCTGGCGCTGCCCGAGAACTTCTGGGACCGGCATTCCAAGGGAATGGAGTCCTGGCAGCAGAGCGGCAGCACCTACTACCGGCTGACCGGGCCGATGGTTGCCGGAGCTGCTGATCAACGAGTTCGTGTTCCTGGAGATCGCGAGCCCGCCGTTCTACGCCCAGGTCAAGGAAATCCGGGGCAAGACCGCCGTACTGCGGGTTCTGCGCGATTACCTGCACGCCAAGAACGCGGTGTGGGGCATCACGGCGCGCAACCGCGAGCAGAGCTTCGCGCTGAACCTGCTGATGGACCCGGACTGCGACTTCGTCACGCTGATCGGACAGGCCGGCACCGGCAAGACGCTGCTGGCGCTGGCGGCGGGCCTGGCGCAAACGCTGGAGTCGCGCCGCTACTCGGAGATCATCATGACGCGGGCCACGGTGCCAATCGGCGAGGACATCGGCTTCCTTCCCGGAACCGAGGAGGAAAAGATGGCGCCCTGGATGGGCGCCCTGGAAGACAACCTCGAGGTGCTGAACCGGGGGGAGGATGCGGGCGGCGAGTGGGGCCGAGCCGCCACCAATGACCTGATCCGGACCCGGATCCGGATCAAGGCGATGAGTTTCATGCGCGGCCGCACTTTCGTCAGCAAGTACCTGATCATCGACGAAGCGCAGAACTTGACACCCAAGCAGATGAAGACGCTGGTCACGCGCGCCGGGCCCGGCACCAAGGTGGTGTGCCTGGGAAACATCGCCCAGATCGATACGCCCTACCTGACCGAAGGCAGTTCCGGCTTGAGCTTCGTGGTCGACCGCTTCAAGGGCTGGCCGCATGCGGGCCACGTGACCCTTCAACGTGGCGAGCGCTCCCGGCTGGCGGACCACGCCGCAGAAGTGCTATGAGGTGAACATGACTGCTTATGCAATCTTTGACGTCGACGTAACCGACCCGACTGGCTACGAGGATTACAAGAAGCTCGCGCCCCCGGTGATCGCGGCCTTCGGCGGAAGGTATCTGGCCCGCGGAGGGGCGGCGCAAGCGCTCGAGGGCGATTGGGTTCCGAATCGCGTGGTGATTCTCGAGTTTCCAACCGTCGAAAAGGCCAAGGAGTGGCTCGAGTCACCGCAGTACCGGGAGGCCCGCGCCCTGAGGCACAAGACCGCCAGGACCAAGGCCATTGTGGTTCAGGGCCTCTGACCCGCTCGTTCCTCGGGGAAGTGGAGGACTTGCTTCAGAATGCCTCAAAGTTCAGTTCGCGCCGAAAGAAACGGTCGTCAGTACGCAAGACCCAATACAGCGGATTTCTCTGGAGGACGAGATGCCTATCGTGTGGCGCGAGCAGTTCAGCGTGGCGAATGACGTGATCGATGCGGACCACAAGTATCTGATCGAGATCATCAACAGTGCCGAGCAGGGACTGACCGAAAAGAACCGCGCGAAACTGGCGACAGAACTCGACAGGCTTTCCTCGTATGCGCGGGAACATTTCAAGCGAGAAGAGCTGATCGCCCAAGCCGTCGGCTATCAACAGGTGGAGCATCTGATCGAATCGCACCATGAGCTGGTATCGAAGCTCGCCGGGATCAATGCCGAGATCGCGTCCAATGCGGAGGATTTACCGCCTGAGGCGGTAAAGCGATTCGGTGAGCTGCTGCGAAACTGGCTGATCGATCACGTAATCAAGGAGGACCTCCTGATGAAACGTTCAATGCAAAAGCATTCCCCCCTGTTCGATCCGAGGGCGAGCATCAAGTCCACCGGATAAGTGTTGCGCAGCCTTTGCGATGTTCTCCCTCTCCCGCGCAACGGGAGAGGGTGGTCATGTTGGCGGGGTGCGGGCGCGAGTGGCGCGCCTACACCCTCACCTCCCCGGGGCCGGAGAGGGAGAAGACCTTCTGCCGCGCAGACTCCTCAGCTTGCCGGGCCGATGCTAGCTTGCCTGGCCGACGCTGCTGCGTGCACGCAGCGTCTTGATGCTTTGCTCGATGCGCTCGGCCACCTCGCGCTCCCGCTGCAGTGCGTGCAGCATGTTGTGCGCCTCACGCACCGTGAACTCCAGCCGCGCCACCTTCTCGCCCACATCATCGATCACCGCGCGCTGCTCGCTGAGCATCTCCACGTTCACGTGGATGTCCTCGAGCATGTGGGTGATGCCCTCGGCTCGCGACTGCACCTCCTCGACCACCTTGCGGCGTGATTCGATCTGCACGATCTTGCCGTCGGTGTCGTCGAGCCGGCCGATCAGATCTTCAACCTTGACACGCAGCTCGGCCACCTCGCCGCGGTGCTCGGTCACGTATTGCAGGTCGGCCCTGCTGCGGCCGCTGATCTGGCGGATGTTGTCGACCTCGGCTTTCACGGCCTGCACCATCGCATCGTGGTCGGCCAGCGACTGGATCTTGCGCTCGACCGCCTCGGCACTGCGGTCCAGTTCGCCCAGCCGGCGCTCGAGCGCGACGAGGTTCTCGCCGCTGTGCATCAGCTGCGCGAGGCGCTGGTCAAGCTGATTGGCCAGCGTCCGTGCGCGCTCGATCTGCTCCTCGGCCGCATCGGTCTGCGACACGGCATCGAGCTGAGCGGCCTGCACGCGCCCGACTTCGGCCACCAATTCCTCCTTCAGGCAAGTGGCACGGGCCAGGTCCACGCCGACGCTGCGCACCTGGCTGAGCCGCTCGGCGGTCTCCGCCGCCAGGGCCTTGCCCTGCTCGACGAAGCCGGCCAGCCGGGCCTGTTGTTCGTGCACCACCGCTTCGTCGATGCCGATCGCGTCGACCCGTTGTTGCGCCCGTTCGAGCGTCTGTTGCAGGGTCGCCACCTGCGAGGCCAGCGGCAGCACCCGCCCTTGCAGCGCCGCCACGCCATCGAGCTTCTGCTGCGCGTCGGCGACCTGCGTGGCCAGCGTGTCGCACAAGTTCTGCAGACTTTCCATCTCGGCGCGCCGCGCCAGCTGCGCAGCGAGCTTCTGCTCGACGTCGGAGGTGACCGCGTGCAGGCCGTTGACGCGCGCCTCGAGTTTCTCGACGAACTGCACCCGCGCGCCGACGCGGCTCACCTGCGCATCGAGCTCGGTGGTCAAGTCACCCAGCTGTGCGGCCGCCTCGCCGCCTTTCTCGACCAGCGCCATCTTGCCCAGCACTTCGTCCAGCCGCGCCTGCAGCTCGGGCGCGCGGCTCAGCATCGCCGTCGTGCGCTCACCGAACGCGTCGAGCGCGGCGCGGTCCACCGCCAGCTTGTCACGCAGCTGGGCGGCCTCGGCATGCGCCTGGTGGAACTCGGTCAGCTCGCCGCGCGCCACCTCCAGGTCCCTTTGCGATTGCAGCAGCTTCTCGTGCTGCGCCGCCGTGCGCTTGCCGAGCGTGTCGACCTGCGCCAACTGGCCGGCCAGCGAATCGAGCAGGATTTGCTTGCGCGCCAGCTCGTCGGCGTTCGCGGTCAGCACCGTGAACGTCTTGGCAAGTTCATCGACCTCGCGTTGCATGGCCACCAGATCCTGGTCCTTGGCCAGCACGCCCTGCACCCGCGCTTCGGTCTCACCCACGGCCTTGGCGAGCGCCTTGAGCCGCCCGTCGAATGCGTCGACCTCCCTCTTGTCGAACGACAGCCGATCCAGGGTCGCTTTCATGGCCTCCGACAGCGACCGGCTTTCGGTTTCGAGCCGCTGCGACTCGCGCACGAAATCGTCGCGCGCCGCGGTGGCGGCGGCAAGCTGCTCGGCGGTGGCTTTGGCCAGCTGCTCCATCCGCGCCACCGTCTCCTCGGTGCGGTGAATCTGATCGCCGCCTGCTGCAAGCTTGGCGATCTGCGCCTCCATGTTCCACACCATCTCGCTAACTCGCGTGGCCTCGACGACGGCGCGCTCGACTGCCAGCTTCTGCGCCTCCAGCGCCTTGCCCTTGTGTGCGACGTGCTCGGCCAGCGCGTTCAGCGCCGCGAGCCGTTGCTCGGTGCTCCTGCTGAGCTCCTGCAGCTGGGCGAGCGACTCGAGCTTGGCCTGCACGTCAGCCGCGGCGCCGCGCGCCGCTTCGGAGTCCTCCCGGGCCTCGCCTGCGCTCTTGCGAATGCCCTGCATCTCGAGCCTGAGCTCGGCTTCCGCGCGGCGCAGATCCTGCAGCTCGCCCTTCAGTGTCACCGCACCGCCTACCCACTGCCCCATTTCCGCACTGGCCTGACGCAGCCGCTCGCGCAGGGCCTCCAGCTTCTCGCCCTCGCGCTGCAACTCGTCCAGTCTCGCGTGCGCCTCGCGCGAGCGCGAGCTCATCTCATCGGCCGCCTGGCGCATTTGCTGCAGGCTTCCGTCGGGCGCAGTCATCGCGTCGGAGGTGCGCCTAACTTCGGCCACCTTGGCCAGCAGGCCGTTCATGCGCCCCTCGAGCTGCTCGAAGCTGTTGGTGCACTCCTCGTACGTGCCCATCACCTTGCCCAGCTTGTCGCAACGGCGCGTGATGTGCTCGGCCTTGATGCGCAGGTCATCGAGCGTGCGGCCGGTGCGCTCCAGCGTCGGCGACGCGCCGTTGATCTGATCCAGCATCGCGGCCAGCTCGGCCCGCTCCTCGCGGGCTTGCTCGACCAAAGTCCTCAGGTCATCCTGTGTGGGCTTGCGCTCACTGCCGTTCTTGAAGATCGTGTCAAGCATCTGAAGTTCCCGCTCTGGTGGCCACAGGGGTCTGCAAGGTGCCGCGTTGGTGCAACGCGGCTCGTCGATCGCCGCCGCCGTCGGGCACGGATCGCCTTGGTGATCCTCGTACAGCGGCCGCTGGCGTATCGCCGGGTATAGGCTGCATAAGGGCTTCATTCTTGGAGATCATCGGGTGCGACGTTAAGGACTAACGGCACCATGCACCCGACAACGGTCATCGCAGTTCGCACGTGGAACACCCTTGACGAGAGTACGTTGCCAGGGAGCACAATGCCGGAAATCGGGGACGCAACGCGTCGCGTTAAGAAAGAGGCAGCGAATCCGCCGCACCTCGATGCGCTGGCACGGTCGCAGTCCTTCCTCAGAGAGAAATGACTCACAAGATATCCGGGCCGGCAGAACGCCTGGCCTGGGTATTTGCCGGAGGAGCGAACCTCATGAATGCGTCATTTCCCGCAGCTTCGCTCGGCCGGTCCTTGCTTCTTTTGCCTTGGATTGCCCTGTCTGCCCACGGCGCGACCGGAGCCGCAACACCAAACACTACCTGCACGATGACAGCCAAGTTCCCCGACGGCTCGACGTTCGGCGAACCTTGCCTGATGACGATCCTGCCGGCCGGGCAGAACAGCTTCAACAAGAAGGGATGGATTCGGTTCATGGACACCCAGAACCGATCCAATGTCTTCAGTTTGAATTTCTTTCCTCCTCAGGACATCAAGAAGAATGTCTCCTATACGGTGACGACCGATCGCAACGAAGGCTACTTGAACGGCATCGTGCAACCTGCCGGGGCTCATGAGGCGTGTCACATGAACAAGAACTTCCCTTCCAAGGCGACGATCACCTTTACCGCCGTCGGAACAACCGATGCGGACTTTCATGGAAAGCTGCAGGTCTACCCGGCCTGCTATCGCGACATGGGCACGCTTCAGCAATCCGTGGTGCCGAGCGGGCAGGTCGGCGCGGGAATCATCCAGATCGTTTTCTAGATCGATTTCTGGGCCAATGAGCGCTTGAATCCGCGCCAGGCCGGATCACGCGCGCCGGACAGCGAGTCCAGTTCGACGCCTGTTGCCAATCCGTGACGAGCAGCTTGACCGGCCCGAAGCTCCAGCACCGCCGCAGCGCCCCATCCGAACCGAATCCGTCCCGCAGGCACCTGGGCCACACGCGCACGACGCGCGCGTTCCGATCCAGGAACACCACATCGATCGGGTACCGCATTCCGAACGTGTGGATGCTGGAGCAGGGAGCGATCAGCAGGGCCTCGTCCAGCTCCAGAGGCGGGCCGCCCAGCAGGCCGCGGGCCCGCGCCGTGAAACGGGTCGCGATGCGCGCCACCAGGCGCCCGCCCGGGGTCCGGCACTCGAATCGCGTCGCCATCAGAATCCGGCCCTCAGCAACTGCATCGCGATCGGAAATCCGATCACGATGAACGTGCACGGGAAGATGCACAGGATCAGCGGCCCCAGCATCTTGACGGGCGCTTCGAGCGCGAGCTTTTCGGCACGCTGGAAGCGTTCGGAACGGCGTTGCTCGGACTGGTGCCTCAGGATCGGGCCGATGCTCGATCCCATCATTTCTCCCTGAACGAGCGCGCTGATCAGGCTGTTGATCGGCCCGAAATCCAAGCGCTCCGCCAGGTTCCGCAGTGCGTCGCTGCGGGGCTTGCCCGCACGGATCTCGCGCAGGACCCGGTTGATCTCGACCACCAGCGGACCCGGCGGCATCTTCTCGACGGCTTTTTGCAGACTGGAGGACAGGTTCAGGCCGGCTTCGACCGCCATCGTCACGATGTCCAGGAAAAATGGCAGACCTTTCAATATCTTCAGGTTGCGCGCCTTGGTCATATCGGACAGCCACAGCTCCGGCATGTAGAAGCCGAACACTGCACCGGCCAAAGCGCCGCCCACCTTGCTCTGGTGCAGCAGCGACATGGTCCAGGCAAGTGCGAACGAGAACTTCGCCGCAGCGACCAGCTTGCCGGCGAAAAACTGCGCCGGCGTCAGCGTGTAATCCTGCCCGGCGCGCTGCAACGCCAGGTGGATCCGGGTCGTTGTGCCATCGCGCACGGCCCAGGCGGTGTGATGGGCCACCAGCCGCACCAGCGGCCACGTCAGCCGGTAGAAGCGGGGCGGCGGATCCATGTACTGCCGGTCATCCGCCGGCACCTCGGCCACGATCTGTCGCGAGGAGATCGCCACCAGCATGGCAGCGGCTGCGAAGGTGGCACCGATCAGCAGTTCGAACATTGGCTCCCCCTTGGACGATCGGCCTCAGACATCGATATTTACGATCTTGCGGATCAGCATGAAACCGATCAGCTCCAGGATGAAGATCACGCCGAGCACCACCCACCCGTACCAGGCGTGAAACAGAGGCATCATGGCATCGTGCTGCAGGTTGGACAGGATCAGCATCATGAAGATCGGCAGCGCGCCGACGACCAGTCCCTGCAGCTTGCCCTGCGAGGTGAGCGCCCGGATCTTCCCTTCCACGATCGCCTTGGCGCGCAGCGTCGCCGCCAGCCGATCCAGCGTCTCGGCCAGGTTGCCGCCGGTATCGCGGGCGATCGTCATGGCCGCCACGACCAGGTCGACCTCCTC
>CAVTZO010000040.1:0-8543 GCA_963739145.1 uncultured beta proteobacterium
TCGTTGCCAACGTCGAGTTCGTCGCGCGGCGTGCCACGGTCGTGTACGACCGCAACCGCGTTGGCCCGCAGGAACTCGAGCAGGCGGTGCTGCGCGCCGGCTATCGGATTGCAGCCGGCGGGCAGCCGGTCGAGCGGCGCGCGCAGCGCGTCGAGCTGCTGCGCGTGCTGGTTGCCTGGCTGGCGATGATGCAGGTGATGATGCTGGCGGTGCCGGGCTACCTGGCGCGGGCGGGCGAGATAGGACCCGTGCTGGAGCCCCTGCTGCGGCTGTCCCAGCTCGTGTTGACGATCCCGGTGGTGTTGTTTTCGGCCGTTCCGCTGTGGCGCGCGGCCATCAGCCAGTTGCGCGCCGGTCAGATCGGCATGGACGTTCCGGTCGCGCTCGGGTTGCTCGCCGCGCTTGGGGGGAGCCTGTTTTCGCTCGCGGTCGGCGGCGGTGATGTGTATTTCGATTCAATCACGATGTTCGTCGCCCTGCTGCTGTCGGTGCGGTGGTGGCAGCAGCGCGCGCTGGCGCGAGCCGCGGCGCACGTGGACGCGGCGATCGAGCGCACGGTCAGCCAGGCCCAGCGATTGCTCGATCATCCGCTTTCCTCGCAGTTCGAGACGGTGGCATCCGATCGCCTTGTGGTCGGCGATCGCGTGATCGTGGCCGCCGGCGCATTGCTGCCGGCCGACGGTCGCGTCATCGAAGGTTGCTCTGCGCTGTCACAGGTCTGGTTGACGGGTGAATCGGCGCCGGTCGAAGCCGAGCCGGGGGCACGCGTGCTGGCCGGAAGCCTGAATCTGGACCAGCCGCTGGTCGTCGAAGTGCTGCGCAGCGGCGAGCACACGTCGCTGGCTGCCCTGCAGCGACTGATCGTCGAGTCCGCCAGCCAGCGGCCCCGCTCGGTCGAGCTGGCCAACCGGGTGGCGGCGCGTTTCGTGCTCGTGCTGCTCGGCGCCAGCGTCGCCACCGCGGTGGGCTGGGGGCTCATCGATGCTTCGGCGGCGCTGCGCAACGCGATCGCGGTTCTGATCGTCACGTGCCCATGCGCGCTGTCGCTCGCCGCGCCGCTGGCGACGGCCGTGGCGCAGGCGGCGCTGGCCCGCCGCGGCGTTCTGCTGGCGCGTCCGTCGGTGCTGGAGGAGCTGACTCGCATCGACGTCGTTGCGTTCGACAAGACCGGTACCCTGACCGAGGCGGTGCCGACGGTGACCGGCCTGCTGTCGATGCGGGACATGGACGATGCGCAGTGCCTGCGCATCGCGGCGAGCCTGGAGTCGCGGTCGCGCCACCCGTTCGCGCGAGCCCTGGTGCAGACGGCACAGCAGGCGCAGATAGGACTGGCCTCGGCGTCCAGCGTGATGGAAGTCGCGGGCGCCGGCGTCGAAGGATCGGTCGAGGGCGGCCGCTACCGCCTCGGCAGGCCGCAGTTCGCCCTGGGACTGGTCGACACGCCGGACCGCTGCATCGATTTCGGCCCGGCACTGGCCGGCCACGGCGCGCAGGCAGGCACCGGTTTGATGCTGGCCGATCGGGACGGACCGATCGCGATCATCCGCTTCGGCGAGCGGATTCGCGCCGACGCGGCGGACGTGCTGGCGCGCCTTGCGCGCGCAGGGACCGGTCTGATGCTGGTGTCGGGCGATCGGCCCGCTGCGGTCGAGGCGGCGGCGGCGGCGCTGGGTGCCGGCGTGCAGCTGCAGACCTACGCCGACCAGACTCCGGCCGGCAAGCAGGCGTTGCTGGCCCGGCTGCAGAGCCAGGGGCGCCGGGTCGCGATGATCGGCGACGGCATCAACGATGCGCCGGTACTGGCGCAGGCGGACGCGTCGATCGCGCTCGCGTCGGGGTCCGAACTGGCCCAGGCGCGGGCCGACATCATTTGCCTGCGGTCCCGCCTGGATGACGTGGGCTACACATTCGATCTGGCGCGCCGCACGACACGCGTGGTGCGCGCCAACCTGCTGTGGGCGCTGGCCTACAACGCCGCCATGGTTCCACTGGCGATCGCCGGGCAGCTTTCTCCCCCGATCGCTGCCGTCGGCATGGCGGCCAGTTCGGCCGTGGTGCTGGCGAACTCGATTCGACTGGGCCTGCGGCGCAACTAGGGCGCATCGAAGGTCCGGCCGGGGTCGACGTGCACCTGCCGGCCGGATCGGTCCGCCAGCTCTTCAATCGCTCTTCGGCGGGGCCGGACTCTGTCCGGCCATGATCGAGCGCAGCCCTTCGGGGTCGACGATCCTGAGGTGTTTCTGGTTCACTTCGATCAGGCTGTCCTGCGCGAAGCGCGACAGCGCGCGGCTGACGGTTTCCAGCTTCAGCCCGAGGAAGCTGCCGATCTCGGCTCGCGTCATCCGCAGCACGAACTCGCTGCGCGAATATCCGCGCGCCTCGAACCGCTGCGACAGGTTCAGCAGAAAGGCGGCCAGGCGCTCCTCCGCGTGCATGCTTCCCAGCAGCAGCATCACGCCGTGCTCGCGCACGATCTCCCGGCTCATCACCTTGTGAAAATGCGACTGCAGCACCGGCACCGCGGAGGACACCTCCTCGAGGCGCTCATAGGGGATCACGCACACCTCGGTGTCTTCCAGCGCCACCGTGTCGCAGTGATGTTTCTGGGTGCCGATGCCGTCCAGGCCGACCAGCTCGCCGGCCATGTGAAAGCCGGTGACCTGCTCCCGCCCGTCGGGGGACATCAGGGTGCTTTTCAGGAACCCCAGGCGCAGCGCGTACAGCGAATCGAAAACGTCGCCGGCCCTGAACAGGGCGTCACCGCGCCGGATCTTGCGCCGCGTCGCCACCAGCTGCTCGACCTTGGTCATCTCCAGGCCCGACAGACCCAGCGGCAGGCACAGTTCGCGCAGGTTGCAGTTCGAGCACGCGACGCGCAGGTGGGCGAGGTTCAGGGCCGTGGTAGCTGATTCCGGCACGTTCTACTCTCGGCTGAAAGACAGGAAAAACCCCTAAAACACGCCGTCGGGTGCGTCGCTACGGCCGCCGGGGTTGATTGGAGTCAACCGCACCGACAGCGCGCAAGAATAGCATGGCCCGTATCAGTCGATCCCGATCGACCGGGGTCCGCCGCCGCAACAGGCCGGATCGGATTTGCCAAAGGATCTTAAGATGCTGTCCCAAACCGCACGTGAAGTGTCTCTTCCGGATCCGACGTTGCTGCGCCGCTTCGACGTGCCGGGCCCCCGCTATACGTCCTATCCGACCGCCGACCGCTTCATCGAGGCGTTCGACGCCGAATCGTTCGCCGGCTGGCTGCGCTCGCGTGCCGTGATGCCGGCCCGTCCCCTGTCGATCTACGCGCACGTTCCTTTCTGCAACACGATCTGCTACTACTGCGCGTGCAACAAGGTAATCACGCGCGACCACAGCAAGGCAGTCGAGTACCTGGATTTTCTCGCGCACGAGATCGATCTGGTCGCCGGCCACCTGGAGCCGGGACAGAGCATCGAGCAGCTGCACCTGGGCGGCGGGTCGCCCACCTACCTGACCAGCGAGGAGCTGCAGCGCCTGGTTGCGATGATCACCGACCGGTTCCCGCTGGATCCGGGCGGCGAGTTCGGCGTGGAAGTCGATCCTCGCACCGCGCCGCCCGAAAAGGTGCGCGCGCTGGGCGCGCTCGGTTTCAACCGGCTTTCGGTCGGCGTCCAGGACTTCGATCCGCACGTGCAGCGTGCCGTCAACCGGATTCAAAGTTTCGACGCCACGCGCGCCACCGTGGACGCGGCGCGCGAGGCGGGCTTCAATTCGATCAACCTGGACCTGATCTACGGTCTGCCCCTTCAGACCCGCAGCACCTTCGCCCGCACCCTGGATCAGGTCCTGCAACTGGCTCCCGATCGGATCGCCCTGTACCACTACGCGCACCTGCCGGAACGGTTCAAGCCGCAGCGCCGCATCAGCGCCGAACAGGTGCCGTCCTCGGAGGAGAAGCTGCAGATCATGATGGGGGCGATCACGCGGCTGACCGAGTGCGACTACGAGTACATCGGCATGGACCATTTCGCCAAGGTCGGCGACGACCTTGCGCGTGCCCAGCGCCAGGGGCGCCTGCACCGCAATTTCCAGGGCTACAGCACGCGGCCCGAATGCGACCTGATCGGCCTGGGCGTGTCGGCCATCAGCAAGGTGGGACCGACGTATTCGCAGAATGCGCGCGCGCTCGAGGATTACTACGACTGCCTGCGCAACGGGCGGCTGCCCACCACGCGCGGCGTGCTGCTGAACGCGGACGACCTGCTGCGGCGCGCGGTGATCATGGCGTTGATGTGTCATTTCACGGTTTCCAAGGAAGCGATCGAGTCCGCGCACCTGGTCCGTTTCGACGACTACTTCCGTCGCGAGCTGGAGGAGCTCAAGCCGCTGGAGCAGGCCGGGCTGGTCGAGAATTCGCGCGAATGGATCAGCATCACTCCGCGCGGCAAGTTGCTGGTGCGGGCGGTCGCGATGAACTTCGACGGCTACCTGCGCGACGACCAGCGCAGCCGCCCCTACTCGAAGATCGTGTGAATCCCTGGGGCAAGCCCGCGTGCGGGGCTGCCCCCACGGCGGGCGAGCCCGCGCTGGCGCGTTCCGGGCTGGCGCACGCCGCCCGGATCGCGGGATGGGACTCGCCCGCGGTCGCCCGGCTGGCCTCGTTCTGCCACGGCTGACGGGTTCGGCGGGCCGCCCAGTATGATTGGGCGCCAACCGAACGACCGCACCCATTGTGAAAAGCGCCGAGATCCGCCAGAGGTTCCTGAAATTCTTCGAGGACAACGGGCATACGGTCGTCCGTGCCTCCCCGTTGGTGCCGGCCAACGATCCGACGCTGCTGTTCACCAACTCGGGCATGGTGCAGTTCAAGGACGTGTTCACCGGGCGCGAGACCCGACCGTACAAGCGTGCCACCACCGCTCAGAAGTCGCTGCGAGCCGGCGGCAAGCACAACGATCTGGAAAACGTCGGTTACACGGCACGGCACCACACGTTTTTCGAGATGCTGGGCAATTTCAGTTTCGGCGACTACTTCAAGCGCGAGGCGATCGGCTACGCCTGGCAGCTGCTGACCCGCGACTACCGCCTGGCACCCGAAAAGCTGTGGGTGACCGTGTACGTGGACGACGACGAGGCCTATTCGATCTGGACCCGCGAAATCGGCGTGCCGGCCTCGCGCTGCGTCCGCATCGGCGACCGGCCCGGCCAGCCGAAGTACACCTCGGACAACTTCTGGCAGATGGCCGACACCGGTCCCTGCGGGCCGTGCACCGAGATCTTCTATGACCACGGACCGCAGGTCGCGGGCGGCCCGCCCGGCTCCAGCGAGGCCGACGGCGACCGCTTCATCGAGATCTGGAACCTCGTGTTCATGCAGTTCGATCGGGACGAGTCCGGGCAGATGACGCCGCTGCCGCGGCCGTGCGTCGATACCGGCATGGGCCTGGAGCGGCTGGCCGCGGTGCTGCAGGGAGTGCACAGCAACTACGACATCGATCTTTTCCAGCGGCTGATTCGTGCGGCCGCACGCGAGACCGGCGCGCGGGATCTGACCGACAACTCGCTCAAGGTGATCGCGGACCACATCCGCGCCTGCGCATTCCTGGTGGCCGACGGCGTGATCCCGGGCAACGAGGGGCGCGGCTACGTGTTGCGCCGCATCGTGCGGCGCGCGCTCAGGCACGGCTACAAGCTCGGCTGCCGCAAGCCGTTTTTCTACAAACTGGCCGACGACCTGGCGCAGGAGATGGGAGACGCCTACCCGGAGCTGGTCGAAGGGCTGCCGCGCATCCGGGCGGTGCTGCTGCAGGAGGAGCAGCGCTTCGGCGAAACGCTGGAAAACGGGATGAAGCTGCTGGATGCGGCGCTCGGCCAGCTGGCCAGCGGCGACGCGCGCCTGCTGGACGGCGAGACGGCGTTCGTGCTGTACGACACGCACGGCTTCCCGGTGGATTTGACCGCCGACATCGCGCGCGAGCGCGGCTTCACGGTCGACATGGCCGGCTTCGAGCGGGCCATGGAGCGCCAGCGCGAGCAGGCGCGCGCGGAGGGGCGCTTCCGGATGAGTTCCGGGCTGGACTACGAGGGCGACCGCACGCGCTTCGTCGGCTACGAGCGGCTGCGCGCCGAGGCGCGCGTGGTGGCGCTGTACGCGGATGGGGTGGCGGTGAACAGCGTGCGGCCGGGCCAGTCCGCGGTGGCGGTGCTGGACACGACGCCGTTTTACGCCGAATCCGGAGGACAGGTCGGCGACCGCGGCGAGCTGGCCGGCGCCCACGGGACGTTCCGGGTGGACGATACGCAGAAGATCCAGGCCGAGGTCTACGGTCACCAGGGCAGCCTGGTGACCGGCACGATGCGCCTGGGCGACGCGGTCGAGGCGCGCGTGGACGGGGAGTTGCGGACCCGCACGATGCTGAATCATTCGGCCACGCACCTGATGCATGCGGCGCTGCGCAAAGTGCTCGGCAGCCACGTTCAGCAGAAAGGCTCGCGCGTCGACGCCGAGCGCACGCGTTTCGACTTTTCGCATGACCGGCCGGTGCAGGCCGACGAGGTGCGGCGCGTCGAGGCGATCGTGAACGGCGCGATCCGCGCCAACGCCCCGGTCAGCGCGAACGTGATGAAGTTCGACGACGCGATCGCCGCCGGCGCGCTGGCGTTTTTCGGCGACAAGTACGGCGACGAGGTGCGCGTGATCGCGATGGGGCCGCAGGCCGAGAGTTTCTCGACGGAGCTGTGCGGCGGCACTCACGTGCGGCGTACCGGCGACATCGGGTTCTTCAAGATCGTCGCGGAAAGCGGGATCGCCTCGGGCGTGCGCCGCGTCGAGGCCGTGACCGGCACGGGCGCCCTCGACTACGTGCAGTGGCTCGACGCGCAGATCGCCTCGATCGCGGCGGCGATTCACAGCCCGGCGGCGGAGGCGAACGAGCGCATCGCCCAGGTGCTGGAAAACGTGAAGGCGCTGGAGAAGGAGACGGCCCGCCTGAAAAGCCGGCTGGCTGCGGGCCAGGGGGACGACCTCGCGACCCGGGCCGTGCAGCTGAAGACGGGAATCAAGGTGCTGGCTGCCACGCTCGATGGAGCCGACGCGCGCACCCTGCGCGAAACCCTGGATCAGCTGAAGAACAAGCTCAAGAGTGCGGCCATCGTGCTGGCCAGCGTCGAAGACGGCAAGGTGCAGATCGCGGCCGGGGTCACGCAGGACGCGGTGGGCCGCATCAAGGCGGGCGAGCTGGTCAACTTCGTGGCCTCGCAGGTCGGGGGCAAGGGGGGCGGCCGGCCCGACATGGCGATGGCCGGCGGCAACGATCCGGCGGCCCTGCCCGCAGCCCTGGAGCGGGTGCGGGAGTGGGTGGAGCAGCGTCTTTGAGGACCGCGGCGCGCGATCGATGCAGGAGCAGGAGGACGAGTCAATGAACCCGCCCGGAATGATCGTCGAGGAATACGACCGCGAGGTCGACGCGCGCGGCCTGGCCTGTCCGCTGCCGATCCTGCGCGCGAAAAAGGCGCTGGCCGAAATGCAAAGCGGCCAGATCCTGAAGATCGTATGCACCGACAAGGCGTCGATCCGCGACTTCCAGGCCTTCTCGAAGCAGACCGGCAACGAGTTGCTGCGGCAGTTGACGGTCGACGCCGAGTACCTGCATTTCCTGCGGCGGCGCTGACGATCCTGACAGAATCGGATTTGCCGCTGTTCCTCCCCTCGCTCACGCCGGTGGGAGGGGGGTCGGGGGTGAGGGTCGTTGCTCGAGGGGAGGCCTGTTGAAACGCTGGATCTGGTTGCCGTTGCTGATTCTGGTCGGCGCCGTGGCGCTGTACATCGCGTTCCTGTTGAACTGGAGCTATTCGAACGGCGAGCGTGCCGGCTGGGTGCAGAAGGTCAGCCGCAAGGGCTGGCTGTGCAAGACCTGGGAGGGCGAGATGGCGATGGTGACCATGCCAGGCGCCATCCCCGAGAAGTTCTACTTCACGGTGTGGGACGACCGCGTGGTGCAGCAGATCAACCAGACGCTGGGCCGGCGCGTTGCCCTCATCTACGAGCAGAAGAAGGGCTTGCCGTCCGCCTGTTTCGGAGACACCGAGTACTGGGTCACTGGCGTGAGGACGGTGCCGGATGCGCAGACGCCGGGCGCAGTTCCGCCTGCGTCGCCAGCCGCGCCGGAGGCGGTTCCACCTGCATCGCCGGCCCCGACGGGTCACTAGGCGCTGACGGGCTGGGGGTTTCGGTCGTAACCGGCACAACCGCCGCGTGCGCGACATCCCGCAGTGCGGGCGAGTAGGCATATTTGACGACGAGCCGCACGCTGTAGGCTTGCGCTGCGTCCCAGGTCGAGAAGGCCATGCACACCAGCTTGGTCTGCTCCGATTCGGCCCGCTCGAAGGGCTGGTCGGCGAAATGCACCGGCCCGACGTTCTGGCCGGGGGCGATCCGGCTTTCGGCCCAGGGCTGCGAGGAGTTTTCGGGGCGCACGTACAGGTCCACGGCGGTCGCCGAAGCCGAGGGCACGCTCGCGCACAGCGTCGCCGGCACGGCGTCCTGCTCGGAGCACGCAGGCGCCGCT
>CAVTZO010000041.1:0-42236 GCA_963739145.1 uncultured beta proteobacterium
CAACGGCCTACGATCACATCGGAGGTCCGAGAATGGTACATGCCGCTTGTTGGGCGCATGCTAGAAGACAGTTTTTCGAGGCGGTGCAGCTAAATCCACGAGACCCGATCGCAACGCCGATTGTGGCCAGGATGGACGAACTATTTGCTGTCGACGCGGAAGCTCGCCGGCAAGGGAATTGGTCTCACTGGGCGTCATGCGCTGCGTCAGGCAAGAGCCAAGCCTCTGCTGGACGATATCCGCAGCAAGATTGAGGGAGCACAGTCGGTTGCTTTGCCCTCCAGTGCACTCAGCAAAGCCTGCCAATACGCGCTCACATTGTGGAGAAAACTTACACGATTCCTGGAATATCCGGAACTTGAGCTGAGCAATAACCTGGCGGAGAATTCAATGCGTCCCGTGGCTCTGGGGCGGAAAAACTGGATACACATCGGCAGTCCACAGGCGGGACCCAAGGTTGCGGCGATTTTCTCGGTCGTGGGAATGCTTGTCTCAATTTCGATGGCGAATACAGATCATGGCTGCGATCCTTCCTGGGTTTGCCGAAAGCCCGATCCAGCGCCTCCCGGACCTTACTCCTGCTGCGTGGGTCGCCCAGCATTCATAGACTCTCAAACGCCGAGGCGCCAGCGTAAAGGTGATTTGCGACTACAACCGCATAGCTTTCTGTTCGCTCACCCGGGAGTTGGAGCTCTCAACTCATGCGAAGCGCTGTTTTCGTCAAGTGACATTCGAGGAAGATCCGCCGGCTGGAGCGAACACATTCTTAGATAGTGGTCGCCTTTATCATTACGGATCAGATGGGGCAATCCTTCTCACTCCTTCATAACCCACTGTCGTGGCTGTTAGACAACGGTCTTCAGAAGGAGATTAAGTGTCTAGTGGTCTTTATAGGGAAGGATGAGAGTGGCGCCTCTAAAATACGAGCGAGCCTCCTGCAGCGCCGCCGTTGAGGGTTTCTTGGAACCGTCCAAGATGAGGCCACCTCCAAGTTCATATCTGTCAGGACGGTGCTTTTCGGCTGGGAGAGAATCTCCTATGTTCGTGCTTGACGAGCCACAGGTCTCAGAAAAGTTGCATCACGAAAAAAGCGCGAACGCAGAAGGTAGGTTATTTTCTTCTGAGTAGTGCCATAAAGCCAAATTCCTCGCAAGCGCGTGAAATTGGGAATATAAGCCCTGAGCCCGTGCAGGGTAGTTGGTTACTTGGGATGTGCCCGCCGAAATTCCCAGACGAATCCGGCCAGAAATATCACGGCGGTAACAGCCCAAATCATTGGCTGTTTCACAAATGAAGTCGGATCCCATCCAATCGCTTCATTTGCTTGTGGCCTGTACACAACATAGAAATAGATGCCCATTACGATTGGCGATAAGGCACCAGCCATGGCTACGGCCACGGTTCCAGCGACAAAGCTCTTTAGGAAGACCATATTTCTCTCGCTTTCCGTCCTAGAACGCGTTGGAGTCTTTCCAGATCGGCTCCGATACATGACAGCTACGTCACAGCCATAGACTCCCGCGGAGGGGTTTGCTTTCGACGCTCTGTCAGCGCCGATTGGATGAAGGTCATTTCCCGGCCCAAGATCTCCGTGGCTTCGCTGCACAGGTCCGGACGCTCGAACATCAGACGGAGAAAGTCCTCTCGCGGAACGTGCACCGCGTCAACTTCGCTGGTGGCTATTGCGGTCAGAGTGTAAGGCCGTCCGGTGAAGCTGGATGGCAGCCCTAACACCGACCCGCTGCCAAACAGCCGATCCAGCCTAGGCAGGCCCTTCACGCTCATACACACTGTGCCGCCGACCACTAGGAAGACGCCGGCATTGTCACCGTGCTCGCTAAACAGAATGTCGGCGGCGGCGAGATGCTTGTTTTCGCCAATCTCGGAAAGACACCCCTTAAGGACATCCGACGCTTCTAGGACTTTGCTTTGCTCACCCGCACTCATGATCCCACGCTTATGCCATAATCTGTACAGCCACGCGGTGATCGCGATCACTCCTGCGTGTGAGCGGATAGGGCATCGCTTTCCACCGGATCGCCAGATGATGTTCCGCTGTATCCTCCAATGTGGTACCTCTGACGGCGCCCTGTCTGCAGCGTGATCCTGGGCTGAAGAAGCCGCACGTGCGCTCGAAAGCCTGACCTGGAGCAATCTTTCACGATTCTGCGGCACTTCGGATTCACCCCTGCCAGAGACCCTCTCTTGATTCTGTCTTTGGCAATCAATCAGCTTTTGTTGCGCGAGAGGTCGCAACCCGGGGATGTTGAGAGACACCTCTATCACCGGGCATAGTGATGGAGATCACAGCCAAATAGTTCGTGTAGACCAATACTTCTGTCCCATTAGCCAAGTTGTTGTGGGGACAGAGGCGCTCTATCTCTTCTTGCTTCGCCCCTGCAGGGAGGTTGGGTATGGGTCGGCTGTCATCCCGCGCTGGTAGTACATTGCTGCAGGTCCTCCTTCTAATAGGTACCTTGATCATCCCGTCGCGCGAGAGCGCCGCGATCCCGGCGTTCTCACGCCTATACGGAACTAGTTGCAGCACCTGCCATATTGACTTTCCCAAGCTGAATGATTTCGGCAAAGCATTCAAAGATGCCGGATTCAAGTTCCCCAAAGACGACGAATCGATGCTCAAGATCCCACCGGTAATGCTGGGAGCGCCGGCGAACGCAGAACTCTGGCCGAAAGCGATTTGGCCGGGAACGATCCCAGGCATCCCGCCGATCGGGCTGCGCATGAACAACTACTTCCAGTACACCAGCACCAACCGTAACAACTTCTCGCAATTGTAACGCCGCCGCGCCCGAGGTCAGTGTCTCCGGCGCCATCTGCTTCAAGCCCAGCTCCAGCGTGCGCGCAAACTGCTGTTCTTCTGCGAGCACCACCTTCGCCACCTGCTCCGCCGTCTCCTTCAACTCCGGATACGCCGTCCCCATCTCGTCTCTTACCGCGAATACCATCTCATGCAGAAACGGCTTCTCCCCAAAACCCCAAAACCCCAATTGAAATTTTTGAATTATGAATTTAAGAATAAAAAAATTGTTAATATATCAATTCATTAGTTAATTTTATCAAAATCAAATCTTATATTACGATGACAGAATAAAGAGAACAAATAAAAGAAAGTAATGAATAAAAACAATTAAACAAGAGAATCAACTTTAAAGTAGATGAACTAAAGAGATTCTATTATGACTTATCTGGTTTGGAATCTTTAGATTTAAAAGAAATTGGTAAAGTTTTAGATGATGCTCTAAAAATTCTAACCTAAATTAGAAGAACATTATTATCTCGACAGAGAAGAAGGAATGCAGGATTACATGAAAAGATTCTCAAATTATTTCAAGCATCTTTAAAGTCTTGGAATTGTTCAAAAACCAGATCATTAATATCAAAAAATTCTCTTTATGAATAGATTAAACATTGATTATGGTATCGTTCTTTACTTTTATGCTTTCATTCGCTTATTGAATTGTTAGGTTCTGAAGAGCAAGTTAACTATTGGATCCCAATATCTAGAGAAATGAAGTTGATCGGAGCAATAATGTTCAAACTGAACTCGGTCACGGATCAGATGTATAAAAGTTTATAAACAACTGCAACCTATGACGTCGACAATTAGAATTTATTTTTCATTCACCTACTCAATTGTCTATTAAGTTTTGGCCTGAAACACTAGGAAAAACAGCTAACCATTGTGTGATCTATGCAAGACTTATTACTTAAGGAAAGGATTATGGCGTCTAAGCATTTGTTATACAAATTAGAGATTTGTAAACACATTTACCTCTAAATGGAGTTGAAGTAGGGGATATAGGTCCAAAGATATGTTTCCATAAAAATGATAATGGTTACTTAAAATTAAACTAATTTAGATAACCTAGAAGTTCATTGTTGTGTAGATATGTTCAAGTAGCATAAGATGGTACATTTTCATCTGTTGGATAGTAAGCTATACGATTAGCCTATGGTGGAATGCTTAACTTAAGAGTTTTTATAATTCATTCTGTTCATTATTATCTAGCTAGATAAGCTATTATTGCAACTAGATATTCTTTTAAGAGAAGATAATTTGAAGGTAAAGAAGGAAATAAAGGACCTGAAACATTACTTATTCAATATTAAATGTAATAATTCAAAATTGTTCCATGTATTGCTACTTGTTGGACAATGTTATTAGCAGCCAATACTTTATTTGCAATGTATGCAGATTACAAACAAGAATTAATAAACTCTTAAGGCAAAGGTTAAAAGCTCTAGATATTTTAGCTGATCTACATGGAACTGCCTCAGGATTAAAAGCTGTATCGACATGGTTTGGAGAACACTTTGGTGAACTCATGAAATAAGCATGCGGAGGTCATGGTTATCTATAAGCATCAGGGTTAACAACACCTCATTTAGACTTAGGTGTAGGATTAGTAACAGCAGAGGGAGATAATACTGTTATGTGTTAATAAACATCTTAATATCTACTTAAATAAGTTTAAGATGGAAAGATTATTGTTGATAAATATGAATTTGATATAACTAAATCTCTAAATGTTGATTAAGAAATAGTTCTATTATTTGAAATCAGATATAAAAACTAATTAAAAAATGTAATGTAAAAAATCTAAAAGCTTGTTTCTTAGGGATTAAAATTTTAAAACAACTGTTTGGAATGATCATTGTTAAGTAGATTTAGTCAATCTTATCAATTTACTATTCACATTATTTTGTTGTTAAAAACTTCTATCAAATTCTAAATGGAAAAAAACTTCATAACATTAACACAACTTTAACATAAAGATCTACAGAACTAAATACTCTGATGGGAATGCTATTTAACAATATTTTATCTATTAGATTATTTAGAATTTTGAAAGCTTCTATGTTAACTGACCATTGCAATATATAGTTGATTTTTATGCAGGAGAGAGAATTGGAGAAACTTATAAGAAATTATTAAAAGATGGAATGAATATTCTTGCAATGAGTGCATTGGATATTGTTGATGGATTTGATTAAAGAGATGAAGAACTAGTATCAGTATTAGGATAGAAAGGGTAGAAAGATATTGAGACTGTGTATGATGATATATTGAATCTAGTCAGAAAAAATCCTATGAACAGTAAACCTGTGCCTAAAGGGTTTCACCAATATGTTAGACCAGTTCTTCTTGGAAAATTATGATTATATTAATTATATCAAAAAGCGTTACTTTGATCTATATATTTAATTCACATGGGGTTTTGGGGTTTTGGGCAGATCGTGGTCAAGGGGCCGCTGGGAACGCTGAAGCAGGCGCTGGACCAACGCGTGCAGGTCAGCGTGGCCGACGGCAAGGTGAGCTTCGCCGCGGCCGACCCGTCGCGTGAGGCCAACGCCATGAGCGGCACGCTGCGGGCGCTGGTGGCCGGCATGGTGGTGGGCGTCAGCCGTGGCTTCGAGCGCCGCCTGAGCCTGGTCGGAGTCGGATACCGGGCCCAGGCGCAAGGCGACAAGATCTCGCTGTCGCTGGGCTTTTCGCATCCGGTCGAGCACCACATGCCGCCGGGCGTGAAGGTCGAGACGCCGAGCCAGACCGAGATCGTTGTCAAGGGCGCCGACCGGCAGAAGGTCGGGCAGATCGCCGCCGAGTTGCGCGCGTTCCGGCCCCCCGAGCCATACAAGGGCAAGGGCGTGCGCTATGCCAACGAGATCGTGGTATTGAAGGAAACCAAGAAGAAGTGATGGCGATTCGGAAAGCCCTCACCCCCGCCCCTCGACCATTTCCGAATGATCGGTAAAGGCCGTTGCGATGATCGACAACAGAGCATCCCGTTTGCGTCGCGCCCAGTCGACCCGGCTGCGCATCGCCATGCAGCGGATGAACCGGCTGGCCGTGCATCGGACCAACCTGAACATCTACGCGTCGGTGTTGTCGCCCGACGGCGGCCGCGTGCTGGTGTCGGCCTCCACGCTTGAGCCGGAGGTGCGCAGCCAGTTGACCGGGGCCAAGGGCCGCGGCGGCAATGCGCAGGCGGCCAAGATCATCGGCACGCGCATCGCGCAAAAGGCGGTTGCGGCAGGAATCGACCGCGTCGCGTTCGATCGTTCCGGGTTTCGTTACCACGGCCGGGTCAAGGCGCTCGCAGAAGCGGCGCGAGAAGCCGGGCTGAAGATCTGAGGAAAAGCGATGGCAAGGATCCAACCAAAGAGCCTGGGCGAAGCACGTGACGATGGATTGCGCGAGAAGATGATCTCGGTCAATCGCGTCACGAAGGTCGTGAAGGGCGGACGCATCCTGGGTTTTGCCGCGCTGACCGTGGTCGGCGACGGCGACGGCCGGATCGGCATGGGCAAGGGCAAGGCGCGCGAGGTTCCGGTGGCGGTCCAGAAGGCCATGGAACGCGCCCGCCGCGGCATGGAGCGCATGCCGTTGCGCGAGGGCACGTTGCAGCATCCGGTGCATGCCAAGCATGGCGCCGCCAGGGTGATGCTGGCGCCGGCGGCCGAGGGAACCGGCGTGATCGCCGGCGGCCCGCATGCGCGCGATTTTCGACGTGATGGGCGTGCGCAACGTGGTGGCCAAGTCGCACGGGTCGACCAATCCGTACAACATGGTGCGCGCGACGCTGAAGGCATTGCAGGAACTGCGCACCCCGTCCGAGATCGCCGCCAAGCGCGGCAAGTCCGTCGAAGAGATCCTCGGATAGCCGCCATGACGCAAGGCAAGGACAAGGATGAGGGCAAGGTCCAGGACAGGGTTAAGGGCCAAAGGGCGGTCACCGTGACGCTGGTCAAGAGCGTGGCGGGAACCCGCTCGGACCATCGGGCCACGGTGCTCGGCCTGGGCTTGAAGCGGATCAACCAGTCGCGCCGGCTCGAAGACACGCCGGCCGTGCGCGGGATGATCAACAAGGTCGCCTATCTGCTCAAGGTGAGCTGAGGCGTCGGAACCCATCGAGAGCGGTGATCATGCGACTGAATTCGATCAAGGCGCCCGCCGGCGCCCGCAGCCCGAGGCATCGGGTCGGCCGCGGCATCGGCAGCGGCTGGGGCAAGACGGCCGGGCGCGGACACAAGGGTCAGCGTGCGCGGGCCGGCGGCTTCCACAAGGTCGGTTTCGAGGGCGGGCAGATGCCGCTGCATCGCCGCCTTCCGAAGCGCGGCTTCAAGTCGCTGACGCGCCGCTTCGTGCTGACCGTTCGCCTGTCGGCGACCTTCAGCGCCTGACGGCGGAGACCATCGATATGGCGGTGCTCAGGAAGGCCGGGCTGGTCCCGGTGCTCGGGCAGGCCGCCCGGATCGTTCGCACCGGCGAGATCAAGCGCCCCATCACCGTACAGGGCCTGGGGGTCACGGCCGGCGCGCGCGCCGCCATCGAGGCCGCGGGCGGCTCGGTGTCGGATTGAAATTCGCGTCGGGAATCCCCAAATAGCGCCGAGGGATATCGTGTCGAGCCAAACTGCGACTCTGGGCAAGACCGGGAAGTACGCGGACGTGAAGCGTCGCGCCGTATTTCTGGTGCTGGCGCTTATCGTCTACCGGATCGGCACGCACATTCCGGTACCGCTGATCAACCCCGAGGAATTCCACCGCTTTTTCGAGTCGCAGCAGGGCGGCATCTTCGGCCTGCTGAACATGTTCGCCGGCGGCGCGCTGGGCCGCTTCTCGATCTTCTCGATCGGGATCATGCCGTACATCTCGGCCTCGATCATCCTGCAGATGCTCACCTACGTGCTGCCCTCGCTCGAGGCCCTGCGTAAGGAGGGTGAATCGGGGCGCCGCAAGGTAACGCAGTACACGCGCTATGCAACCGTCGGTGTGGCCACGATCCAGTCCTGGATGGCGATCAAGGCGATCGAATCGGTGCCGAACCTGGTGATGCAGCATGGGTTGTCGTTCGAATTCATCGGCGTGGTGTCGCTCGTGACCGGGTGCCTGTTCCTGATGTGGCTGGGCGAGCAGATCACCGAACGGGGCATTGGCAACGGCATATCGATCATCATCTTCTCCGGCATCGCGGCCGGGCTGCCCAGTGCGCTGGGCCGCATGTTCGAGCTGGTGCGAACCGGCGCGCTCGGCTACCTGGCGTTTTTTGCGATCGTCGCCCTGGTCGCGGTGGTGACCGCGTTCGTGGTGTTCGTCGAACGCGGTCAGCGCCGCATCCTGGTCAACTACGCCAAGCGCCAGGTCGGCAACAAGGTCTACGGCGGCCAGAGCTCCTATCTGCCGCTGAAGCTGAACATGTCGGGCGTGATCCCGCCGATCTTCGCGTCGTCGATCGTGCTGTTTCCGGCCACCATGGCCAGCTGGTTTTCCACGGGCGATGTCGACGCGCTGGATCCGCGACCTGGCGGCGGCCCTGCAGCACGGCCAGCCGCTGTACCTGCTGCTGTACGCGATCGCTGATCGTTTTCTTCTGCTTCTTCTACACGGCGCTGGTGTTCAACAGCAAGGAGCAGGCCGAGAACCTGAAGAAGAGCGGCGCCTTCGTGCCGGGCATACGGCCGGGCGACCAGACCGCTCGCCACATCGACAAGATCCTGCTGCGCCTGACGCTGATCGGGGCGATTTACATCACGCTGGTGTGCCTGGTGCCGGAGTTCCTGTACCTGCGCTGGAGCGTTCCGTTCTACTTCGGCGGCACCTCGCTGCTGATCGTGGTCGTGGTGACGATGGATTTCATGGCGCAGGTGCAGGCGTACCTGATGACGCATCAGTACGACTCGCTGCTGAGAAAGGCGAACTTCCGGGGATTGGGTGCGGGGCTGACGCGCTAGATGGCCAAGGACGATGTCATCCAGATGCAGGGAGAGATCATGGAGAACCTCCCGAACGCGACGTTTCGCGTCAAACTGGAAAACGGGCACGTGGTGCTCGGACACATCTCGGGCAAGATGCGCATGCACTACATCCGCATCCTGCCGGGCGACAAGGTGACGGTCGAATTGACGCCCTACGACCTGTCGCGCGCGCGCATCGTGTTCCGCGCGAAGTGATGGATGGCTGTTCCCCTCTCCCCGGGAGAGGGGAAAGTAGATGCGGAAAATGGCCGGTGGCCATTTTCCAAAGGGAGAGATTCATGAAGGTGATGGCTTCGGTGAAGAAGATGTGCCGCAAGTGCAAGCTGATACAGGCGCAAGGGCGTGGTGCGCGTGATCTGCTCCGATCCGCGCCACAAGCAGCGCCAGGGTTGAGGGGATCGCGGTCATGGCTCGTATTTCAGGCATCAACATACCTCCGCACCAGCACGCCGAGATCGGCTTGACGGCGATTTTCGGCATCGGCCGCGCGCGCGCGCGCGCGATCCTGGATGCGGTCCGGGTGCCCTATGTGAAGAAGGTCAAGGAGCTGACCGACGCCGAACTGGAGCGCATTCGCGAAGCGGTGTCGCGCTTCACGGTGGAGGGCGATCTGCGCCGCGAAATCCAGCTCTCGATCAAGCGCCTGATCGACCTGGGCTGCTATCGCGGGGTGCGCCACCGCAAGGGCTTGCCGGTGCGCGGCCAGCGCACGCGCACCAATGCGCGCACGCGCAAGGGTCCGCGCAAGGCGGGCGTGTCGCTGAAGAAGGGCACGTAAGACGGCACTGGACCAGCACAGGGATAAGCACATGGCAACTCAGGCAATCAGACAGCAACAGCAGACCGCCGGCCAGCGCGTGCGCAAGAAGGTCAAGAAGAACGTCGCCGAGGGCATCGCCCACATCCACGCGTCGTTCAACAACACGATCATCACGATCACCGACCGCCAGGGCAACGCGCTGTCCTGGGCCACGCAGCGGAGGCGCCGGTTTCAAGGGGTCGCGCAAGTCCACGCCGTTCGCCGCCCAGGTCGCGGCCGAAGCGGCCGGTCGCGCGGCGCTCGAGTGCGGCGTCAAGAACCTCGAGGTCCGGATCAAGGGACCGGGTCCAGGGCGCGAGTCGTCGGTGCGGGCGCTGAACGCATGCGGTTTCCGCATCGCGTCGATCCAGGACATCACGCCCGTTCCTCACAACGGCTGCCGTCCGCCGAAGCGGCGCCGGGTCTGAATTTACGCAATGGGTTCACAGGAGCACACAGTGGGTTACGACAATCTGGCAAAGGCGCAGTAAGCGCGCCGGCACATAGACGCACACCGCGGATACCGCACGCAGGAAATCAGGACATGGCACGCTATACCGGACCGAAACTCAAACTGTCACGGCGGGAGGGCACCGATCTTTTTCTGAAGAGTGCCCGCCGCTCGCTCGACAGCAAGTGCAAGGCGGACAGCAAGCCCGGTCAGCACGGGCGCACCTCCGGCGCCAGGCTGTCCGATTACGGGGTCCAGCTGCGCGAGAAGCAGAAGGTCAAGCGGATGTACGGCTTGCTGGAGCGCCAGTTCCGCCGTTATTTCGCCGAGGCCGAGCGGCGCCGGGGCAATACGGGCTCCAACCTGATCACGCTGCTCGAGTCGCGGCTGGACAACGTCGTGTACCGCATGGGATTCGGCTCGACGCGCTCGGAAGCGCGCCAGCTGGTTTCGCATCGGGCGATCGCGGTCAATGGTCGGGTCGCCAGCATTGCGTCGATGCTGGTTTCGGCCGGAGACACGATCAGCGTGCGCGAGGCCTCGCGCGCACAGGCGCGCATCCAGGAGGCCCTGTCGCTGGCCGAGCAGAGCGGATTTCCGTCATGGGTCGAGGTCGACCCGAAGAAGTTCCAGGGGCGCTTCAAGTCGGCGCCCGACCGCGGCGATGTCGCCCAGGACGTGAACGAATCGCTGGTGGTCGAGCTGTATTCCCGCTAGGACCGCGCGAGTCCGCGATTCAAGGTTTTTTTTCGATGTCGGCTACCGCGGGGCGGCCGGCATCGGTTCGATCAGCCCCGGACCATCCGCCAGCCTTATCGGTGTAACGAACCGAGGGTATTGAAAGGGATTGTCGATGAGTGCAAATCTGTTGAAACCGCGGGCCATCGAGGTCGAATCGATCGGACAGCATTCGGCCATCGTCACGATGGAGCCGTTCGAGCGCGGGTACGGGCACACGCTGGGCAATGCGCTGCGCCGGATCCTGCTGTCTTCGATGGTCGGTTATGCGCCGACCGAGGCCCAGATCTCGGGCGTCGTGCACGAGTATTCGACGATCGACGGCGTGCGCGAGGACGTGGTCGACATCCTGCTGAACCTGAAAGGGGTCGTGTTCAAGCTGCACAACCGCGACGAGGTGACGCTGACCCTGAAGAAGGAAGGCGAGGGCGTGGTGCGGGCGTCCGATATCGAGTTGCCCCACGACGTGGAAATCGTCAACCCCGATCACCTGATCGCGCATCTGACGGCGGGCGGCCGCCTCGAGGTCCAGATGAAGGTCGAAAAGGGCCGCGGCTACGTGCCAGGCAACGTGCGGGCCTTCGGCGATGATCACAGCAAGACCATCGGCCGCATCGTGATGGACGCCTCGTTTTCGCCGGTGCGCCGCGTCAGCTACACGGTCGAGAGCGCGCGCGTGGAGCAGCGCACCGACCTGGACAAGCTGGTGATGACGATCGAAACCAACGGCGCGATCGCGCCCGGAGGAGGCGGTTCGGCAATCGGCTCGCATCCTGGTCGAGCAGTTGTCGGTGTTCGCGGCCCTGGAAGGCACGTCGGAGCCTGTGCTGTCGCAGCGCACGTCCCCGTCGGTCGATCCGATCCTGCTGCGGCCGGTCGATGACCTCGAACTGACGGTGCGCTCGGCCAACTGCCTGAAGGCGGAGAACATCTACTACATCGGCGACCTGATCCAGCGCACCGAAAACGAGCTGCTGAAGACGCCGAACCTGGGACGCAAGTCGCTGAACGAGATCAAGGAAGTCTTGGCCGCGCGGGGACTGACGCTGGGAATGAAGCTGGAGAACTGGCCGCCGGTCGGCCTGGAGAAGTGAACAGGGCGAAGACCATGCGCCACGGACACGGACTGCGGAAACTGAACCGCACCACCAGCCATCGCCTCGCAATGCTGCGCAACATGTCGAACTCGCTGTTGCGCCACGAACTGATCCGCACGACGCTGCCCAAGGCCAAGGAATTGCGCCGGGTGGTCGAGCCGCTGATCACGCTGGGCAAGGAGCCGACGCTGGCCAACCGCCGGCTCGCATTCGCGCGCCTGCGCGACCGCGACGTCGTGGTCAAGCTGTTCGAGGAGTTGGGGCCGCGCTACAAGGCTCGCCACGGCGGCTATACGCGGATCCTGAAGTTCGGCTTCCGCGTCGGCGATAACGCCCCTCTGGCGCTCATGGAGCTGGTCGACCGGCCGCAGCCCGAGGCGGCTGCGCCGGAAGCGACCCGACCGGCCAACGGCTGAGACGCCCGAGGTCCTGCTCGTCCTGACCAACTGTCCGGACGAGCAGAGCGCCGAGCGCATCGCCCGTGCGCTGGTCGACGCGCGCCTGGCAGCATGCGTGAATCAACTCGGACCCGTGCGGTCCACCTACCGCTGGCAGGGTAGCGTCGAGCACGCCTCGGAGATCATGCTGCTGATCAAGACCACACGCGACCGCTACCCCGACCTGCAGGCACGCGTGCGACAGCTGCACCCTTATGCCGTCCCCGAAATCCTGGGCATCCCGGTGCAGACCGGATGTTCGGATTACTTCAGCTGGGTGGTTGCGGAGACCCGCGCCGATACTGACCAAAACGGGTAGTTGTCATTCACTCGTCATGACGGTCCCATAAGCTGGGGCTATTGACGTGTATACGGGCGAGACTCTTCTGGCCACGTCCCGACTCGCTTTCACCTCATCCAGCGACCATTCGGTGGTCAGCGCCGGCACCAGGCGGCCCCAGCCCGCCGATTCTCGGCCCGTCTCCCGGGTCCGAGCAATTTTTATCTCCGACGTGCATCTGGGCACGCCCGGCTGCAAGGCCGAGCATCTCCTTGATTTTCTGAAGTATTACGAGTCCGAATTCGTCTACCTGGTGGGCGATATCCTGGACGGCTGGGCCCTGCGCAGCCGCTTTTACTGGCACCAGACCCACAACGACGTGATCCAGAAAGTGCTGCGACGGGCCCGCAAGGGTTCCCGCGTGACCTACGTGCCGGGCAACCACGACGAAATCGCCCGCCAGTTCTGCGGGCTGCATTTCGGCGACGTGGCGATCTGCGAGGAGGCGGTGCACACGCTGCTCGATGGACGCCGGCTGTGGGTTGTTCACGGCGACCTGGCCGACGGCGTGATCCGGCATGCGAAATGGCTCGCGCACCTGGGCGACACGTTGTACGACTGGTTGCTGTGGGCCAACCGGCATTTCAACGTGTTGCGCGCACGCCTGGGTTTCGGTTACTGGTCCTTGTCGCAGTACCTGAAGTACAAGGTCAAGAACGCCGTCAGCTTCATCAGCGATTTCGAGCACGTGCTGGTGCGGGAAGCCAGGCGGCGCGGATACGACGGCGTGATATGCGGGCATATCCACAAGGCCGAGATCCACCCGATCGACGGCGTGCTGTACTGCAACTGCGGCGATTGGGTCGAGAGCATGACCGCCATCGTCGAGACACTCGAGGGTCAGCTGCAAATCGTGACCTGGGACAGCATCCTGGCGCCCGGCGAGCGGGTCTTGCGCTGGAACGATTCGGAAACGGAAGGGGAACCGCAGCCGTCGCAGGCGGTCCCGGCCACGTGATGGAGGATGGTCCCTTGAGCGCAGCATGCGGCATCGACCGCCTCCCGGTGTCCCAGCCGCGGCCGTCGCGCCGGCCGATGCGCATTCTCACCGTGACCGACGCCTGGCATCCGCAGGTCAACGGCGTCGTGCGCACGATCGAGGCGACCCACCGCGAACTGGAGCGCGCCGGCCATGTCTGCGAGGTGATCACACCGCTCGAGTTCGTGACGGTGCCCTGCCCGGGCTACAGGGAAATCCGCCTGTCGCTGCTGCCGTATCGCAAGGTCGCGCGCCGCATCGAGCATTTCGCGCCGGATGCGATCCACATCGCGACCGAGGGCCCGCTGGGTCAGGCCGCCCGCCGCTTTTGCGTGGTCCACGGCTTTCCGTTCACCACGGCGTACCACACGCGCTTTCCCCAGTACGTGCGCGCGATGTTCGGCATTCGCGAGCACTGGGTCTATCGCTTCCTGCGCTGGTTCCACGCGCCGGCCTGGCGCGTGCTGACGCCTACCGCGGAGGTCGAACGCGAACTGGCGGAATGGGGAATTCGCAACGTGGCCCGCTGGACGCGTGGCGTCGACCTGGACATGTTCTGGCCGCGCGCCGAGCCGTCGCCGCTGGTGGCGGGTCTGGCGCGGCCAAGCTTTCTATACGTCGGCCGGGTGTCGGTCGAGAAGAACATCGACGCCTTCCTGAAGCTGGACCTGCCGGGGTCGAAGATCGTCGCGGGCGTCGGACCGGCGCTGGATCTGCTCGGCCGCCGATTCCCCGACGTGCGGTTCGTCGGCGTGCTCGAGCGCGAAGAGCTGGCGCAGCTGTATTCGAGCGTTGACGCTTTCGTGTTTCCGAGCCTGACCGATACCTTCGGGCTGGTGATGCTGGAGGCTCTCGCATGCGGAACTCCGGTGGCGGCGTTTCCGGTGCAGGGCCCGATCGACGTGGTCGGCGGTTCCGACGCGGCGGCGCTGGACCCGGACCTCAGGCTGGCCGCCCTGCGCGCGCTGCGAATCGATCGCGCCCGCTGCCGGGCCTGGGCCGAGCGCTACTCCTGGCGTGCCGCCACCGAGCAATTCCTGGCACAGCAGCGCTGGTCCGGCGCCGACGCGACCGACACGGCGATCGTACGCGCCGTCTGATCGGTTTCGAGCGCGATGCTGGCGGCTTTGTCCGCGGCACGCTCGGTCCGGGCTGATACGTGCGCCCGGTCTGCGCTGGCCACGCGAGGGGCGGTTGCGTCAAGAATCGCTCCCAGACCAGGTAGGCCACCGCCAGCGTCAGCAGCACGATGGCCGCGCGCGGCGCCATTGTTTCACCGCTTCGCAGCGATCCGGCGCTGCGCAACCCGGCCCATTCGCAAATGAGCAATCGCATGGTCCGCGCGCGATCGGCATGTGCGCGTCGCCGCTCGGCAATTGCGCCGCGTGTCCCACTCCGGCAGCCGTCTCGCAGGTGAATTGCGCCAGTTCGGAGCGCCGCGCCGCCAGCGCTTCGGGCGCCAGCAACCCTTCCCGGCTGGCTTCGACAAGGCCCTTCAACAGAAGGTCACGGATCGTGCCGTACCTCATCAGGTGCTCGCGGTACGACGAGAACGCCGCGCAGTCCCATTTCGGCGCGTCGATCCTCACCCCGACGAACCATCGGAACAACATGCTGAACCAGATCTGATCGACCAGGTGACGATCGCGGCGCATCGAGAACAGCACCTGCAGCAACAAGGCCCGCACCATCTGCTCGGGCTCGATCTGGCACCTGACCGGCGGAGCTGCGGCCAGCCGAAGCCAATGATTCATCGCGACCAGCGGTGCGTCGACCGCTGCGCGCACGCGGCGCAGGGGATGCTCGAGGGGAACGCGATCCTCGAGGCGGGAACGTTCACGAGGAATGTCCAGATAGCGAACGACGGTTTGCATGCAGGGACTCCGAAAATGGAAGAAAGCGGCCCTCCCGGATCGGGGTCTTGCAGCGCAAGACCCGGAATCCAGGATGGCGATGTGGTTGGTGGGGAGGATCGCCCGTGTCAGGCGATCATCCCGAACGGCTCGGGTGCCCGGGCCGTCTCAGGCTCATCGCGCCAGAGCAGGGCCGGGGCTTCGCAATAAGCGATCAGGCGCTCGATCTCCTCGACCGACAGGAGACGGAAATTCTCGAGATCCTCGGTGTCGAGCGCATCCTGCCTCGGCTCTTGCTCCACCGACGCGGGTGCCCAATCGGCGTTCGCCGAAAATCGATTCGACATTTTGTTCCCGTCCTTTCCGAGTTGAAACGTCTCGCCGCTGACGCGCCGCGCGGGTGGAACGGCTGGCGACCCGCGCCCGGCGACGTGCAGTGGCGTCGCAGTGTGCGCGCGGGCCGGTGCGTGAACCATCCGGAGATACCTGCAAGGGATGACGGGGAAATACCTGATCAGCCGCTAAGCCGACTTGCCTCACGCGAACGGGCCGCTGCGACGCCGTCGCATCGTCAGGCAGTGCCCATCGCTGCGCCGCGGATTTACAACTGAACCAGGCCGCGCCGGATCGCGTATCGGACCAGCCCCGCGGTTTCGTGGATGTCGAGCTTCTTCATCAAGCGGGACCGGTGCGATTCCGCCGTCTTGTAGCTTATGTTCAGCAGCCGCGCGATCTGCTTGGTCGACTTGCTTTCCGCGACCAGTTGCAGGATCTGGCGCTCGCGCGCGGTCAGATCCTTCGTGGCCGGCTCGTCCCGGTCCAGCATCGCATCGACCAGGGACATGGCAACCGCCGGGCTGATATACACGGCGCCGCGCGAGACTTCGTCGATTGCACGAACCAGATCCTCGGCAGCCTGCGTCTTCAACACATAGCCCTTCGCCCCGGCCTGCAGCGCTTCGACCACGTACGGGCGATCCGCGTGCATCGTCAGCAGGATGGTGCGCACCTGTGGTGCGGCGCGCAGCAGTTCGCGCGCCGAATCCACCCCATTCAACACGGGCATGATCAGGTCGAGCACGGCGACATCGACCTGCTGTTTGGTGGCCAGATCGACCGCTTCCCGGCCGTTGGGGGCCTCCGCCACGACCACATGCCCGGCTTTCTCGAGCAGCGCGCGCAAACCCTGCCGCACGATCTGGTGATCGTCCGCGATCATCACGCGCCGTCGCATCACCCGGTTCCCCGCGGGACCACGAGCAGCAGCCGCGTGCCCTGGCGGGCGCGCGATGCGATCCGAAACGAACCGCCCAGCGTACCCAGGCGTTCGCGGATGCCGATCAGACCCAACCCGCTGTTGTCGTCACACCTCATGGATTTCGTCATGCCGACGCCATCGTCCTGCACGATGCAACTCACCCAGCGCGAGCCGCATCGCACCTGGATGCGCACCGATCGCGCGTTCGCATGTCTGACCACATTATTGAGCGATTCCTGCACCGCGCGGTAGACCGCGGTTTCGATCGAAGCCGGCAGGCGAGCAGGGTTATTGCCTTGGACCGAGATCGAAAGCCTGTTGCGCCGTGAGGCTTTTTCCGCCAGGAATCGCAGCGCCGGCAGCAGGCCGAGATGCTCGAGCACCATCGGGCGCAATTCGTGCGACAGATCGCGCAGCGAGTCCTCGGAGTCCTTCAGCAGCTGGACGATCTCGTCCACCTTGCCACGTTTGGGCGCCGGCAGCGTCGGAGCCAGTTCTGCCAGCGCGATATGCACCGAGGCCAGCAGCTGTCCGGCTTCGTTGTGCAGGGCCTGCGCAATGCGCTTGGCCTCGTTTTCCAGCGTTTCGTTCAGGCGCTGCAGTGTCAGCGCAGCCTCGCGCGTGCCCCGATGGCTCATTTCGAAGGGCGACAGGCATTCGGCCAGGAAGCGTCCGGCCGCATCCAGCGCGGCGGCTCGCGCGCCCGCATCGTCGATCGCGAGCACGCGTTCGAGGGCCAGGTGATGCCAGGCCGCCACCTCGAGAATGCCCAGGCCGGCGACCAGCGCGTCGCGCCCCATTTCGTAGGCGTGGTGCAGGTGCGCTTCGCCGAGGTCCTGCAGATAGCTCTGCAGAGCGAGCCGGTAATG
Source organism: uncultured beta proteobacterium (assembly GCA_963739145.1). Taxonomy (GTDB): domain Bacteria; phylum Pseudomonadota; class Gammaproteobacteria; order Burkholderiales; family Burkholderiaceae_F; genus VBCK01. The sequence continues at coordinate 17,602 of CAVTZO010000041.1, forward strand.
CGCGTCGAACCGCTCGACGTCCGCGTTCATGCGCTCACGCGGTAGCGAACCACCAGCACGAGGGCGTCGTCGGTGAATTTCGCGTGATGAGCAAACACATGGTCGGCCAGCGCCTGCGGCTGCAGATCTTCCGGCAGCGCGTCGGCGAATTCTTCCTGGATTCCGTCGGTCGCCATGATCAGCGTGTCGCCGGGCGCGAGCGCGATCGTGGTCGGCTCCAGGTCGGGCAAATCGCCGCCGACCACGCCTCCGCGCACCAGCAGCCGCTCCACGCGCGCAGCCCGACGATGCGCAACCAGCACGCCGGCCACGTTTCCGATCCCGAGCCAGGTCATGCTACGGGTCCGCCAGTCGAAGGACGCCAGGCTCATCGTCGCGCCGTACTTCTCGCGCAGCTGCGCGTGGCAGCGCCAGACCAGGGCGGTCACGCTGTCCCGGGCATGGTGTGCCAGGGTGTCGATGGCCTGCGAGGCGACCTGCGCGGCGCGGTGACCATGGCCCAGCGCGTCGACCACCGCGGCCAGTGTTCCGTCCCCGAACGCCTCGACCAGGCAGCGGTCGCCCGATTCCGTCTGTCCCGGCAGGGGCGCCGACGCTGCGCCCCACTGCAGGGTCGGCGCGATCAAATTCTCCATTTGGTCACGGTCACGGTGGTGCCGACCTGCCGATCGGAGACGATATGGAAGTCGTCCACGATGCGTCGCACTCCGGGCAGCCCCAGACCCAGGCCGCCCGATGTCGAATAGCCGGAACGTACGGCGAGCTTCAAGTCGCCGATGCCCGGTCCGCGGTCGCGCGCTATGACGACGACGCCGCGCCGCGTTCCATTGGTCGCCGCGCGCAACACGATGTCGCCCTTGCCGGCGTACTGGACGATGTTGCGGGCGAGCTCGGAGATCGCGGTGGCCACCAGCGTGGCTTCGCCGGGCGAGAAACCGATTTTCTCGGCCAGCGCACGCCCTTGCAGGCGGGCCGTGACGATGTCGTTGACGGAAGCCACGGGCACGCAGAACTCCGCATCGTCGTCAAGGTTCGACCCGTGCATGCTGCATTTTCTTGTCTAGGTAGTCCAGGCCTTCTTCCAGGTCGAGCGCGGTGGAGACTTTTTCCAGTGTGATGCCCAGCTGCACCATCGCAAACGCCACCTCCGGCTGGACCCCGACGATCACGGTCTCGGCCCCTCGCAGGCGGATGATGTGCGCGATGTCGCGCAGCGTGCGCGAGGCGAACGAATCGAGTACGTCCAGCGCGGTCACGTCCACGATCACTCCGCGCGAGCGGTACTTCCCGACCTGCTGCACCAGATTGGTCTGCAGCGCCAGCAGATCCTCGTCGGAAAGCGCCGACTGGATGGTCGCGATCAGATACTGCGACTGCTTCAGGATCGGGACGGGCATGTTGCTGGGTCCTACGCATCCTCGCGGAAGGCGGAGATCTGCGATTGAATCTCCTGGGAGGGAACGACCTTGTAGCCGAGCAGGCGCTCGGCCTGCTCGATTCCGCCCTGCAGATCGCCGACCGTGTTCATCTTTCCGAGATCGACGCCGATCTTCACCAGCGTCTGGGCGATTTCCGGCGACAGTCCGGTGACGATCACGGTCGCCCCCAGCAGGCGCGACGCTTCCACGGTCTGCACCAGGTGGTTGGCGACGTGCGAGTCCATCGCGGCCACGCCCGTGATGTCGATCACGACGACGCGCGCCCGATTGGCACGGATCCCGCGCAGCAGTTGCTCGGTCAGCTGGCGCGCGCGCTGCGGATCGATCACGCCGATGATCGGCAGGATCAGCAGCCGCTCGCGCACCTGCAGCACCGGGGTCGAGAGCTCGCGAATCGCCTCCTGCTGCTCCCGGATGATCCGTTCGCGCTCCTGCACGAAGCCGACCGCGACCGTGTTCGCGATGCGGTTGGCCGCCGGCTCGTAGGCGTCCAGGATGCGGTTGAGCAGCTGGAAGTCGCTTTGATGTCGGGCGAACAGGGAACGGGCCAGCACGTCGCGCAACAACAGCACGATGCCTACCACCTCATGCGTTTCCACGCCGCGCGGGATGATCCGTTCGGACAGGTTGCGCGAGTAGGTCTGCAACGCTTCGAAGGTTCCCGTTTCGAGCGCCGCGACGTAGTTGTCGTACACGGTGGTCGCCTCGGCGAAGATCTCCTCGTCCGACATCGCCGTCAGCAGCTTCGCCTCGGTGATGCGCCGCGCCCACTCCTCCCGCAGCTCGGTGCGATGCTGGCGCAGGTGTTCGACCAACTCTCGCAGCAGCGTCGTCGTCGAGACGGCGGTCACACGCTGGGGCTCCGCGATCAGGCTGTTCACGTCGATTCTCCCGGGTCTTGTCGAATCCGCGCACATCGGCAGTCGTCCTTCGGTAGTTACGCTCTCAAGGAGCCCGCGCTTCGAATTCGATTGCGCGGCAGCCGTATCCATTCTGCTCGTCCGATGGGTTGAAGGTGGCCTGCGCTGGCCCGGAGCGATCCGTCTGCAGATCGGCCGGGTCAATCATCTTAAGGGCGGATCGCCCCCACGTCGCGGTGCGCAGGCCCGATGGGGGATTCTTCCCCGCGCTCGCCTCAGGTGAATACCGCAGGCGCACCCCGCGACAGTCAGTCGCGGAAGTTTTCGAACCCGATGGGAACTTCGTCGACCTGGCCGCGCAGCAGCGCAATGCATTGTTGCAGCAGATCTTTCTTGGCGCCTGCGATGCGCACGGCGTCGCCCTGGATGCTGGCGGTCAGCTTCAGCCGGCTGTCCTTGACGAGCTGAACCACGCGCTTTGCGAGCACGCTTTCCAGACCGTTGCGAATGACCACGTCCTGCTTGAGCTTATCGGCTGCGATCTTTTGGGGCGCCGCGTCGAGTTTCAGAAAGCGAACGTCGACCGAGCGCTTGGCGAGCTTGGTCAGCAGCACGTCGCGAACCTGCCCCAGCTTGAACTCGTCGTCCCCAAAGAGGGTCAACTCGAGGTCGGACAGCTCGACTCTCGCGTCGGACCCCTTGAAGTCGAAGCGGTTCGATATCTCTCGGTTGGCCTGGTCGACCGCGTTGCGCAGTTCCACCATGTTCGGCTTGCAGACTACGTCGAATGACGGCATAGCGTTCCCCCGGACGCCTGGATGCGGGCGCTTCGCACTGTCAGTTTATTCGTCCCCGCGCGAGGTTCGCGCAAGTGTAAGAATTGGCGCCTCGGACCGACTGATGCGCACTGCCTACGCGGCGCGCGCTTCGGAGGCCCTCACCCCCTCCCCTCTCCCGCTGCGCGGGCGAGGGGCGACCGATGGTCGCAAGGGCACGCCGGATCGCCCCTGTCCCGCCCCTGTCCCGCCCCGCGGGAGAGGGGAGGGGGTGAGGGCCTCCGAAGCGCGCAGCGCGCAGCGCGTAGGACGTGGCAATGGGTGAAGCGAGGAACGGATGATGCTGACACGGCGTGGATTCCTGGTTGCAGCCGCCGGCGCAGCCGGCGCGGCTGCGGTGGTGACGATGCGGGCAACCCGGGCGGTCGGCGGATCGGGGTCGGACGCGGAGGCGCAGTTCGCGGTGGTCCACACCGATGAGGAGTGGCGCGCCCGCCTTTCACCGGCGCAGTACCAGGTGCTTCGGCACGAAGGCACCGAGCGGCCGTTCAGCAGCGCGCTGGACTATGAAACGCGGGCCGGGGTTTATTCCTGTGCAGGCTGCGCGCTGCCGCTTTTCTCCTCGAAAACCAAGTACGACAGCGGAACCGGGTGGCCCAGCTTCTGGGCTCCTCTGGACAACGCGATCGCGACAAGGCGGGATGGCACCCTGGGAATGGTCCGCACCGAGGTTCACTGTGTTCGCTGCGGGGGGCACCTGGGGCACGTGTTCGACGACGGTCCGCCGCCGACGCACCTGCGGTACTGTATGAATGGTCTGGCGCTGACTTTCGCGCCCGCGAAGGCGTGAGTCCGCACCAGCGGTTAATTTGAAGGGAGTTCGACGATGTTGATCTGCAGGCGCCCGCTCAAGCCACTGCTCCGTTTGGCGTTCCCGTTGCTGGCCGCACTCGCGCCCGCTCTCTCGTCATGCGCCGAACCTGCAGCCGTGATTCCCGCGCCGAAGGTGGACGAGGCAGCCGGTGCCACCTCCTCCGAAACCGCGGTGCTGGCCGGCGGCTGCTTCTGGGGCGTGCAGGCCGTGTTCCAGCATACAAAGGGCGTGCGCCAGGCGGTGTCGGGTTACGCAGGCGGCTCCAAGGCCACCGCCGAGTACGAAACGGTCGGTTCCGGTCGAACGGGCCACGCCGAGTCGGTGCAGATCACGTTCGATCCGCGCCAGATCAGCTATGGCCGGATCCTGCAGATCTACTTTTCGGTCGCCCACGACCCCACGCAGTTGAACCGTCAGGGCCCTGACGTCGGCACGCAGTACCGCTCTGCCATTTTCGCGATGGACGAACAGCAGCGGCGCATCGCGCAGCAGTACGTCGCGCAGCTGGACCAGGCCGGTGTGTTCCACCACCCGATTGCCACGAAAATCGAACCGTACAGCGGGTTCTACCCGGCCGAGGCCTATCACCAGGACTTCGCGACGCTGAACCCCAACAACCCCTACATCGCGTTCAACGACCTGCCGAAGGTCGAGAACCTGAAGCGCGTATACCCGGACCTGTATTCGGCCACGCCCGTGTTGGTCCGATCGGAGCACGCGTCGTCACATTGAGGCTTGCGCGCCGCGCGCTGCCCTGATTGGGTGATCTGACCATGTCGACCGCCACTACCGCATCCCCGCAGCCGCTCGCCAGTGAAGTCGGCCCCGGCGGGGTCGTGCAGCCGGTCTGGGTGCGAGTCACCCACTGGTTGAACGCCCTGGGCGCAATCCTGATGGTGCTGAGCGGATGGCGGATCTACGACGCCTCTCCCATCTTCCCGTTCCGCTTTCCCGCGTCGGTCACGCTGGGCGGCTGGTTGGGCGGCGCGCTGCAATGGCATTTCGCGGCCATGTGGCTGCTCGTTGTCAACGGGCTGACCTACCTGTCGCTGAACGTGTTGACCGGCCGCGCGCGCCGGCGCTTTCTGCCGCTGTCGCCGCGCCAGTTCGCCTCCGATTTTGCGGCGGCGCTGCACGGACACCTGAGCCACGAGGACCTGGCGCGCTACAACGCGGTGCAGAAGGTCGCCTACGTGGGCGCCGCTGCGCTGCTGGTGCTGCTGGTGCTGTCGGGGCTGGTGATCTGGAAATCGGTCCAGTTTCCGCTGCTGCGCACGCTGCTGGGCGGGTACGACAACGCACGCATCGTGCACTTCCTGGCGATGTCGGGAGTCGTCGTCTTTTTCGTGGTCCACGTGACGATGGTCGCGCTGGTGCCTCGGACCTTGCGCGCGATGATTCTGGGCCGCTGAGCGGACTGCCTTGCGGAGGAATTCGGCGATGACGACCCACGATCCGGACCGCAGCCGCACCGGGCTGACCCTGCTCGATCGGCGCGAGTTGTTGAAGGATGCAAGCCGCCTGCTGGCGATGCCCGCCCGGCGGCGGTTCCTGCGAAGCGGCGTCACGCTGGGGAGCCTGGCCGCGATGACCGGCTGCAGCGTGACCGACTCAAAGACGGCCGAGTCCATGCTGATGGCGGTGTCGCGCTTCAACGACCGGGTGCAGGCCTGGCTGTTCGATCCGAACCGCCTCGCGCCGACCTACCCCGAATCGATGATCACGCGTCCGTTCCCGTTCAACGCCTACTACGGGATCGACAGGGTCGCCGAGCGTGGATGCCTCGGGCTTCCGGCTGCAGGTGAGCGGCCGCGTGCAGCAGTCGGGCTCCTGGACGCTGGAGCAGCTGGCGGCGCTGCCGCAGCAGGAGCAGATCACGCGCCATATCTGCGTGGAGGGCTGGAGCGCGATCGGGCGATGGGGCGGGGTGCCGTTCTCGACATTTCCTGGCGCGGATCGGCGCCGACCTGAGCTCGAAGTACGTCGGCTTCAAGTGCGCCGACGATTACTACGAGAGCATCGACATGCCCACGGCGCTGCACCCGCAGACGCATCCTGGCGCTCGACCTACGATGGCCGGACGCTGCCGCGCCAAGTACGGCTTCCCGATGAAGCTGCGCATGCCGACCAAGCTCGGCTACAAGAATCCGAAGCACATCGTCGAGATCTTCGTCACCAACGACGTACCCGGGCGGCTACTGGGAAGACCAGGGCTACAACTGGTTCGGCGGCTCCTAGAGGCTGGCGGCGCATCGCGCCCGCGCATCGATCCGCGCGGGCGTTTATGATGGCGGTCCGCTGGATTCCGACGCTTGATCCGGAGCCGCGGAACGGTTTGCGGTTGCCCTCGCGCCATCGCGATCCGTCAGCCAGCCCCGGGGGGTCGTAGCTCAGTTGGTAGAGCAGCGGACTCTTAATCCGAAGCGCGTAGGTTCGAATCCTACCGGCCCCACCAAAGCGAAATCGTCGTTCACCTGCACGTGCCGCATCGCGCGGCGCGTTGTACGCCTCGGCCGCTCGACTCGACCAGGGCCGGAGTTCAAACGCCCCGGCGGTCGGCGCAGCTCGAAGGGGCCGTTCCCCGCCCCGGCCGGCCCATGACGGGCACCGTCGTGCCCAGGTCTGCCCTACCTGCAAGGGCGGCGGTCCACCCGAGCGGCGCGGGACAACCCTCCACATCCTGTGTAGGGGTTAACGTATATATGCTGCTCACACACCGTATATCACACATTTTTGAGGTTCAAAACGTTACGAAAAAGAAATCACTAGCGTTTATCGGATTAAATGCTTATAAGACAGGTGTCAGTGTTATCCGATTGTGTCACGCGTTCGGATGAGTTAGGCGACACATATACCTCATATGCGCTATGTGAAGCCAAGACATTTGAGCGGGGTTGCGACAGTCACGCGTTGGGCCGGTGGACGCGAGATTGTCCCAGGGGTGGGGCCGGCGGAGGAGAGTTGTGATGAATGCATTGGTCGAGACCGAAAGGCAATTCATTCGGACTGCGATCCCGGAACGCGAACTGCAGCAGGTCAAGTCGCTCGCGAAGGACGTCTATCTGCTGCTTTACGCGCCGATGTCGCTGGTGCCATCGGCGACGCTGATGTTCGCGTGGATGAGATATCGCGATAGCGCGTGGTCCGGCGTTTCCATCGAACCGGTGATCGTGATGGCTGTGGCGCTGTGGTTCGCGCAGCTTCTGATGGTGCCGTTGCTGGTGGAGGCCTCGCACGCAATCTTCGGCAAGCCGGATGCGAAGACCGCGCATCACGACGTCGAGTTCCTGGAGGCCTTCGCTCCCCCGCTGCTGATGGTCACCCCGCTGTTCCTGCTTTGCTCGCGCCTGTTCGTCTACGGGATCGCGGCCAGCGCGGTCGCCACCGGCATGCTGCTGTTTCTCGGCGGCTACGTGATTACCAAGCCGGGGGATCACAAATCGCGGGGGCTGTCGTGGCTGGTTGTGGATCTCGGATTCACCGCCTGGGCGGTGATCTTCGCGCTGGTCGCGTTGATGTAGCTCGGTGGCCGGGGGAGGCGCACATGGCGGACGATGTGATCGGACCGATCGAACTGCTGATCTTCATCCTGATTGCGGTGGTGCTGCCCGTCGTGGTGATGGTGCTGGACGACGCCAACTGGGAGCGCAAGGGAGGCGGGAAGGGTCCGATTCCCGCCGGCCGCGAGAGCTCCGCCGGCGACAGTTCGGGCATCGGCCTGAGCGGCGGGGCGACCTGAGCCGCGGCGCGGGCTCCGAAACCTGGCGCGCACGGTCGCCCTTGCGGCTGCCTGCGCGCCTCAGCCGGAGCCTTCTTTGAGCCAGCGCGCCGCCTGCAGTGCGAAGTAGCTCAGCACGCCGTCGGCCCCGGCCCGCTTGAACCCGAGCAGCGACTCCATCACGATCGCCCGCTCGTCGAGCCAGCCCTGGCCGAAGGCCGCCTTGAGCATCGAGTACTCGCCGCTCACCTGGTAGACGAACGTGGGCGCGCCAAAACGGTCCTTGACCCGCCGTACGATGTCCAGGTACGGCATGCCGGGCTTGACCATCACCATGTCCGCACCCTCCTGCAGGTCCAGGCCCACTTCCCATAGCGCCTCGTCGCCGTTGGCCGGATCCATCTGGTAGTTGACCTTGGAAGACTTGCCCAGGTTCGACTTGGAGCCGACCGCATCGCGGAACGGCCCGTAAAACGCGCTCGCGTACTTGGCTGCGTACGCCATGATCCGCGTGTGGATGTGGCCGTTGGATTCGAGGGCGTTGCGGATCGCCCCGATCCGTCCGTCCATCATGTCACTGGGAGCGACGATGTCTACTCCCGCCTGCGCCTGCATCAACGCCTGCCGGCACAGGATTTCGACTGTCTCATCGTTCAGCACATAACCGGACGCGTCCGATACGCCGTCCTGGCCGTGCGTCGTGTAGGGATCCAGCGCGATATCGGTCAGCAACCCGAGCTCGGGCAGGCGCTGCTTCAGCGCGCGCACCGCGCGCGGCACCAGGCCGTCAGAGTTGACGGCCTCGTGCCCGTCGGGCGACTTCAACGAAGAATCGATGACCGGAAACAGCGCGAGCACCGGGATGCCGAGCTTCACGCACTCCTCGGCCACCGGGAGCAGCAGATCGATTGAAAGCCGCTCGACGCCGGGCATCGAGGCGACCGCCTCGCGCCGTTTGCTTCCGTCCAGCACGAACACCGGGTAGATCAGGTCATCGGCGGTGAGGCGGTTTTCCCGCATCATCCGACGGGAAAATTCGTCGTGGCGCATCCGCCGCATGCGCACCGAAGGGAAACGTCCGATTATCTGCGCGGGTTTTGACATGAGACCGATCCGTCCTTGAAACCGAAAACGATAATACGCGGCGACGATTGCCTCATTCGGACAGCATGCGGCCAACCGTCTCGCGCAGCCCGTCGATGCCTTCGCGCGCGCGGGCCGAGAAAAGCTGGACGGTGGCCTGCAGCGGTAGCGTCCGTGCGCGCTCCTCGACGGCCGCCAGCACGGCGCGGCGCTGCACGGTATTGATCTGGTCGACCTTGCTCAGCAGAAGGTGCAGCGCCGCCGGATGCTGCGGATCGCGCTGGCACAGCAATCCGATCAATTCCTCGTCGGCCGGCAGCAAGCCGCGCCGGCTGTCGACGACCAGCACCACGCCGCGCAGTTGCGGCCGGTCCACCAGGTAGGTGCCGACCAGTTCGTTCCAGCGCCTGCGGGTTGCCGCATCGACCTTCGCGAAGCCATACCCCGGCAGGTCGACCAGGTGTCCGACCGCGGCCGGGCCGCGCCCGTTGCCGAGCGCGAAGAAATTCAGAGTCTGGGTGCGCCCCGGAAGCTTGGACGCGTACGCCAGGCGCGTGCGATTGGTCAGCGCGTTGATCGTGCTCGATTTGCCCGCATTCGACCGGCCGACGAACGCGACCTCCGGCACCGGATCGAGCGTCGACGAGCTCAGGCCGGCCAGGTCGGCGATAGAAATGACGAAGGTGGCGGTGTCGAAGCGGGTGAACACGTATATATCTCGAAGCATGCGACCGCCCTCACCCCGACCCTCTCCCACTGCGTGGGAGAGGGAGAAGAGCGTCCCGCCCTCGCCTGCTAGGCAGGAGCGGCCAGCCGTTCCTCCGCTCTCCCGCTTGCGGGAGAGGGGCCGGGGGTGAGGGCGGCAGCCAGCTAGAATGGAAACCATAAGAGTAACCGGGCCCGCGCCGCGGGCCCAACATGGATGGACCGGAGAGCGACCCCTTGAAGACCTTGTGCGTTTCGGCCGCCTTCGCCGCTGCGTTGGCGATCGCCGCGGGCGCGGCCGCAGAGCAGCCGGCCGCGGACCCCGCCAAGGGTCAGCAGATCGCGAACCAGGTTTGCGCGGCTTGCCATGCGGCCGACGGAAACTCGACGATCCCCACCAATCCGCGCCTGGCCGGGCAGAGCGCGGACTACCTGGTCAAGCAATTGACCGACCTGGCCAAGCCGGCCGGGGACAAGACCGGGCGCGAAAATCCGGTGATGGGCGCGTTCGCGCTGACGTTGTCGGACGTCGATCGGCGCAATGTGGCCGCGTGGTTCGCGGCCCAGCCGCCCAAGCCGGACGCCGCGAAGGACAAGCAATCGGCTGAGCTGGGGCAGCGGATTTATCGCAGCGGGATTCCCGAGCAGGGCGTCCCGGCGTGCGCCGGCTGCCATGGCCCGACCGGGGCTGGCTTGCCGGTGCTGTATCCGAGGATCGGCGGGCAGCACGCCGAGTACGTGGTCGCCCAGTTGAAGGCGTTTCGCGAGGGCAGCCGCCGCAACAGCCTGCCGATGGAGCAGATCGCGTTCCGGCTGGACGATGCCGAGATGAATGCGGTGGCTGATTTCGTGGCCGGACTGCGAAGCAACTAGCGATTTGGCGGCATGCGGGTCCGGCACCGGGCGCAGCGCCGGGCGCAAACTGCGTGCGACGGCGCTGCGCCCGGCACCGGACCGCACGCCGTTCCCGTTACCCCTTTGTGAATGCCTCGTTGCCCTGCTGCGTCACGCGTACGAAGGTCGTGCGTTTGGACAGCTCCTTGAGCCGCCGGGCGCCCACGTAGGCGCAGGTCGAACGCAGTCCGCCGATGATCTCCTGCACGGTCGGCGTGACGTCGCCACGATAGGGAACCAACACCTCCTTGCCTTCGGCGGCGCGGTATTCGGCGACGCCGCCCGCGTGCAGATCCATCGCGGTCTTCGAGCTCATGCCGTAGAAGCGCTGCCAGCGCTGTCCGCCGCGCTCGACGATCTCGCCGCCGCCCTCGGCGTGCCCGGCCAGCATGCCGCCCAGCATGACGAAGTCGGCGCCCGCGCCGAACGCTTTGGCGATGTCGCCGGGCGTCACGCAGCCCCCGTCCGAGCAGATGTGGCCGCCCAGCCCGTGCGCGGCGTCGGCGCACTCGAGCACGGCCGACAGCTGCGGGTATCCGACCCCGGTCATCATCCGGGTCGTGCAGACCGACCCCGGGCCGATACCGACCTTCACGATGTCGGCTCCGGAAAGAATCAGCTGCTCGGTCATCTCACCGGTGACGACGTTGCCGGCCATGATGACGAGCCTGGGATAGCGGGTCCGTATGCGCTGGACGAACGCCGCGAAGTTCTCGTGGTAACCGTTGGCGACGTCGATGCACACGTATTCGACCGCGCCGGCCGCCGCGTCGACCACATGGTGGAATTTCTCCTCGTCGGATGAAGTGATGCCGACCGAGAACAGCGCCGCGGACTTGCGCTTGAGCGAGTTGAAGAAAGCGATGTAGCGCGCCGGCTCGTAATGCTTGTGCAGCGCGACCGACAGGCCCAGGCGCTCGAACGCGGAGGCCATTTCGAAGGTCCCGGTCGTGTCCATGTTGGCCGCGACGATCGGGATGCCCTGATAGCGCGCGGCCCCGTACCGGAAGCGGAACTCGCGCTCGACCTCCACTTCCGCGCGCGAGGTCAGCGTCGATCGCTTGGGCCGGATCAGGACGTCCTTGAAATCCAGCTTGACTTCATGCTCGATGTGCATGCTTGGTTCCGGCAGGAAGAAGAGTACTCACATTGTAGTTAACAGCCCCTCACCCCTCCATTGTGAAAACCTGAAAGGGGTGGAACTGGATCGCCCCTCGCCCGCGAAGCGGGAGAGGGGTGGGGGAGAGGGTGCTGCTAGGGCAGCACCGATTCGCCCGCCATCAGATTCTCGATCGTCTCGCGGCGCCGCACGCAGTGGGCAGTGGCGCCGTCGACGATCACTTCGGCCGCGCGGCAGCGGCTGTTGTAGTTGCTCGCCATGCTCATCCCGTAGGCGCCGGTCGACAGCATCGCAAGCAGATCGCCGGCCTGGATGCCGAGCGGGCGTTGCCGCGCCAGCCAGTCGCCGCTTTCGCAGATCGGCCCGACCAGGTCGTACAGGCGCGGCGGCTCGTCGCGCATCGTCACCGGCTGCACGTCCATCCAGGCACCGTACAGCGCCGGCCGCATCTGGTCGTTCATCGCCGCGTCGACGATCGCGAAATTCGGACCGGTGCCGGTCTTGATCCCGATCACGCGCGTGAGCAGCGCCCCGGCCGGCCCGACGATCGAGCGCCCCGGCTCGACGACCAGCATCTTGCCGCCCTGGCCCCGCGCATCGATGCGCCGCGTGATCGCGGCGATCCATTGTTCGATCGGCGGCGGGTCCGGGTCCTCTTTGCCCCTGCCATAGGCGATCGCCAGGCCCCCGCCGAAATCGAGGTGGTGAAGCTCCATGCCTTCGTGCTCCAGCCGCTCGACCAGGTCCAGCAGACGATCGGCGGCCTGCTCGAACGGCGCGGTCTGCGCGATCTGCGATCCGATGTGGCAGCCGATGCCGACCACCTGCAGATGCGCGTCGGCCGCCGCGCGCCGGTACAGGCCGACCGCCTGGTCGAACCCGACCCCGAACTTGCTCGACCTCAGGCTGGTCGCGATGTACGGGTGCGTTCCGGCGTCGATTTCGGGATTTATGCGCAACGAGACCGGGGCTCGCCGGCCGAGCGCCGCGGCGATTCGGGAAAGCTCGTGCAACTCGAATTCGGATTCGGCGTTGAAGCACAGGATGCCGGCGCGCAGCGCGTCCGCGATCTCGGCTTCGGCTTTGCCCACCCCCGAAAAAACGACCCGCGAAGGAGCTCCGCCGGCGGCGATCACGCGTGCCAGCTCGCCGCCGGATACGATGTCGAATCCGCTGCCGGCGCGCGCCAGCACATTGAGCACGCCCAGGTTGGAGTTGGCCTTGACCGCGTAGCAGACCATCGCCTGCCGGCCGGACAGCGCGCGCTCGTAGCGCCGGTAGGCATCCAGGATCGCCTGCTTCGAATACACATACAGCGGCGTGCCGAAGCGCCGCCCGAGGTCCTGCAGTGCGATCCCTTCGCAATACAGGTCGGGGCCGCGTCGGGTGAACGGCATCACCCGGTCGTCGGGCCGGCTCATTGTTGCGGCCCCGGCAGGGGGTTCGACCCGGGCGCTGCGTTGTCGCCAGGCGACGGTCCGGCCGGCGTCAAGGACACGGCATCGCTCGTCGGTGCATGCGCAGCCGACGCGGACGCGCCAGTGTCAGCCTGCGCCGACGGCGTTTCCGGCATCGGATAGGGCGGCCCGACGAATGCCTCGACCGGAACGGGAAACGGCGGCCCGACCAGCCTGGAGGCCGGAGCGGTCGACATGTTCTTGGGCCGCAGGTAAGGCCAGGTCGCCTCCCTCGGGGTGTTCGGCATGTACAGCGGGCCCTTGACCCCGCAGGCCCCCGTCACGAAGGCGCTGCAAACTACAATGGTCGCGGTGCCGAGTCTCACCCGTCCAATCTAACATGACCGAATCCGAGTTCCTCGAGCGCTCCGAGGCCGCGCTGCGTGCCCTGGAGCGCGCCATCGACGAGGCCGATGCGGGGATCGATTGCAACCGCAGCGGGGGCGTACTGACGCTCGAGCTGGACAATGGCGCGAAGATCGTAGTCAACACGCAACTGCCGATGCGCCAGATCTGGGTCGCAGCGCGCAGCGGGGGCTTTCACTACAGCTACGACGGACAGGCCTGGCGCGACACGCGCGATCAGACGGAGCTTTTCTCGGCGCTTTCGAAAATCGTATCGGAGCAAAGCGGCCAGCCGCTGGTGCTCGCGGCGCGTTAGCCGCCCCCACCCCCAACCGCGTCAGAACACGTTGTCGCCGTGCTTGGTCTGCTCCGGCGGCTGCACATCCTCCAGGCCCAGCGTCGCCACGCCCTGGCCGGGCTGGTACTGATCCAGGTAGTACTCCCCGTCGATTGTGACCACGTCCGCTGGCGGCTGCCGCTCGGTCATCGGAAGGCCCTTGAGCGCGGAGTTCATGTAATCGAGCCAGATCGGCAGCGCCAGGCCGCCGCCGGTTTCGCGCTCGCCCAGATTGTGCGGTTGATCGAATCCGAACCAGGCGACGCCGACGATGCCGCCGCCGTAGCCCGAGAACCAGGCGTCGTGCGAGTCGTTGGTCGTCCCCGTCTTGCCGGCAACGTCGGACCGGCCCAGGCTGGAAGCGCGCGCCCCGGTGCCGTAGCGGGCCACGTCGCGCAACAGGCTGTCCATGATGAATGCGGTGCCGGCGTCCACCACCCGGAGCGCCGAGTCGCCGGCGATCATCGGTGCCGCCTCCATCAACACTTTGCCGTTGGAGTCGGCCACGCGCGCGACCAGATAAGGATTGACTTCGAACCCGCCATTGGCGAAGACCGAGTAGGCGGCCAGTTCCTGCCACGGCGTCACCGAACCGGCTCCCAGCGCCATCGTCAGGTAGGCCGGGTGCCGTTCCGGATCGAATCCGAACCGGCCCAGGTACTGCTGCGCGTACTGCGGGCCGATTTGCTGCAGCACGCGGATCGACACCATGTTCTTCGACATGGCCAGGCCTCGCCGCAACCGGATCGGGCCTTCGTACTTGCCGTCGTAGTTCTTCGGGTCCCAGACCTGCCCGCCGGTCTGGTCCGGATCGAGCATCAGCGGAGCGTCGTTGACCAGCGTGCTGGTCATCAGGCCTTTTTCGAGCGCGGCCGCGTAGATGAACGGCTTGATGCTGGAGCCGGGCTGGCGCCAGGCCTGCGTCACATGGTCGAACTTGTTCAGGTTGAAGTCGAATCCGCCGACGAACGCGCGCACCGCCCCGTCGCGTGCATCGCAGGAAACGAAGGCCGACTCCGCCTGGGGAATCTGCACGATGGCCCAGCCGTCCTTGCCCGCCCGCGCAAGGCGTATCAGCGCGCCGGGCACGATGCGCCGCGCGGCGGGGGCGCGAGGCGACAGCGACGCGGCGGCGAATTTCAGCCCTTCGCCCTCCACCCGTACCGTCTGCCCGTCGGCTATGGCGGCCCGCACGCTCTTGGCGGAGGCCTCCAGCACCACCGCGGCGATCAGCCCGTCGACCTCCGGGGCGTCGATCAGGGCCTCCTCGATGCGCTGCTGGCGCGCCGCGCCCTCGGCAGGCAGCTCGACCACCCGTTCCGGTCCCCGGTAGCCGTAGCGACGGTCGTAGGCCAGGACCTGGGCGCGCAGTGCCTCGTAGGCGACCTGCTGTTCGCCGCTGGATATCGTCGTGTAGACGTTCAACCCGCGCGTATAGGTCTCCTCGTGGAATACGTCGAACACCAGCTGGCGCGCCACTTCGGCCGCGTACTCCGCACGCACCCGCGAATGGGTCAGGTTGGTGATGGCGGAAGCCTCGGCGCCGCGCACGTTCAGCTCGGCCGTGACGGCTTTGTCGTAATCGGCCTTGTTGATGTAGCCGAGCGCCAGCATTCGCGACAGTACGTACCGCTGCCGGGTTCGGGCGCGGTGCAGATTGGCGTTCGGGTTGTACGCGCTTGGAGCGGCCGGCAGCCCGGCCAGCATCGCGCATTCGCCCAGCGACAGGTCGCCCAGGGATTTGCCGAAGTAGGTCTGCGCGGCGGCAGCGAAGCCGTACGCGCGCTGGCCAAGGAAGATCTGGTTGATGTAGACCTCCAGGATCCGGTCCTTGGGCAGCGAGGCCTCGATCTTGTAGGCGAGCGCGATCTCGTACAGCTTGCGCAGGTAACTTCGTTCCGAGCTCAGGTAGAAGTTGCGCGCCACCTGCATGGTGATCGTGCTGCCGCCCTGTCCGCGCCGGCCCGATATCGCGTTGGCGAGCGCGGCGCGCGCCAGCCCCAGGAAATCGACGCCGCGGTGTCGGTAGAAACTGTCGTCCTCGGCCGACAGGATCGCGTCTTTCAAGCGCTGCGGAACCTCGCCGATCGGCACATAGCTGCGCCGTTCCTCGCCGAACTCACCCAGCAGCACGCCATCGGAACTCCAGATCCGAAGGGGAATCTTGGGCCGGTAATCGGCCAGGGAGTCGATCGGAGGCAGATTCGCATAGGCGATCGCGAACGCAAACAGGATGCCCAGCATCAGGCAGGCGGCCGCTGCGCTGCCCAGGAACGCGGTCCAGGCGGCCAGGCGCTTCCAGTGCGAGCGAAACCATGCCCGCAGCCGATGCAGGTGGCCGGAAATCGAAACGGGCTCGGTGCTCACCCTCGGGGCTCACCCTCAGTGCTCATCCTCAGCGCTGGACGACTGTTCGGTGAGATCGGATGGATCGGTGGGATTGGAATTCCCGAAAAGACCCCGTGTGGGGCACGAAGCACCGCGGTTTGACTAGGGCGCGGCGGAAAACAGGACCGCAAATTATAGGCGCCTTCCGGCTGACGCCGACGCGCGCCCCGCCATCGCGCGATCAGGTCTAAGACCCTCTTGTCGATTGCCTTGGAATAACGGTCCAGTTCCCCTGTTCCAAGGGCTTGTGCTGACTTTAGAAAGGTTGTTAGCATCTTAAGGCGGAAATATGAAGAAATAGCAGTAAAGCATCGAAAGATAAGGAATTTGCGGGCGGTGGCCACCTTCGCGCGCGCGGCGCTGGGTCGGACACTAAAGGATCAAAATGGTTCGCCGATACGGGTCGTACCCCTTTCTGGGGTAGTACGTATCAAGCAGGAGCGCTGCATTGGCATTCGATCTGCCCTTCTTCTCGTCCAAGACACGGCCGTTGGTTGGCCTGGATATCGGGTCATCCAGCGTTAAGCTCGTGGAGTTGTCGGATCCAGGCGGCGGCGTGCTGCGACTGGAACGATACGGCATCGAGCCGATCCCGCGTGGAGCGGTGGTTGACGGCAACATCGACAAGATCGAACTGGTGGCCGATGCGGTCAAGCGCGTGTTCCGGCGCTGCGGCACGCGGATTCGCAACGTCGCGCTCGCTTTGCCGGCCTCGGCCGTGATTACCAAGCGCATCGCGCTGCCCGGCAACCTGCGAGAAGAAGAAATGGAAATGCAGGTCGAAAGCGAAGCCAACCAGTACATACCGTTTGCGCTCGAAGAGGTCAGCCTGGACTTCCAGGTGATCGGTCCGATACCGAACTCGCCCGAGGACGTCGAGGTGCTGATCGCGGCCTCGCGCAAGGAAAAGGTCGAGGATCGGATGGCGGTGGCGCAGGCGGCGGGCCTGAAGCCGATCGTCATGGACGTCGAATCGCTGGCGTCGCGCGCCGCGCTGCTGCGACTGATCGAGCAGTTGCCGGGGCGCGGCGAAGGCCTGGTGATCGCGGTCTTCTATATGGGCGCCAATACCACCAGCGTCAGCGTGATCCTGGATTCCGAGGCCATTTACGAGCGCGAGCAGCCGTTCGGCGGCCAGCAGCTCACGGGCGACATCGCGCGTGCCTACGGCATACCGGCCGAGGAGGCCGAGCAGAAGAAACGCAGCGGCGACCTGCCGGCCAACTATGAGAACGAAGTGCTCAAGCCGTTCATCGACACGGCAACCACCGAGATCACGCGCGCCCTGCAGTTTTTCTTCACGTCGACGCCCTACACGCGGGTCGACCAGATCATGCTGGCCGGCGGCTCTTCGGTCCTGACGGGCCTGCCCGAAGCGCTGATGGAACGGGCCCAGGTGCCGACCTCGGTGATCTCGCCGTTCAAGGGGATGGAGATCTCCGGCAACGTGCGCGAAAAGCAGCTGCGCCTGGATGCGCCGGCCCTGCTGACGCCGTGTGGCCTGGGGATGCGGAGGTTCGAGCCGTGATCGTCCGCGTCAACCTGCTGCCGCATCGGGAACAGAAGCGGCAGCGACAGAAGCAGGCCTTTTACTTCCTGACCGGACTGAGCGTGCTGGCGGGCGCGGCGCTCGTGCTGCTGGTGTGGTCCGTGCTGGAAGGCTACATCGACAATCAGAAGGGCCGCAACAAGCTGATCACGGACGAGAACCGGCGTCTGGACGCGCAGATCAAGGAGATCGCGACGCTGCGCCAGGAAATCGAGGCGCTGCGGGCGCGCCAGAAGGCGGTCGAGGACCTGCAGGCCGATCGCAACGAGCCGGTTTACCTGCTCGACGAGCTGACGCGCCAGACACCCGAGGGCATCTATCTTCACACGGTCAAGCAGGAAGACCGCAAGGTGACGATCACCGGCTGGGCCGCGTCCAACGAGCGCGTGTCGGAGTTCCTGCGCAACCTGACCAACAACGGCCGCTACGTGGAGCGGCCCGAGCTGATCGAGATCAAGCTCGCCGCGCAGAGTCCGGACGGCATTCAGCGGCGCCTGTTCGATTTTGCGATGAATTTCTATATGAAGCCGACCAGCGAGCTGGGTACGCCCAGCGTCGCGGCCAGCCCACCCGGCGCTCCGCCCAAGAAGGGCTGAGCGCCAAGCCTCAAGGACGCCATGGCGACCGCTCCGATCAATTGGATTGCCCAGTTCCGCGGCTTGACGTTGGACAACGTCGGCAGCTGGCCGATTTTGCCCCGGGTTGGGCTGTGGGTCGCGCTGGTGATCGTGTGCGCGTTCGTGGGCTGGTGGTTCGTCTGGAGCGATCAGCTCAACCAGCTGGACAGCCTGCGCCAGGAAGAATCGACGCTGAAGGACCAGTACCGGGTCAAGATTCAGCAGGCCATCAACCTGGAGGAGCTGCGGCGGCAGAAGGAGCAGGTCAACCAGTACGGTGCTGACGCTCGAGAAGCAGCTGCCGAGCAAGGCCGAGATGGACGCGCTGCTGTCGGACATCAACCAGGCCGGTATCGGCCGCGGCCTGCAGTTCGAGCTGTTCCGCCCCGGCCAGGTCATCCTGAAGGACTACTACGCCGAGTTGCCGATTACGGTTCGCGTATCCGGGCGGTACCATGACCTGGGGGCGTTCACCAGCGACATCGCGAACCTGCCGCGGATCGTGACGCTGAACAATCTGAACGTGCAGACGACGCAAAGATCCTGACGCTGTCCCTGGACGCGATGGCCAAGACCTTCCGTTACCTGGACGAGGACGAGCTGGCTACGCAGCGCAAGGCGCGCACCGCCAAGGCGACCGCCAAATGAGGCTGACTGCGATGAGCGCCAGACGGCGTCGGGGCGCCCGGCCCCTGTCCCCGTCCCTGTGGGCCTGCCTGGCCGTGTGCGCGCTGCTGTCCGGGTGCGGCGCATCGGACGAGGCCGAACTGCGCGGCTGGATGAGCAGCGTGAAGCAATCCACACGCGTCACCACGCAGCCGGTTCCGCCGCCCAAGGAGTTCGCGCCGTTCGTGTACGACAGCGGCGGCGCGGTCGAGCCCTTCGATCCGCAGAAGATCCTGATGGCGGTCGCGCGCCAGCGCGAGGCGCGCGCCAGCGCGAGCGCGGTCAAGCCCGACCTGGAGCGGCGGCGCGAGGTTCTGGAGGGCTTCCCGCTGGACCAGATCCGGATGGTCGGAATGATGCGCCAGGGTGGCACCAACGTCGCGCTGCTCGAAACGAACGGATCCACGCACATGGTGCGGGTCGGAAATTACCTGGGGCAGAACTTCGGGGTGGTGACGCGGATCAGTGAAACCGAGTTGCTGCTGAAAGAGATCGTCCAGGATGCTGCCGGTGAATGGGTGGAACGTCCGGCCAAATTGGAACTGCAAGACCGCCAGGCTGGGCCGCAGCAGGGGAGCAAGCGATGAAGGCGTCGTTCAATCGGATCTACCGGGCCGCACCTGCGGTTTTGCTGCTGGCGGCGCTGGTCGTCGCGGGCGGGCAGGCCGCGGCTCAGGACGCGGGCGCCTCCAACAGCATCGAGCGCATCGACGCCACGCAGACCAGCGCCGGCGTGTTCCTGACGATCCAGCTGAAGGAAGCGCTGACCGCGACGCCGAACAATTTCTCGGTGACCAATCCGGCACGGATCGCGATCGACCTGCCGTTGACCGTCAACAACCTGGGTCGCAACTCGGTCGAAATCAACCAGGGCGATCTGCGCTCGGTCAGCGTGGTGCAGGCGCAGGGCCGGTCGCGGATCGTGCTCAATCTGCGCACGCCGGTGGTCTACACGGTCTCGGCGCAGGGCAACGCGGTGCACGTCGTGCTCGGTCAGAAGGGCGAAGCCGAGACGTTCCCGGCGCCGCAGCCGGTTGCCACTCCGGTTGCCCCGCCGGGCGCCGCGCCGATCGCGCAGGCGGCGAACGAGCCGCGCAGCATCCGGGCCATCGACTTTCGCCGCGGCGGGTCGGGCGAAGGCCGGGTCGTGGTCGACCTGACCGATCCGACCACCAGCGTCGACATCCGCCAGCAGGGCCAGCAGATCCTGGTCGATTTCCTGAATACCAGCGTGTCCGAATCGCTGCGCCGGCGCCTGGACGTGACCGACTTCGGCACGCCGATCGCGCAGGTGAGCACGGCAGCCAGGTCGGCGGCAACGCTCACATGGTGATCGAGCCGCGCGGGCTGTGGGAGCAGAACGCATACCAGAGCGACACGCGTTTCGTGGTCGAGGTCAAGCCGGTCAAGGAAGATCCGACGCGCTTGTTCCAGGGCACGCGCCAGGGCTACCAGGGCGAACGGCTGTCGCTGAACTTCCAGAACGTGGACGTGCGTTCGCTGCTGCAGGTGATCGCCGATTTCACGAACCTGAACATCATCACCAGCGACTCGGTGCAGGGTTCGATCACGCTGCGCCTGAAGGACGTGCCATGGGATCAGGCGCTGGACATCATCCTGCAGAGCAAGGGCCTGGACATGCGCAAGAACGGCAACGTGATCCTGGTGGCCCCGCGCGACGAGCTGGCGACCAAGGAAAAGCTGGAGCTGGAAGCGCGCAGCCAGATCGCTGGAGCTGGAGCCGCTGCACACCGAGAACTTCGTCGTCAATTACCAGAAGGTCGACGATGTGCGCAAGCTTCTGGTCGACGAGAAGCAGCGCATGCTTTCCAAGCGCGGCAGCGTGGTGGTCGACCTGCGCACCAATCAGATGTTCGTGTCGGATATTTCGGCCAAGCTCGAGGAGGTGCGGCGGCTGATCTCGCGCATCGACAT
The DNA here is from genome assembly GCA_963739145.1 of uncultured beta proteobacterium. GTDB lineage: Bacteria > Pseudomonadota > Gammaproteobacteria > Burkholderiales > Burkholderiaceae_F > VBCK01. Next base: position 38,365 of record CAVTZO010000041.1, read on the forward strand.
CCCGGTGCCGCAGGTGCTGATCGAGGCGCGAATCGTTGAGGCCGACGAGAATTTCAGCCGCGACATCGGCTCCCGCCTGGGATTCGCGCACCCCGGTCCGCACGCCTGGATCAACGGCGGGGCAGGCTCGACCTTCGCTCCGCTGCCGCCGGGAACGACGACCTGCCCGACCGGGCCCAACATCACGTGTATTGGCCAGAACCAGATCACCAACCTGAACTTCGTCAACCTGCCGGCCGCGGCACTGAACGGCTTCAACCCGGGCGTCCTCGGGCTCACGCTGTTCAACAGCGGCGTGACCAGCGTGCTGAACCTGGAGCTCAGCGCGCTCGAGCTCGACGGGCGCGGCAAGGTGGTTTCCAGCCCGCGCGTGGTCACCGCCGACAAGGTCAAGGCGTCGATCGAGCAGGGCAGCGACATTCCGTACCAGACCAACACGCAGCTCGGCGGACATCGGTCAGATCCAGTTCCGCAAGGCGGTGCTGCGGCTGGAGGTCATTCCGCAGATCACGCCCGAGGGTTCGATCTTCCTGGACGTGAAGGTGAACAAGGACACGCCCAGCTCGACCGTGAGCGGCAGCGGCGGCATCGCGATCGACACCAAGAACGTGACCACGCAGGTGCTGGTTGAAAACGGCGGCACCGTCGTGCTGGGCGGCATCTTCCAGCAGACCGAGTCCACGACCACCACCAAGGTTCCCTGGCTGGGCGATATCCCCGTGCTCGGCTACCTGTTCAAGGACACGTTCAAGCAGAACAACCGCAACGAGTTGCTGATCTTCATCACTCCGCGCGTGATCTCCGAGAAGGTGACCGAGGCGGCGCGCCTGTAGGAGCGCCGCGGACGGGTCAGCCGCTTCGGCCGCCGGCGGAGCTATCCGGCCGGCGCCGTCGCGGCATTCACGGGCGATCGAACCATGAGTCGCCCCCGGTTCTCGATTTTCCTGATCGGAATGATGGGCGCCGGCAAGAGCACCGTCGGGCGCCTGCTGGCCGCAAGCTGCGGCTTCCAGTTCATCGATTGCGATCGGGAGCTCGAGCACCGGGCCGGAACGTCGATCGCCACCATGTTCGAGCTCGAGGGCGAGACCGGCTTCCGGTTGCGGGAGCACCAGTTGCTCGAGGAGCTGACCGGGCGACCGCACGTGATACTGGCCACCGGGGGCGGCGCCGTGCTCAGCGAGGAGAACCGGCAGTTGCTGCGATCGCGCGGGCTGGTGATCTACCTGCAGGCTTCGGCCGAGGAGATTGCCCGCCGAACGCGCGGAGATGCGGCGCGGCCGTTGCTGCAGGTCGCCGATCGAGGCGCCCGCATCCAGGAACTGCTGGCGCAGCGGGCGCCCTTGTACCGCCAGACCGCGCACCTCGTATTCCGCTCGGCGGCGGCCAACCCGCGCCGGCTGGCCGCCCGCCTGCTGGCTCACCCGCAGGTGATCGAGGTGATCGGCGCGGCGCAATCGCCCCAGTAAGACGTCCCGTCTTTTTTCAGGAAGACGACCCCGGTTGGCGATAGGCCACCCCCCGACAGACACGCGTCGATCTTTCTCAATAAAATCCGCCTGATGCAGCGTGTCACGGTCGAGCTGGCGCAGCGCTCTTACGACATCTGGATCGCTCCCGGTCTGATCGGGCGACTGGACGAATTTGTCGCGCCGTTGGCGCCGACGTCGATCCACATCGTCACCAACGAAGTCGTGGGGCCGTTGTACCTGGACCAGGTGCGTCGTGCTTGCGAGCGGGTGGCGCCGACTTCCGAGTTCACGATCGCCGATGGCGAGTCGGCCAAGACGCTGCAGACGGCCGCGCAGCTGGTCGACGCGCTGGTGCAGGCGCGTGCGGACCGCGGCAGCGTGGTGGTGGCTCTGGGAGGGGGCGTGGTCGGAGACATCGCCGGCTTTGCGGCGGCGGTCTTCATGCGCGGCGTTCGGGTGGTGCAGGTCCCCACCACCTTGCTTGCGCAGGTCGACTCGGCGGTCGGCGGCAAGACCGGGGTCAACCACCCGTCGGGCAAGAACCTGATCGGCGCCTTCCACCAGCCGTCGGTGGTGGTCTCCGACACCGCGGTGCTGCGCAGCCTGCCGGCGCGCGAGCTGTCCGCGGGGCTGGCCGAAGTGCTCAAGCACGGGCTGCTGGCCGACGCGGAGTACTTCGATCGCACGGTGCACGACATGCCGGCGCTGCTGGCGCTGAACGACGAGGCGCTGGCTTCGGCGATTGCGCGCTCGTGCCGGATCAAGGCAAGCATCGTCGGACGCGACGAGCGCGAAAGCGGCGAGCGCGCGCTGCTGAACCTGGGGCACACTTTCGGGCACGCGATCGAGGCTCTGACCGGATTCGGCCGCTGGTTGCACGGCGAGGCGGTCGGTTGCGGACTGTGCCTGGCCGGCGACCTGTCGTCGCGGCTGGGTCTGATCGGGGCAGACGATGTGGGGCGCATCGAGCGGGCGGTCGCGCAGGCGCACCTGCCGGCGCGGATCGAAGGTCTCTCGCAGGCGTCGGCGATCGAAGCGATGCGAGGGGACAAGAAGACGCATGCCGGGCGCATCCGCTTCATCGTGCTGCAGCGGATCGGGTGCGCGATACAGCGCGAGGCCCCCGACGCGCTGGTCGAGGCGACGCTGGCCGCGGCGGGCTACCAATGATCCCGAGCGAGGACTGGCTGGCGCCTTATGCGGTGCGCTCGTCGCAGTCGCGCGGGCGGCGTCACCCGGAGCCCGACGCAGCCACCCGCACGCAGTTTCAGCGCGATCGCGATCGCATCATTCACTGCGCCGCGTTTCGGCGACTCGAATACAAGACACAGGTATTCGTCAATCACGAAGGCGATCTGTTCAGGACCCGCCTGACCCACTCGCTCGAGGTGGCCCAGATCGCGCGGGCGGCCGCACGCAGCCTGCGCGCCAACGAAGACCTGGTCGAGGCGGTCGCGCTGGCGCACGACCTGGGGCACACGCCGTTCGGACATGCCGGACAGGATGCGCTCAACGATTGCATGCTGCCATTCGGCGGGTTCGAACATAACCTGCAGTCCCTCAGGGTCGTCGATGAGCTGGAGGAGCGTTATGGTGCATTCGACGGACTGAACCTTTGTTTCGAGACGCGCGAGGGCATTCTGAAACATTGCTCGCCCGACCATGCGAGGCGACTCGGGCCTGTGGCCGAGCGCTTTCTGACGCGTCGGCAGCCCAGCCTGGAGGGGCAGATCGCCAACCTCGCCGACGAGATCGCCTACAACAACCATGATGTCGACGATGGTCTTCGCTCGGGCTTGATCGTGATGGAGCAGCTCGGGCAGGTTCCCGTCGTTGCGCGGCATTTGGACGAGGTCAGGTCCCGGTTTCCCGGCATCGGCGACTTCTGAGTTTGCCCGCCGATCAATTTTTTCCAAAGGATTTCTTCGAGCGGCTCGATTTTAACTGGAGGACTGTCTTCGAAAGGCGGATTGGCCCGTGGTTTATTTTTGCCGCCAACATGGGCCAGGATCATCCCGGCACCCAGGGCGAACAATACGGTTGCCAGGGTAAGCCACTTGCGCGGCAAACGCCGACGGAAAATCGGCTTGGCCGGCACGATTGGAGCGGCCGCCGTTTCCCTGGGGAAAATATCGTTGGCCGTTTGGTCTTCTCTCCTCAGGGTTTCGGCCGCCGCCAGGCACCAGCTGTTCGACGATTTCGGCCAGGGCATCCGCCACCTCGCCCGGCGTCTGAAAGCGTTCGGCAGGATTCTTGGCCATCATGCGACTCAAAACGGCTTGCACCTCTGCGGGAATTGGCCCGGCAATCTTTCCACTGCGCAGCCGATGGGCGCGGGCCTTGTCCAGGGGAAAAGGGTTTTCTTGCTGATGGCGGATGAGCTTATCGTAAATGGACCCG
>CAVTZO010000042.1:0-38377 GCA_963739145.1 uncultured beta proteobacterium
CGAACTGGGGCGCGAGGCTGGAAGGGGAGCCCCTGGCAGACGACGGCGGCACCCCTGGCCTGCCGCGGCACGCCGGGCGACGTGGCCGCTACGTCGGCCCGGAGCACGACATCCGGGTCAAGCACCGCGAGCAGCGCCTCACTCTCCGGGCTCATCTGGCTCGTCGGGGCAGCACCGGCCGGGTCACCCGTCAGCGGCTCCTCACGCCGCGATTTGCGCGAGCGCAGCATGTCCAGGCATACCCGGGCGACGACCGTCATCAGCCACCCGTTCAGGTTCTCGACGCCATCGGCTGCCGAACGGCTGACGTGCAGCCAGCCTTCCTGGATGGCGTCGTCGGCCTCGGAGCGAGCCGATGTGACCGCGGGCCTCTCAGTGGCCGATCGCATGGCGGCGCAGGTCGCGCCGGATGTCCCGGCCGAGCTTGTCTGGTCTCCCGGCTGTTGAACATGGCGCCCACGGCGGCGCCGGTGAGCAGCGGGCCCGGGAGACCGCACTCCGGCCGGCCCGGGCGATGAGGCGCAGGCGCAGCAACCGCGCCAGCGGCGACCCGGCGGCCAGGATCAGCCCGCCCTCGATCATGAACACGCCCCGGCGGTGCGCCCATGCCGCGAGGTAGGCACTCATCCGCTCGGCGAGGTTCCCGGGGCCCGGTCGCCGTACGCCTCGTGGAGTTCGGCGACAAGCTTGAGCTCGATCCCCACCACGAGCAGGGTCTCGGCCGCCACCTCGGCCGGGAAGGCGGGCAGCACCGGCAGCACATCGGCATGCGCGTCAACCGAATTCATGACCTGCGTTGGCTGCGCGTGGCCCGCGCCATGCCGCCCATGCTGGCCGAGCTCAAGCGGACCCCAGACCTGGGCCTGCTGCATTTCGAGCCATTCCTCTATTGGCGCGGTGTGGGCATACTCCAGTACTGGCGCAGCTTCGATCACCTCCACGCCTATGCGCATGCTCGTAATGCAAACCATCTCCCCGCCTGGGCGGAGTTCAATCGCCGCATCGGCGCCGATGGCTCCGTGGGTATCTGGCATGAAACCTACATCGTGGCCCGAGGACATTTCGAAGCCATCTATGCCAACATGCCTCAATTTGGCCTCGCCCGTGCGACAGAACACGTCGGAGTGACCGGCCGCCTCGAAAGCGCGCGCTCCCGCATCAGCCAATCGCAATGACAGCGCTGAAAGAAAACCTCGAAAAACTCGAAGAAGCAATCCACCAAGCCTGCCGCTGCGCCGGCCGTGCGCGCAAAACCGTCGAGCTGATGGCCGTCTCCAAGACCTATCCGGCTTGGATCATTGCGGAGGCCGCTGCGCTCGGCCTCAAGGTCTTCGGCGAAAATCGCGTGCAGGAGTTCGCGGCCAAGGCTCCCGAATTGGCTCCCCTCCGCGTCGACGGCGCCCTCGCCGCCTCCGACACTCCCATCCTCGTCCACCTCATCGGCCATCTGCGATCGAATAAAGCTGCCCGCGCCGTCGAGCTGTTTGACGCCATCGATTCCGTCGATTCCCTGCGCCTCGCCGAGCGCCTGAATGAGGCCCCCGCCTGCCCGGTGCGCGGCGCTGCAGATCGGCGGCCGGCCCGATTGGACTGCCGTCATGCGTGCGCGGGAGCACGCACGCTACCGGGCCGGGAGCGATCCGGGCGTCCAGCGACCAGGCGCCGCCGCCCACGATCAGCAGATAGATGCAACCGAGCAGCATGTCGAAGTCCGCGCGCGCCTCGTGCAGCATGCTCCAGAACCCGGTGCGGCTTGACGGCGCAAGGTGGAAGATCCAGAAGTCCTGTCCGAGCAGGATCGGGATCTTGGTCGACACGATCGCGACCAGCATGATGACGATCAGCGGGATCGCGGCAAGGCGGGTCGCCAGGCCGAGGATGATCAGCGCGCCGCAAACGGTCTCTGTCGCAGCAACCAGCGGGCCCATCGTGTCCGGCGACGGGATGCCGATCCTGGCGAAGCGCCCGGCGCCCAGGATGGCGGGAAACAGGAGCTTTTGCAGCCCCTCGGGGAAGAAAACCACCAGGCCGACCATCAGGCGGACCAGCAAGGTCCACCCCGATTCACGCGTTGAAAGCCAGCGTTTGATGGTCACGGCGCCTGTTCCCAGCTGAATTGTCGCACCGGCGCCGCAACCGACCGGCACGCGCTGCGATGCCTCGCTACGGTTGCGCCGGGTGGCAACCCGGCCCCTGCATCGGCGGGCACCTGACCGACCCGAAAGAGCAGAACACGCAGCAGTCGCCAGGCTTGGGCCGCAACATCGCCTTGCAGCCGGGGCACTCGTAGAAGAACCGGCACGAATCGGTCGGCATCGTTTCAAGCCGCACAAATCCGCAGTGCGGGCAGGTCAACTCGGATTGCAGAACGAGGGCGTTCACAGGTCACGGTCCCAGGTCTTATCATTCGACGCGATCCGATCGTAGCGACTTCGACTCAGGTTCGCTGGCGACCGGTCCCGACGCCGGGGGGCCCATGTCTGGATTCCGATTGCACGTCACCTTGTTGCCGGCGGCGGGCGCGCTGCTGGCGCTTTCGTGCGCGATGGCCCGGCAAAGCTCACCGGCATCTGCTGCGGCCGGTCCAGCACCAGCCGTTCCGCCGACAATTGCGCGGATACAAGACGGGCGAGCGACCTGACATCGACGGGGCGATGACCAGCGCCGCGCAGCCGCTGTCGGACCGGGACATCACCGACGTCAGCGCCTGGCTCGCCGGTCTGCGTTGATCGTTCCGTTCCGCGATCGATTGTTTCCCCGCCCGGCGCGAGGAAATCGATCTCGGTGGTCGAAACCGGAGCCGCCGGTTCGACCAGGAACGTGAACAGGGGGAAAGCACATGACTGCCCACGATGACGGCCGCAAGCGCTGGCTGTGCCTTTACGTGCTTTGCGCCGGAGTGCTGATGATCGTCCTGGACACGACGATCGTGAACGTCGCGCTGCCGTCGATTCGCGAGGACCTGCACTTCGGCAAATCGCTGGTCTGGGTGGTCAATGCCTACCTGCTGACCTTTGGCGGCTTCCTGCTACTGGGCGGACGTCTCGGGGACCTGTTCGGCCACCGCAGGCTGTTCCTGCTGGGCATCGCGCTGTTCACGTTCGCCTCGCTCGGCTGCGGACTGGCGAACTCGCAGCAACTGCTGATCGCCGCGCGCGCCGTGCAGGGTCTTGGCGGGGCGGTCGTGACCGCGGTTGCGCTCTCGCTGATCATGGATCTTTTCAGCGAAGCCGGCGACCGCGCGCAGGCGATGGGGATCTACGGCTTCGTATGCGCCGGCGGCGGAAGCATCGGGGTGTTGCTGGGGGGCCTGCTGACAAGCTCGTTGAGCTGGCACTGGGTGTTTCTGGTCAACCTGCCGATCGGCGCCGTGGTGTTCGCGCTGTGCCGCGCCCTGTTGCCGGCCGGCGCTGGCCGCGCGGGCGCCGGGCATCTGGACATCGCCGGGGCGACCAGCGTGACCGCGTCACTGATGCTCGCGGTCTACGCCATCGTGAACGGCAACGAGCTCGGCTGGACCTCGGCTGCCACGACCGGTTTGCTCGGCGCCGCCGCGCTGCTGCTGGCGCTTTTTCTCTGGATCGAGGCGCGCGTGCGCGTGCCCCTGATGCCCCTCGGTCTTTTCAAGCTGCGCAACGTCGCAACCGCGAACATCGTCGGTGTCCTTTGGGCCGCCGCCATGTTCGCGTGGTTCTTCATCTCGGCGCTCTACCTGCAACTCGTGCTCGGCTACGGTCCCTTGCAGGTCGGCCTGTCCTACCTGCCGGCGAACCTGATCATGGCCGCGTTCTCGCTCGGCCTGTCCGCGCGCCTGGTCATGCGCTTCGGCCTGCGGCCGCCGGCCGTGGCGGGACTGCTGCTGGCCGCGCTGGGCCTGGCGCTTTTCGCGCGAGCGCCGGTCCAGGGAGCGTTTCTTTTCGATGTGCTGCCTGCGATGGTCCTGCTCGGGCTGGGCGCCGGCATGGCATTCAACCCGGTCCTGCTGGCCGCGATGAGCGACGTGGCGCCGGAAGACTCCGGCCTGGCCTCGGGGGTGGTCAACACGTCGTTCCTGATGGGCGGTGCGCTGGGCCTCGCAGTACTCGCCAGCCTTGCCGCCGCGCGCAGCGCCGACCGACTCGCCTCCGGAGCAACCCAGGCTTCCGCGCTGGCCAGCGGCTACCACATCGCATTCCTGGTCGGCTCGCTGTTCGCCGCAACCGCTTCGATGCTGGCCATGGTGCTTTTGCGCACCCGAGAGCCGGCAGCGGCCGATCGGTGCGGCGCGGACAATGGCCGCGAGTCCGATGGTCAGCTGGCGCCGTAGAGGAGGTGCTCTTGTGAGTTCGATGGCTGCGATCCGTCCTGCCCTCGTTCGATTTGCCCTCGCCGCAGTGGTCCTGGGCCCGCACTGGCCCGCCGACGGCACCCGGCCGTCCGGTTCGGAACGGGACCTGGCGCGGCAATACCTCTCGGTTCGAAGCGACATACAGCAGTATCTGACCCTGTCGGCGCTGGCCGACGTCAGCGCACTGATCGACCGCCCGGACGGTGCCTCGGCCATGAAAGATGCTTTCCTCAGGCAGGCGAGGTCCGGGGCCGATTGGAACCCCGGGAATCCGAAATGGCAGCAGATGGCGTCGTTGATCGACCAGGACATGCCGCAAATCAGCAGCGAGCTGGCCTCGGGTTCGAATCGGTCGGCACTTTCCAGGCAGGTCGACGAGGCCCTGATCGACAGCATCGCCGATCGCCTCAGCGCCGAGCAGTTGCGGGCGCTCGTGAAGCATTACTCGAGCCTCTCCGGAAGGCGGTTTGCGTCCGTGCAGACGCAGATCGTCAGGGAGTTGCTCGCGGGCTCCGCTGCGGCCATGGCGTCGAATGCGGGCGGGGGTGACCCGGCGCGACCGGGCGAATCCGGGAGTCGCGCGGACCAGCGGGTGGACAATGCCGACGTCCAGGAAATGGTCGGCCTGGTCGACGAATACGTTCAAATCCAGATGGGTCTGCTCGATCCGGGAGATCATGGCGATCGATCCGGCCTGCAGGCGATTGCGTCGTTCTTCGGAATCGGGGCTCGCGCGACGCTGGAAAGCCTCGAGGAGAAATGGCATCGCATCGGGCAGCCGGACCGCGCGGCGATCCTGACCTGGCGCCAGACCCCGCTCGCTCTGGCGGAGCGGCAGGCGCTTTGGGCGGCCGCAAGGCAGGTTCACCGCGTTTCGGACCCGGGCGCCGCCGCCCAGCGCTTTTCACAGGTGCTCGAAAAGTACCAGCGGAAGTGGGCTGCCGAACTGGATCACTGACGCGCTTGCGCGCGCGATCGATCGCTGTGGGCCGGTCATCTTCCGCAGATGGCCGGCCCGCCGGTTCACTTCGTCTGAAGCGACACGGGCGACTCCCACTCGTCGAAGTCGAACGGCGGCGTCAGTCCCGTGTAGTCGCCGATCGCCTTGGCGTCATACGGGCCGTTCAGCCGGTTGAAACCGGCCCCCTGGACATTGAGCTTGCCCTGCTGGAACACGATGCGCTGGTCCGGGTCGATCTCGAACACCCGCTCGTTGTACTGGTCGCTGATCAAGGTGTTGCCGTTACGCAGTCGAATTGCGCGGGTCGGTAGCGGGTTCGGGTTGCTGCCCTGCTGCGTGTTCGTGGCGTACTGGGAGACGATGCCGTCGGCCGGGTCGACCTCGACGATCCGGTTGTTGTTGGAGTCGGTGATCAGGGTATCGCCGTTCGCAAGCCGGCTCGCGAACGCGACGCCGCTGGCTGTTCCACCGATGCTGAACTGGGCGACGATCTGCAGGTCGGTCGTCACCTCGATCGCCCGATTGTTGTTTTCGTCGGCAATCAGCACGTGGCCGTTTTCCAGGAGCTCGGCGCTGTTCGGGTTGCTCAGCTGGTTCGGACCGTTGTTGGCCACACCAGTGGTCCCGTACTGCCAGACGATTTCGTGCGCAGCGTTCACGACGATGACGCGCTGGTTGCCCTGGTCGGTGATCATGACGTGGAACCCCGGGTGCCCCGGGAACGACGACAGGAACAACGAGTGCACCGGCGTGTTCAACTGGTTTGCCCCGGCGCCGGTCACGCCGCCCATGCCGTATTGCCAGACGATCTTGCCTTTGGGATTGATCAGGATGACGCGATTGTCCGGGCACCCGTTCACCGGATCGGAGCAGCCGGGCAGGGGCGGGGTGCCGGCCGGACTCGGCGGGATGCCGGTGCCGGCGATCAACGTGAACAGACCGACGCGCTCGGCATCGTTGGTGCCTACGATGCTGTCGGGTCCGGGCTTGTCCGAACCGTCTCCGAAGCTCCAGACGACCCGGTGGCTCTCGCGATCGATCTCGACGACCCGGTTGTTGTACTGATCCGCGATCAGTATGTTGCCCCGCGCGTTGAAGCCCTCCGCTTGGGCGGCCGCACCGAGCGGCCAGAAGAACGCAGCGCTCGCGGTGCAGGCCGCGAACATCAGCGCTCGCGCGCCGATGCGGCCTGCGCCCATCGTGTCCGACGTGGTCATTCTCACTCTCCTTTGAGCGCGATCTCCGCGGCAAGCTAGCGCCCGCCTCGGTCGCCCGCGGTGAGTGGCGCTGATCGCGCCGAAGGTTCAATATCCGAAGCAGCGGGTGTTGCAGGGTCTTGTCATGATCGAGGTTGAAATTCCCGGTGAGCGGGCGCTGCGGCTGGAACACCTGGTGCTCGACTTCAACGGCACGCTGGCGTGCGATGGAATCCTGCTCGCCGGTGTGCGGGCCCGCCTGATCCGGTTATCCGGCTCGCTGCGGATCCACGTGGTGACCGGCGACACGTTCCATCGCGCGCGCGCCGAGTTGACCGGCCTGCCGTGCGACGTGCACATACTCGGGCCGCTCGAGCAGGCGCGCGCCAAGCTCGAATACGTGCAGCGACTGGGAGCCGAGCGCACGGCCTGCGTCGGCAACGGGCGCAATGACGCGCTGATGGTGGAGGCGGCCGCCCTCGGCATTGCGGTCGTTCAGGCCGAGACCGCAGCTGCGGCGACGGTATGCGCCGCCGACGTCGTCGCGCGCGACGTCTGCGACGCGCTGGACCTGTTTTTCAACCCGCAGCGGCTGGTCGCCACGCTCAGGGCGTGATCCGCCGCGCGCAAGGTTGCGCGCGGCTACGGCGTGTCTGGTTCCGGTGACAAGGCGACCGCTGGCCGCCTCGAAGCTTCGCGCGGCCGGGTCGGGAGCAGGCGCGCCGAATTCAGGATGAAGGCGAGCTCCGAGGCGACGTGAATGAAGGCGGCGAGCAGCGGATTGAGAAAACCGAAAGCGGCCAGACCGATGCCGAGCGCATCGACCCCGATCGTGCCCGCAAAATTGACCCAGATGATCCGGCGCGTGCGCCGGGCGATCCCCAAGGTCTGCGCGAACTTGACCAGATCGTTGCCCAGCAGAACCACGTCGGCGCTTTCGCGCGCAACGTCGGTGCCGGAGCCCATCGCCACCCCGACATCGGCTTCGACCAGTGCCGGCGCATCGTTGACGCCGTCGCCGACCATCGCCACCGTTCGCCCCTCGGCAACCAGCCGCTGCACGTACTGCCGCTTGTCTTCCGGCAGCAGCTCCGAGCGCACCTGCTCGATTCCAAGCTCGGCGCCGGTGGCCTGGGCGACCGCGCGCCGATCGCCCGTCAGAAGAACGGTACGGATACCGAGCGCATGGATCGCGGCGATCGCCTCGCCCGCTTGCGGCCGCACGCGGTCGGCCACGAAGATGGCGCCGAGCAGGGCACCGGCCCGCGCCACGTACACGACGGTCGCCTCCGGGTGTGCGGCGCCCAGGTGGTCCGGCACGGCGATGCGGTGGTCGCTCATCAAGGCGGAATTGCCGACCAGCACGCGTTCGCCGTCCACTATCGCGTCGATGCCGCGGCCGGGCAGGTAGCCGAAACGCTCCGGCTCCTTCGATGCGCGCCCGCGCGCCTGCGCATGCGCCACGATCGCCTTTCCCAGAGGGTGCTCCGAACGCGACTCGGCCGTCGACGCAGCATCGAGCATCTGCTCGGCGTTCGCGCCGGCAGCGGCGATCAGCGCCCGCACTTCCGGCTGCCCGTAGGTCAGCGTTCCGGTCTTGTCCAGCACGACGGTATTCACCTTGCCGAGCAGCTCGAGGTACAGGCCCCCCTTGACGATGGCGCCCGCGCGCGCGGCCCGGCCGATCGCTCCCAGGATCGCCAGCGGCGTGCCGGCGGCGATCCCGCAGGCACCGGCCACGATCACGACCGATATCGTCGAAACGACATCTCGCGTAAGAAGATAGGTCAGCAAGGCGGCGCCGAGCGCGAAGTAGACCAGGTAGCCTGCCAGTCGATCGGCCAGACGCTGCACCGGGGCGCGCGAGCGTTCGGCCCGCTCGACCGCCTCGATGATCTTGCCGTAGCTGGTGTCGCGGCCGATGCGCTCGGCGCGGATCTCGAGCGCACCGGACTGGTTGATCGAGCCGGCGAAGACGGGTGAACCGGCACACTTCTCGATCGGCATCGACTCGCCGGTGATGCAGGCCTGGTCGACGAACGAAAGGCCGGCGACCACGGTTCCGTCCACCGGGATGTGCCCGCCCGGATTGACCAGCACGAGGTCGCCGCCGACCAGCGTTGCGGCGTCCACCTGCGATACGCGGCCGTCGCGCCGCACGGCCACCGCGGTCGGCAGCAGCTGCAGCAGGTCGCGTATCGCGCGCCGGCCCCGCGCCACGGTCATCCCTTCGAGGACCTCGGCCACCAGCACGAACAGGGTGATCACCAGCGCCGTGAAGAATTCGCAGATCGCCGCGGCCGCAACGATCGCGATGGACATCGACAGCTCCATCGTCATGCGTCGCGCCGCCAGGTTCTCGAAGGCCTCCTTGAAGATCGGCCAGCCGCCGATCAGCAGGCCCGCGACGCCGATCAGGCTGACGGCGTGCAGCGGCTCCCAGACGCGGAACCAGACGGCGGTGGCAGTCAGTGCAACGATGCCGATGCGCGCCATCTCGACCCGATCGAATCGACGTTCGGGTTCTTCATCGACGTGGGCGTGTTGCGCGCCGGCCGGCGGCGGTCGTGGCGGGTGCGCCGGCCCGGGTCGCTCGTGCAGAGCGCTCATGGCGGCATCCTTCGCCTATCGTATCAAAGACCCCAGGATTTCACCGGCTTGAAGACCTGCGCCCCGCTCGCGCAGCGCGCACAAGCGGGGTGCTACGGCAGCGGCTGCCAGGAAGCCGTGCGCGCTAAGCGTGCCGCTCCCAGTGCCCGGGTTGCAGGCGCCAGCCGTGTTCTTCCCGAACCCAGGCATGCGGAGCCCAGTGATAGCCAGGACGGGGACCCTCCCAGTGGCCTGCCACCCATTCGTGCCGGCCACCGGCCCATCCCCAGTAGCCGCCGATCCAGAAATAGCCGGGCGCCGGGGCGACTCCGACGATCTCCACGCGCGGCGCAGGAGGCGCCACCGCCACCACTTCGCCCCCGTAGTACGGGCGCGCAGGCGCCACGATGCAGCCGGCCAGGGAGGAACAGCAGAGCAACACGGCCAGGGTCCAGCGAGCGATTCTGAAATCGTTCTTCATCGGGTCCTCACGAAGGTTTGCAATCCAGAGTCCACTTCTTCTTCCATTAACGGCTCGCGTCGTCGCCGCGCCGACCGCGTCTTGTAAGAGATCTTTTCCGTTCGGGTCTGCCGCCTTGCGCAGCGGATTGGTTCCACGCGGACTGCTCGTCTTTACGGTCGAGGTTAAGCGGTAGTTCTTATCAAGTTTTTTTCGAAAAACTCAATTTTCTGCCCTCATTTCACGCGTGCGATCGCGGTTTTTGGCGTCCCATTGGTTTACCGGTTTCGCGGGCCAGAGTACGTTGTGATTTCGTTGTTGAGCGTTCATAGTGGCGGCGAAGTGCAAGCAACGGCCTGCGCGAAACCTGGCCAGCACTTCCACGCAGCACCGCTTGAGGTTTTCAGGGCATCTGCTCCCGCTTCAGGAGTTCGTTGCAGAGGAACGAACTCGATGCTGGACAGGTCAACGGATGAAGCCTTCGGGAGGTCTCCGATGCATTACGTCAGCGCCTAGTTTCCCCTGCGGGTAGAGCCGACGCACGGCTGCATCTGCCCGAACGAATTCAAGCATTCGATTAACTGCGACCGCTCGGCGACGAGCGGCCTGCCAGGGAGGTTTTTGCTCATGAGATCCGCCATCTGTCCGACACATCTGCATTTTCACGATATGGCCAGCCATTTTCTCGCGCTGACGGCCAACGACCGGTATTTGCGCTTCGGCTGGGTGCTGTCCGACTGGGACATCATCACCTATGTCGAGACCCTTCTGAATTCGACCGGCAACGTTTTCATCGTCGTCGAACCGGCTCCGGACATTTCGGGCGTTCTGCATCTTGAGTTTCACGAATGCGGCGCCGACCTGGGCCTGAGCGTTTCGGCCTGGGCCCGACGCCAGGGCATTGGCAGCCTGCTGCTCGAGCGCGCCGCGCTGCTGGCCAGCGCACGCGGAGTCAGGACGCTTTTCGCGCGCAGCCTGAACCACAACGCCGCCCTGCGGCGCCTTGCGCTTCACGCCAGCATGCAAGTGGCCTGCGCGCCTTCGCCCCACTCGATGCAGCTCGAACTTCCAGGTGCTTACGAGGCCTTCGCGGAACGCGGCCCGTTCACGCCAAAGATCACGCTGGCCGACCATTCGCTGCGCTCGCAATGGAGGCCGGGTCGCCCGTGCGATACGACCGACACCGAGCTCGGCGAGCCGATGACGTCCTGACAAAAGGGAGCCGACCATGCCGATTGTGCAACTGCATGATGGAGCGCACCAGGAACACGGCGACGATTGGGACGTGCTGTACATCTCGCTCGTTCCGTTGCCCGCGTCTTTTCTGCTTGCGACCCTCGTCAGCGATTGCGCCTACTGGGCGACCGCGAACTCGTTCTGGTCGCACCTGTCCGAGTGGCTGCTGGGCGGCGGGCTGGCGACCGGCGCGATCGCGGCGGCCGAAGGCCTGATCCGGTACCTGAGTGCCGGCGGCATCCGACCATCGAGGACGTGCTGGTTGCACGTATCCGGCAACCTGCTGGCGTTGCTGCTGTCGCTGTCCAACCTGGTCTACCGCATCAACGAGGACAGCGGCCGCGCCGTGGTACCGGCCGGACTCAGCCTGACCGCCATCGTCGTGGGCCTGCTTTTCCTCACGGCGCACCTCGGGCGCGACGTCCCGTCCGTACACGCCGACGATCAGGCCGATGATGACCTGGAGATCTTCGAGGACGAAGTCCCCGGATTGCCGCCAGAGCCTGGGATCAAACCACCAGCGCCGGTGCTTCGTCGCTCCACGAAAGGATCGCGCCGCAGCCGGCCGTCTCGAAAAGATCAATCCGATCGAGCGCGGGAACGTCGGACTGAGCCTGTTGCTTGATCCAGAACGCCAGGCTGGCCGTGTCGGAGTCCTGCGCTCCGGCCAGCTCGTGCAGAGGCTGATGGTCGAGCTGCAGGAAGACCGGCCTGAAGATTTCCTTGACGTCCCCGAAGTCGACGGTCCAGCCCAGCACGTCGTCCAGTGCTGCGTTCAGGTGCAGTCGCAGACGGAACGTGTGCCCGTGAATGCGCCGCCTCGGATCGCCCTGCGGGGCGCGCTTGATGCGCACGGCGCTGTCCAGTGACGTTTCGGTCCAGATCCGGTAGCGCTGTCCGTCGAAATGCGCGCCGCAAGTGTCCGTCTCGTGCACCGTCACCCAGGAAAGCTCGGGAACCGACGGCTTGAGCCGGCGCCAGATCGCGCTTGCAATCAACTCGCTGGTCGGGTTCTCCAGGCCCGGGATCTCGTTCAGGCAGGCCTGGTCGAGCTCGGAGTGAATCGGCATCCAGCACCGTTCGAGACGATCGCCCATGTCGATGTCCGGTCGATCGGGGCCGATGCGGGCGTGCAGCACCACTTCGAATCCGTGGCCGTGCATGCGCCCGCACTTGTGCCCGGGCGGTACGTTCGGCAGGCGGTGCGCGGCTTCCAGCCGGTAACCCCGCCAGACATGGGCGTGGCCATGACGGTCCAGGTCGACTCCCTGGTGCTCCGTGCTGCGGATGCCGAGCTGCTCGATGCCCGGGACCGGGAGCCGCGCCGCGACCCAGCGTGCCAGGTTTTCATCGGTCGGCAGCTCCAGGCTGTCGTTCAGCAACCGGTAGTCGAGCGGCTCCACGCACTGTTGCAGGCGGTCCCGCAGCTGGCCCACTTCGCCGCCGGCGAAAGCGGCCCACCCCGGGGGGACGGCGGCCCGCACCTTGACCAGGAAACCGTGACCGTGCACGCGGCGCGCGCGGTGCCCTTCGGGCGCCTGGTCGACCCTACGCGCCGACTCGAAACGTGCGGCGGCGGCAAACAGAAGTCGTTCGGGCATCGTGTCGGACCCTTGTCGAGATCCGTATTATCGTTTCCCGCATGCGAGTTCAGTTGGCTTCGGACCTGCACCTGGAATTGCTGGAACGCGAGTTCCCGCGCGAGCGGCTGATCGCTCCGGCGACGGACGCCGACGTGCTGGTGCTCGCCGGAGACATCCACAACGGCACGCGCGCGATCGAGCGGTTCTCGGACTGGCCGGTCCCCGTGCTCTATCTGGCAGGCAATCACGAGTTCTACGATCGTCGGTGGGAAGACGCGCGGGACGATTTGCGCCGGGCCGCCGCCGGCACGGTGGTGCGCTTCCTGGACGACGACGCCGTCGAATTCGGCGAGGTCCGCTTCCTGGGTTCCACGCTCTGGAGCGATTACCGGGTGACGGGCGAAAGGCAGCCCGCTGCAATGCAAGCGGCCGAGCGCTTCGTGCTCGACCATCGCCGGATCATGACGCGCAATGGACCGTTTCGCGCGGCCCATGCGCTGAACGAGCACCTGCGCTGCGTCGAATGGTTGCAGCGGGAACTGGCGCGGCCGCAGCGTGGCCGCACGGTCGTCATCACGCACCACGGCCCGCACCCTGGGTCGATTCACCCGCGCTACGCGGACAACGCCGTCAACGGCGCGTTCGTCAGCGATCTGACCCCCCTGGTCGAGCAGGCCGACTTCTGGCTGCACGGTCACGTGCACGACAGCTTCGACTATCGAGTCGGGCGCTGCCGCGTGCTGGCCAATCCGCGTGGCTATGCGCGCAACCGGGAGCAGGCGTCGAGCGCACGGGAACTGGAATTTGAAAATCCAGCGTTCCGCGACCCCTGTGTCATCGAGGTCGCGGGGGATTGACCCTGTCGCCCGGGGCGGTGCGCGCCATACGTCCTCGGTTGCCGGTCGGCTGGCCCTGAACTGATCGACGTCAATGCCGGCCCGCGGGGCCCCGGTAGGCTGGCTTGATGAAACTCGAGCTGCAAATAGCCCTGCGCGACATCGCGCGATCCGAGGCGGTCGAAGCGGACATCCGCAAGCACGTGGAAAAGCTGGAGCTTGTCTGCGACCGGATGATCAGTTGCCGGGTCACGGTCGAGGCGCCGGCCCAACACCGGCATCAGGGCAAACTGTTTTCAGCCCATGTCGACGTCAAGGTGCCCGGCGAAGAATTCGCCTCGACGCGCCATCACGAGCACGAGGACCTTTACGTGGCGATCCGCGACGCGTTCGATGCCGTCCGGCGGCAACTCGAGGAATACACGCGCCGTCAGGCAAACAAGCGCGCGTAGGCCAGTCCGCAGCGGCGCCGGGCGCGCGCCAGCACCTCGCGCGCCGCATTGCCGCGTTCGCGGGCCTGCGCGCGGTAAGCCTGCGCCACCAGCGATCGCAGCGGCGTGTCGGGCCATGCCCGCTCGACGCTGGCGGCGGCGCACTCTGCGTTTTCGCTGGCCGCAACCGCGCACGCATAGGCGATCTGCACCTGCGCCGTCCACGCGACGTTGGCGATGCGTGCCGCCCACTGGTAAGGCGGCGAGAATGTGTACAAACGATTCCAGCTCGGCGGCACTGCCGCGGGGGTCTGGACCAGCAGATCGGACATCATCGGTTTGGCTCCTGAACGCGTATACTGCACTGCAGCATAACGCCTTCGCACCGTATCGGCTGACCGGAATCGACCGGTCTTAGCGCTCTTTTTGGGTGGATGCACCAGCCAGGTGCGCGTCGTTCGCGCCGCCCCGCGGAGCGAGGGCGAGTGTAGCCTCGATCGACCCGATGGCCGGTCGCCCCGCCTCAGCGCGACATCCGGTCCAGTTCGGCACGCGCGCCCCCGGACTCGCTGAAGCTCTTCCGGCAGTTGCGCTGCGCGTCATCGAACAAGCGCAGCGCCTGGTTCTTGTTTCCCTGAAGCAGATTCCATTGACCGACGTAAAAGGCCGCCTCGCATTGCTGATCGCGCTGCGTCCCGGCATCGCCCTCCTGTGCGGCCTTCAATACGGAGCCCGGGTCGCGCCGACCCAGGTACAGGTCGATCACCGGCGAGGGCCAGGCCGCATCGGCACCTTTGGGGTGGCCCTGCGCCAGGTCACGCGCGGCGGCCTCGCCTCGGCCGGCGCGCGCCTGCGCCAGGTACAGCCAGATCGCGACGTAGGGATCCGAGTGCAGCATCCCTGCGGCCCGCGACAGGTCGGCCTGCGCCGCGTCGAACTGCCCGTCGTAGAAGCTCAGCGCGGCGCGGCTCTTGTAGGCGGGCGCGAATCGCGCATCGAGCCGGATCGCCTGGTCGAACTCGTCCCTCGCCTTGGCGTTGTCGTCCGCGATTTCGAACAGGACGCCGCGATTGAAGTGGGCCTGTGCCAGTTCAGGATCCAGCCGGATCGCCTCGGCGCAGTCGGCCCTTGCCTGGTCGTACGCTTCCTTGATCATCCAGGTGTTGCATCGATTGTTGTACGCTGGCGCGAACCTCGGGTTCAGCCGGATCGCTTCGTCATAATCGGCGATTGAATGAACCGGGTCGTGCTGCCGGTCCCACAGAACACCACGGGCCACGAACAGTTCCTCGCGCAGTGGATCCAGCCGGATCGCCTCGCTCAAGTCGGCTGTCGCCTTGCCCAGGTCGCCCTTGGCTTCCCACAGAACGGCCCGGTTGACATAGTTGTGCTCGACCTTGGGTTCCAGCCGGATCACTTCGCCCAGGTCCCTGATCGCGCCGTCCACGTCGCCGCGCGACCGCAACGCCAGGCTGCGGTTCTCATAGGCCCTGGCCAGGTCCGCGTCCAGGCGGATCGCCCGGTCGAAATCGGAGATTGCCGCGTCGAGGTCGCCCTTGGCGCCGAGCGCGGCGCCCCGGTTGTTGTAGGCATTCGCAAAGGCCGGATCGATCGTGACGGCCTGGTCGTAGTCCTCGATTGCCAGGCTCAGGTTGCCCTTTTCCTTCCACGCGACGCCGCGGTTGTTGTACATCGCGGCCCGCAATTGCGCCGGCAGCTCTTTGGACTGCAGCGCCCTCGAGCAAATTTCGATGCGCTGGTCGGCTGGAAGCGCTCCGCCCGAGCAAGCCTCGACATCCGTCTTCCACTGCGCCGCGCCGGCCGCAGCCAGGGTGGCAGCGGCCCATGCGACCAGGCAGCGGCCTGCGGTGAGCATCGTCAAGCGGTTCATAGGAGTGGCGAAGACTACAAGAAGCGGCGGGGTCGCGCTTCGGCCCCGGGCGGGCTCGCCTATCATTGAAGATGATCCCGATTCCCCAGGAGTCAACGCGTATGCCGTTCTTCGGACTGGGCCTGCATGTACTGATCGCGATCTTCTTCGCGGTCCATGCGGTGCGCACCGGGCGGCCGATCTACTGGCTGTTCATCCTGTTTTCGTTTCCGTTGCTCGGAAGCCTGGTTTATTTCGCCGTCGAGTACCTGCCGGATTCACGGCTGAACCGGCACGTCGGCACGGCCACCC
Organism: uncultured beta proteobacterium; assembly: GCA_963739145.1. Taxonomy (GTDB): domain Bacteria; phylum Pseudomonadota; class Gammaproteobacteria; order Burkholderiales; family Burkholderiaceae_F; genus VBCK01. The sequence goes on from CAVTZO010000042.1 coordinate 15,802, forward strand.
GATCGCTCGCGCGCAGCCTGGACCCGGGCCGCGAACTGCGCGAGGCACGGCGCGCTTACGGATTGTCGGCGACCGTCGAAAATCGAATGCGCCTCGCCAACGCGTTGCTGGCGGCTGGCGATGCGGCCGAGGCGGTCACCCATTTCGATGCCTGCCTGCAGGGGCCCTTCGCGAACGATCCGGCGATCCGCTTCAGCGCCGCGCGCGCCCGGCTCGACAACCTGCAGCCGGCGCCGGCCCTGGTACTGTTGACCCTGCTGCGCGAACGCAATCCGGAGTTCCGCCCCGAGCCGGTGAGCCTGCTGACGGCGCGCGCACTCGCCGCGACGGGACGCCCCGACCAGGCACGCGCCGAATTCGAATCGGCCCTCGCGCGTTTCGACAGCGTTGAAGTGCGGGGCCAGTACGCGATCTGGGCCGCGCAAGTCGGCGATCTGGCCACGGCGCAGCGGATGCGCGACGAGATGGCGAAGACCGAGGAATACTGGGACCGCCACACTCGTTCGTTTCACCAGGCGCTGTTCCGGAGCGTGGACGCGGCCTTGCAGGCCGGGCGGCGCGCCGGTTAGCTGAAATACGGATACGCTGCGAGGCGACAACCGGGGCAATCCCATGACAAGAGTCTCGTTCGACTTTTCGGGCAGCACGACCATCGTGACGGGCGGCGCCAGCGGGATCGGCCTTGCCATTGCCGAGACCATGGTGCGCAACGGCGGCGGCGTGATCGTATCGGCGAGCCGCAATCCGGCCAAGACCGAAGCCGCCCTGAACCGCCTGCGCGCCGCGAAGCCCGGCGCGCGGGCGCGGGCGATCGAATGCGAAATCGGCCGGGAAGAGTCGGTTGCGGAATTTTTCGCGCAGGCCGGCCGCAGCGCGCCCGACATCCGGCACGTGGTTCACAGCGCGGCCATTTCGCCCAATACGGAGTTTTTCGAGCAGACCCAGGCGGAGTGGGATGCCGTGCAAAACTCGAACCTGACCGGGTCCTTCCTCGTGCTGAAATACGCCGGCCTGATGATGCGCGAGTACCCGGTGATCGACGAATGGAGGGGGAAGATCGTGCTGGTCACCTCCTCCAACGGAGTCAACGCGTACGACCCGGTGTCCGCGCATTACGACGCATCGAAGGCCGGCGCCAACCTGCTGATGCGCAACGCGGCGCAGAAACTGGCGGCCATGCGCATCTGCCTGAACGCGCTTGCGCCCGGCTGGATCCAGACCGCGATGAACGACACGCTGCCCGAGGACGTGCGCGCCAGCGAAACCTCGAAAATATGGATGGGGCGCTGGGGCGCGCCCGAGGAAATGGGGCAGTGCGTGGCGCATCTGCTGACGTTGCCCTACTTCGTCGGGCAGATACTGATGCCCGACGGCGGCTACCGGTAGCGTACGACGTCACCCTCACCCCCTCCCTTTCCGGCCGAAGGCCGGAAAGGGATAGAGGAAGAGAACGAGGGGGCTGGGCTGACCCCCTCGTGCTCCCCCCAGCCAATGTGAAGGCGGAGAAGGGGCGGAGCCTGGTCGGCCCTCGCCCACGAAGTGGAGGGGGTGAGAGAGGGCGACGGAAAGGGCGCGGTCAGTCGCCCCAGTGCGCCCCCAGGTTCAAAACGGCGGCGTCGCTTGCGCTGATCGTGCCCATCATGGACCCCGGCGCGCCGATCGCGGCCCCAATGGAGCTGTTCGGCGTGATCGCCGCGAAGAATCCCGGCAGGTTCGGCGTCGAACCGGCGCCCGCGTAGAACAGCTGCGTGCTCGAGCCGACCGTCACCGAAACACCCGCCACGGTCAGCATGTCGGACGACGCGCTGTCTGCGCTGACGACCCCTTCCACGGCGGCGGTCGGCGAGCTCGGAGGTGCAATGCGCTCGACCCGCGTGGCGACGTTGCCGCCGGCCGCCGGGTAGCCGCTGACGATCAGCTGGTCGCCGGCTTTCAGAACGGTGGAGAAGTTGCTCGAGTTGAAAGGCCGCACGCCCTGCCACCAGTCGACGAAGCGCGTGTCGTCGTTCACGCCGAAGGACTGCCCCAGGACCGAGAGGCCGCCGCTCGATGCCGAATCGAGCGGCCCCATGATGGTCATCGTCGCATGCCGCTCGACCGTGATCGCCGTCGCGAGCAGCGTTCCGTTCGAAGCGATCGTTCCGGTGACCTCGACGATCTGGTTGTTGGCCAGTCCGGTGAGGCTCGAAAGGACGTTCGAGGCATCCACGGCGATCCCGCGCACCACGAATCCGGTGCTGCCGAGCTGGCGCACCGGGCCTTCGATCGTGACCGTGCTGCCGACCGCGAACGTCGGAGCTTCCTGGCGCAGCTTGATGTCGTCGGCGCTCAAGGTCAGCGTGCTGGACCCGCTGACGTACGCGCCGGTGGGCTTGCCGGTCGAGCGCACCGACACGAACTGACCGTTGGAAAAGGCGCAGTTCATCGTGTTGCATCTTGTCGGCGAGGCACCGGAGGTCAAAATGTCGACCGTCAGCCCGTTGATCACGAAGCTGGTGGAGCCGGCGCCGGTCACGTAGCCTTGCACGCGGTAAATGCTCGCCGTGGCCGGCTCGTAGACGAGCGAGGCCACGATGGACGTGTCGCTCGACCCGCAGGTGCCGGCGCATTCCACGTAGCCGAACACGACCACGTAATCGCCGACATTGATGTTGGAGAGCTGCGTGACCGGCGTGGTGCTCGATGCCGACGCCTGGCCGCCGGCGAACGACGTTCCGCTGGTGACCTGGATCGTCTGCCCGAGCACGGTCAGCGTGCTGTTCATCGTGTCGACCGCGTCGACTTCGCCCCGGACCGCGCTGGTGAAGCGCAGCATCGTGGCGGCCCCTCCGCCGGCGTCGAGGTCGACCGTCATGCCGACCTGCAGATTTGCGGTTGACGACGCAGCATCGTCGTTGTCGCCGTCGAGCACCTGCGTGCTCGCGTCGGTCGCGTACTCCTGCCCGTTGACGAGCACGCTGCCGAAGCCGGTGATGACGCCGCTGGCGCCGGCCGAGGCCGTCATCGCGGATCCGCTCGAGGTGCCGCTCATCGAAGATCCGCCGCCACACGCCGCCAGAATCGACAGCGCAGCTACCGCGACCGCCGCGATCGCAATCCAGAGTCGATGCTTCATCGCGCCTGCTCCTTTCAACTGCCTCAGGAATCTGCGCACAACTATCTGCCTTGGAAACTCCCCGAACAATCGGAGATTTCCCGCCCCTTCGTTAATCCCTTCGACCGAATCCCGATACAAATTGAAAAACATTGCGGATGTAGCGGTCATGTCGCGACCGCCTGCGAGCTCGTGCCCAGGGCGTTGCCGTCGTCAGGCAGTCAACCAGGCCGCCCGCACCGGGGCGTCGTGCCATCAGTGCGCGGTCTCGGCATGCAACGCCGGCGGTAACGGCGCGTCGTCCTTCCACCAGCCGCCGCCGAGCGCGGCATACAGGGCCACCGTATCCTGCAGTCGCTGCGTGACGGCACCCAGGTAACCCAGGCGGGCCTGCTGGTACTGCGAGTCGGCAACCAGCAAGTCGAGGTAGCCGGCCGTTCCGGCCTCGTAGTTGGCGCGCGTCAGCTTTTCGCTCTCGGAAGCGGCGGCGAGCGCATCGGCCTGGGCGCGCAGCGCCTGCGCGTCGTGTTCGAGCGCGCGCATGGTGTCGGCGACCTGCTCCAGGGCAGTGAGAACCGTCTGCTGGTATTGACCCAGAGCCGCGTCATAGGCGTCGATCGCCGCCTTGCGTGTGTACCACTTGGTACCGCCGGTGAAGATCGATCCGGCCAGTTCGGCCTGGGCGGACCAGAAGCGGGTGCCGGCGTGCAGCAGATCCGAAATCGCGGAATGGCTCACCCCGATGGTTCCGCCCAGCGTCAGGCTGGGGAACAGATCGGCGGTCGCAACGCCGATTTGCGCGCTGGCCTGGTGCAGCGCGCCCTCGGCCGCCAGGATGTCGGGTCGGTGTCGTGCCAGCGTCGAGGGCAGCGTGTCGGGCAGCTCGGCGGGCAGCGTGATCTGCTCCAGCGGGATCGAGGGCGCGGCGAATTCGGCCGGAACGGTCCCGCAGAGCTGTGCCAGCAGATGGTCACTCTGGTCGATCCGCTGCTCCAGTGCAGCCACGCCGGCCGCACTGTTGGCGCGCTGGGTCTTCAGGACGAGGACGGCCGTGTAAGGGGCGATGCCCGAATCGTATTGCGTCTGGATGACCCGGATCTGATCGTCCAGCATGCCGATGATGGCAAGCGTCGCATCGCGCTGGGCCTGGTAGCCGGCGCGCGCGATTCCGGTGTTTACGACGTTGGAGGTCAGGCCCAGATAGGTCGCGAGCATCGCGTAGCGCTGCACGTCGACCACGGCACCCAGCGCCTCGACCGTGCGCCGCTGGCCGCCAAAAAGGTCCGGTACGTAGCCGACGTTGGCCCCGACCGTGTCAAGGCTGTATGGGCCGATCTGCGTGAGCCCATGGCCGAAGTTCACGACCGGGCTCTGACGCGAAGCCTCTATGCTTGCGCCGATCTGCGGAAAGAACACGCCATAGCCGGCGCGCAGGTTGTTCTGGCTCTGGCGCAGTGTCGCCTGCGCGGATCTGAGAGTCGGGCTGCGCTCGAGTGCCTGCGCCACCAGGGCGTCGAGTTGCTTCGACTCGAATCGAACCCACCATCGGGCGGGCAAATCGTCCTGCTTGTCGAAGTGCTGTCCGTGTCCATCCGCTTCCAGCAACGCGGCAGGGGGCCGATCCTTCTCCAGGACGCTGTCGCCCGCCGGCGCCTCGGGCCGATGAAAATCGGGGCCGACGGCGCACGCGACCAGGCCGACGCAGCTCAGGACCGGAATCAGGAACCTTCTCATCGCGGCGTCCCTTACCGGCCGATGTACACATCGACCAGCTGACCCGGAAACACCCTTTGGCTGTCGCTGGCCTTGAACCTGAAGATCACCGGAAGCACGCGCACGTCGACGCGCTCCTGGCGCTGATCGGACAGGGAAATCTTCGGGGATACATAGGGTTCGAGGCGCACGAATTCCAGCGGCACGCTGGTCTTGGTGCCGCGTACGAACATCTGCGCCTTGATCGCGCCGGGCGCATTCATGCGGGGAATCAGGATTTCGTCGACGTAGCAGCGCACGTTGAGCGTTTGCGGCGAGCTGCCGAACACGATCAGCGGGTCGTTGGCGGCCTGGGTGTAGGTGTTGTAGACCCCCTGCGACGAAACGTAGGTGCCGTCATTGATGTTGACGGACATCAGCGTGCCGTCCGCAGGGGCACGCAGCGTGTACTTGGACAGCAGCACGCGCGCCGACTGGGCGGCCTTTTCGAGGGCCTGGACCAGGGCCTCCTGGTTGCGGATGTCGTATTCCCAGGCGCCGGCCCGGGTGAGTTCGAGCTGGCGTTGCGCCGTCGCCCGGTTGGCATCGGCCACCAGCGAGCTGTTGCGCGCGGTGTCCAGCGTGTCGCGGCTGACCGCGTGCGGATCCATGTCGTAGGCATGTTGCTGCTTGTCGTAGGTGTCGCGAGCGGATTTGGCGGTGGCCTCGGCCACAACCAGCTGGGCCTGGGCGACCACCAGCGTTTCGGGTCGCGGCTGGGCTCGAAGTTCTTCGAGCATGGTCCTGGCCGCCTTCGCCTGGGCCTCGAGCTGTTCCGTCGTTGCGCGCTGCACCCGGTCGTCGATCAGCACCAGGGGATCGCCGCGCTTGACCGCTTGACCCGCGTGAACGGGAACCTGCGTGACCGTCCCGCTCACCTCAGGGTAGACGTTGACGTTGGAGGCATGCGCCTGGTCGCTCTCGATGATGCCGTTGGCGTAGATGCCGTCGGCGTATGGGTTGGGCGCAGGGTCGAACACGGGCGGTTGCGCCGGCTCCTTGTGACTCGAGATGACCGCGCCGGTAAGGGCCGCCGCGCAGCCGACGCCGGCCAACGTGAACAGCAGCTTAGTCCCCGATAGTTGAAACGCCATCTTGCACGCCCTTCAGTTGTCCGTCTTCCATGCGCAGGATGCGATGCGCGTACTCGTAGATGCGCGGAGTCGTGGGTGACGATCACGATGCACCGCTTTTCGTTCAGGATTTCGTGACGGACGAAATGAACGATGCCCTTGCCCGTATCGCCGTCCAGGGAAGCGGTCGGCTCGTCCAGGATCAGGATGTCGGGCTGGCTGACGATCGCGCGCGCGATCGCGACGCGCTGCTGCTCGCCGCCCGAGAGCTTTACCGGCGGAAGGTCGGCGCGGTCCGCCAGGCCGACCACCTTCAGATAGCGCTGCGCCTCGGACCAGCGCCTGGTCCCAGGGGCACTTTTGCAGAATGAGCGGGATCGCCACGTTTTCGGCCGTCGTCAGGCGCGGAAACAGGTGGTAGTCCTGGAACACGAATCCGATCGTGTGCAGGCGGAACTCGCAGATGTCGTCGGGCGACATGCTCCAGATCTGCTGATTCTTGACCGAGACCGTGCCTGCATCCGGACGCAGGATCCCGGAAATGACACTGAGCAGGGTCGTCTTGCCGCTGCCGGACGGGCCGACGATGTACAGCATCTCGCCGAAGCGCGCCTCGAAATTGACGTCCTGCAGCGCCCGGGTCTGGGCTGCGCCTTCGCCGAAGTACTTGCTGACGCCGCGCGCGACGATCGCGTCCGCGGCGGCAGGGGTCGCGCCCTGGCCGACACTTTGTTGCGGGACGCTCGCGACGCTCATGGCTAGCTGCGGAAGATGTCGAACGGCTCGATGCGCAGGACCCTGCGCACGCCGATGTAGCTCGATATGGCCACGATGATGATCACCATCACGAGCGCGATTCCCAGGCTTGAAAAGGTGACCACCGCCGCGTAGTCGGGCAGTCTCCACTTGGCCAGGGCGATCAGCCCGGTGCACAGGCCGATTCCCAGGCCGTAGCCGGTCAACGCCGTGAAGGTCGACTGGAACAGGATCATCGCGACCAGTTCGCGGCCCTTGGCGCCGATCGCCTTCAGCGCGCCGAATCGCTCCAGGTTCTCGATGATGAAGGTGTAGAACGTCTGCCCGGAAATCGACAGGCCGACGATGAAGCTGACCACCGTCATGATCAGGATGTTCATGCCCAGGCCGGTATGGAATTCGTACCACTGCATGGTGCGGCTGATGAATTCCTGCTCGGTGAGCGCGAGGTAGCCCAGGCGCCCGACCTCCTCCTTGATGTGCGGAATGTCGCTCGGGCTCTTGGGCTCGACCAGCACGTAGGAGACCGTGAATTGCGTCTGGGGCAGATACTGGATGGCGCGGTTGTAGGTCGTATACAGGGTCGGGATGCCAAACAGGCCGCTGATGGTGACCTTGGCGATGCCGACGATCACTGCGCGATTGTTGTTGATCTCGAACTCCGAGCCCATCTCGGGATTCTGCAGTTTCTCGAAATCCGCATCCTTCACCACGATGAACCCGTTCTCGGCGTAGATGTCCTCGATGGTGCCCTTCAGGAGCTTGGGACGCCCGAAAAGGCTCGAGTCGTCCAGTCCCAGGATGCTTGCGGCCTGGTAGCTGCCGTCCTTGAGCTTGACCAGCCCCGCCCCGGTGTACAGCGGCACCGCATAGCGCACGCCCGAGATGCTGCGCACCGCGTCCTGCACGTAGCTGGGCATCGGAATGCTGTTGGCGGGCGTGGTCACCGCCGGGTCCATCACCCAGACCTTCGCCCCGATGTTGATGACGGTCGAGGAGGACCGCTGCAGCACTCCGGCGAACATCGACATCATCATCACGATCAGGAACACGGCGAAGGTGATGCCCAGCAGGAGCGCGGCAAACTTGGTGCGATCGTTGACCAGCAGCTTGTAGGCAAGCCTGGTTTCGCCGGTGATTCCTGTGCGTGGCATCGGGGAGGCGAGACGATGAGCGGGAAAGCTGAGCGCCTGGCAGTGCGGCGCATCTGTGGCTCACGGTACGCCGACCTTTGCGTTGGGTTTTGCGGTGCGTCAATTCAAACGCGGCGCACTCACCAGCGGTTACTGGGGGAATTGTGAACCGCGGATTGCGCGGACCGGGCCGTGGCGGCCGAGCGCGGCGCACGACCGGACTGCGACGGCGGCGCTTGCTACGTCGTGCGGTGCCATTCGCTGTCGATCACGATCACCTGCGGCAACGCAAACCCGTTGAACCCGCTGGCGTACGCAGTCGTATAGGCCCCGGCATTGAGTACGTAGATCGAATCGCGCGCGTCGATGTCGCCGCGTGCCGTCAATTCGCCGATCGATTCGACTGAACCACCAGTACCACGGCGGTTCCGGCGACGGGCTGCGGCCTCGGATGCGGGTTCTCGGCGGTGGCCGGGCCCGGCGTGGTGAAGTCGGAAGTCACCAGGTAGATCCGGTGCGAATCAGGATCCAGGGCCAGCGTGCGGGCGCCCCGCTGAGTCGCAGCCTGCGCGGAGACGTACACGCCAGCCGAGGCCTCCCGGATCGCCGACAAAGTGCCCTCCCCGTTGGCGCTGAAAACCGTGTTGGAAGCCTCGTCATAGATGGCCGCGTCGGGGCCCAGACCGATTTCGACGCGGGCAATCTGGCGCCCGCTGGTTGCATCCGTCACTGCCAGTATGCGGTTGGCGCAGGTCGAGAACAGGCGCCGGCGTGTACCATCGATCGCAAGCCCGGTCGGGCTCTCGCAACCCGGCATCGGCCAGGTGGCCCGCACCGAGGGACGCTGTGCATCGATCGAAAGCAGCTGTCCCTGTTCGCTTTCGATGTTCACGTACACGCCGCCCTGGCCGTCGGCCACCGCGAATTCCGGCTTGTCCGGCATCGGCAGCGAGGCCAGCACCTTCAGCGTGTCGGCGTCGAACACCGTCGCATCCTTGCTTCGTCCATTGAACGTGAACAGGCGCCGGTACCTGGGCTCGTACAGGATCGCGTCGGGGTTGTGTCCCGGCACGGCGACCGTGCGCAGCACCGAAAGGCTGTCCAGATCGAACACGGTGATCGAGTCGGACCGTCCATTGCTGGTGAAGCCGCGCTTCAGATCCTCGGCGATCGCCACTCCGTGAACGCCGTCGGTGCCGGGTATCGTCGCGGCGACGCGACCTGATCGCACGTCGATCACTTCGACCCGGTCGGACCGCGCCACGAACAGCCGATGCCGGGCCGCATCGAAGGTCAGATAGTCCCAGCCGCCGGCCGCACCGAGCGACCAGCGATCGACGACGGCGTAGCCCGCATCGGCCGGCGCCGCGCAAAGCCCCGGCGCCAGTGCCAGCCCGAAGAGGCAGGCCATCGTGTGAAGGACAATCCGGGTGCGGGTGCGCGACGCGTCGAAGAGCTTGTTCGGCATTTGCCTGGCCTGCCGTCACCGCGTTATCGGTGGGCGGCAAGCATAATGGACTTGGCTCGACCCCGACGGCCGTTCAGCAGGGTTTTTCGCAGCGCCGCCCGCCCGGCGCCGGGATCTGCTGGAAAGCTATTAGCCGGATCGGCTGCTGGAAACCAGTCCGCGGTGTTCCAGAAGCGGGGTCACGTCGGCTGGCGCTCCGTAGAATTTTTCGAACAGTTCCTTCGGCTCTTCCGTGCGCCCGCGCGACAGCACCTTGGCGCGGAAGAAGTCGCCGTTGGCCCGGCCCAGCCCGCCGTGCCGGTGGAACCATTGCTCGGTGTCGCGCGCCAGCACCTCGCTCCAGATGTACGCGTAATAGCCCGCGTCGTACCCGACGTCGAACACGTGCACGAAATACGGCGAGTGATAGCGCGGCGGCACCGCGGACAGGTCGACCCGCGCACGCTGCAGCGCCGCCTTTTCGAACTCCATCACGCTGGACGCCGCCGGCACCTGTTCCGGCCCGATCTGGTGCCACGACTGATCGATCAGCGCGGCGGCGAGGTATTCGGTGGTCGCGTAGCCCTGGCCGAATTTCTGTGCCGCCAGGATCTGGTCGAGCAGCGCCGGCGGCAGCGGTTCGCCGGTCTGGTAGTGCCGCGCGTAGTGCGCCAGCACGGCCGGCTCGCGCGCCCACATCTCGTTGAACTGCGACGGGTACTCGACGAAGTCCGCCGGCGTCTGCGTGCCGTGCAGCAGCGGGTAGGTCACGCTGGAGAACATCCCGTGCAAAGCATGGCCGAACTCGTGGAACATCGTGGTCGTTTCCTCGAAGGTCAGCAGCACCGGCTGCCCTTCGGGCGGCTTGACCACGTTCAAGTTGATGACCACCACCGGCTTGGTACCGAGCAGCCTCGATTGGCCGACGAACTCGTCCATCCAGGCCCCACCCCGCTTGGAGTCGCGCGCGTAGAGGTCCGTCAGCAACAGCGCAAGCGCCGACCCATCCGCGTCGAACACTTCGTACACCCTGACGTCCGGGTGGTAGCGCGGAAGATCGGGGCGCTCCTTGAATGTCAGGCCGTAAAGCTCGTGGGCGGCATAGAAGACGCCGTCGTTCAGCACCCGAGTCATCTCGAAATAGGGCTTGACGTCCGACTCGGACACGTTGAAGCGCGCCTTGCGAGCCTGTTCGGCGTAAAACGCCCAGTCCCAGGCCTGCAGCCGGAAAGCCGGCGTGTGCGTGGCGTGCGCCTGCGCATCGATCAAGGCTTGCAGCTTGGACGCTTCGCTGCGTGCCTTGTCGACCGCCGGCGCGGCCAGCGAAGCCAGCATCCGGTTGACCGCTGCCGGCGTTCCGGCGCCTTCATCGGCCAGCACGTACGCCGCGTGGTCGGCGAACCCGAGCAGGCGCGCCCTCTCGGCGCGCAGTTTCACCAGCTCGGCGATCACCGCGGTGTTGTCCGCGTCGCCGCCGTCGGCGCGCCGGATCGAAGCCCGGTAGATCCGCTCCCGCAGCGCGCGGTTCTTCAACTGCGCGAGCAACGGCTGAATCGTCGTGTTCTGGAGCGCGATCAGCCACTTTCCCTGAAGGCCATGGTCGCGGGCTGCCTGTTGCGCCGCGCCGATCTGCTCGGCCGGCAGTCCTTCCAGCGCGGCGGCATCGTCGACCACCACAGCGCTTTCGTTCGTCGCTTTGCGCGCGTTCTGCTCGAATCGCGTGTTCAACTCGGCGATGCGCTGGTTCAGTTCGCGCAAGCGCGCCTGCGCGGTTTCACCCAGCCGCGCGCCGGCCCGCTCGAACAGCATGTAATAGCGCTGCGTGAGCTGCTTCGCCTCCGCGTCGGAACCCGCCTCGCCGCGCCCGCGCCACACCGCTTCGACGCGGGCGAAAAGGCGCGGATCCAGGAAGATCTCGTCCTGGTGCGCTGCCAGCCGGGGCGTGATCTGCAGCTTGATTTTCTCGATCTCGGGGTCCGTATTGGACGCGTCCAGGTTGAAGAACACCTTGGAGACGCGATCGAGCGTCTGCCCCGAGCGCTCCAGCGCGACCAGCGTGTTGTCGAAGGTGGGCGGATCCGGATTGCGCGCGATCGCATCGACCTCGGCGCGCTGCTCTTTCATGCCGGCTTCGAAGGCCGGCATGAAGTCCGCGTCCTTGATTCTGTCGAATGGGGGCAGCGCGAATGCCAGGGTGCTCGACAAACTGAACGGGTTTGACGCGTCGGGCGGCGACGCCTGCCCGGTGGGTGCATCCGCCCGGAGCGGCGCGGACAATGTCGACAGGATCGTCATCAGAACCAGAATTTGGTGCATTGCGGTGATGCTCCCGACCGAACTTTTGATCGCCGGATGCCAGCGCACACTTCACCGATAGCACGATCCACGTTACTGTACCCCCGATACAACGACTGGCGCCAACGCCCAGCCGCACAAATCCCGTCGATGGTTGTCATCCCGATCTCCGAACCGGACGCAAGCTCGCTTGCCGACCGGCGCCATCCGCGCGCGTTGTGGACGCTCTTCCGCAGCGAGATGTGGGAGCGCTTCAGCTATTACGGGATGCGCGCCCTGCTCGTGTTGTACCTGGTGCACGCGGAGGGTTATTCGCGCGAGGACGCGCTGCAGGTCTACGCGGTGTACACGGGCCTGGTTTACCTGTCGCCGATCGTGGGCGGATACCTGGCGGACCGCTTCCTCGGGTTCCGCAAAGCGATCCTGATCGGCGGCACCGTGATGATGCTCGGCCACGCGGCCATGGCCTTCCCGTCGCTATTGCGTGTGGGACTCGGGCTGCTGATCGTCGGCAATGGTTTTTTCAAGGGCAACATCTCATCGCTGGTCGGCCGCCAGTACGGCGACGCGGACCCGCGCCGCGATGCCGGTTTCACCTACTTCTACATGGGCGTCAATCTGGGCGCCTTCCTCGGGCCGCTGGTGGCGGGTTGGCTCGGCGAGCGCGTGGCCTGGCACTTGGGCTTCGCCTCGGCGGCCGTCGGCATGACGTTCGGCGTGATCCAGTTCGCGTACGGCCAAGGCCGGTTCGGGACGACCGGATTGCCGCCTGGACGGGACGGACCCGCCTACCTGCTGCCGCGCGACTGGCTTCACGTCGCGCTGTTCAGCCTGGCCGCGGTCCCGTTCGTCTACGCGGCCCTCGCGCTCCTGGCGGCGGCGAGCTCCGGCTTGGCGCTGGTGCCCTGGCAGGTCAAGGTTGTGCTGCCGTTCATCGTGCTCGGCTGGATCCTCTTTTCCACGAGGCGTTCGGGCGGACGCGACGATTTCGAGCGCGTGCTGGCAATCGTCGTGCTGGGACTTTTCAACGTCTTCTTCTGGATGGGCTACGAGCAAGGCGGCGGCACCATGAACCTGTTCGCCGACAGCCTGACGGACCGCGTCGTGCTGGGGTGGCAAATCCCGACGACCTATTTTCAGTCGATCAATCCGATCGCGATCATGGCGTTCGGGCCGGTCCTGTCCGCCATCTGGAACCGGATCGACCGCACGCCGCACGCGCTGTCGTCGCCGACCAAGATGGCGCTGGGTCTGATCATCCTGGGCTTGGCTTTCATCGTCATGGCGGTCGCGCAGCAGCGCGCCGATCTGTCCGGACCGGTCAGTCCGCTCTGGCTGACCGTCGTTTACGTGGTGCAAACGATCGGTGAGTTGTGCATTTCACCGATCGGGCTGTCGATGGTGACCAGGGTGTCGCCGGCGCGCATGGTCGGGATGATGATGGGCGCATGGTTCTGCTCCTTCGGTGTCGGCAATTACCTGGCCGGCACGCTGGAAAGCCTGCTGTCCGAGTCCAAGATCCCGCTGTACCAGTTCCTGGTCGCAAGCTCGATCGGCCCGGGACTGGCGCTGCTGGCCCTGGTTCCGCTGTTGCGGCGCTGGATGCACGGACACGCCTGAGCCGAGCATGAAGCCTGCCGCTCCCGCAGCCGAGCACTGCCCTCACCCGTTCATCTTCCTGTTCCTGATCGTTCCGTTCGGCGTCTCGTCCGGTTTCGTGACCGTCACGCTGGCTTATCAGCTGACGCAAGGCGGCCTGGATGCGTCGCAGGTCGCCGCGTTGATCGCGGTCAGCTACCTTCCCCAGACCTGGAAATTCCTGTGGGCGCCGCTGGTCGACACGACGCTGAGCCGCAAGGCCTGGTACTGGATCGGTGCCGCGCTGACCGGGGTCGGAATTCTGGCTTGCGGATGGATCCCGACCGATGCGCGCTCGTTGCCGTTGCTGTCGGGCCTGGTGTTCCTGATGAGCGTCGCGAGCACGTTCCTGGCGATGTCGGTCGAAACCCTGATCGCTCACCACACGCCGGAACACCTGAAGGGGCGGGCCAGCGGCTGGTTCCAGGCCGGAAACCTCGGTGGCGGAGGCCTCGGGGGCGGCGCCGGGCTGTGGATGGCACAGCATCTATCGGCGGCATGGATTTCCTCGGCCGCGCTTGCGGTCTCGTGCATAGCGTGTGCGGTGGCACTGCCGTGGATTGGCGAGCCCGCCCGCGCGCGATCACGCGGGGCCGCCGAGGCGAACGAGCGTGCGGGCTTACGGCTGGCACTGGACCAGCAGTGGTCCCGCCTGCTCGCCGTGCTGAAGGATCTGTGGGCCATGGTGCGGTCACAGCGTGGCTTCCTGGCGTTGCTGGTGGTGTTCCTGCCGATCACGACCGGGGCTGCTTCCAATCTCTGGGCCGCAGCGGCCGACAGCTGGCGGGCCAGCGCCGACACGGTCGCGCTGGTCAACGGCACGCTCGGGGGAATCGCATCCGCGCTCGGTTGCCTGGCCGGCGGCTTTTTTTGCGATCACTTGAACCGCAAGGCCGCCTATCTGCTGTACGGCGTTGCGCAGGCGCTGTGCGCGGTGGCAATGGCGCTGTCCCCGCACACCGAGAGCATGTTCGCCGTCTTCACCCTGCTGTATGCCGTTTTGAACGGCATGGGTTTCGCCGCCTTCTCCGCGGTGGCGCTCGAGACCATCGGCAAGAACGCGGCGGCGACTCAGTACAATGCTTTCGCGTCCCTGAGCAACACGCCGATCATGTACATGGGGCTGGTGGAGGGATGGGCCTATACACATTACGGCGCCTCGGCCATGCTGTACGCGGAGGCGGTGCTTGCGGCAGGGGCGATCGTCGTGTTCGCGAGTGCATCGTCGTTTGCGGCCAGGCGCCGGCCCGCACTGGCCGCAAGCTGACGCCGTTGCCAGGGAGGTGAGTCGTGATCCTCGAGGTCGCCGACATCCGTATCCGTCCGGGAACCCAGGCCGAGTTCGACGTTGCAATCCGGAACGGCGTGTCCTCCGTGCTGTGCAAGGCCGAAGGCTTTCGCGGATACAAGATCAACCGGGGCATCGAATCTCCGGAGCGTTATCTGCTGATGGTGTTCTGGGACACGCTGGAAAATCACACGATCGATTTCCGCGGGTCACCCGCGTTCGCGCAGTGGCGCGCAATCGTCGCGCCGTTCTTCGCCGTGGCCCCGAGCGTCGAACACTTCACCTTGCTGGCGCGCTCGCAGTAAGCGGGGCTTGAATCGCCGCTGAAACGCGGATGAAGTTTCGCACCGAAGCGGTGGGCGCTTAAGAAGCGCGCGCTGGATGATGACCCCCAATTTAAGAATGACCCCGATGCGTGCGTGCGGGGCACGCTGATGCACCAGCGCGAGCCTTCATTCATCCGTCCGTATCAGAACCGACTCAAAAGGGGCATCGTCCAGACAGATGGTTTTGATCCAAATCGGTTGTCGCTTCCGCTGCGTTGCGGAAGAATCCTGTCTGTCGCTTCGACCGTGGGGCAGGCACTGGGTGCCCGGGTCGAGGCCGCGATGCGAGGCACTGAAGACCTCATCAGGAATCCGGAGGGGCAGCGCCCGTTTCGCCGCAGGATAACTTTCTAACTTTGGAGTATTCGATGAGTTCCAAGCGACGCAGCCCTGTTGCAGGTCCACTGTTGACGTTCGCACTGATGATCGGGTCAGTGGCGGCGGTCGGTCTTATTGCGCATTACATGGATACACACCCGCGCTCGTCCGAGCCGACCGTGGCCGCCACCACGAGCCAGCCGACTGCCCCGAACGCCCACCCGTAGTCACCGTCGCGCCTGTTGCGCCGCCGATCGGCGGCGCAGGGCCGACGCGAACGCCGCCGCAACCACGATCAGCAGCAGCGCCGCCCCGACGAACACGGCCGGGGTGCCGATCGCGTCGACCATTGCCGATGCGATCGATACGCCGGTCGACTGTCCCAGGAAGAAACACGAAGCGAACAGGGACACGGCGGTGCCGCGGTTCGCCGGCGCCATCTGCGTGGCGTGAGTCTGAAGCGTGTTGTGCATCATGTAGTAGCCGATCCCGAGCAGGGCGCTCTCGGGGATGGCCAGCAGCCAGCTGCCGCCCAGCGCCAACCCGGCCAGCCCGGTCGCCAGCAGCGCGCCTCCCGCGCGGACCAGGCCCGGTTCACCGAGCCAGGCAAGCAGCCGGCGCGTGAACAGTGCATAGCCGATGCCCCCCACGCCAAAGGCTCCCGGCGCAATCCCGGCCAGCGTCAGCGATATGCCGAAGCGGTGGTGCAGATGCGAGGGGATGAAAGCCAGCGCGCCGAACACGGCGAGCCCTTCGAAAAAGACCGTCGCGAAGATCACGCGCGGCCAGCCGACCCGGGCAATCGCCGCGATGCGCCGCGCGAATCCCACGGAAGGGCCGATGGCGGCGGCGGGAGCGGATCGGCTCGTCCACAGCGCGATGCTCGCGGCCAGGAAGGCCGCAGCCAGAAAGGCGAACGTCCAGCGCCAGCCCAGATGATCGGCGAACACGCCGCCGAGGAACTGGCCGCCGATGATGCCCAGCATCTGTCCCATCAGGAAGCGCGCCAGCGTCGCCTGCCGATGCTCGTACGCGATCTGGTCGCCGATCCAGGCCATCGACAGCGGGATGATTGCCGCCACGGCCGCCCCGCCGAGCGCCCGGAACCCGATCAGCCAACCGATGTCGGGCGCCAGCATTGCGCCCAGGCTGGCCACCACGCCGGCCGAAGCCGCGAAGGCGATCACCTTCACCTTGCCGTAGCGATCACCCAGCGGGCCGTACAGCATCTGCGCCACGCCGTAGGCGAGCGCGAACATCGAAATCGTGCGGCCCGCCTGGCCGGTGGAAATCTGGAAGGTCTGCGCCAGCGCCGGCAGAAGGGCGTCGCACGCGCGCAGGGAGGCCGCGACGGCGAACGCGCCCAGAGACAGCAGCGTGATGACGCGCGCGTGCCCGGCCGCCGGGTCCCTCACCGGATCGGGGTGATCACGTCAGCGAAAAACTGAGCGTTCCGAGCTTCTCGATCGTGCACGCGATCTGGTCGCCGGCCTTCAGCCAGACGCGCTTGTCCGGCGCCATGCCCTGGATCACGCCCTGCGGCGTACCGGTGAAGATGAGGTCGCCCGCCTCGAGCGCGAAGTGGCGCGAGATATACGAGATCACCTGCTGCACGTTGAAGATGAAGTCGCTGGTGTTGGACGACTGCCGCACCTCGCCGTTCACGTGCGTTTCCAGCTTCAGGTTGTTCGGATCGCCGACGCGCGCCGCCGACACGAAATACGGCCCGATCGGGGCGAATGCGTCGAGCGTCTTGCCGATCATCCACTGCCCGCCCGATTCGAGCTGAAGATCGCGCGCCGAAAAGTCGTTGGCCGTGCAATAGCCGGCCACGCAGTCCAGCGCCTCGGCCTCCGACACATCGCGCGTGTGCCGGCCCATCACCACCAGCAACTCGGTCTCGTAATCGAACTTGTATGACACCTCGCGCGGCGGCAGGTGGATCGCGCTCTTGTGTGCCGCCAGGCTGTTGTTGAACTTGTTGAACAGCACCGGGACTTTCGGGATCGGCATGCCGATTTCCTGCGCGTGCCGGCGATAGTTCAGGCCTACGCACACGATCTTGCCCGGGTTCGTGAACAGGCGCCCGTACGTGATCGAGGATTCGGGAATCAGGGCCTGCGTCAGCTTGGAGGAGCGCGTTTCGGCGAGCAGAGCCTCGACCTGGGCCCAGCCGCCCTCGCGCAGCAACTGCTCCAGGCTCTGGGGCGCCGCCAGGCCGAGCAAGGCGGACGCCTGCGCCACATCGAACACCCCGTCGTCGAACCTGATCCCCAGCGTCTCGCGATCGCCCTTGCGGCGAATCGTCAGCAGCGTCACGGCAGGCAGCAGAGCATGGCCCGGATCGGCGTGCCGAGGCGCGATGCCAGCGTCCTGCGCGAGCTGCGTCGATGCCGGGTCGGCAGCCGCCGGCTGGACTGACCCTGCTGCCATGCCGATCCCCAGTGCGCCCGTATTCATCAGGAATTCCCGTCGTCCGGTCATGTTTATATCCTTTGATCCGCCGGCTTGTGCCGCCCGTGCGTGACACCGTCCTCTTTTCCGACCAGCGCAGGGTCACGGCGCCGTCCCGGGTCGGTATTCTGAGCCAAATTTAGCAAGGATCGCATGCGTATATCCCTCTGCCCCGGGAGGTCGCTTGTCCCTGCGCTGGCAGCCGGCCTGACCGTCATGCTGCTGTCGCAGGCCTCGAGCGCATGGGGACCGCTGGGGCACCACGCGATCGGTGCCGTGGCCTACGCAATGCTCAGCGCCGACGCGCGGGCCGAGGTCGCGCGGCTGCTGCTGGATGACCGCGACCGGGACGGCAATCCGTCGCGCCGCACGACCCTGGCCGAAGTCTCCGTGTGGGCCGACGAGGTACGCGGCAGCGACGCGGACCGGCCAAAATGGCACTACGACAACATGCCTTTGTGCGGCGCCGCCCCGCCGGCCGCCCCTGGTGCGAGCATGAGCAGTGCGCGAGCGGCCGCATCGAGGCGCTGCTGGCGCAATTGGCTGACCGCAGCGGTCGCCGCGCGTGCCGCGAGGCCCTGAAATGGATTGCGCACCTGGTCGGCGACATGCACCAGCCGCTGCACGCCGCCGACTATGCGCAAGGCGGAAACCAGGTTCGCGTTCAACGGGCCGGTTCCCCCAGGCGGCGCCGGTCACGCTTCACTTCGCGTGGGACGTGCGGCTGGTGAACTCCGCGCTGAAGGCGGGGGGCAGCGACCAGCCGCCGGACCCGATGCTGCGATCGCTGATCGCGCGCGCCCGCGCGCTGCCCCCGGCGCGCATCGAGGCGCCGTCCGGCCAATGGCTGGCCGAATCGAATCAGCTGGCGCGCGAAGTCGCGCTCGACTACCCGCAGTTTTCCTGCAATGCGCCGCCGACCGGGACCGTGGTGCTGTCGCGCGGCTACCAGCGACGGGCCCAGCGCGTGGTCTCGGCGCAGCTGGCGCTGGCCGGCGCGCGCCTGGCCGCCGCAGTGAACCGCGCGCTCGACCCTCGTTGAAGCGCGGGCCGGGAACCGTCGGTCGGGATGGTCAGCCGATGTCGAACTTCACGCCCTGTGCCAGCGGCAGGTCGCCGGAGAAATTGATCGTGTTGGTGGCGCGCCGCATGTAGGCCTTCCACGAGTCGGAGCCGGATTCGCGCCCGCCGCCGGTCTCCTTTTCGCCGCCGAAAGCTCCGCCGATCTCGGCGCCCGAAGGGCCGATGTTCACGTTGGCCAGTCCGCAGTCGGATCCGTCGGCCGCGATGAACCGCTCGGCCTCGCGCTGGTCGCGCGTGAAGATCGACGATGACAGGCCCGCGCCCACCGCGTTGTGCGCGGCGATCGCCTCCTCGAGCGACGTGTAGCGCATCACGTACAGGATCGGAGCGAAGGTCTCGCGCAGCACAGGCCCGCGCGCTTCGGGCATCTGCGCCACCGCCGGCCGCACGTAATACGCATCCGGCCAGCGCTGCGCGTGCAGGCGCTCGCCGCCGTGCACCTGGCCGCCGTCGGCTGCGGCCTCCTTCAGGGCCGCCTGCATCGAGTCGAACGCGGCCCGATCGATCAAGGGGCCCACCAGCGTGGCCGCCTCCAGCGGATCGCCGACCGCCACCGACGCGGACACGCGCACCAGGCGCTGCACGAAACCGTCGGCCAGGTCCCGATGCACGAAAAGGCGCCTGAGCGTGGTGCAACGCTGGCCCGCCGTTCCCATCCAGGCGAATGCGATCGCGCGCATCGCCAGCTCCTGGTCCGCGCTGGGGCAGACCACCGCGCCGTTGTTGCCCCCCAGCTCCAGCAGCGCCCGCCCGAAGCGCCGGGCGATTGTCGGAGCGATCGCGCGCCCCATCGCCGTGGACCCGGTGGCCGATACCAGCGGCACGCGCGGGTCTTCGGCCAGGACCTCGGCCGCAGCCCGCCCGCCGGTCAGCACGTGCACGAGGCCCTGCGCCGACAAGCCCGATTCGCGCTCGAACTCGCGCGCGGCGCGCTCGAAGATCGCCTGCACCGCCAGGGCAGTGAGCGGCGTTTTCTCGGACGGCTTCCAAACGACCGGGTCTCCGCACACCAGTGCCAGGGCAGCGTTCCAGGCCCAAACCGCGACCGGAAAATTGAACGCGCTGATCACGCCCGTGACGCCGAGTGGATGCCAGGTTTCCATCATCCGATGCCCGGAACGCTCGGATGCGATCGTCAGGCCGTACAGCTGGCGCGAAAGGCCGGTCGCGAATTCGCAGATGTCGATCATCTCCTGCACTTCGCCGCGGCCTTCGGAAGCGATCTTGCCGGACTCGATCGAAACCAACCGACCCAGGTCCTCGCGTGCCTGCCGCAGTGCTTCGCCGAATCGGCGCACCAGCTCGCCGCGGCGCGGCGCCGGCACCAGGCGCCAGCGACCAAAGGCTTGGTGGGCGGCCTCGACCGCGCCCCTCGCCTGGGCCGGCGTTGCCTCGGGCACACGCGCGGTCAGACCGCCGTCGATCGGCGTGCGGGCGACCAGGTCGCCGTCCAGCGAAGCCGGATCGACTCCGAGCTTGCCGAGCAGACGCGTCGCTTCGCCGCGCCACGCGGATTCAGCAGTGACCATGGACGTGCCTCCGTTGATGCGCCCGCGCGCCGGATTCAGCCTGCGGGCTTCTTGAGCGGGCGCTTCCAGCGCGGATTGAAGACCTGCCGCGCGCGCGCCAGCGTCAGGCCCCCCGGCAGCACCTCTCCGGACACCGTCGACCCGGCCCCGATCGTGGCGCCATCGCCGACCCGGATCGGCGCCACCAGCACGCAATTGCTGCCGACCTGCACGTCCCCGCCGACCTGGCTGTGGTGCTTGTTCACGCCGTCGTAGTTGGCGAAGATCGTGCCGGCTCCGATGTTGGTGCGCGGGCCCACCTCGGCGTCGCCGATGTACGCCAGGTGGTTGGCCTTGGAACCCTCACCGACGCGGCTCGCCTTGACCTCGACGAAATTGCCGATGTGGACACGATCGTCCAGTTGGGCACCGGGACGCAGGCGCGCATAGGGCCCGACCCGCGCGTCGGCTCCGATGCGGGAGCCGTCCAGGTAGGAAAAGCCGACCAGCTCGGTGCCGGCGCCGACCGTCATGTCGCGCAGCACGCAGTACGGCCCGACGTGGACCCGGTCGCCCAGCACGACCTGCCCCTCGAACACGCAGCCGACGTCGATGAACACGTCCTGGCCCACCGTCAGCGCCCCGCGCACATCGATGCGGGCCGGGTCGGCCAGAGTCGCGCCGGCCTGCATCAGGCGCTCGGCGTTGCGCTGCTGAACCCTGCGTTCGAGCTGCGCCAGTTGCGCCTTGCTGTTCACGCCCAGCACCTGCCCGGCATCGGGCGCGACGCTGGCCGCGACCGGCGCGCCCTCGCGCACCGCCAGCGCGACCACGTCGGTCAGGTAGTACTCGCGCTGCGCGTTTTCGTTGCCCAGTTGCGCAAGCCAGGATTTCAGGCGCGCGGTCGGCGCGGCCAGGATTCCGGTGTTGATCTCGTCGATCGCCCGCTCGGCGCCGGTCGCGTCGGCATCCTCGACGATCCGCATCACGCGACCGTCGGCATCGCGCACGATGCGCCCGTAGCCGGACGGATCCGCCACGCGCGCGCTCAACAGGCAGACCCCGCTGGCCGCCGCGCGCAGCAGCTCGACCAGCGTGTCCGGCTCGACCAGCGGAACATCGCCGAACAGCACCAGCGTCGGTTCGGCGTCGCTCAACAGTTCGGCGGCCTGCAGCACCGCGTGCCCGGTGCCGAGCTGCGGCTCCTGCATCACGAAGCGCACGTCGGCACGTCCGGCGAAGGCCTCGCGCACCTGCGCGCCACCGTGCCCGATCACGACGATGAACTGCGACGTGCGCCCGAGTGCCGTGGCCACCGACCGCGCGGTATCGAGCACGTGGGCCAGCAACGGCCGCCCGGCGAGCGGGTGCAGTACCTTGGGCAGGGCCGACCGCATGCGCTTGCCCTGGCCGGCGGCGAGGATCACGAGGTTCATCGTGCTTTCCCAACTATCTTCGTTAAATGCCCAGGCGCGTAAACCCTCACCCCCTCCGCTCTGCCGCTGCGCGGGCGAGGGGCGATAGGCCGTGCCCCGGTGAACACCCGCGCACTTGCGACTCTCGATCGCCGCTCGCCCGCGCAGCGGCAGAGCGGAGGGGGTGAGGGTGTAGGCAAATGAGGTTCCGATTCATTATAGGTACCCGGGCAATTCACAGCCTCGGCAGCCGCAGGCCCAGAAAGTCCCACCCGAGCATCAGCACGACGGCGGCCAGCAGTGACACTGCGCCCAGCAGCAGGCGGTTGCGCTGCGCGCTGACGCGACGCAGCGCGGCCAGCTCCGCCAGCACGCGCTCCTGGCTTTCGACTGCCGTGAGGGCGTGTGACGGCCAGGCGCGGCAGGTGCGGCAGGAGACGGCTCCAGGGACACGGCTCGCCTTCATGCGCTCGATCGAGACCGCCGACAGCCGACCTGGCGCTTCATCCAGTCCTCGAGGAACGGCTTGGCGGTCCGCCACAGGTCCAGTTCCGGATCGAGCTGGCGGCCCAGGCCCTCGACGTTGAGCAGGGTCTTTTGCAGCAGCACGAGCTGGGGCTGGATCTCGACGTTGAAACGGCGCGACGTGGCGAACAGGCGCAGCAGCACCTGGCCGAACGAGATGTCCTTGAGCGGCCGGTCGAAGATCGGTTCGCACACCGCGCGGATGGCGCTTTCGAGTTCGTCGACGCGCGTGCCGCGCGGCACCCAGCCCGACTCGAGGTGGGTCTGCGCGACGCGCCGGTAATCGCGCTGGAAGAACGCCAGGAAATTGCGCGCCAGGTAGTCGCGGTCGATGTCGGTCAGCGTGCCGACGATGCCGAAGTCGAGCGCGATGTAGCGGCCGAGCTCGGTCGGATCGACGCTCACGGCGATGTTGCCCGGGTGCATGTCGGCGTGGAAGAAACCGTCGCGAAACACCTGGGTGAAGAAGAT
>CAVTZO010000043.1:0-59909 GCA_963739145.1 uncultured beta proteobacterium
GCTCTCGCGCGACATGGTTCCTGCACGCTGCTTCATGCTGCGCAGATTGAAGAACAGCTTGCGCTGGGCCTTGGTGGTCGCCACCTTGACCAGGCGCCAGTTGCGCAGGATGTACTCGTGCATCTCGGCCTTGATCCAGTGCAGCGCAAACGACACCAGCCGAACGCCGCGATTCGGGTCGAATCGCTTGACCGCCTTCATCAACCCGATGTTGCCTTCCTGGATCAGGTCCGCGTGCGGCAACCCGTAGCCGAGGTAGTTGCGCGCGACCGCAACCACCAGCCGAAGATGCGACAGCACCAGCTTGCCGGCGCTGTTCAGATCCCCGCTTTCCTGGAAGCCGCGTGCCAGCGACACTTCCTCCTCGGCCGAAAGCATCGGAATGCGATTGACCGCGGTGATGTACGCGTCCAGATTGCCCAGGCTGCCCGGCGCGAGCAGCGCGTCGCCATGCAGACGCAGCGAAGGAACCAATGCGTTTTCTGCCATGCTTTTCCCCAAGGGACTCCTTTGTTCGGACTTTAGCACTCGTCATTCGAGAGTGCTAGTTAGAGCGCCCGGGGCCTCCAGAGTTCACTTTCATCGGGCTTACGAGATCTCATGTTTGTGCGGCATAAGCCGTAAGCGAGTGCTCACAATTATTGGAAAAACGGCCCTGCGAGCCCCATCCGGATCGTCCTGAGCCGGGCCCGCGCCCGGATCGAGCCGATCGTCGCGCCCACCACCAGCGCAACCAGCGCAAACCCGGCAAGCCAGGCGGGGTCGGGCCAGAGCAGCCGCGCCGGGCTGGCGTACATCCGCGCGATCGATCCGAGCTCGCCGTCCAGCCAGCGCCAGCCGGCGCGTGCCGCCGCCAGTGCCACCACGGCCGCCGCCAGCGACGTCAACGCCGCGGCGGCGACCGGCGCGCCCCGCACGCCGCGGTCGTCGACGCCCAGCTGCCACAGCAGTTGGACACGCCGCGCGTCGATGGGTGCGCCGACCGCGACCGCCACCAGCAGCCAGCCGACCGCCTGAATCGCGATGGCGGCCAGAACCACGACCGTCACGACGGCGCCAAGGCGCGCCAGGGCGCGGAACTTCCGATACCAGCCCAGATCGATTTCAACCCCGTCGACGCGCGCCATCTTTTTGATCACCGCCACGGTCGACTCGATCGAGTCGGGATCGACCTGCGGCGTGAACGTCACGACCAGCACGTCCGGCAGCGGGTTGCCGGCCAGCTGGCCGATCGCGTCGCGGTCGGCCGGCGTGCGGGCGGCAATCTGCGCCAGCGCCGCATCCCGCGGCACGAACCGTGTCGCGGCCACCGCCGGCAGCTGCGAGAGCGAGGCGCGCAGCGCTTCGGACTCGCTCGCGGCCACGCCGGCAGCCAGCGCCACCGTCGCCTCGGGCGCAATCGAGACCTGCTCGGCGAGCGGGCGCAGGCTCCAGAACGAGATGGCGACCAGCAACTCGGCGCCCAGGGCGAGGCCGGCCAGCAGCACGGCGGCCAGCCAGGCTACCGGGCGGCGGCCGATCGCACCAAGGGCCCCGCGCAGGGCGCCGTCGGTCGGAGATTCGCTCATCGGGTCAGGTAGAAAGGATCACAGCAGCGCCTCACCCCAAGGGGACAGGGCAGTCCGAAAGCACAGCCGGCGACTGCAGGCGGCCTTCGGACAGGTTGAAGCGGCGCACCGCGATTTCGATCGGCGGGGCTTCGCGCATCGCCACCACCGCCGCGACGCCGGCGCGGCAAAACTGGGCCAGGGTTTCAAAAAGCGCTCTGGCGTCGAATCGCGCATCCTGGCCGATTCCCGCCGGCTCGTCGATCAGCAACAGCGCCGGGCGATTGGCCAGCGCGCGCGCCAGCGCGACCCGACTTCGCTCGCCCGCGGCGAGCCGGTCGCAGCGCAGCGCGCCGAATTGCGCAGCGTCCAGCGCAACGCGCTGCAGGGCGGCGCGGGCCCGCTGCTGCGCTTCGGATCGGCGCTCCCCGGCGAGCATTGCCGGCGCGCTCACATTGTCGATCACGCTGCAATCGTCGAACAGCAGCGCGTCCTGCGAAACGATGCCCATCTGGCGGCGCAAGTGCGCGCGCGCGCGCGCGCTCAGCCGGCCCACGTCCTGGCCGGCAATCAGGACGCGGCCGGAGGTGGGACGCTCGATCGCGGCCATCAATCGCAGCAAGGTGCTCTTGCCAGCCCCCGAGGGGCCGACGATCAGAACCAGTTCGCCGCGTGCAACGCTCAGGCTCAGGTCCGACAGCGCCCAGCGGAACGTCCCGCGCCGGACTTCGACGTGTTCCAGACTCAGGAGCGCTTGGGACTCGGCAAGCTCGGCCACGTCAGTTCGATCCCCGCCGCCTACAATCCACACTTGTTGCGGCCAGCTGCAGGCAAGGCCGCGGATTGTACGTCCACAGATCCGGGGAGGTCATGGAGCGGTCAGATGGGGGCTCTGGTGCGCCGGTTCGGCGCGCCCACACCAGGGCGGAGCGCGCGATCGACGCCCCGCCTGCGCCGATCGCGCGGTTCCTGGATCGCGAGCTGTCGCACCTCGCGTTCAACGAGCGCGTGCTGGCCTTGACCGAGCGCGCATCGGTCCCGCTGGCCGAGCGACTGCGTTACGTGTGCATCGTTTCGTCGAACCTGGACGAGTTCTTCGAGATTCGCGCCTCCGGCCTAATGGGGGAGATGCGCGAATCCACCGGCATCAACCAGGCTTCGCCGCTGTGGGAGTCCTTCGTCGGCATCGCCGAGCGGGCCCACGCGCTGGTGGACCGCCAGTACCACGTTTTCAACGAACTGATCATCCCGGCGCTGGCGCGGGCGCGCATCGTCGTGCTGAGCCATTCGAAGCGCACCCCGGCGCAGCGGGCCTGGGTCAAGGAGTACTTCGAGCGGGAAGTGCGCCCGCTGCTTTCGCCGATCGGGCTGGACCCTGCGCACCCGTTTCCGCAGGTGATGAACAAGACCTTGAACTTCATCGTCCAGCTGAACGGCAAGGATGCATTCGGCCGGCCCGGAACGATCGCGATCGTCAAGGTGCCGCGGGCCCTGCCGCGCGTCATTCCCCTGCCATCACGCCTCGCAGCCGGCCGCCAGGCGTTCGTGCTGCTGTCGTCGGTGATACGCGCGCACCTGGCGGACCTGTTTCCGCGCCGCGGCGTGGCCGGCTTTTCGCAGTTCCGCGTCACGCGCGACTCGGAACTGTGGGTCGACGAGCGTGAAGTATCCGATCTGCGGCAGGCACTGCAGGTGGAGCTGACCCAGCGGCATTTCGGCAACGCCGTGCGCCTGGAAGTGCTTCGAAACTGCCCGGACCCCCTGGAGCAGCTGTTGCGGGACCAGTTCGAACTGCCGCAGGAGGCCGTTTACCGCGTGCCCGGTCCGGTCAACCTGGTGCGGTTGAACCAGCTGGTCGACCACCTGAACCGCCCCGAGCATCGCTTCCCGCCGCTGGTGCCGGCCTGGCCCAGGCAGCTGGCGCAGGGATCGGACCTGTTCGAAGCGATACGCCGCAGCGACATCCTGTTGCATCACCCGTACGAGAGCTTCGAGCCGGTGGTCGAATTCCTCCGACAGGCCGTGATCGACCCGAAAGTGGTCGCGATCCGGATGACGCTGTACCGCACGGGAACCGGCTCGGTCCTGGTCGACCTGCTGGAGGAGGCGGCCCGCCTAGGCAAGGAGGTCACCGTCGTCGTCGAGTTGAAGGCCCGCTTCGACGAGGAGGCGAACATCAATGTGGCCGAACGCCTGGAAGCGGTCGGCGCGCAGATCGTCTACGGGCTGGTGGGGCTGAAAACGCACGCCAAGCTTCTGCTGGTGCTCAGACGCGAATCGTGGCGCGGACGGGAACGGCTGGTGCATTACGCGCACCTGGGAACCGGAAACTACCACCCAGGCACGACCAAGCTGTACACGGACTTCGGGTTGCTCACCGCGAATGCGGGCATCTGCACGGACGTGGAGAAGGTGTTCATGCACCTGACCAGCCTGACGCGGGTCGAACGGCTGCGGCACCTCTGGCTTGCGCCGTTCACGCTGCATCGGCGCAACCTGGCCGCGATCGCCCGCGAAGCGCGTCTGGCGCGCGCCGGCAAGCCGGCTCGCGTGATCGCCAAGATCAACGCGCTGGTCGACGAGCCGACCATCAACGCGCTGTACGAGGCGTCGAGCGCCGGCGTGCGCATCGACCTGATCGTGCGCGGCGCCTGCTCCCTGCGACCGGGGGTCAAAGGGCTCTCGGAAAACATCCAGGTGCGTTCGGTGGTCGGCCGGTTCCTGGAGCACCACCGCATCTACTACTACGGCGCCGGCGGCGAGGAGGAGGTCTACCTGGCCAGCGCCGACTGGATGGGCCGCAACCTGTTCCGACGCATCGAGGTCGCATTCCCCGTGCTGGACCCCAGGCTGAAGCGGCGGGTGATCGACGAGGGACTGCGTCCGTACCTGGAGGACACGGCCGAGGCCTGGACGCTGTTGCCGTCCGGCGAATATGCGCCGCCCCGGCAGATCGCGCATGGACAAAGCGCCCAGCGCAGGCTGCTGACGCTGCTGGGCCGACCCGACGACGAGCACTGAGCGATGGAATTGATCCTGTGGCGCCATGCCGAAGCCGAACCCGGCGAACCCGATCTGGGCCGAAAGCTCAGCGCCAAGGGCGAAAAGCAGGCCCGGCGTATGGCGGAGTGGCTGCACGGCCGGCTGCCCGACTCGGCCCGGATCCTGGCCAGCCCGGCCACCCGAGCGCAGCAGACCGCGCTGGCGCTGGCGGACCTGTCGCGGCGCAAGTTCAAGACGGTCGAGCAGATCGCGCCCGGCGCGACCGCCGAGGAACTGCTGGTGGCGGTCGGATGGCCCAATTCGCGCTCGCCGATCGTGGCGGTGAGCCATCAGCCGACCCTGGGTCTTGCTGTCAGCCGGCTGCTGGCGGGTGCCGAGCGGCCTTGGCCGGTGAAAAAAGCCGCGGTATGGTGGCTCAGTTCCAGCGACAGCGATGGGCTGGAACAGGCGGTGCTGCGCGCCGTGATCAATCCCGACCTGGCCTGACCGCACCCCGCGTAACCGGGCGGGCCGCGGGCGGCGCCTTTAAGGCCGGAACTGCTCTCTATTCGCTGCACTTTTCCCGTGCAGGCCGGGCGAGCGCGGCGCTAAGTTTGTGCACCCCGCCGCGACGCCCGGAGACACGCATGCGCTTCAAAGATTGGCCGATGGCTGCCCGCATCTGGAGCGGGATCGGCCTCACGATGATTTCGTTCATCGCCGCAGCCGGATTCGGCCTGTGGCAGGTTTCGGCCGCCAGCGCGGAAGCCGGGGGTGCCGTCTGGGTGCTGATCGGCGCGCTGGCGGTCGCAGCGCTGGTCAGCGTGGCGGCCGGTTGGGTCGTTGCGGCCAGCATCGTCAGGCCGTTCCACAAGGCGGTGGACGCGACGGTGGCGATCGCGCACGGCCAGCTGGACGGCAAGATCCAGTCGGACACGCGCGACGAGCTCGGGTGGTTGCTGCACGAGCTCAGGCAGATGCAAAAAAGCCTGGTGGGATCGGTCACGCGGATCCGGGCCGCGGCCGACGCGATCAATTCGGCCGCCGGCGAGATCGCTGCCGGCAGCGCCGATCTGTCGTCGCGCACCGAGTCCCAGGCCGCTTCGCTGCAGCAGGCGGCCGGCTCGATGGAGCGCGTCACGTCCATCGTGAAGCACAACGCCGAGCAGGCGCGCTCGGTCAACCAGCTCGCCAACTCGGCGGCCGATGTCGCGTCCCGCGGCGGGAACGTGGTGTCGGAGGTGGTGCGTACGATGACCGAGATCAACGCCAGCGCCGGTCGCATCGTCGACATCATCAGCGTGATCGACGGCATCGCATTCCAGACCAACATCCTGGCTCTGAACGCCGCGGTCGAAGCGGCCCGTGCCGGCGAGCAGGGTCGCGGTTTCGCGGTGGTGGCCGCCGAGGTTCGCAGCCTGGCGCAGCGCAGCGCCCTGGCCGCCAAGGAAATCAAGGCGCTGATCGGCGACTCGGTCGAAAAGATCGGCGCCGGCGCGCGCCTGGTCGATTCGGCCGGGGAGACGATGGGCGAAATCGTCAACAGCGTGACCGAGGTCAGCCGGATCATGCGGGAGCTGGCCGACGCGGGCGGCTCCCAAAGCAGCGGCATCGACAGCCTCAACGCAACGGTGACGCAGATGGAGCAGGCAACCCAGCAGAACGCCGCGATGGCCGAGCAGGCCGCGGCCGCCGCCATGTCGATGAAGGAGCAGGCGGCCAGCCTGACCGAGATCGTGTCCCAGTTCCGCCTGGCGGCTTAGACCTTCAGAGCGCGCGGATCGTGAAGCGCACGCCGACCCGCTGCCACTGCTCGGCTTCCTCTTCGATCAGGTGGCGAGTCAACGGATGCTGGTCGAGCCAGGCGCGCTCGAGCCCGATCTCGATCGAGCGCGCGAAGCGCAGCGTCCAGCCCTCGCACGTCACGTCGCTGCGCGCGTGGTGCAGGATCACGGCCAGCCGCAGCGCCAGCAACGCGGCAGACCGCTCCGGTTCCTCCAGCAGCGCCGACACCTTCCTCAGGTTGCCGCGCTGACCGAGCACCAGCTCGGCGATGTCGCGCTGGTCGGAAGTCGAAAAGCCCGGCAGGTCACCGTACTCGACCAGGTACGCCGAGTGCTTGTGGTAATCGCCGTGCGACACCGCCGAGCCGATCTCGTGCAGCTGGGCCGCGCGCAGCAGGCGCTTGACCGCCTCCTCCCCGGCCGAGGGTGCCATCGCGGCGAACAGCTTCAGCGCGGTCTGCGCCACGCGTTCGGCCTGCGCCCGGTCCACGCCGAATCGAAGCTGCCACCGGTCCACCGTCGCATCGCGGATGTCGCGGCTTTCGCGCCGCCCCAGCAGGTCGTACAGCACCCCCAGCCGCAAGCCGCCCTTGGCGGTGCGCAGCTCGCCCAGACCGAAGGTCTCGAAAATGGCCATCAGCACCGACAGTCCGCCGGCCAGCACCGCGGCCCGCTCCTGCTTGATGCCGTCGAAGCGGACCCGGCGCACATCGCCCGCCGCCAGCAGGGCCTGGCGCAGGCGCGCCAAGCCGGCCATCGTCACCGCGCCGTCGGTCCAGCCCTGATCGCGCAGCACCACGGAAACCGCGCCGATCGTGCCGCTGGTGCCGTAAACCTCGTCCCAGCGTCCGCGGCCGAAGTACGCCTGCGCCTCTTCGAATTCGGCCTCGCACGCGACCTGCGCGCGCCTCAGCGAGGACCGGTCGATCACGCCGCCTGGAAAGAACTTCAAGGTCACGTTCAGACAGCCGATCTTGAACGACTCGGCCCGGTCCGATTCGAAGCCACGCCCGACGATCACTTCGCTGGACGCCCCACCGATATCGACCACCAGGCGCCGCTTCTGGCTCGGAGCGAGCGAGTGCATGCAGCCCTCGAACACCAGCCGCGCCTCCTCACGACCCGAGATGATCTCGATCGGAAACCCCAGCGCGTGCTGGGCCTCGAGCAGGAACTCGTTCGCATTCAGCGCCTGGCGCAAGGTCTGCGTTCCGACCGCGCGCACCTGGGTCGCCGGCACGCCGCGCAGCCGCTCGTTGATGCGCGCCAGGCACTCGGTGGCGGTGTCGATGGCTTTCTTCGAAAGGCGGTTGCTCTCGTCCAGCCCCGCCGCGAGGCGAACGATCTCCTTCCAGTAGCCGCGCCGTTCGATGTGCGAACCGTCGGCGCGGCCGATTTCCAGCCGGAAACTGTTGGAACCGACGTCGACTGCGGCCAGCAGCATGGCAGGCCCCGTCAGACGCCGACCAGGGCGTCGGCAAACTGCCGCGCCGAAAACGGCTGCAGGTCTTGCGGCTGCTCGCCAACGCCCACGAACAGGATCGGCAAGGGGCGTTCACGCGGTTCGCGCGCGAGCGCCGCGATCACGCCGCCCTTGGCCGTGCCATCCAGCTTGGTAACGATCAGCCCGGTCAATCCGATCGCCTGGTCGAATGCGCGCACCTGTCCCAGCGCATTTTGCCCGTTGGTGCCGTCGACCACCAGCAGGACCTCGTGCGGGGCGTCGGGCAGACCCTTGGCAATCGCCCGCTTGATGCGCTTGAGCTCTTCCATCAGGTGCAATTGGGTCGGCAGCCGACCGGCCGTATCGGCGATCAGAACGTCGACCGAGCGGGCGCGCGCAGCCGATACGGCGTCGAACACCACGGCGGCCGGGTCGCCGCTCGCCTGGGATATCACTTCGACCCCGTTTCGCTGGCCCCAGATCTGCAGCTGCTCGCGCGCGGCCGCGCGGAACGTGTCGCCGGCCGCCAGCAGCACCTTGTAATGGCGCTGCGCGAACCATCGCGCCAGCTTGCCGATCGTTGTCGTCTTGCCGCTGCCGTTGACGCCGACGACCATCACCACGCAAGGCCGCTGCTCGGGCACCACCAGCGCGCCCTCGGACGGCGCCAGCAGCGCAGCCAGTTCGTCGCGCAGCGCGGTGCGGACCGATTCAGACGTCGCCTCTTCGCGCCGGCCAAGCCGCGCCTGCACTCGCTGCAAAAGCACCTTGGCGGCCGGCACACCGGTGTCGGCGGCGACCAGCGCCGCCTCGAGTTCCTCGAAAAGCGCCTCGTCGATGCGCGCGCCCGAAAACAGGCCAACCAGCCCGGCCCGCGTCTTGGCCAGGCCTTTTCTCAGTCGCGCCAGCCAGCCCTGATCCTCTTCGCTCATTTTCTGCAATCATCCGGCTGCGGCCGCGCACGGCAGTGTAGTGGATCGCGCGCGTCCAAAGTGCCTTCGACGAACCTGACGTCCTGAACTTCTGGCGAATATCAAGAGTTCCGCAACCGCGCCGGTGCGGCGGGCCGGTGCACCAAATCGGATCCGCATCATCGGCGGTCGCTACCGCCGTACGCCGATCCTGGTGGCCGATCGCGCGCAGCTGCGACCAACCCCGGACCGGGTGCGCGAGACGCTGTTCAACTGGCTGTCGCACCTGCGGGCCGATCTGGAATCGGTCCGGGGGCTCGACCTGTTTGCCGGCACGGGGGCGCTGGGCTTCGAGCTGGCATCGCGCGGCGCGACCCAGGTCACGCTGGTCGAGCGCGATCCCCTGTTGGTGGAGCGCCTGACCGCGTTGCGCGATCGCCTCGGCGCCCGGGAAGTCCAGGTGATGCGCGGCGACGCCCTAGACGTGGCCAGGCGCCTGCCTCCGGAGTCGTTCGACCTGATCTTCATCGACCCGCCATACGACGAACCCCTGCTGCGGCCCGCGCTGGAGCTGGCGCGCGCGCTGCTGGCACCCGGCGGATGGATCTATGCCGAGGCGCCGGCCCCGTTGACTCAGGCCGATCAGCTGTCGATCGGCCTGGAGGCCGTGCGGACCGGGCGCGCCGGAAACGTCCATTTTCATTTGCTGGGCTTGCAACAGTCCTGAAATAATGGCGCGTCCCTTCCAGGCGCAGTGACCGGAGCCGGCCGAATGTCCATCGTGATCGCGGTTTACCCAGGAACGTTCGACCCGCTGACGCGGGGCCACGAGGACCTGGTGCGCCGGGCGGCAGGATTGTTCGCCAAGCTGATCGTCGGGGTCGCCGACAGCGCGGCCAAGCATCCGGTGTTCACGCTGGACGAGCGCATCGAAATCGCCCGCGAGGTGCTGGGTCATTACCCCAACGTCGAGGTCGTCGGATTCCGCGGCCTGCTGAAGGACTTCGCGCGCGAGCTGAACGCGCGGGTGATCCTGCGGGGGTTGCGTGCGGTATCCGACTTCGAGTACGAGTTCCAGATGGCGGGGATGAACCGCTATCTGCTGCCCGAGGTCGAGACGATGTTCCTGACACCCTCGGACCAGTACCAGTTCATCTCGGGATCGATCGTCCGGGAAATCGCGATGCTCGGGGGCGACGTGAGCAAGTTCGTCTTTCCATCGGTCGAACGCTGGCTCAAGAACAAGGTTACCCAGCTCGGCGGCCCTCCGGACGGTTGATCGGCGCCGCAGGGCTTCACGGAGAGCCGTCGGACCCGGGCGCGGGGTCGACCTTGATCCACAGGCCGGCACGCGCAGTGCCGGATCCGGCGTTGCCGGGCGATTCGAGCGGTATGCCCGGATCGACCAGCGCGATCCATTGCCCGACCCGGCCGTAGACGGCCGAGGGCCCGGAGTCCGAACCCGTTGCGCTGTCGACGCGCCCGGTCGCGCGCGGCTCCAGCGCGATCGCCACGGTCTCACCGGCCAGCCATATGCGCGCGGTGAAGTCCGACATCGCATCGAAATGCACGGCTCCGGCCACATCCGGCCCCGCGGGGCTTGCGGATGCTGGCGACCTGGGCGCCGCGCGCCCGCCGTTGGCGTGGAACCACAACGACTGTGTCGCCGGCATCGAGATCAGCAGCGGATCACCCTCGACGACCTGATTCGGGCGCTCCCGCGGCCGCGTCGACAGCAGCTGGCCATTGCCATGTGGGTCGGCCGGCAGCGCACTGCCGGTGGACAGCGTGACCGAACCGGCATGCGCCGCCGACTCGGCCTCGGCAGCCGGCGGCGGATCATCGCGCAGCGTGACCACGAGCGGCCGCAACGGCCGGTCGGCCTGCCGGACAAGGTCCACGACGTGCGCCAGATCGGACGGCGGCGCGCGCACCAGCAAGCGATTGCCGGAACCGGCCAGCGCGGCCGGACCGATCAGCGGCCGCAGCGCCACGATCAGCGATTCGGCGCTGCGATGATGCAGCTCGATCGCGACCGGCGGCTGTGGCCAGGCACTGGCCGCGGGCCATGCGAGCGCCATCGCCAGCAGCGCGGCTCGACGCGCGCTCATTTGCCGCTCATCTGGCGCTCATTTGCAGCTCATTTGCCGCTCATTTGCCCAGGAGACCCTTCAATGCATCGCCCGCGTTCGAACCGGACGACTGGCCACCCTGATTGAGCTTGTTGCCAAGCAGGGTCTTGAGCCGCTCGGTCGCCTTGCTCGCGGCGGCCTGGCGGGCGATCGAGCTCCAGTCGAGCTGGTACGACAGAGCGGTGAAGGGGCCGGACAGATGCACCGGGATCGTCAAGCCCTGCAGGCTCGACAGGTCGGCGCCGCCTTGCCCGGCCAGTGTCCCGACCACGGCCGCCTGCACCGTGTAGTCGAGTGCACCGGCCCCGACGTCGATGTCCCCGGCACCGTTGACCCGCAGCAGCGGCGACTTGGCCAGCAGGTCGTGGTTGCTCGCCACGCCGCCCTTGATCGAAAAGGTGGCCGTCAGCTCCGAAAAGTCGGTCTTCTCGGCCGCGCTCGCGGTTCCGCCCGCCGGGGCACCGGTCGAGAGCGTGCCTTTCAGATCGCGAAGCTTCTGTGCGATGTTGATGCCGTGTACGGCACCGTCACGCAGCGCCAGGGACGCAGTGCCGCCCAGGGCGCGCCGCAGCGCGCCCACCGTCGGACCGAGCGTTGTGACGTCGAGCTTGACGTTGCCGTGTCCGTCGAGCACGTCCTTGCCGGTCAGGTCCTGCAGCAAAGGTCCGATCGAGATCCCCGCCAGGTCCGCTTTCACCGCGATGCGGTTGGCGTCGGCGTCCACCTTCGCGTTGCTGCTCAGCGATCCCTGGTACAGGTTGGCCGACAGCGGCGCGACGTCCAGGTGGCCTGCGGCCGCGCGCACGGCGACCTGGACCTTGCTCGCCTTCAGGTTGTGCACTTGCAGGGCGCCGATCCGCACTTCGCCCGCCAGGTTCAGCGCCTTGAGCGCGGAAAGATCGACCTTCGGATCGGTCGCCGGGGCCGCGGGGCCGTGGCCCGTGGCGGGCGCGGCAGCGGCGGCCGAAGCAGTCGGAGCACCCGACAGGTACCGGTCGAGATTGAGCCGGTCGACGTCGACGTCGAAGCCAATCCTCGGGGACGAAAAACCGTGCACGTTCAGCTGGCTGGTAACCGCGGTTTCGTCGAAATGCGCGGCCAGCCGCGCCACGACGTCCTGACCCCGGGTATCGGCACGCATCGACCCGTCCAGATTCACTTTCAGGGACTTCTGTGGCAGCGCGGGCGACTCCAGGTCCAGCTCGCCGGTGATCGCGCCGACGGAGAACTTGTCTGCGCTCCCGGCGAGTTTGTCCAGCGTCAGATCGATGCGGGCTTGATGCCCTCCGGTGACGGTTGCCAGCAGCTTGACCTGCTCGACCGCAGCGCGCGCGGCGTCCACCGTGATCCGGGGCGCGGTCAACACGACATCCAACTGGTCCGCACCCGCGTTGCCGCGCACATGCGCATCGATGCCGCGCGCGCCAAACGAATGCTCGGCCAGATCCAGGTCTGCGATCGCCTTCAGCGACAGATCGAAATGGGAGGGCGGCTCGGTCGCGGCCAGCGAAGCCGACAGGTCGATTGGGGTGCTCGACCGGGTCGCGATGCGGCCCGTCTTCAAATTCAGCTTGGACAACGTCACGGTGTTGTGAGCCTGCTCGTCGCGATACGTCACCTGCGCGTCGACCAGTTCGATCCCGCCCAGTTCGAATTGAGCGGGCACTCCGCCGGAACCCTGCTGCGCTGGACTTTCCGGAGCCTTCGATTCGGGCTTGGCCTTGCCGGTCAGGTCGTCGACCGTGGTCGATCCGTCGGCATGCCGGGTGACGGTCACGCGCAACCCATGCAGCGACGCCGTGCCGGCCTGCAGCCGTCCCGACAGCAGCGGCAGCACTGCGAGCGAAACACGCGCACGGTCCAGGCTCATGAAGGGCGCACTGGTGCCGCGCTCGCTGAGCGTCGTGTGCGGCAGGGCCAGCGCGATGGTGGGAAACACCGAGAGCGACAGCTTGCCGTCGAATGCGAGCGTGCGCCCGAGCTGCTCGAAGGCCGCCTTTTCAATCCGGGGCTTGTAATGATCGGCGTCAACCGCGGCTATCAGGGCCACCGCCGCCACGACCAGCAGCAACACCAGCGCGGCAATTCCGATCAGGATCTTCTTCAACATGGGGCGCGTTCCCCGGCCGCTCAGGCCCGGGCCCTCAGGAGCTTGCTGCTCGCCATTGTGCCAGCCGCTCCGGCAGAGCCATCAGGTCCAAAACCGAGACGTCGACGGCAACGCTCGGACGGCTCTCGCCTTTTCCCGGTCCGTGCTCGTCCGGGCGCGCGACGAACGCGGTGCGCAATCCCGCGGCCGCGGCGGCCGCCAGATCAGACGAATGCGCCGCGACCATCATCGCCTGTTCGGGCTTGCAGTCGAAGGCCGCGGCCGCCGACAGATAGACGCAAGGTTTCGGCTTGTAGTCGCGCGCGAGCTCGGCTCCGGCAATCGCGTCCCAGACGAAGCCGTTGCGCCGTGCGAGGTCCACCATCAATGAAATATTGCCGTTCGAACAGGGCGCGATCCGATAGTCCGTGCGCAGTCTTGCCAGTCCTGCGGCCGCGTCCGGCCAGGCGTCGAGGCGATGCCACGCGAGGTTCAGCTCGACGCGAGCCGGCTCGTCGATCCGATCCAGTCCCAATCGTCCAAGGACGACGTCGAGGTTGCGCCGATGCAGCGCATCGAGCTTGCTGAACGGAAGCCGGCCGGATCGCACTTGCTCCATGGCCGGCTGATACTCGCCGCGCCACGCATCGGCGAACGCTTCCCAGTCGATCGCGACACCCGAAGGGGCGAGCAACCGCCTGGCTTCCCGGGCGACGGAGCCGCGCCAGTCGACCAGGGTGCCGAACACATCGAAGAAAATCGCCTTGAGCTCGCGCATGACCTCATTCGGAAACCCGCGCGGCGTGCGGACCCGATCCGCGGCTCAGGACTGAGGCACCTTGCCGTTCGGCGTCAACTTGTCGATCACCTGCGGCAGGATCTCGGACAGACGGCTGGCCAGGTCCTGGGTCGACATCCCGGTGCCCGCGGCCAGTTGCTTGAGCGTGTCCGGCCCGAAGACCTGGTGCAGCTGTTCCGGCGAAACCGCCTGGTTCGGTCCGTT
Source organism: uncultured beta proteobacterium (assembly GCA_963739145.1). Lineage (GTDB taxonomy): Bacteria > Pseudomonadota > Gammaproteobacteria > Burkholderiales > Burkholderiaceae_F > VBCK01. The sequence goes on from CAVTZO010000043.1 coordinate 13,893, forward strand.
GCCGACCCACGACTGCACCGTGGCACCGAGGCCCTGCTTCTCGAACTGATCGATGATTCCCTGCACACCACCGTGCTGCTCTATCAGCCCGTTCACCAGCGAGGCGACGCCTCCACCGATCACACCGCCCAGCAATCCGTCCAGCAGTCCCATCATCACTCCCTGCGGCTCAAGAGGCACGCGCCGTTGCGACGCCGCGCCGCGGCCTGCTCATTTGCACGACTTGCCGCGGGCAGGCCGGAAGCCCTTTGCCACCGCGTCGCCCTCCTTCATGTACTGACCCTGCTTGGTCTTGCCGTACCACTCGTCGCCAGAGCAGTGATACACCTTCGAATCCGTATTGACCCACACCTGGCCCGGTGCTGCGCCAGCCGCCATTGCGCCGGTGGGGTGAGTTGTCGCTGCCTTCGCCGCGGGCGCGGGTTGCGCGGCCTCGGCAGCCGCCGGGGCAGCCTTGCCTGCCGGTGCGGCCGCTGCGGGCGCCGGTGCGGTCGTGGTCGCGCCCCACCAATCCTTTACGCCCTGGTGCCCCGAACAGGCGCCTTTTTTCGTCGCCCCGTTGTAATACGTGCCGTCCTTGCAAAGTCCGGTCGAATCGGCGGGCGCGCCGGCCGGTGCGGCGGCATGGCTGCTGGCGGCCAGCAGCAAACTGCAGATCAGGGTGATGCTTTTGAGCAGTGATTTCACGACTTCCCTTCCCATCGGATGTGTCGATCGAGTGTACCGCGCGAAGCGCAGACCCCCAGACCCACGTGATCGCCGCTCCGCGGCCGAGCCGCATGATGCTCGGCCCGAGCGCAGAATGTTTGATCTTTCTCAGAATCGGTGGAACCGGGTTCGGCCCGATCCCGTGATCGCCACCCAGGTCGCCTTTTTACGTCTTCTTTTCACGCGCCCGGCGCAGCTTTCTGCCATTGTCACACCGGATTGCCTAGCATGTAGTTACCCTGACAGACGGCGGTCGTCCGCCGCCGCGCGAAGGAGCCGTCCATGAACACGATCGCCAGCCTCCTGCGGCCCGAAGATGTCGTCCTGGATCTGGTCGTTTCGCGCAAATCCGAGCTGCTGGACGCCATCGGCCAGCACATGGAGCGCTCGCACGGCTTGCCCCACCAGGCGGTGACCCGCGATCTGGACCGTCGCGAGCAGGTCGGATCCACCGGACTGGGAGAGGGCGTTGCCCTGCCGCACGCCCGCTTCAGCCATCTGGAGCGGATACTGGTCGCCTACCTGCGCCTCGAAGTGCCGATCCCGTTCGGCGCGCCGGACGGCAAACCGGTTTCCGACTTTCTCGTGCTGCTGGTGCCGAAGGAAGCCGCCGAGGAGCACATCCGCATCCTGGCCGAAGCCGCCCGCATGTTTCACGATCGCGGCTTCCGCGCGGGCCTGCGCAAATGCGTCGATGCGCAGGAGGTCAAGCGGCTCTTCGACGGCTGGTCCGGCGGTCGCTGACAGGCCGCGACAGGGCGGCGACGAACGCCAGCACGGTCAGATGCCCGGTAGCGGGCATTGCGGCCTCCTAGACGTTGAACCGGAAGTGCACCACGTCGCCATCACGCACGGCGTAGTCCTTGCCTTCCAGACGCATCCGGCCTGCTTCCTTGGCGCCGACCTCGCCCCGGTTCGCCACGAAATCGTCGAACGAGATCACCTCGGCGCGGATGAATCCGCGCTCGAAATCGGTGTGAATCACGCCGGCCGCCTGCGGCGCGGTGGCCCCGGCCGCAATGGTCCATGCACGCACTTCCTTCGGACCGGCGGTGAAATAGGTCTGCAACCCCAGCAACGTGTAGCCGGCACGGATCACGCGCGCCAGTCCGGGCTCCTGCATTCCCATGTCCTGCAGGAACAGCGCCTTGTCCTCGTCCGACAGATCGGCGATTTCGGCCTCGATCTTCGCGCACACGGCGATGACCGGAGCCGATTCGCGCGCGGCGTACGCCTGCACCGCGTCCAGCAGCGGGTTGCCGCTGAACCCGTGCTCGTCGACGTTGGCCACGTACATCGTGGGTTTCATCGTCAGCAGAAAAAGCGGCCTGACCACCGCCCGCTCCTCGGCCGACAGCTCGACCGAGCGGGCCGGGCGCGCCTGGTTCAGCGCCGGCTGGATCTTCTCCAGCGCGGCAACCAGCCGCACGGCCTCCTTTTTTCCTCGCCGGCCGCACCGGTGCGCGCCACTTTCGAGTACCGGCTGAGCTGCTTGTCGACGGTCTGCAAGTCGGCCAGCGCGAGTTCGGTGTTCACGACCTCGATGTCGCTGACCGGATCGATCCGGCCGGATACGTGCATCGACGTCGGGGTCCTCGAAGCAGCGCACGATGTGCGCGATCGCATCGCACTTCGCGGATGTTGGCCAGGAACTGGTTGCCCAGGCCCTCGCCCTTGCTGGCGCCGGCCACGAGCCCAGCGATGTCGACGAACTCGACCGTGGCCGGCAGCACGCGCTCGGGCCTGGCGATTTCGGCCAGGCGCGTCAGGCGCGCATCGGGCACCTCGACCACGCCGACGTTCGGCTCGATCGTGCAGAACGGGTAGTTCTCCGCCGCGATGCCCGCCTTGGTCAGTGCATTGAACAGTGTCGACTTGCCGACGTTCGGCAGGCCGACGATGCCGCATTTGAGGGCCATGACGCGCTTCGCAAAGAAGAGAACCGGCTATTTTACGTGCTCGCCCTCGCTTCCGCGGTATTCACGATTCCGCCGGTGCGCGCGGAGCGCGGCAGCTCCGGCCCGAAGCACAGGCGGTACTCGGTGCAGGCGTCGCAGCGGGGAGCGCGGCAGGCCTGCACCTGCGCACGATCGCACAGCTGCTTGTAGAAGAACTTCTTCCAGCGCATGTTCGCGCGGTTGCGCTCGTGCAGCCGCGGAAAGCAATCGCGCATCAATCGGGTCAACTCCGGCCGGTCCGGCAGCCCGAGGTCCTCCCACAGGTGATTCTCGCCGATGCACGACCACGCGATCCAGCGCGCGACGGCAGCGGTCGATTCGCGCGCGTCGGCCGCGTGCTCGAGCAGCAGCGCGAGCAGGTCGTCATATTCCTCGTGGTGGCGCGGGATGCGCGGCAGGTCGTCGGCCTGCGCATCGACGCCGAACACCTGGCGCCAGCGGCACGCAATGCGCGCCGCCTCGGGCGCGCCGAAGCGACCGCGCAGATATTCGGCGAGCGCCGGCTCCAAGGCTCAGCCCTCCTGGGCCCGATGTGTGTAGCACTTCTTCGGACAGATGCGCGAGCAGGCGGTGCAGCCGATGCACAGCTCGCCGTGCGCGATCGTCATCACTTTTTTTTCGTACTCGTCGTATTCGTCGCCGTCGGGATCGACGCCAACGCGCTCGCCGTCCTCGTCCAGACCCACCAGCTCCAGCACGCCACGCGGGCACACGCGAAAGCAGCGCCCGCAACCGATGCATTTTTGTTCATCGATCGAGCGCACGAAGCGCGGGACCCACGACACGCCGCTGGGCAGCGTCACCGAGAATTCGCTCATCGGGCGGCCTCGCTCATGGCGCGGCCGCAGCGGCGGCCTTGCGCGCCTCGGCCAGCGCCCGGTGCGCTTCGAAGGCTTTCTGCGCGACCTGCGGGATTCTTTCCCAATCGGTCGGCAGTTCCTCGGACAGGTCGTGCAGATCCATTTTCGCCTGCACCGCCTGCGCGTTGAGCTTCTTCAGCCGGGCTTTCAGTTCGTCTGGGCTTTGCATCGCTAGCTTCCGTATTTCGCAACCTCGGGATAGGCGCGGATCATTCCGATCGCATCCTCGACCAGCCTGCTGCCGGCCTGCTCCAGCTTCGCGAGGGACGGGAAGCCGAAGCGGTGCACGTCGCGCAGATGCTTGTTGACCACGATCAGCCGCCCTGCGGTCAGCACCAGGCGGCCGAAGCCCTCGTGGTGCATCTTCATCATCGGCGACACCATCACGCCGGTTGCGCGCTCCACCGCCAGGCCAACCGCGTTGTACAGCAGCTCCAGGCGCCACAGCGTATCCGGGTCGGGGTCCCCGATGATCGGAATTTCGCGCCGCTGCTCGGCGTTCAGGATGTACGGCGCCAGCAGTGCGCGGTCGTCCTTGCCGTCCCAGGCGCCGTGCGTGTCCTGAGCCCGGATCACCTTGATCAGCTCGCGCACGAACGGGCGCGCCAGCAGCTCCTGCTCGGTGGCCTCGGCGCACTCGGCCACATCCACCGCTTCAGCCATGGGACACTCCGCCGTGCTCGACGCCTTCGTCCTCGAACGAGTGAGCGCGTTCCTGCCCCTTGGCAAGCGCCTTGCGCAGCCACGGCGGAGGCGTCCCCTTCAGGACATCCTGCACCTTGTCCAGGATGTCCAGGATCGCCTCGGGCTGCGCGACCTTGATCGGGTGGATCTTCAGAGCGACCACGCGCGCCGCGGCCGAGCCGCCGATCGCGGCCACATACAGGATCGCGCAATCGTGGATCGCCGCCAGCTTCGGCGCCAGCTTGTCCTCGTCGCCGTCTTCCTGCAGCTCGCCGCCGAAGTCAAACGTCTGGACGTACTTGCAGTCGTCGGCGGTCACGTCGTACACCGCGATGTGCTTGGCCCAGCCGAAGTGCGCGTCGACGCGCTGCTTGTCCTGGGTCGAGAAGGCGATTTTCATGATGCGAGCTCCTGTTCGGCGATCGGTGATTCGTGTCCCGGTGACGACCCGCGCGCCGCATCCAGCGACGCCTGCGGCAACGGCCAGCTGTGCGCTTCCGGATGCGGCAGATGGTCGATCATCAAATTGGCCAGCTCGAAGACCAGGTTGCGCGTGCCGCGGTAGCCGACCGAGACGCGGTGGGAGTTGCCGACCCGATCGAACATCGGAATGCCGATCCGGAACAAGGGCCTGCCCAGGCGCGCGGCGGCCTGCCGGCCGTGCGAGTGGCTCAGGATCACGTCGCAGCCGGCGGCGCCGCGCTCGAGATCTTCCAGGTCGCCGATCAGCACCTGCTCGGCCGGCACTCGCTCGAGGATGGGAGCGTGGGTCGTGGTCACGCAGCAGGTGAGCTCAACGCCCATTTCGTGCAGCAGCGAGCCGACCGCGAACAGCAGGTCGGGCTCGGCGCCCACCGCAGCGCGCACGCCACCCAGATGAAAGTGCCCGTCCAGCATGGCGTCCAGCAGCTGGCTGCGCTGGCGCCGCAAGCCTGCCGGAACCGGGACGCCGAACAGCTCGGACAGCGTCTGCAGCAGACGGTCGCAGGGCGCCAGCCCGGTGAGCCGGTCGAACAGGACGTATGGAACGCCCGTGCGCATCTCGAGCTCCATGGCCGCCGAGCGCATCTGCTCGCCGACCGCCAGGGTCAGGCAGGAGCCACCCATCGTGCGGATTTCGTCCAGGCCGGTGCCGCCCAGCGTGGTTCCGCGCCAGTCGTCCGGAATGTGGCCGTCGAGCGATCGGGACACGTCGGGCAGCACGACCGCCGACAGGCCGAACGCGGCAAGGATTTCACGCAGCTCCTCGATATCGCCCGGCGTCAGATGGCTGCCGGCCAGCAGGTTGACCTGGCGCTCGATGCGCGCGCCGAACGGCTCGACCAGCTGCTTCACGATGGCCGTGATCGCGCGCGCGAAGCCGTCCTGGAAGGCGCCGACGTAGTCCGGCGTCGACACGTAGACCAGCTCGGTGTCCGCCAGCTCGGGCCTGTTCTTGCGGATCAGCGCCAGGTAGCCCTCGACGTCGTCGCCCTTGGTTTCGGTCAGGCCCGTCGAGCAGATCGCGATCAGCCGCGGCTTGGCCCGCGACCGGATATTCAGCAGCGCCTGCTCCAGATTCTCGTATCCGCCCAGGATCGTGGTGACCTCGTTCATCGCGGTGGTCTGCAGCGGGATCGCCTCCTTGAAGTGGCGCACCAGCAGCACCAAGCCGAACGAGGTGCAGCCCTGCGAGCCGTGCATCAGCGGCATGCAGCGGTCCAGCCCCAGGAAGGCATAGGCCGCGCCGAGCGGCTGACTCATCTTCAGCGGGTTGACCGCGCAGGCTTTTTTGGACTCAAGGACGGTCGCCATGACTCTATAAATCCCTGGGATCCGCGAGCGACTCGAGGCTGACACCATCACCCCCGGCCCCTCTCCCGCAGGCGGGAGAGGGGAGTTGCTTGCTCGGTCCTTCTCGAGCGGAGGAGAACACGCCGTTCCTCCCCTCTCCCACGCCTGTGGGAGAGGGGCTGGGGGTGAGGGTGGCTGCAGCGGCGTCCCACGGCGCCGGCAGGCGCACCTGCTGCCAGACAGGATTCGAAATCGCCTTGTCGATCTGCCGCACCAGCTCGACCATGCCCTCGTAGCCGGCGTAGGCGTAGTGGCGCTCCTGGTTGATGTCGAGCCATGGCATGCGCGCCTTCAGCGCGACGAACTGCGAACGGCCGCCCGACAGCATGATGTCGGCGCGCGCGTCGCGCAGCATGTCGTACATCTGGCGCGGCGTCATGTCGTCGATCATGTGCGCGTCGTCGCCCATGATCTGCTTGATGCGGTCCTTGTCCTCCCTGGTCGACTTCTTCACGCTGGTGCCGACCACTTCCATGCCCGCTTCCTGCAGGGCCGACACCACCGACCAGGACTTGACCCCGCCGGTGATCAGCAGCACGCGCTTGCCCGCAAGCCGCGCCCGATAGGAGCGGACTCGCTCGGTCGCGCGCGCCTCTTCCAGCCGGATCAGCTTCTCCGTGCGCACCAGCAGGTCTTCGGCAGCGCCACGATCGACCAGCAACTGCGCGATGTTGCGCAGCGCGGCGCTCATGTCGGAAATCCCGTAGAACGACCCTTCGAAGTACGGAATGCCCCAGCGCTCCTGCATCTTGCGCGCCACGTTGATCATCGACTTGGAGCACACCATCATGGCGGCTCGCGCACGGTGGCTGCCGGCCACCTCGTTGTAACGACCGTCGCCCGAAATGCAGGCGAGCACCCGCACTCCCAGTGCGTCCAGCAAGGGCTTGACCTGCCACAGCTCCCCGGACAGGTTGTATTCGCCGATGATGTTGATGTCGTACGGCGTCGTGAAGTCGGGCTCGCGCGTGCCGATCACGTAATCGAGCAGGGCCTCGGCGCCCAGCTTGTTGCCCAGGTTCTTCGGGCCGGCGAAGCCTGGGCTGTTGATGGGGATCACCGGCTTGCCGAACTTCTCGGTGGCACGCTTGCACACCGCTTCGATGTCGTCGCCGATCAGCGCCGTGACGCAGGTCTGATAGACGAAGACGGCCGGCGGGTCGTACTTGTCCAGGATCTGCCGGATCGCCTTGAAAAGGCGCTTCTCGCCGCCGTAGATCACGTCGAGCTCGCCGATGTCGGTCGTGAATCCGGTGCGGTACAGCAGGGGACCGGAGCTGGCGCTGCTCCGGTTGTCCCACGAGTTGCCCTCGCAGGCGATCGGGCCGTGCACCAGGTGCGCCACGTCGGCGATCGGCTGCAGCGCGATCTTGGCGCCGTCGAAGGCGCAGCCGCCCGCGGCCGCACCCGGCGACAGCTGCTTCGTGCAACCCTTCTTGCGCTCCTTGTCGCCCTTGGCCTGGTTCTTGTCGCAGGCGGGCTCGTCGAACACCGCCTGGACTTTCAGCTTAAGGGCCGCGTCCATCCGCTCACCCGCCGGCTAGAACTTCACCAGGATGTCCTCGTCGCGCACGATGAACTGGCACGCGAGGCGCCACGGCGGCGGCATGTCTTCGGTCTCGGCGCGCGCGATCTGGGCCGGGGTTATCTTCCCAGCCAGGCGCAGCGCGATCTTCTCCTTCTCGGTGAGCGCAATGGCCATCGGGGGCTTGTTCGACAGGACGCTGACCTCGACCGCGCAAGAGGCGCACTCGCCGTTCTCGCACTCGAAATTCAGCGGGATCTTGTGCTGCTTGGCGACGGCCAGCAGGGTGTGCGTGTCGCCCGCCACCGCATACACGGTGACGTCCTTGTGCATGCTGGGCGATGAGAACGTGACGGTGGCCATGGGCTTTACCGGATGATGTCGTAGGAGAAGTCGGTGACCGCAGTCTCGATCGTGCTCGCATCGAGCTTTTCGAAGTACTCGTCCAGCAGAGTCACCAGCACGCGCAGGCCGCCCTCGTAACCCCAGATCGGGAAGCGATGGTGATGGTGGCGGTCGAAGATCGGGAAGGCCAGGCGGATCAGCGGCACGCCGACGTCGCGCTCCAGGTACTTGCCGTAGGTGTTGCCGATCAGGAAGTCGACCGGCTCGGTGAACAGCAGCGAGCGCATGTGCCACAGGTCGCGCTTCGGGTACACGTGGCAGCCGGCGCCGAACGGGCTGGCGTCGAGCAGGGCCTGCACCTTCCTGGACCAGTCTTCGCCGCCATTGGTCGCCAGCACGTGCACCGGCTCGGCGCCCAGCTCCAGCAGGAAGCCGGTCAGGCCCAGCATCAGGTCCGGGTCGCCGTACAGCGCGTACTTCTTGCCGTGCAGATGGGCCTGCGAGTCGGCGATCGCGTCGACCAGGCGGCCGCGCTCGCGCGTCAGCTGCTCGGGGATGGGCTTTCCGGTCACCCGCGAAAGCTCCATCAGGAAGCGGTCGGTCCCGGTCACGCCGACCGGGCTGTTCAGGATCACGACCTCCTGACCCTGTTCGGCGATGTACTTGGCGGTCTTCTCCGAGCAGTATTCCTGGAAGATGAAGGTCGCCTTGGCGTTGAAGGCGCGTTCTATCTCCTGCTTGCTGGTTCCGCCGTCGTACATCCGGAACTGGCCGTCGGTGGGCGTGTTCCAGGCGCTCGAGGGATCGCACAGCACGGTGTATTCGACCCCGAACAGATCCAGGATGCGCCGGATCTCGGGCATGTTGCCGACCACGAAACCGTCGAAGCCGCCGATGAAGTTGATCGATTCGTTCGGCTCGCGCTTGAGCGGCTCGGCGGTCCCGGCCTTGCCGCCCCAGAAGTGCTTCAGCACGCCCAGCATCGCGTTGTCGTAGCCGGTGACGTGGCTGCCCACGAAGGCCGGCGTGTGCGCGAACGGCACGTCGAATTCGGCCGGCAGGCTGCCCTTCTGCTTGGAGGTCTTGATGAACGCGTCCAGGTCGTCACCGATCACCTCGGCCATGCAGGTGGTCGACACCGCGATCATCTCGGGCTTGTACAGGTTGTACGAATTCGCCAGCCCGTCGACCATGTTGTTCAGGCCGCCGAACACCGCCGCGTCCTCGGTCATCGACGAGGACACGCAGGAGGTGGGCTCCTTGAAGTGACGCGAGAAGTGCGAGCGGTAGTAGGCCACGCAGCCCTGCGAGCCGTGCACGAACGGCAGCGTCTTCTCGAACCCGACCGCCGCGAACACCGCGCCCAGCGGCTGGCAGGCCTTGGCCGGGTTGACCGTGAGCGCCTCGCGCTTGAAGTTCTTCTCGCGGTACTCCCAGGTCTTGGCGTACTCGATCTGGGCCGCGGTCTGCTCGGCCGGATGCTGGTACTCGAAGTTGCACTGCTTGTTCTTCAGCATCTCCCGGTATTCGGGTTCGCGGAACAGCATCTCGTGGTCGATGATCTTCTCAGCGCTTTGCGGCATGGCCGTGCTCCTGAAAGGTGTTGGTTGTCGCGACCCGGGTCACTTCGCCCACGGCGCCCTGGCCAGGCCCCACACGGGGCTGTTGATGGCCATGTCCATGTCGCGCGCGAAGATTGCGAAGCCGTCGTAGCCGTGGTACGGCCCCGAGTAGTCCCAGCTGTGCATCTGGCGGAACGGCACGCCCATCTTCTGGAACACGTACTTTTCCTTGATGCCCGAGCCGACCAGGTCGGGCTGCACCTTTTCCACGAACTGCTCGAACTCGAAGCCCGTGACGTCGTCATAGATCAGCGTGCCGTCCTTCACGTAGTGCGTGGTGCGCTGGTAGTCGTCGTTGTGGCCGAACTCGTAGCCGGTGCCGACCACTTCCATGCCCAGGTCCTCGTAGGCACCGATCACGTGGCGCGGCCGCAGGCCGCCGACGAACAACATGACCGTCTTGCCGTGCAGGCGCGGCTTGAACTTGGCGATCACCGCATCGACCAGCGGCCGGTACTTGGCGATCACGCGCTCGGCGCCTTCCTTGATCTTGTCGTCGAAATGGCTGGCGATCTCGCGCAGGCTCTTTTCGATCATGGTGGGGCCGAAGAAGTTGTACTCGACCCAGGGAACCCCGTACTTTTCCTCCATGTGCCGCGAGATGTAGTTCATCGAGCGGTAGCAGTGAAGAACATTCAGCTTCGCTTTCGGGGTGTTTTCCATCTCGGCGATCGTGCCGTCGCCGGACCATTGCGCGATCACGCGCAGTCCCATCTCCTCCAGGAGGATGCGCGAGCTCCAGGCGTCGCCGCCGATGTTGTAGTCGCCGATGATCGCCACGTCGTACGGCGTGGACACGAAGTCGGCATGCTTGCCTTCGCTCTTGTCGAAGACCCAGTCGCGCACCGCGTCGTTGGCGATGTGGTGGCCGAGCGACTGCGACACGCCGCGAAAGCCCTCGCAGCGCACCGGAATGATGGTCTTGCCTTCCAGCTCCTTGGCCTTCTTCTTGGAGACCGCCTCGATGTCGTCGCCGATCAGCCCGATCGGGCATTCCGACTGCACCGTGATCCCCTTGTTCAGCGGAAACAGCGTCTGGATCTCGTCGATGATCTTTTCCAGCTTCTTGTCGCCCCCGAACACGATGTCCTTCTCCTGGAAATCGGAGGTGAACTGCATCGTGCCGAAGGTGTCGACGCCGGTTGTGCCGATGTAGTAGTTGCGGCGCGCCGCCCACGAATACTGGCCGCAGCCGACCGGGCCGTGCGAGATGTGGACCATGTCCTTGATCGGTCCCCACACGACGCCCTTGGACCCGGCGTAGGCGCAGCCGCGGATCGTCATCACGCCCGGCAGCGACTTGATGTTCGACTTCACGCCGCAATCGGGCTTGCCCTCTTCGAATGTGCCCAGGTGCTTTGCACGCTTCTTGGAAGTCTTTTCCGGATACGCCTTCAGGACCTCGTCGATCAGCGCCTTGTTGGCCGCTTTCTTTTCTTCAAGCGTCATGCTCATGGCTGCAAGCTCCGTCCAGGTTGTGCTTGTCCGTAAATCGAGAGAGCAGGGCCGCGGCGCGCGGTGCGGGACCGCGGCCCTCGACTCTCGACTTGCGCGTTACGCCGCCGCCAGTTCGGCGGCCTTCTTGCCGACCTGCGATTCGTCGATCGCCTTCATGATCCCGTGCTGCATCAGCAGGTCCTCGAGCTCGTCCATCGTGATCGGCGTCGGGATCACGCCGTTGCCCTTGTTGGCGTGGATCTTCTTGGCCAGGGTGCGGTATTCGTCGGCCTGCTTGGAGTCCGGCGCGTACTCCATCACCGTCATCCGGCGCAGCTCGGCGTGCTGCACGATGTTGTCGCGCGGAACGAAGTGGATCAGCGTGGTGCCCAGCTTCTTGGCCAGCGCGTCGGCCAGCTCGATCTCCTTGTCGGTCTGGCGCTCGTTGCACACCAGCCCGCCCAGACGCACGCCGCCCGAATTGGCGTACTTCAGGATGCCCTTGGAGATGTTGTTGGCCGCGTACATGGCCATCATCTCGCCCGACATCACGATGTAGATCTCCTGCGCCTTGTTCTCGCGGATCGGCATGGCGAAGCCGCCGCACACGACGTCGCCCAGCACGTCATACGAGACGTAGTCGACGCCTTCGTACGCGCCGTTTTCCTCCAGGAAGTTGATCGACGTGATCACGCCGCGGCCGGCGCATCCCACGCCGGGCTCGGGCCCGCCGGATTCGACGCAGCGGATGTCCTTGTAGCCGACCTTCATCACGTCCTCGAGTTCGAGGTCCTCCACCGAGCCGGCCTCGGCGGCCAGCGAGAGGATCGTGTCCTGCGCCTTGGCGTGCAGGATCAGACGGGTCGAATCGGCCTTGGGATCGCAGCCGACGATCAGGATCTTCTGGCCCAGGTCGGCCAGCGCGGCCAGCGTGTTCTGTGACGTCGTGGACTTGCCGATTCCACCTTTTCCGTAGAAAGCGATCTGTCTGAGTGCTGCCATGCCATTCTCCTTAGTCGTTCGTTCGTACCCGGTTGCACACCCGCGACTTCGATGCAGCCTCTGGACCTTTATGGGTCTTCGTCTCCAGCCACTCGACGGCAAGACTCGACTCGCGCACCTCATGCCTACGCAATCGCTGTGCCAAGTCGGTCCTGATCTCGCAACCCGTTGATTCGATGCGTTTATGACAACGGCCAAGGGGCCCCTCGTGGGCACGTGCGGTTTGTGTCAAACCCGACAAACAAGGCCAGCCGGGTCGCGAAGAGCACACCGGACCTCGGCCATCCACCCTCACCCCCGACCCCTCTCCCGCAAGCGAGAGAGGGGAGGAACTGCACCAGCTGCGAAGGAGCCGTTCTCGCTCTCTCGCTTGCGGGAGAAGGGAGGAACCGCACCGGCGACGAGGAGCCGTTCTCCCTCTCCCGCCCGCGGGAGAGGGCCGGGGTGAGGGTCCGCGCCCTTGGTACGACAGTTGCTAGTCTTACTGCATGGCCCTTCCACAACTCGCTCCCGGCAATCCGCATTTCGCGCAGATCGGCGGCGCGCAGGCGGTCGACCGCCTGGTCGAGGCGTTCTATCGGCGTGTCGACACGCTGCCCGAGGGCGCCGTGATCCGGGCCATGCACGCGCCGGACCTGAGCCAGACCAAGTCGGTCTTGAAGCTGTACCTGAACGAGTGGCTGGGCGGGCCGCGCCTTTACAGCCGCGACCGCGGTCCGCCGCGCCTGCGCCGTGCGCATGCGGCCTTCCCGATCGGCGCGGCCGAGCGAGACGCCTGGATGCTGTGCATGCGCGGGGCGCTGGACGAAGTCGTCTCCGACGAGACGCTGCGCGGCCAGCTGGAGCGCGCCTTTTTCAAGATCGCCGAAACCATTCGCAACGACACGGAGAATCCGCATGACCACGATCCAAGACACGGGCTTCGCTCGCCTTGAGCGCGAGGGCCGGCTGCTCAACCCGGTGCTGAAGGCGCCAACCCGCCGTCACGGCCGCTTCGGGTTCCGCGGCGAGCTGGCGCTGAAGTTCGCGCCCAAGCTGGCCGACGAGGCCCGCCCGCCCGAGCTGCAGGCCGACCAGGTGATGGCGGTGGCGCAGGAGGGCGAAGCGACGATCCCGTTCCTGGCCGCATACCTGCTGTCCTTCGAACATCTGGGCGACCTCACCAAGGCGCTGGGCGACAGCATCCGGCCGGCCGGCAAGTATTTCGCGTTCTGCAACAACATCGACCTGTCGACGCGTTACCAGGTGCCGATCGGCGGCGCCGTGTTCTACGTGCTGCCGATCGACGAGGCGACCGTCTACAACGAGCTGCTCGAGCTGCTGTATCTCGAAAGGAACGACCTGAAGAAGCTCGACACCGCGGGCAAGCTCGACGCGGTCGCCGATGCGGCCCTGAAGTTCGACCAGAGCTACGACGTGATCAGCTTCGACGAAGGCCTCGCCCGCATGGGGCCGGTGCGCAATCCGAACGAGAACCGGCCGGTTTGAGGCGGTTACTCCCGGGATGGCGAGCAGCGCGACCGACGCGCATCCTGCGTGGGCCGCGACCAACCTGGTCGGCGTTCCGGGCGCGCTGATCGGCTCGACCGCGTTCAATCGCCATCCGGTCGCACTGTCGATCCACGGCACGCGCGAATCGGCGCGGGGCCTGTTCGACTTGCTCGATACGGCCGGCGGCCTGGCCGAGGCGGCGGAGTTTTTCCGTCACTTCATGCAGATCACGTTCGGGCTGACTCCCGACGTGCTGGCGCGCGAGCGGGCCGTGCGGCTGCGCTGGAGGGCGAGCTACCTGAAACTGCTCGAAGGCTGGGGGTTCGACTCCAACTCGGCGCAAGGCGCCGTGTTGAAGGGTTGGGTCGAAAGCCGGTTCGGTCTGGTGCCGACCTTCCATCGCGCCCCGCTGCAGCGCTTCCCTTCGCCGGGCTGGATCGGCTACATCGAGGAAAAGCTCGCGAGCCGCTTCCATGGCAACTGTATCAACCTGCAGCTGGATCTGCTGTACGAGTACTGTCAGTGGGCGGCGCGCCGCTTCGGCCCTCTCGGATCAGGCCGGCTGCCGCGGGTCATCCCGGTCTGGCGCGGCATCAATAGGCTGGACGAGCATCGCGTGGTTTCGGGCAGCCTGCGCGAACGCCGGGCCGTGGTGCACCTGAACAACCTGGTGTCGTTCAGCCTGAGCCGCGAGCGCGCCGAGATGTTCGGCGACTGGCTGCTCGCCACCGACGTGCCGGTCCAGAAGCTGGTCTTCTTTCCCGGTCTGCTCGGCCGCTCGCTGCTGGCCGGCGAGGCGGAGGTGATCGCGCTGGGCGGCGAGTACAAGATCAGCGCGGCGTACCTGTAATCTAACGACTCCCCGCCCCCGATGACCACCCCACCTTCGGACCTCGCTGATCGCGCGCTCGGTGCCTACCTGGGGTTGGCGCTGGGCGACGCGCTGGGCGCCACCGTCGAATTCATGACGCCGGGCGAAATCCGGCAGCAGTACGGCACGCATCAGAACATCGTCGGCGGCGGCTGGCTGAAGCTGCGGCGCGGGGCGGTGACCGACGACACCACCTTGTCTCTCGCGCTCGGCCAGGCGATCGTGGCGCACCCGCAGTGGAACATGCAGGCCGTGGCCGACGCTTTCGTCGCATGGCTGCGCGCGCGCCCGGTCGACTGCGGCAACACCTGCCGGCGCGGCATCCAGCGCTACATCGGCGACGGTAGCCTGGCCGGGTGGCCCAACGAAGGCGACGCCGGCAACGGCGCGCTGATGCGCAACCTGCCGGTGGCCCTGGCAACGGTGAACGATGCCGCGCGGTTCGGGCGCTGGACCCTGGAGCAATGCCACTTCACGCACCATCACCCGCTGTCGGATGCGGCGACACTCGCCTTCGGTCGCCTTGTTCGTTCCCTGCTGATGGGCGAAGGCGTCGAGGCGCAGCGGGCGATCGCGCGATCCCTGGTGGCGGCCCACCCGGTGTTCCGCTTCGAGCCCTACCCGGGCCGCGCGAGCGGCTACGTGGTCGACACCGTGCAGACGGTGCTGTACCACTTCTTCGCCGAGAGCGACTTCGAGGCCTGCCTGATCGTGACCGTGAACCGGGGCGAGGACGCCGACACGAATGGAGCGCTGGCCGGCATGCTGGCGGGTGCGCGCTGCGGGGCCAGGGCGCTGCCCGAGCGATGGCTCAGGTCGCTGGATCCGGCCGTCAGGCAGAGCGTCCGCGAGCAAACGTCGGCGTTGCTGGCGATCGGCGAGGGGCGGTCGCAGGCGAGCAATGCCTCTTGGAAACACCAGTAATGAGCGACAAAAGATCTCGGCGACTTCGATTCGCTGGCAAAGAACATAATTCCGATCGCGTTACGATCGACTCCGTTCGTATCGCCAACCGTCCTACGGTACTTCGATGAAACCGCCCGTGAATCCGGATCGCCGGTGCTCACCTCACCGAAGGGACGCCTTGCTCACCGTGCTCGGAACCGCGCTGACGGCTTTGTGGTCCAGGCCGTCCAATGGTCAGAGCGCCACACCCGGCCAGGGCGACGCAGAGCTCATGTGCGTTGCGACGCCGGAGCAAACCGAGGGTCCGTACTTTGTCGATGAACATCTGAATCGATCGGACATTCGATCCGATCCGGTCGATGGCTCGATCAGGCCCGGCTTGCCCCTGAACCTCCAGATCCGTGTGAGTGGGATCGGTCCGGCCGGATGCCAGCCGCTCGTCGGAGCCATCGTCGACATCTGGCACTGTGATGCGCAAGGCGTGTATTCCGATGTCAGCGATCGTCGCTTCAGAACGGTGGGCTCCCGATTCCTGCGCGGCTATCAGGTGACGGACACAAGCGGGTCGGTGCGCTTTGTGACGATCTATCCCGGTTGGTATCAAGGCCGGGCGGTGCATATTCATTTTAAGATCCGCACCGGGCCGAATGCGGCGCGAGCGCTGCAATGGACTTCACAGCTTTACTTCGACGACGGGATCACGGATCAGGCGCATCGGCATGTCGCCTACCTGCAGCGCGGCCGGCCCAGAACAGGAAATACCGAGGACGGCATTTTCCGGGACGGAGGCCGCAGCCTTCTGCTGGCGCTGTCCAGCACCCCCGATGGCTACGCCGCACGCTTTGACGCCGGGCTCAAGTTGCCTTCCTGATCGTCCGTCCTGAATATCGTTCAGGGTCGGCCTGGTGCGCGCAGTCCGTGTACCGATCGGCCGCGGTCTTCAGCATGAGTGTGGCGCTTGCGGGCTCAGTCGACCTCGGCACTGGCCTGCATCGCCAGCGCGCCGTCGTGATTGCGCGCCCACAGCATGAACGCATTCTCGCCATCGGGGCGTCCGCAGACAGCGAAACGGTCGGTGTCGAACAGCGGGCTGACCGCCTTGAACGCGAAGCGCCGGACGCGCGCGCGCGGGAACTCGCGGCGCAGCAGATCGAGCAGCAGGGTCGCGATCAATGGGCCGTGCACGATCAGTCCCGGATAGCCTTCCACCTCCGTGACATAGCCACGATCGTAGTGGATGCGGTGGCCGTTGAAGGTCAGCGCCGAATAGCGGAACAGCAGCACCGGATCGGGCGCGATCTCGCGCGCGAAGTGCTCGTCCGCCGGAGCCTGCGGCGCAGGCCGGACATTTTCCGACCGCGCGTCGCCGCGATACACGATGTCGTGCTCTTCCGTGATCGCGACCCCACGTGCACGGGCGATTTCGTGCCGCAGCGTGACGAACACCAGCGCGCCGCTGCGCCCCTGCTTGGCACGGATGTCGACAATGCGAGACGTGCGCACGATCTCGTCGCCGACGCGCAGGGGGTGCTCGAAAGCGAGGCGTCCGCCGGCCCACATGCGGCGCGGCAGCGGCACTGGCGGCAGAAAACCGCCGCGCCTGGCATGGCCGTCGGGCCCAAGCTCGCTTTGCCTGGTCAGCGGCGTGAAATAGATCCAATGCCACAGCGGCGGCACCTCGGTGCCTTGCACAGGCTCGGGATCATCGCGATCCAGCGTGGCCGCAAGTGCGGCCAGCGGCGCAGCACAGACCCTATCGACCCGCCGCTCGGCGCGGCCGAGCCACTCGTGCCAGGCATCGGGTTCCGGAATCATCGTCGACCACCGACTGCTCGTCGGGACGGCGGCCAAGCATGACGCCAATGCCGCCGGCGTGCAATTGCGATTTGGGAAGACGCCTGGCGGTACCCGGAGCGCCGCACCTTCGACGACGAACCCGCCAAGATCAGGACAGGGCAGAAGCAGCCGTGGCGGAAATGAACGAGAATTGCTCTTAAACGGTCTTTCCCACAGGAATTCGATGATCCTCGTCGGCTAGTTCTCTAGACCGTTAATTTCGAAACATAATGCCGACCGAGCTTCCGATCAGCGTCCTGGCGAGTGAAGGTCCACTCGATGGTGCGGCGCTCGTGGTTTCGGCGCCGCTGCCAGGCGCGGACCTCGTGGCGCAGGGTGTCGTGATCCGGTACGCGCCGCTGAAGGCACTGGCGGGTGAGCGCGGCGATCTCGATTTAGGCGATGTTCAGCCAGCTTCCGTGCTTGGGCGTGTGGTGGAAGACGACCCGGCGCAACAACTGGCGAGCTGCTGGCACGCCCAGGACGTCCTCGAAGCAGCGACAAAAGTGGGTGTCCAGGTTATCCACGACCGGGTGAATCCGCCTGGCACGGCGGTACACGCGTTGCAGCAGGTCGCGCATGAACACGACGAAATCGAGCTTGCCGCGATGTACGGTGACCGAGACCGTGCGGCGGCCCGCTTTGGGCTCGACCGCGACGAACAGATTGGCGGTTCCGGCGCGCACGTACTCGTAGTCCTGCCGCAGGGGTGCCCCGGGGCGCATCGGCAGCGGCGGGCGACTGTGGCCCAGCAGCTGAGTCGATTTCTCGTCGACACACACCACGGGTTCGTCGCGCCTGAACGGCCGGGCATACAAGTCCAGCAGGTCGTGCATGCGCCTCACGTACTCCTCGGTGAGCCTGCCAACGCACCACATCAGCCGGCGCCAGGGTTTGAGGCAGTTTTTTTTAGCAGCCGGCGGATTGTCTGCCGACTGATGCCTGCCATGGCGGAGTGCTGCTGCGCGGCCTGCGCCAGTAAGTCCAAGGTCCAGCGCTTGGCGCCGGCCGGCGGCGCCGAGCACGCCAAGGCGGTTACCTGCGCCTCCACATCCGGGCCGTACTGCCGGGGTTTGCCCGGACGCTGTTCGTCGTGCAGGGCCAATTGCAGACCACCGTCCAGATACGCCTTGCGAGTGCGCCAGATCGCCGTGCGCCCTACGCCTAACACCTCCGTGATCTGTGATTCCGGAACGCGCCGATCCAAAGCCGCCAGGATGTGCGCCCGATTGACCTCCCGCACATGGCGCAGCCCTTTGGCGCGCACTTCGCCCAACACTCGCCGGTCCTTGCTCGACAAATGAAGCTCGGTTTGCCGCATGGCGACATCCTCCCGTACCGGGGTGCGATATCGTCATTGTATTCATGTTCCGTTATTTATGGTCTAGAGAACTAGTACGATTCCCCGTTCGTGCGGCGCGTCGCCGTCACGCTCCATCTGTACGGGATGCCGTTCACGCGCAACGCGATCTCCGTTTTCACCGATGCCGACGAGATGGCGCGGATCAACCCCCTGGTACGCATCCCGCGTCGCTCGTCCTCGATGGCGGCGAGACGCTGATCGACAGCGCGGCGATCCTCGACACGCTCGACGAGATGGTGGGACCGGGTCGTGCGCTCACGCCGCCCTCCGGGGCGGCACGGCGCCGCGTGCTGCAGGCGACCGCGATGGCAGCCGGCGCGATGGATAAAGCCGGGGCTTGGGCCTATGAGCGCCACTTCCACCCGCCGGGTCAACGCAACCAGGCGATGCTCGCGCGTTATGCGGCGCAACTCGCCGGAGCGCTCTCGTGGCTGGATGTGCAAGCCCGGGACGGCCATTTGTGTGGTCCAGCGCTCAGCCAGGCCGACATCTCCGCGGCCACGCTCGTCTTCTATCTGAAATTGAAGGTGGTACCTGCGTTTCCGGAAGGCAGATATCCGCGCCTCGCGGCCCTGTGCGATGCGCTCGAAGCGACCGACGCCTTCATCGCAACCCGGCCCTCGCCGAACGAAAGCATGCCCGCTACGTAAAGGCCCGCT
The DNA here is from genome assembly GCA_963739145.1 of uncultured beta proteobacterium. GTDB lineage: Bacteria > Pseudomonadota > Gammaproteobacteria > Burkholderiales > Burkholderiaceae_F > VBCK01. The sequence goes on from CAVTZO010000043.1 coordinate 32,993, forward strand.
GCGGTGCTCGCGACCAGGACCACGACGTCGCAAGCGATGCGAACGCACCGCCGGATTTCTCGCAGGTGCGCATTTGAAGAAAATCGTGGCACATATGTGCTACCTGCCACAAACTGACCGATGACGGCCTGCTGATTTCATCGTGCCTGGACGCGCTCGTCGCCTGTCGTGCATTGCAACATCCGCCGTCTCGATGGCGGGAGCGATGTCTGGGCGACGTGTGTCAGTGCGCAGGAGGTCAGCTCGCCGAGCGCAGGTCCCGGCGCGGCGAACTCCCAGGAGTCGATCGTGATCACCGCGAAAGTGCCGCCGGAACCGTCCGACGCGGAACTGACGCAACGGGTGGAAACGGTGCTGCTCGGCGACCGTTACCTCGATTCCTCGAACGTCAAGGTGACGGCCAGGAACGGCGTGGTCACGCTGGAAGGGGTGGTCGGCGATCCCTGGGATCTGCTGCGTGCGATACGCATCAGCAATAAAGTCGCCGGCGTCAGGCGGGTTGGGGACGAGCTCGACATCTTCTCGTTCGACGGTGGCAACTGACCGTCGCACGCGCCCTACCTGGACCAGGTCCAGACGGTTCGGAGCCGGCAGTCTGGCGACACGGACAGGCACTGGCGCGAAGGCGCGGTCTGCTTGACAATCCGAGCCATGTTGAAGGCCATTCTGACCGCGCTTGCCCTGTGCGGCGCCGCTTGGGCGCAGGGTGCGGAGCCCATCGTCGACAACGAACGCGTCACAGTCTGGGACACGACGACGCCGTTGCCACCCGCACAACACGACTTCGTCGCCGTCTCCCTGACCCGCAGGGGTACTGCCGTCTTCGGGCACAAGGGAGACTCACCGGGCCAGGCCGGCGCGCGCACGGTCGTCATCGAGCTGAAGGAGCACCCGGTGGCGCCTATCCCGAACACGTCGGGCTACCCGAACGCCTACCCCCGCCCCCGTGTCAAAAAGCTGCTGGAGAACGACCGCGTGATCGTCTGGAGCTATCGGTGGAATCCCGGCGAGCCGACGCCGACGCACTTCCACGACAAGGACGTCGTGGTGGTCTATGGCGAAGACTCCACGCTGAAGTCGACGACCCCGGACGGCCAGAGCGTCGTCAACGAATACAAGTCCGGAGAGATCCGGTTCAACCCGCGCGGCCGCGTGCATACCGAAGTTCTCGTGCGCGGCACGGCGAGCGCCGTGATCACCGAGCTGAAGTAGACCGCCGTTCCATTCCTCCCCTCTCCCGCTTGCGGGAGAGGGCGAACACCCTCCTAGTCTAGCTCTGCAGGGCGTTGGCGCACAGGCTCCGGGCGAAATCGGCGAGCGGAAGATCGACCCGCTCGATGTTCTGCTCCTGAAGGAAACGCGATTCCATCCGGGTCGGGTTGTCCGGCAGCACGGCCCAGTGCCGGCTCGAGGATCGCTTCATGATCTGCCGCGCGAAGCTGCGTGCCAGCTGATCGTCGAAGCGGCAGCCCAGGAAAAGGAAATGCCGTCCCGTGCGCAGGCGCTGGACCTCGGCCGGGATCGGCGTCTGGATATCGATTTCGGTCAGCACCTCGACAAAATCGGAATCCGAGACCAGATAGTTGCCGGCCGGGCTGTGACCGCCGATCGGGCGGTACAGCAGCGTGCTCCAGCCGGCACCCACCGCCGGCACGGACCGGCCCGCTGCGTCGTACGCACCGGTCCAGCTTCCGTAGTGTTCCGACTGCGACAGTCCCTGGACCTGGCCCCAGTCGCCGCCCGGTCGCTCGACCTGGAATGCTGAGAGCAAGGCGTCGTCGTACCAGGCTTCGACCACCAGGGGGACCGGCGCCGAGGCGATGGCCAGATGCAACGCCGACGGCGACGGCGCACGCACGAAGGCTTCGTTCATCAGCATGACCACGGTCTTGCGGTGCTTGAAATTCTCGATGAATTGCGCCGCCTGCGTCAGGCGCTTGCGGATCTTGTGCGGCACCGATGCGCGCGCGGTCAGCAGCGCGGCCAGTGCCTCGGCTGTCGCGGGTACGCCCGGGTCCGCAATCAGGCCCAGCGCGCCGGGCCCGATGTAAGGCACGACGCGCCCGTTCTGCAGCGCGTCCTGGATCTCCGTCAATTGCGGGTTGGAGGCATTCATCGGGTTCTCCGTGGCAAATCCAGGTCGAGCCAGGGGCGGCGCGGCTCGCTCACAGGTAGATCGCCGCGCCGGCGCCGACGTTGACCGAGGCGTCCTTAAGGCTCTTCACGACGAACTTGACCTGGTCCAGGTCCAGGTGCGCATGAAAGGGCAAGGCCAGCGCGCGGTCGGCGATGCGCTCGGTGTCGGGCAGTTGCCCGCGTTTGCATCCGTAGCGCTCGTAATGGAACTGCTGATGCAGCGGCACGCAGTACGCGGCTGATTCGATCCCGCAGGCGGCCAGGTCGTCGACGATCTGCGCGCGGGCGCTCGCGGTAAAGCGCTTGCCCAGATGCGCGAGGTACAACATCCAGTGCACCTCGTCGACGTCGGCCCCCTGGTAGGGCGGCTTGATCCCTTCGAAGGACGCCATCTGGTCCGCGTAGCACGCCTCGATGCGCTTGCGGCGCGCGAGGATCTCGTCGATGCGTTCGAGCTGCGCCAGCCCCAGCGCAGCGGCCAGTTCGCTCAGGCCCGCCTGCATCGGGACGCGGCTGCCGATCGAGACGGAGGCGCGGTCGCCGACCTCGTGCCGGCGCAGGTAGCCCATTTCCGCGGCGAGCCGTGCGTCGTCGGTCACGACCAGCGCACCCTCGCCGCAGCACAACGCGCCGGGTTGGGAAAAATCGAACACGGCCAGATCGCCGAAGCTGCCGCAGGGGCGACCCTGGTAGCGCGAGCCGATCGCCTCGGTGCTGTCCTCGATCAGCGCCACGCCATGCTGCTTGGCCAGGGCGCGCAATTCGTCCCATCGTGCCGGGTGGCCGTTCGCATTGCCGGCGACGATCGCGCGCGTGCGCGGGCCGATCCGGGCGGCCGCCATGGAGGGTGCAAGACAGCCGCTCCAGTAGTCGATGTCCGCGAAAGCCGGCGTTGCGCCGGTCAGTGCGATCGCGTGCGCGACCTGGTGCCAGGCGTACGCCGATGTGATCACCTCGTCGCCGGGCCCGATGCCGAGGGCGCGCAGCGCCAGCCAGGTGCCGAGCGTTCCGCTCGGAACGGCCACCGCATGCCGGCGACCCAGCCAGCCGGCGAATCCGGATTCGAATGCCTCGGCCAGCGGCCCGCCCGACAGCCTGGGCCGCACCAGCGCGGCTTGAACCAGGTCGAGCTCGCGCTGGCTGATGTCCGGATCGGACAGCGCGATACAGTCGCTATTCAACGAAGCGTCCCGATTCACTTGTCCCTCACCCCCTCCCCTCGCCCGCGCAGCGGGAGAGGGGAGGGGAGGGGGTGAGGGTCGTGGCATCAGCCCTCGCCGCCGACGCGGCGGGCTTCGACCGTGATCGGCAGGTTCGTCCCGGCGGCCAGGGCCGGCAGCTCGAGGATCCAGCCGTTGCCCAGCGTGATCTGCCCGCCCCACAGGTCCGGGCGCTGCTGCGCGACGATCGCCTCCTCCAGATCCTTTTTCGGCACGTAAGCGGACAGGCTGCCGTCCTGCTTCTTGCGGATCATCACTTTCATCGTCTTCTCTCGTTTCGTCGGTTCGTCAAATCGTGGCGCGCGCGCTCAAGGCCAGAACAGGTGCTGCGGATCGAGGCAGACCGCGTCGAGCAGGTCCTGGAGCTGGTCGGATTCTTCCTGCGCGACCCAGGCCCCGCGCGCGTGGTCGCGCGAGAACAGCCGCCAGCCGGCTGGCCCGCTGCGCTGCACAAGGGCGATGTCGATCACCCCTCCCACCGGATCGATCTTGCGCGAACAGCAGGGGCTGACGATGCGCCAGCCGGCTTCGTCGCGCAGCACCTGCGGATGCACGTAGCGGTAGCGCACGCGGGAGCGCAGCGCGCGCTCGATCAGTCGGCCGACGATTTCGACAACGCGTGCCGACACCCGCGGTTGTGCGGCCGGCGCGACTGCGCTGCTCACCCATCGCGGCGAACTCCGGCGCGCAGCTCTTTCAGGTCCGCCGCGCGCGGCCCCAACCGCTCCAGCACCTCGGCCGGCAGACGGTCGAGCGAGACCAGCTCGCGCCCGCGCATGCCGACCCGGTGTCCGGTCTGGATGAACTCGACCGCGTAGATGTAATGCTGCTGCAGGAAAGTGCCGATCGAGTTGACGTAGCCGACGTCGCCTTTTCGCACCAGCACCTCGCCGATTTCCTTACCGCAGTACGTGCCGTCGTTGCGCACGGTGAAGCGGCTGATCACGCACTCGCCGAACTGGAAGCGCGGCGGCGAGGCGAGCTCGATCTCGTCGCCGTCGCGATCCTGCGTTGCTGCGCCTGCGTGCGGATCGTCAATCACCGGCCGCCCCCGTTTCCGGCTCGATAGCCAACAGGTAACAGTTCAGCGCGCCGGCGTGCGTCCCGGCGCGAGCCGGATCGACGCCACGTCGACCCGGGTCACGCCGGGCTGCGGCGCGGGGGCGCTGCTGCTGCATCCGCAGGCGCCCGCGTTCGGATTGAAGAACGTCAGCCCGGTCTGGGTCGACGTATCCGCAAAGTCGATCGTCACGCCGTCGAGCAGCAGGCGGCTTTCGGCGGGCAGAAACAGCGGCAGGCCGTTGACGTCCAGCACGCTGTCGCCGGCGCGCGGGGAGGCTTCCACCGTGAACTCCGAGTTGTAACCGGAGCATCCGCCGGCCGTCACCGTCAATCGCAGTCCGGCGCCGGCGGGCAGCCCGGAAAAGCGAACCACGCGGCGCAGGAACTTCTCGGCGGCCGCGGTCACCGTCACATTGGACACCATGTCATTTACCTCAGGCTGGAACGATGCAACCGTCGACCGGGCAGACCGCGATGCACTGCGGCGCATCGAAGTGTCCGTCGCACTCGGTGCATTTCTTGGCGTCGATCAGGAACGTTCCGTTCTTTTCCCGGATCGCAGTGTTCGGACACTCCGGCTCGCAGGCCGAACAGCCGGTACAGGTGGACGCGATGATTTTCAATGCCATGTCGGATCTCCAATTGAAATTCCCTTTGGCCGCTGGCTCAGGCCGCCGCGGCTTTGAAAGCTCCCTGCCGGATCGCGGCGTCGCCGCGCGCGCGGTGCTCGATCGCGCCGGACGCGATACGCGCCCGGTAATCGCCGAACCACGCGAGCGCGGCCTTTTCTATGAACTCGTTCGCGTACGCATCGACCGGCTCGATGCCGGCCTGCGCCAGTTCCTCGCGCGGGCACGCACCGATCTTGGCCACCAGCACCGCGTGGCAATCGTTGATCGCGTTCACGATCGACGGCAGCTGGTCGTCCTCGCCCCATCCGCCCTGACAGTAGTGGTCGACGCGGCGATGACCGATGAAGGTCGCCTGCGCGCGGGAGACCTCGTAGATCTGGAATTCGTGCGCGTGGCCGAAGTGCTGGTTCACGCGGCCGTTGCCCTTGGTGGCCACCGCCACCAGCACCTTGATGTCGCTGGCCGCCGCCTGCTCGGCCAGCGCATGCTGCTTGGCGGCGTGCTGGGCCTGGCGCTCGGCCTCGACGCGGTGCTGATGCTCACGGCGCCTGTCGAGGTCGTAGGCGACGTCCATCTGCTCGATGCGCTCCAGCGTGAACTCGTCGCTGCGGTCCTCGCCCAGCAGTCCGACCGCGTCGGCGCGGCATTGCCGGCAGTGGCGCATCAGGTTGGCGCCTCCGGCGCAGGCGTCCTGCACGACCTTCAGTTCCTGCGCCGATGGTCCGCGCTGGCCGGTCAGGCCGAAGTAGGTGCCGTGCTCGGGTTCCGAGATCAGCGGCATGATGTTGTGAAGGAATGCCCCGCGCGCCTTGACGGCGCGATTGACCTCGATCAGGTGCTCCTCGTTCACCCCGGGTATCAGCACTGAATTGATCTTCGTGAGCACGCCGCGCTCGGTCAGCATCTGCAGGCCCATCATCTGGCGCTCGGTCAGGATGCGCGCCGCCTCGCGACCGGTCACGCGCCGGTGCTGGTAGAAGATCCACGGATAGATCGCCTCGCCCACCGCCGGATCGACCATGTTGATCGTGATCGTCACGTGGTCGATGTTGTATTTGCAGATCTCGTCGATCATGTCCGGCAGCGCCAGCCCGTTGGTCGACAGGCACAGCTTGATGTCGGGCGCCTGTTCCTGCAGCAGCCGGAACGTCTCGAAGGTCTTCTTCGGGTTGGCGAGCGCGTCGCCCGGCCCGGCGATTCCGAGCACCGTCATCTGCGGAATCTCGCTGGCGACCGCCAGCACCTTGCGCACCGCCTGTTCCGGCGTCAACTTCTGCGACACGACACCCGGCCGCGATTCGTTGGAGCAGTCGTACTTGCGGTTGCAGTAGTTGCACTGGATATTGCAGGCAGGCGCCACCGCCACGTGCATGCGCGCGTAGTGGTGGTGCGCCTCCTCCGAATAGCACGGGTGGTTCTTGACCTTCTCCCAGATCTCCGGCGGCAGGTCGTCCGGGCCGCTCGAGGATCCGCAGCTCGCCTTGCCGGCGCCGCCCTGGCTGCCGCAGCCCGACGCGGCCGGCTCGGAGACCACCGCGCGCTTGGCCTTGAGCGAGCCGAGGCTCAGGTAGGACGTACTTGCGGCAGCAGTCGAAGCCGGCATCGCAGGATCCTTGGGGCGGGTTGCGCAGGGCGATGCCTGGGTTACTGCGATTTCTGTGCCAGTTGCGATTTATCCAGCAAATCAAGGAGGTAGCAATCCGCGATGGGTCCGACCCGATGTCGAAGACCCGACAAAGCCCACACTCGGGTGCCTACCTTCGATAAACTCGCGCTGACCCCTGGACGAACGACGCCGATGATTGAACGAACGCACAAATCGCTGGGCATGCACAAGGCGCCGAAAGCGCTTGGCTACCAGGAACCCTGCACCTTTACCTACGTCGCCATGAACTCGCCGGCGATCAGCGTGATGACGGACCTGCGCATCGTCACCGCGGCGACCATCGGCCCCGAGGCGACGCTGGCCGAGGCAACGCGCACGATGATGGCCCGCAATGTCCGCCTGTTGCTGGTGGTGGACGCCGAGCAGGCCATACTCGGCTTGATCACCGCGCGCGACACGCACGGCGAGCGGCCGATTCAATGGCTGCACGAGCGCGGAGGCAAGTACGCCGATCTGCTCGTCAGCGACCTGATGATCGCCACCGGGGACGTCGACGTCATCAACATCCGGGACGTTCTGCACGCCGAGGTCGGACACATCGTGGCGACCTTGAAGGCCAGCGGACGCCAGCACGCGCTGGTGGTGGAGCAGGATCCGGTCACCGGTTCCACCCGCATCCGCGGCATCTTTTCGGCAACCCAGATCGGGCGCCAGCTGGGCTGCGCCGTGCAGGCCTTCGACGTCGCCAACACGTTCGCCGAGATCGAGCGGACGCTGGCCGGCTGAACGTCGGGTCTAGCCGAGGTCTAGGCGGAAGCCTTCGCCGCCACCATCACGGCATAGGCCTTGAAGACGGCCGAGGCGCCGGCGCCCGGCTTCAGTCCCAGCTCGTCGATCGCGTCGTTGGTGACACTGGCGGTGAGCTCGATGCCGCCCGGCACCGACAGCACCACCAGTGAAGTGACCGCGCCCCGCTCGATGTGGGATACCGTACCGGCGAACTGGTTGCGTGCGCTCAGGGCGTAGCCTTCGAAATCGGTGACCAGCACGATCGCCGACGCCTTGATCAGCGCCACGGCCGGCATGCCGCTTTTCAAGTTCAGGCGCTCCGCGGCGGCCCGGGTCAACGTCGCGACGATTTCCAGGCCCGCGCCGAGCGCGATTACCACCTGGGCGCTCACCGGCGCCAGATCGACGCTCTTGACGACGCCGGGGAACTGGTTGCGAGCTGTGGTCTTCAACGGTCGTCCTCCGCTCGGAGCAGGAATCAGAACTTTCGCACTTCGATCTGGTACTTCTGCAGCGCGTAGCCCATCTGCCGCGGCGTGATGTTCAGCAGGCGCGCGGCCTTGGCCTGAACCCAGCCGCTGCGCTCCATCGCCCACACCAGCCGCTCGCGCTCGCCCTGCGGCTTTTCCGCCTCGCCCTGCGGTTGCGGCGCGCGCGCCCTCGGCGCATGCGGCAGCGGAGGCGCGATGGCGACCTCGGTCATCGGCGTGCGGGCCGGCGCCACCGCGTCGTCCTTGTCCACCCCGTGCAGCATCTGCGTCAGGCAGGTGTTGCTGCGGCAAGGAAAGCTCAAGGCTTCTATGACCGAGCCGGTGGTCATGGTCGCCGTGCGCTCGATGCAGTTCTCCAGCTCACGCACGTTGCCCGGCCAGTAGCAGTTGTACATCACGCTCATCGAATCCGAAGACAGTTGCAGCTCGCGGCCGTTTTCACGATTGAACCGTTCCAGGAAATGCTTCGCCAGGGCCGGGATGTCTTCGCGCCGCTCGCGCAGGGCCGGCAAAGCAATGCTGACCACGTTGATCCGGTAGTACAGATCCGCCCGGAACGTACCGGCGGCGACCATCTTTTCCAGGTTGCGATTGGTCGCGAAGATCAGCCGCACGTCGACCTTGACCGGCCGGTTGCCGCCGACGCGCTCGAATTCGCGCTCTTGCAGCACGCGCAGCAGCTTGGCCTGGAACGGGGCCGAGATGTCTCCGATCTCATCCAGGAACAACGTGCCCCCGTGCGCCATCTCGAAGCGCCCCTTGCGCTCGCCCACTGCGCCGGTGAACGCGCCCTTTTCGTGGCCGAACAGTTCCGACTCGAGCAGGGATTCGGACAGCGCCGCGCAGTTCACTTTCACGAAAGGCGCCGAGCTGCGCGGCGACAGCTCGTGAATCGCCCGCGCGATGGCCTCCTTGCCGGTTCCGCTCTCGCCTCGCAGCAGAACCGTGCTGCGCGACGGCCCGACCTGGTGCACTTGCGCAAAGACCGACTGCATGCGTCGCGAGGTGCCGACCACGTTTTCGATCCGGAAGCGGCCCTTGGTCTCGCGCTTGGCCAGGCGCGTCTCGTGCAGCCACTGCTCGCGTTCCGCGGACACGGTCCGACTCAGGACCAGCGCCTGGCTCATCAAGGTCGCAACCATCGCCAGCAGCGGCAGATCGTCGCGGAACCCGCCGGCACTGCCGGCCGGCCGCGCAATGGCAAGCACGCCCAGGGTCTGCGCGCCCGACCTGATCGGCACGGCCGCGAAGCCGATGCGCTCTTCGCCCTCGTCGGCCTTCAAGGTCCGATTCAGGAACAGCGGCTCGCTGGCGATGTCCGGCACGACGATCGGTGTGCCGCCCGAGAACACGCGGCCGATCACGCCCTCGCCGGCCTGATAGCGCGCGGATTCGCGCTCCTCGGTCGTCAGTCCGACCGACGATGCGAGTTTCAAGCCGCCGTCGGGGTCCTCCAGAACCACCATGCCGCGCAGGAATTCCATGTGCATGATCAGCACATTGAGCGCTTCGCGAAATGTCCGGGAGGTGTCCAGCGACCCGCTCAGCACGCGGCTGATCGCATACACGGTCACCAGTTCGACCTGCGCACGAGAATGAGGTCTTGCGTCGACGAGCATCGTCATCCTCCGGCCGCCCCGCGGCCTGCTGCGCACCCGCCGCTTCGCCGAGTCCGCGAACGGGTGTCGATCCTCTTCTCCCTTCAGCCCTTTCTTTTCTGGTCTTCTTATACCCAGAATATTCAAGCAAGAGTCACGCCACGCGCAACGACGTTGATGCGACGCAATGAATGATTGAGACTTACCCGCTTCACGCGGGCGGCATTGTTCAACGCGCGACAAACCGGACAAGGCCCACCTCGATCGACGTTCAATGCAGCTGGCGCGGAACCGGTCTCGATCGCCAACTCATTGATTCGATGATTGATTGGCGAAGGCTGGCGGCCTGGCACAGCGGTTGCAATCCTTTGGCGGAGCAAGTTGCTCAACTTTCGGACGGGGACTGCACGATGGCCGACGGCCCGATCTATCTGGATTTCGCAGCGACGACGCCGGTCGATCCGCGCGTGGCCGCGAGAATGATTCCGTTTCTCACCGAGGTGTTCGGCAATCCGGCCTCGCGCAGTCATTCGTTCGGCTGGGCGGCCGAGAAGGCGGTCGAGGCGGCGCGCGACCAGGTCGCGGACTTGATCGGCGCCGATGCGCGCGAGATCGTCTGGACCTCGGGCGCCACCGAGTCCAACAACCTGGCGATCAAGGGCGCCGCGCAGTTTCACCGGGGTCGCGGAAACCACCTGGTCACGGTGCGCACCGAGCACAAGTCGGTGCTGGATACGATGCGCGAACTGGAGCGCGACGGCTTCGAGGTCACTGTCCTGGACGTCGGAAGCGACGGCCTGCTCGATGCTGGAGCGTTCGAAGGCGGCGTTGCGCCCCACCACGATGCTCGCCTCGGTCATGTTGGTGAACAACGAGATCGGCGTGATCCAGGACATCGAGCGCTCGGCGAGCTGTGCCGCGAGCGCGGCGTGCTGTTTCACGTCGACGCGGCCCAGGCCACCGGCAAGATCCAGATCGATCTGCAGGCCTGGCCGGTCGACCTGATGTCGTTGTCCGCGCACAAGACCTACGGCCCCAAGGGCATCGGCGCGCTGTACGTGCGGCGCAAGCCGCGCGTGCGGATCGAAGCGCAGATGCACGGCGGCGGCCACGAGCGCGGCATGCGGTCGGGCACGCTGCCGACGCACCAGATCGTCGGCATGGGCGAGGCGTTCCGGATCGCCGGGCTCGAGATGAAATCCGACAACGAGCGCATCCGCGCTCTGCGCGACCGGCTGCTGGGCCGGCCTGTCGCGCATCGACGAGGTCTACGTGAACGGCGATGCGACCGGCGCGTGCCGCACAACCTGAACGTCAGCTTCAATTTCGTCGAGGGCGAATCGCTGATCATGGCGATGAAGGACATCGCGGTGTCGTCCGGGTCGGCCTGCACCTCGGCCAGCCTGGAACCGTCGTACGTGCTGCGCGCGCTCGGGCGCAGCGACGAGCTCGCGCACAGCTCGATCCGCTTCACGGTGGGACGCTTCACGACGCAGGAGCAGATCGACTACGCCATCGCGCATGTGGCGCGCACCGTCGGGAGGCTGCGCGCGCTGAGTCCCTTGTGGGACATGCATCGCGACGGAGTCGATCTGTCGACCGTGCAGTGGTCGGCACACTGATATGCGCACGCGCCCTCACCCCCGCCCCTGTCCCGCAAGCGGGAGAGGGGAGATTCACGAGGAAATCCTGGGAGAACGTTGATGGCTTACAGCGACAAACTGATCGATCACTACGACAACCCGCGCAACGTCGGGTCGTTCGACCGGGACGAATCGGGCGTCGGCACCGGCATGGTGGGCGCGCCGGCGTGCGGCGATGTGATGAAGCTGCAGATCCGGGTCAACGAGCAGGGCGTGATCGAGGACGCCCGCTTCAAGACCTACGGCTGCGGTTCGGCGATCGCGTCCAGCTCGCTGGTGACCGAATGGGTCAAGGGCAAGACGCTCGACCAGGCCCTGAGAATCAGGAACACGCAGATCGCGGAAGAACTGGCCCTGCCGCCGGTCAAGATCCACTGTTCGATCCTGGCCGAGGACGCGATCAAGGCGGCGATCGCCGATTACCGCGCCAAGGCCCGTCCGCGCCGCGCACGCGCCGGACTCTCGAGGAGATCTCGACATGATGGAAGCGCCGGCCGACACGCGCCGAGTTGCTGATCGTCAGCGAGGCGCCGCTTCCAAGATCGCCGAACTGCTGGCCGAGGACGACAGCGCCGGCCGCTACCTGCGCGTGTACGTCAGCGGCGGCGGCTGCTCGGGCTTTCAGTACGGGTTCGCGTTCGAGCGAGATCGCGCCGCCGAAGACGATGCCTGCGTGATCGAAGAGGGCGGCGTGGCGCTGCTGGTCGATCCGATCAGCCTGCAGTACCTGAACGGCGCGCGCGATCGACTACGAAGACGGCCTCGAAGGCTCGCGCTTCGTCATCCGCAACCCGAACGCCACGTCGACCTGCGGCTGCGGCAGTTCGTTTTCGGTCTGAGAGGGACTCGCGATGGAGCGATCATCGTCACTGAAAAGGCCGCGCGCCACATGCCCGGGCGCTCGCAAGCGTCGCGGCAAGGGCATGCGCCTGAGGCTCGCGGTCAAGACCAGCGGCTGTTCGGGCATGGCCTACGCGCTGGAGTTCGTCGACGACGCGCAGGCCGGCGGACCTGAGCTGTTCGACAGCCACGGCGTCCGCATCGTGGTCGATCCGAAGAGCCTGGCCCTGCTGGACGGCACCGAGCTCGATTTCGTGCGCGAGGGACTGAACGAGGGCTTCAAGTTCAACAATCCCATCGCCAAGGCGAGCTGCGGCTGCGGGGAGAGTTTCGCGGTCTGAGCGCCTGGAGCCGCAGCCATGGCCCTGCTGCAGATCGCCGAACCCGGGTCGAAGCACCGCGCCGCACCAGCACCGGCTGGCGATCGGCATCGACCTGGGGACGACCAACTCGCTGGTCGCCTCGGTGTTGAGCGGCACGCCGGCCGTGCTGCGGGACGCGCGCGGGCGAAGCGCTGCTGCCGTCGGTCGTGCGCTATCTCGAGCGCCGAGGCGAACGCGGGCGCCGGCGAGCTCGTGGTGGGTCTGCCGGCGCGCGCGGCGCAAGACGGCGATCCGCTCAACACGATCGCTTCGGTCAAGCGTCTGATGGGACGGCGGCTGGCGGATCGTCGGCAGCCGAGTCGGCATGCCGTATCGACTGGCCGACACGCCCGGCATGGTCAGCATCGAGACCGCGGCCGGCCGCAAGAGCCCGGTGGAGGTGTCGGCCGAGATCCTGCAGGTCCTGCGCGACCGCGCCGAGGCCGCGCTGGGCGGCGAAGTTGTCGGGCGCGGTGATCACGGTGCCGGCGTATTTCGACGATGCGCAGCGCCAGGCCACCAAGGACGCCGCCCGACTGGCGGGCCTGCACGTGCTGCGCCTGCTGAACGAACCGACTGCGGCGGCCATCGCCTACGGCTTGGACCGCGGCTCCGAGGGGATCTTCGCGGTCTACGACCTGGGCGGCGGCACCTTCGACATTTCGATGCTGCGCTTGTCGCGCGGCGTCTTCGAGGTGCTGGCCACCGGCGGCGATTCGACGCTGGGAGGCGACGACTTCGACCGGGCGATCGCCGGGTGGCTGGCCGAGCGGTGTGCCGACGACACGCAGGCGCCGCGCGACCAGCGGCTGCTGCTCACCCAGGCGCGCGCCGCCAAGGAGCGGCTGTCGCAGGCCGATTCGGCACGGGTCGAATGCACGCTGTGCAGTGGCTGCCGGGTCGACCGGCGCATCGCGCGCGCCGAGCTTCGAGGAGCTGGCGGCCCCGCTGGTCGATCGAACCCTTGGACCGGTGCGCGCCGCGCTGCGCGACGCCGGCGTGGCGGCCTCGAGCCTGGACGGCGTGATCCTGGTCGGAGGCTCGACCCGGATGCCGATCGTGCGCCGCGCGGTCGCCGAGTTCTTCGGTCAGACACCGCGAACCGATCTGGATCCGGACCAGGTGGTGGCGCTTGGCGCGGCGATGCAGGCCGATGTGCTGGCGGGCAACCGGGGCGGGGATCCGTGGCTGCTGCTCGACGTGTGCCCGCTGTCGCTCGGCCTGGAAACCATGGGCGGCCTGGTCGAGCGGATCATCCCGCGCAACTCGGTGCTGCCGACCGCGCGCGCGCAGGAGTTCACCACGTTCAAGGACGGCCAGACCGCGATGCAGCTGCACGTGGTGCAGGGCGAGCGCGAGCTCGCCGCCGAAAGCCGGTCGCTCGCGCGGTTCACGCTGCGGTCGATCCCACCCATGCCCGCCGGCGCGGCACGCGTGCGCGTCACGTTCCAGATCGACGCCGACGGCCTGCTGTCGGTCAGCGCGGTCGAGCAGGCGAGCGGCGCCCAGGCGCAGGTCGAGGTGCGGCCGACCTACGGACTGGGCGACGAGGAGGTGGCGCGCATGCTGGCCGACGGCATCGGAAAATCGCAATCCGATGCGCAGGCGCGCATGCTCAGGGAAGCGCAGGTCGATGCCCGCCGCCTGCTGAATGCGACAGAAGCAGCGTTGGCCGCCGATGGCCACGAGCTGCTCAGCCCGCCCGAGCGGGCCGAGATCGCCTCGGCGCTCGGTGATCTCGTCGACGTCTTGAACGATCCGGTTGATGCCGCGACCCTGCGCTTGTTCAGCGACCGATTGAATGGCGCCACCACGGAATTCGCGGCGCGCCGGATGAACGCCGGGATCCGGCGCGCGCTGGCCGGCGTCTCGATCGACGCGATCTGACCGACGCGCTGGCACCCATGCCGACCCTACGCGTGCTGCCACATCCCCTGTGCCCCAGCGGGCTGAGCTTCGAGGCGTCCGAGGGCACTTCGCTGGTGGATGCCTTGCTCGCGCAAGGCATCGCGGTGGAGCACGCATGCGAAAAGGTGTGCGCCTGCTCGACCTGCCACGTCCATGTGCGGCGGGGCCTGAAGTCGCTGGCGGTAGCACGCGATATCGAGGAGGAGCAGCTGGACCACGGCTTGGGGCGTCGACGCGGACTCGAGGCTGTCCTGCCAGGTGCGGGTCGGTCAGGCCGACCTCGTGATCGAACTGCCGCGCCATTCGCGCAACCATGCGCGGGAGCGCACGGCGTAAGCCGCCGCCACGACCCTCACCCCCTTCCCCTCTCCCGCTTGCGCGGGCGAGGGGCGATCCGCTGTGCCCCAGCGAATACCGAGGCAGTGCGGCCCTCGATCGTCCCTCGCCCGCGCAAGCGGGAGAGGGGAGAGGGTGAGGGTCGCTGCGGAAGAAAGGCCGCTGCGCCTGTTCCATACACGACAAATTCGACAGGGTCGCCCGCCCCGGACCCGTCCCGCCCGGTCTCTTCTTTTAAAACAACAGCTTAGATAGAAGCTTCGACCTGGCACGTTGATTGCGGGCGTAGTCGTTCAAAAGGCCCACCCATGAAGCCCATCATCAACGACACCACGCTGCGCGACGGCGAACAAAGCGCCGGCGTGGCCTTCACCCTGGAGGAGAAGCGCTCGATCGCGCTCGCCCTGGACGCGGCGGGCGTGCCCGAGCTCGAAATCGGCATTCCGGCCATGGGCGAGGTCGAGATCGAGGGCATCGGCTCGATCGCCTCGCTTGGCCTGTCGGCCCGATTGATGGTCTGGGCGCGCATGTGCGAATCGGACCTGCGCGCCGCGGTGCGCTGTCCGGTCGACGTCATTCACCTGTCGATTCCGGTGTCCGACATCCAGATCGAGCACAAGCTCCGGCAGACGCGCCGCTGGGCGCTCGAGCAGGTCGGACGCTTTGTCGCCCGCGCGCGCGACCGCGGCTTCGAGGTCAGCGTCGGCTGCGAGGACGCTTCACGCGCCGATCCGCTGTTCGTGATCCAGATCGGCGAAGCCGCCCAGGCAGCCGGTGCACGCCGCCTGCGAATCGCCGACACGCTGGGGCTGCTCGATCCGTTCTCCACCTTCGATCGCATCAAGCAACTGCGCCAGGCGCTGGACCTGGAGATCGAGATGCACGCGCACAACGACCTGGGCCTGGCCACCGCCAACACGGTCGCCGCGCTGCTGGCCGGGGCCAGCCACGCCAATACGACCGTCAACGGCCTGGGCGAGCGCGCCGGCAATGCCGCGCTGGAAGAGGTCGTGATGGCGCTGCGACACCTGTATGCGATCGACAGCGGAGTCGACACGACCCGCCTGCCGGGAATATCCGCCCTGGTCGCACAGGCTTCCGGCCGTCCGGTGGCGGCCAACAAGTGCATCGTGGGCGAGAAGGTGTTCACGCACGAGTCCGGAATCCACGTCGACGGACTGCTGAAGGACCGACGCAACTACGAGGGCTTCGATCCGGCCGAGGTGGGCCGCGAGCACCACACCGTCCTGGGCAAGCACTCGGGCTCGAGCGCAGTGGCCGGGGCTTACGCACGGCTCGGACTGCTGATCACGGCCGAGGAAGCGCAGCACCTGCTGGTGCGCATCCGGCGGCACGTGATGCAGACCAAGCGCGAGCCAAACGGTGAAGACCTGCAACGCTTTTACCTGGAGGCCGCGCCCTGCGCGGGAATCCGTCATGACACCTGACACCCAGACCCGCGAACTGGCGCATCGACTGACGCAGCTTTCCGCCGCGGAAGACTTTTTCGCCTTCTTCGGCGTGCCGTACGAGCAGCCTGTGGTCAACGTGAACCGGCTGCACATCCTGAAGCGCTTCCAGCAGTACCTGCGCGCCGAGTCCGGCCTGGCCGGGCTGGACGACCTCGCGATGTTCCGGCGCTACCGGGAGCTGCTGAGCCGCGCCTACGGCGACTTCGTGCGCTCCACGCCCGCGCAGGAAAAGGTGTTCAAGGTGTTCCAGGATGCCGACGGGCAGCGCGTGCCCGTGGCCGCGCTGCGCGCGACGATGCCGGCGCGGCGTGAGGCCGCGGCGGCGGGCGCCGGGCCGGCGCCTGAACCCGAAGATCCGCCATGCACATCGTCGTCTGCATCAAGCAGGTTCCGGATTCGGCGCAGATCCGGGTCCACCCGGTCACCAACACGATCATGCGCCAGGGCGTGCCGGCGATCGTCAATCCGTACGATCTGTTCGCCCTGGAGGAAGCGCTGCGCCTGAAGGACCGCCACGGCGGCCGGGTCACGGTGCTGTGCATGGGCCCGCCGCAGGCCGAGGAGGCCTTGCGCAAGTGCGTGTCGTTCGGCGCGGACGACGCGGTCCTGGTCACCGATCGCGCGTTCGCCGGCGCCGACACCCTGGCGACTTCCTACGCGCTCGCGTCGGCAATCCGCACCATCGGACTGGACCAGGCGGTGGACGTCGTGTTCACCGGAAAGCAGACGATCGACGGCGACACGGCCCAGGTCGGCCCGGGCATCGCCAGGCGCCTCGGGCTGCAGCTGCTCACCTATGTATCGCGAATCGTCGAGCTGGACCTTTCGGGCGCGCACATCACGGTCGAGCGCCGCGCCGAGGGCGGCGTGCAGGTGCTGCGTACCGCGCTGCCGTGCCTGATCACGATGCTGGAGAACACCAACGAGCTGCGCTTCGCGGACATGGACAGCATGGTGCGGGCGGCCCGCTTCGAGGTGCGCAAGTGGAACAAGGACGCGGCCGGCGTACAGGATGTCTCGAAGATCGGCTTGAAGGGCTCGCCGACGGTGGTCAGCAAGGTGTTCGGGCCGACCCCGCGCGCCGAGAAGGCGCAGATGTTTGCGGTCGAGGGATCGTCCGCGCGCGACGCCGCGGTCACGGTGGTCGAGAAGATTTTCACGCGCAATCCCGCGCTCAGGCGGGACCTGCTGGAGCGTCAGGACGCCTGAGGCCGGTGCCTGGAGAATCGTGATGAGCGAACCGCAAGCCCCGAAAAAACCCGCCGCGCGCGCCGGGCGCAGCTTCGAATTGCCGGAGCATCTGAAGTCGTACAAGGGCGTGTGGGTGTTCGTCGAGCACGACCGCGGCGCCGTGCATCCGGTTTCCTGGGAGCTGATCGGCGAAGGGCGCAAGCTCGCCGACACGCTGAACGCACAAGTGGCCGGCGTGCTGCTGGGCGGCCCCGACGATCCTCTCGACCGTTTCGCGTCCGAGGCCTTCGGCTTCGGAGCGGACCTGTGCTACATGATTCGCGACCCGGTTCTGAAAGGCTACCGCAACGAGCCGTACACACGCGGCCTGACGCGGCTGGTGAACGAGCATCAGCCCGAGATCGTGCTGCTGGGCGCGACCTCGATGGGGCGTGACCTGGCCGGATCGGTCGCGACCACGCTTTCGACCGGGCTCACCGCCGACTGCACCGAGTTGAAGATCGACGGCACCAGCCGGGCGCTGGCGGCCACGCGACCGACCTTCGGCGGGTCGCTCCTGTGCACCATCATGACGCTTGCGTACCGGCCGCAGATGGCGACGGTGCGCCCGCGCGTGATGTCGATGCCGCGCGCGGATGCGGGCCGCACCGGCCTGATCGTCGAGTCCTCGCTCGGCTTGCTCGAGACCGACGTGGTCACCAAGCTGATCGATTTCATCGCGGACGCGGACAGCGACGCGAACCACCTGGCGTACGCCGACGTCGTCGTGTCCGGCGGCAAGGGTCTGAAGAACCCCGAGAATTTCCGCCTGGTGCGGGAGCTCGCCCGCGTGCTCGGGGGCGAGGTCGGCGCCTCGCGCCCCGTGGTGCAGGCAGGCTGGGTCGAGGCTCGCGCGACAGGTCGGACAGACCGGCAAGACGGTGCGGCCCAGGCTGTACATCGCGGCCGGAATCTCCGGGGCGATCCAGCATCGCGTCGGGATGGAAGGATCGGACGTGATCGTCGCGATCAACACCGATCCGAACGCGCCGATCTTCGAGTTCGCGCACTTCGGGATCGTCGGCAACGCAATGCAGGTCCTGCCGGCGCTGACCGAGGCGTTCCGTTCGCACCTCCCGGTGCGCGAGCGTCGGGCCGCATGAACCGGGGGGCCCGCGGGAGATCACGATGAAAGAGCGATTCGATGCGATCGTAGTGGGGGCCGGCCCGGCCGGCAACGCAGCCGCCTACACGATGGCCAAGGCCGGATTGAAGGTGCTGCAGATCGAGCGCGGCGAGTATCCGGGCTCCAAGAACGTGCAGGGAGCGATCCTGTATTCCGACGCCCTGGAACGGATCATCCCGGATTTTCGCGAGGACGCGCCGCTGGAGCGGCACATCATCGAACAGAGACTGTGGGTGCTGGACGACCGGTCATTCGTCGGAACGCACTTCCGTTCGGACGATTACAACAAGCCTCCGTACAACCGCTACACGATCATCCGGGCCCAGTTCGACCGGTGGTTCTCGCAAAAAGTGCGGGAAGCCGGCGCCATGCTGATCTGCGAAACCACGGTCGAACACCTGCTGATGGACGGCCAGCGCGTGGTCGGCGTGCGCTGCGACCGCGCGGGCGGCGACGTCATGGCCGACGTGGTCGTGCTGGCCGATGGCGTGAATTCCACCCTGGCACGCAAGGCGGGCTTTCACCCGGAAATCCAGGCCCAGAACGTGGCGCTCGCCGTCAAGGAGATCCTGTTCCTGCCGGAGGAGACGATCCGCAGCCGCTTCAACGTCGGCGAGGACGAAGGCGTGGTGATCGAGATGGTGGGCAAGATCACCGACGGCCTGGTCGGCACAGGGTTCCTGTATACGAACAAGGAATCGCTGACGATCGGGGTCGGTTGCATCCTGGACGACTTCAAGAACAATCCGAAGCGCACCGCGCCCTACGCGATGCTCGATCGGATGAAACAGCACCCGTCGATCGTTCCCCTGATCGAGGGCGGCGAAATGAAGGAGTACTGCGCGCACTTGATCCCGGAGGGCGGATTCTTCGCCGTTCCGAAGGTCTATGGCGACGGCTGGCTGATCGTTGGCGATTCGGGCGGGTTCGTCAACGCGGCGCACCGGGAAGGCTCGAATCTGGCGATGACCACCGGGCGCCTGGCGGCCGAAACGATCATCGAGGCGCGCGCCGCCGGCAAACCGATGAACGCGGCGACCTTGAAGTCCTACAAGGCACGCATCGACGACAGTTTCGTGATGAAGGACCTGCACAAGTACCGGCACCTGCCGCAGGCGCTGGAGAAAAGTCCCCAGTTCTTCTCGGCCTACCCGGAACTGGTGAACCGGGCCGCCCAGACGCTGTTCACGGTCGACGGCGTCGACAAGCAGAGCAAGGAGCGCGAAATCCGCTCCAGCTTCCGTGCGAGCCGATCGCTGACCGGCTTGATGACCGATGCCTTTCGCCTCTGGAGAGCCACCCGATGAACGTCGAGGTCAACGTCGAAGAGAAGCTCTACCAGAACCGCTACCGGATCGACGCCGGGCGCCCGCACATCCGGATCAAGCAACCGGATCTGTGCAAGAACGAATGCACGTCCCAGGCCTGCACTTTCGTGTGCCCGGCCGGCTGCTACAAGGCGGAAGGCAACCGGGCGGTCACCTTGATCACGGACGGATGCCTCGAGTGCGGAAGCTGCCGCATCATCTGCCAGGACCACGCGAACGTGGACTGGGAGTACCCGCGCGGAGGGCACGGGGTGCTGTTCAAGTTTGGGTAAGCTGCGCGTTCCCACAAGAGTCCGTCAGCGCTTGGAAGCCCTCGCAGTCTCCACCTTCTCCATCGCGCTTGGCGAGCTCGGCGACAAGACGCAGCTGCTCTCCTTGATCCTCGCGGCCCGGCTGCGCAAGCCGGTCCCGATCATTCTCGGCATCCTCGTGGCCACCCTCGCGAACCATGCGATGGCGTGCTCGCTCGGACGCTGGGCGGCCACGCTGATCCAACCTGAAACGCTCAAGTGGATCCTGGGCATTTCGTTCCTGGCGGTCGCGGCCTGGGCGCTTTCCCCGGACCGGGCCGAGGACGATCTGGCGACGCGGGGCAACTACGGCATATTCGTCTTCACGGCGACGACGTTCTTTCTGGCCGAAATGGGCGACAAGACCCAGATCGCCGCGCTCGCGCTGGCGGCCAGGTATGACGATCTGGTGACCGTGATCGCCGGTACCACGCTCGGGATGATGATCGTGAACGTGCCGACCGTCCTGCTCGCGCAACGGCTGACGTCCCGGATTCCGATCCGGCCGATCCGCATCGTCGCGGCCGCCGTTTACGCCCTGCTGGGGGTCACGACCATGATCCGGGGCATTCCATGACGGTGCCCCATCCGGGCGATTCGCACGAAAGTGGGGCACTCGCGATCGGATCCGGATCGGCGCGGTTCGCTCCTGCAGCACGTGACACCGTCTGGATGAGCCTGGGATTCGAATGAGTGAAACACCGCCTTGCCCTGGCGGTGGGCGCGGTGCAGACTGGTTGTGCGCTGAGTTGAACCCAAACGCGATTACGGGTGTCATACCGGGCCATGGACGCACCGACCAAACCTTCCCTGCTGCGGCGCCTGCTCGGCTCGATCGCGAGCCTTCGCCCCGGTGCGGGCGACGTGCCGCGCGCGGCGATCCGCGACGCCCGGCGGGCGATCTGGTTATGTCATGCGCTGCTGTCCGAGCGCGGCGACGTCTCGGGTGCGCGCCTGGCGCGAGACGCGCTGGCCGCGTACCAGGGACTCGAGGACGTGGCGCTCGGGGTCTTCTTCGATCTGCTGGTCAAGGAGTTTTCGCCGGACCCGCAGCAGGTGGGGCACGCCGCCGACGCGTACCGGCAGGACGCGTCGCAATCGAACCTGATCCGCCTGCAGCACGCCGTCGAGCCGCCCCGCCAGGAGTTGTTTCGCCGCCTGAACATGGTGCCGGGCGCCACGGCGGTGCTGCTCGAGATGCGCCGTCGGCTGCTCAAGCAACTGGGCGCACGACCGCAATGGGTGGGCATCGATTCCGATCTGGCGCACCTTTTCAGCTCGTGGTTCAACCGCGGCTTCCTGGTGCTGCAGCGGATCGACTGGCGCACGTCGGCGCTGGTGCTTGAAAAGCTGATCAAGTACGAGGCGGTGCACGCGATCCAGGGTTGGCCCGATTTGCGCCGCAGGCTGCAGTCCGACCGGCGCTGTTACGCATTTTTCCATCCGGTGCTGCCGGACGATCCGGTGATTTTCATCGAGGTGGCGCTCACGCGCGGCGTTAGCACGCGCGTGCAGCCGCTGCTCGATTTGAACTCGGCGATCGAGGACCCCGCATCGGCCGACTGCGCGATCTTCTACTCCATCACCAACTGCCAGGAAGGGCTGCGCGGCGTTTCGTTCGGAAACCAGCTGATCAAGCAGGTCGCCGAGGACCTGGGCCGCGAGTTTCCGCGCCTCAAGACCTTCGCGACACTGTCGCCGGTCCCCGGGTTCCGGACCTGGCTCACCGAAAAATCGGTCCAATCGCCGCAACTGGCCACCTTGATCGCGCATATCGATGAACCGGGCTGGCTCGAGGACGCGCAAGCCGCCGGCGAGTTGCATCGACAATTGATACGCCTGTGCGCGCAGTACCTGCTCTACGCGAAGCAGGGGCGCGATCCGCTCGATCCGGTCGCGCGCTTCCATCTGGGAAATGGCGCCCGTCTGGAGCGGTTGAACTGGCTGGGCGACACCTCGCCGATGGGCATGCGCCGCTCCGCCGGAATGATGGTCAACTACGTCTACCGTCTGGACGAGGTCGAGCGCAACCACGAGGCCTATGCGAAGGACGGCCGCATCGTCGCCGCGCGGCGCTTCGAGGTGCTCGCGCGCGAATCGCTGCTGTCGCGGCCCCAGGACGCGCGCGCCGAAGGCGCCGTCCAGCTGGCGCTCAGCGCAGCACCGCCGCGCCCTTGATCTGCGCGAACATCGACTGCCCGGGCTGAATCCCGAGCAGGGCCGCCGAGCGGCGCGTCACGCGCGCCAGCAGGCGCGTGCCGCCCAGATCCAGCTGGATCAGGCTTGTGCCCAGAGAGTCGTCGCGGCGCGCGACGACCGTCGCGGGCAGAACGTTCAGGATGCTGGTCGCGCGCGGCGGCTCAAGCGTGAGGCTGACGTCGCTCGCAGCAACCCGTACGCGCAGCGCCTGACCGATCTCGCACCGGACGCCGGGCAGCCACAAGGCGCCGCCTTCGAAACGAACCTGGGTCAGCGCAAACTCTGAATCGTGCTGGGCGCAGCGCGCCAGCAGGACGACGCCGGCCTGCTCGTCGTCGCTCAGCGCCACGTCGGCGCGCGAGGTGATGTCGGTGACCGCCCCGCTCGCCTGCACGCGTCCCCGCTCCAGCAGCACCAGGTGATCGGCCAGCCTCACCGCTCTGCGCGCTCCGGGCTATGCCGAGGATGGTCCCAACGATGAGATCCTCACCGGCTTCGGCCACCATGCCGTGCTGAGCGTGGCTGGCCAGGTGGTGGACGCCGTGAAGTCGGGCGCCATCCGGCACTTCTTCCTGATCGGCGGCTGCGACGGCGCGCGTCCGGGACGCAACTACTACACCGAGTTCGCCCAGGCCGTGCCCGACGACTGCCTCATCCTCACTCTCGCCTGCGGCAAGTACCGATTCAACAAGCTGGACTTCGGCCAGATTGGCGGCCTGCCGCGCCTGCTCGACCTGGGCCAGTGCAACGACGCCTACTCGGCTCTGCAGATCGCGGGCGCGCTGGCGGAGGCCTTCAATTGTGGAGTCAACGATCTGCCGCTCTCGCTGGTGCTCTCCTGGTACGAGCAAAAAGCGGTGGCCATTCTGCTGACGCTGCTTCACCTCGGCGTGCGCAACATCCGCATCGGTCCCACGCTGCCGGCCTTCATCACGCCCGCCGTGCTGGGTGTGCTGCAGGAAAAGTTCAACCTCATGGCGATCACGCAACCGGAGCAGGACCTTGCCGCGATCTTGAATTAAGCAATCGATTTACCGTTATGAACCCCGGCGTGCAGTCAGCGCCGGGGTTTCCTACGTTGTGCTTTCGCTCGGGAGATGAAAGGAGAGTCCATGCGCAGAATGTTGTCTCAAGCTTTGGGTCTATCGGTTTGCGTGCTTACCTTGGCTTCCGCAGGATGGCCGCAGGCCCCGGCGGCAACGCCCGCCTCGATCGCCAAACTGGCGGCTTCCGTTTCCAGCGAGAGCCAGGCCTGCATTAAGTGCCATCAGGATCAGGCCGCCCCGCTGGCCGTGCAGCAGTGGGCGGAGAGCAAGCACGCCACCTCCGGCATTGGCTGCTATGAGTGTCACCAGGCAGACAAGGACCGGCCCGACTCCTTCGAGCACTTCGGCTCCCGGATTTCGGTCCTGGTGACGCCCAAGGTCTGCGGCACGTGCCATGCGCAGCAGACGGCGGAGTTCGAAGCCAGCCATCACGCCAAGGCGGGTGAGATCCTCGGCTCGCTGGACAACGTGCTGGGCGACGTCATCGAAGGCCCGCAGGCAGCGGTCAACGGCTGCGCCAAGTGCCACGGCAGCGTGGTAAAAGTTCTCAAAGACGGGAAACTCGATCCCACCACCTGGCCCAATGAAGGCATTGGCCGCATCAATCCCGATGGCAGCAAGGGATCGTGCTCGGTGTGCCATAGCCGCCACACCTTTGCGCTTTCCATCGCGCGGCAGCCGGAGAGCTGCAGCTACTGCCATCTCGGCCCCGACCATCCGCAGACGGAGATCTATGCCGAAAGCAAGCACGGCGTAACCTACCGCACGCTGATCGACCAGATGAATCTGAACTCCGATAGCTGGGTGCTGGGCAAGGACTACAACGTTGCCCCCACCTGCGATACCTGCCACATGGGGGCCACCACCAAGCTGCCTGCCACGCACGACGTGGGCGCGCGGCTCTCGTGGAACCTGCGTCCGGAGATTGCCATCAAGCAGCAGAACTGGCAGGACAAACGCGCCGTGATGAAGTCGGTCTGCCTCAACTGCCACGCCTCCGACTGGGTGAACAACTTCTACATCCAATTCGACGGCGTGGTGGACATGGGCAACGACAAGTTCTTCGCTCCGTCCAAGGAAATCATGGCGAAGCTGCAAAAGGCCGGCAAAATCACCTCCACTCCGTTCGACACCAAGATCAAGTGGACGTACTTCGAGCTCTGGCATCACCAGGGACGCCGCGCACGCATGGGCGCTTCCATGAACGGACCGGACTACGTGCAGTGGCTCGGCTTCTACGAGGTGGCCAAGATCTTTTACAGCGAGTTCATCCCCGAAGCCGAAGCGCTGCTGCCTGGCGTGACATCCGATGTGATGAACCAACCAGAGCACCAGTGGATCAAGGGACTCTCGCCCGAGGAGAGAAAGCAGATCCAGGAGTTCTACCAGAAGCGCTACCAGCAGAGTGCGCAGTAGGGTAGCGGCTACGTATCACGGGCAGGGCATGGGGACCGGCGTCGCTTTTTCGCTACTTATCGGCGGCAACGGTATGTAGTAACGTTATGGGTGCGCTGCTGCGCGACCGGTTCCTATGCTCTCGTCCGACCACAACCCTGCGGGCTGCGTTGACGCCGATCCTGGCCGGCAGGCGGCCCTGCCGCTCTGTGTCGATCTGGACGGAACGCTGATCCATGGCGATCTGCTGTGGGAGTGCATCGTTCTGCTGCTCAAGAAGAATCCCTTTGCGCTGCTGCTTCTGCCCTTCTGGCTGGTGAGCGGCGGTCGTGCCAACGTCAAGCGCCAGGCGGCACGCAGAGTCTCGCTGGAGCCCGGAAACATTGCCTACAACCGCGAGGTGCTTGAGTTTCTGCAAGCCGAGCACAGGCGCGGGCGACCCCTGGTGCTGGTCACCGCCGCCGATCAGGAACTGGCGGAGGCCGTAGCCGCGCATACCGGACTGTTTCACCGCGTCCACGGCAGCCGCGAAGGAAAGAACCTGAAAGGCCGCGCCAAGGCGGAGTTCCTGCGCGCCGAGTTCGGCGACCGCGGTTTCGAGTACGCCGGAGATTCCGCCGCCGACATGCACGTCTGGAAAATTTCCAGCGGCGCCTATGTCGTCGGCTCGGAGACCACTGCCGAGCGCGCCGCCTCGGTCACCGAGGTGCGCCGCTGGTTTCCGCGACGCAAGGGCAATCTCAGCTGCTGGTCGCGGGCCATCCGCATCCACCACTGGAGCAAGAACCTGTTGATGCTGGTTCCCATCCTGCTGGCGCACCGCCTCTCGTGGCATACGCTGCTGCTCACCCTGGTGGGGACGGTGCTGTTTGGTCTGTGTGCCTCCGGAGTCTACGTCCTCAATGACCTGCTGGATCTCCACTCCGACCGCGCCCATCCGTGGAAGAACATCCGGCCCTTCGCCACCGGGGAGTTGTCGATCGCATCGGGCATCGTGACCTGTCTGCTTCTGTTTAGTGCCGCGCTCGGGCTGGGTACGGTCATCCTGAACGGCGAGTTCGCCGGGGCGCTGGCCTTCTATGCGGTGATTGCAACCTGGTATTCGCTGCGCCTCAAAAAGATTGCCATCTTCGATGTCTTCGTCCTGTCCAGCTTTTACACCATCCGCATCTGGGCCGGTGCGCTGATCACCGCGACGCCGCTTTCCCAGTGGTTCCTGGGCTTTTCGCTCTTCTTCTTCCTCAGCCTGGCGATGGCCAAAAGGTATTCCGAACTGGTGCACGCGGCGGAACTGGCCGACAGCGGCAACTCGGGACGCAATTACCGTGCTGGCGACCGGCCGCTGCTGATGAACATCGGCATGGCCAGCTGCTTCTCGGCCATCGTGATTCTGAGTCTCTACGTGCACAGCAACGAAGTCATCGAGCTATATGCCAGGCCGGGGATGCTTCTGCTGCTCTGTCCTCTGATCCTCTACTGGACCTGCCGCATCTGGCTCAAGGCCCAGCGGGGTGAGTTGAACGAAGATCCCGTCACTCTGGCCATGCGCGACCCGGTCAGCTATGGCGTGGCCGCGGCCGGGCTGGTAATTATGTTGCTTTCGTCCCTCCGGCTTTCGCTGTGATTTCATCAACCACGGGTATCCTGTACGAGTATGTCCAACTCCAAGTCTGACAGCGGCCAGCCGCCGCCCACGCAGCAGCCGGTCACCTCCTACTTCTCGTGGGGACGCAACTGCCGTGCCGCGCACCGCGGCGTCTTCCGTCCCAGTTGGGCCGACGAACTGGGACGCTTTGACGATGCCGACGCGCCGGTGCTCGCCTTCGGACTGGGCCGCAGCTATGGCGACTCCTGCCTGAATGACGGCGGCTATCTGATCGACACCACGGCCATGGACCACGTGCTGTCGTTCGACACCACCACCGGCCTGATGCGCTGCGCCGCTGGAATCTCTCTGGCCTCCATCCTACAGATCGCCGTTCCCCGTGGCTGGTTCTTGCCGGTTACGCCCGGCACCAAGTTCGTGACCATCGCCGGCGCGCTGGCCAATGACGTACACGGCAAGAACCATCACTGCGCCGGGACCATCGGATGCCACACAACGCAGTTCGAGCTGCTGCGCAGCAATGGCGCCCGCTTCCTCTGCTCGCCGGAGCAGAACCCGGAGTGGTTTGCCGCCACCATCGGCGGTCTGGGACTGACCGGCAT
>CAVTZO010000044.1:0-13230 GCA_963739145.1 uncultured beta proteobacterium
TATGTTTATGTGTACTCATTAGTACGTATTGTAGAAATCAAGCGGACGATCAGTCACCAGGACGGATCCGATTGAAGCGGCGATTTTTATTTTTTTTGATTCGATTCCTATTTATGTGTCGGCAAAGCGGGCTGGGAGCGATGCCGTCGCCCCGAAGCCGATCGCTGAGTTCCCTTCTTTGAAGATAAGCCTTGTCAACCAATGAAATGGAACATCGAACAGAGAAGTTCCGCACGGCCCAAAACGCCAGCGGGTGAAAAAATAGGGGGTGCCAACGCTCCGGGCCGGTGCGAACAAGCCGCGATTCTGAGCCAATGACGACGATTCTCACGGAAGGGAGCGACGGGACCAAAAGCGTCGCTCACTTCTCGAGCCATTGTCGAATTTGGACTCAGTCGAAACATGGATCGCCCAATCCTTCGCATCAGAAATTGGTCGGCGGCGATTTGCTTCATGAATGCGCACTGCGAATCGCCGCCGATCGTGAGATACTGTAGCGCGGTCGATTTTCCGAAAAACGCGTTTTAATGAGAACACCGGCTATATCGTTCAGTTGATGCTCGAACGGCAGTTGGACCCAAGAAATCGCTCTAATGGCGAGAGCTGGCGGCATTTTCTTGGATTCGTTTGAATCGGCGATTTTAATGTATTTTTGAACACTATTTGGTCCGCGATTTGTCAGTCGCCGTTGCGTTTTGATCGATCGAATCTGTTAGTCTGAATCAGGCCAACAAATACGCCTGGGCCGAGGGCAAGCCGCAGAACCTGGTGACCTGACCAAAAGCTCCCTCACCCTCGTCCCCTCTCCCGCAAGCGGGCGAGGGGCGATCGAGCGCGGCAGGGCTCAGTCATCACCTCGAGCACAGCGTATCGCCCCTCGCCCGCTTGCGGGAGAGGGGACGGGGGTGAGGGTTTGCGCACGGAGGAAAGAATGAAGAAGCTCCTGTACCAGTTCGACACCGACAAGATGCCGTCCGTGTTCGACAACGTGGTCGCGTACGACGGCGGTGCCGACCAGGTAACCGCCTATGGCGGGGTCGACGCGAGCAACGTCGGCGCTCTGGTAGACGGCACCATTTTCACGCGGGCGCCGAAGGACAAGAAGTTCACCGCGATTTTCATCGGCGGCGGCGACATGACCGCGGGCGAAGCGCTGCTCAAGGCGGTGCGCAAGAAGTTCTTCGCCGGGTTCCGCGTATCGGTGATGCTCGACAGCAACGGATCGAACACGACCGCGGCAGCCGCCATCGCCTGGCTCGCGCATTCGGTTCCACTGGCCGCAAAGCGGGCCGTGGTGCTGGCCGGCACGGGTCCGGTCGGAATGCGCGCCGCCTACCTGTTGAGTCGCGAAGGCGCGCAGGTCGGCCTGTCATCGCGCACGCTGGCGCGCGCACAGACGGCCTGCGAAGCGATCAAGGCGCGCTTCGGGGTGGACGTCTCGGCGCTCGATGGCGCCGACGAAGAGGCGCGCGCGCGCAGCGTGCGGGATGCGCACGTCGTGCTGTCGACCGGCGCCGCGGGCGTGCGCCTGCTGGAAGAGCGCCATTGGAAGGACAGCGCGACGCTGCAGGCCCTGTGCGATGCCAATGCGACGCCCCCGGCCGGAATCGAAGGCATCGACATTATGGACAAGGGCGCGGTGCGCCACGGAAAGGCGGTGTTCGGCGCGATCGGTTTCGGGGCCTTGAAGATTGCCCTGCATCGTGCCTGCGTCGCGCGCCTGTTCGAGGCCAATGATCTGGTGCTGGACGCCGAGGAGATCTACGCGATCGCCAAGACGATGGTCGGCAAGAGCTGATGGAAGGGGACCATTCGGTGGTGGTCGACCAGAGCCTGAGCCGCTTTCTGGACGAGCTTGCCAGCTCGGCACCGACGCCGGGGGGCGGCGGCGCCGCCGCCGTGATGGGCGCGATGGGTGCGGCGCTGGTGTCGATGGTGTGCCGCCTGACGATCAGCAAGAAGGATTACGAAGCGGTCGAAGCCCCGGTGCGCCGGATGCTGGACCAGGCCGAAGCGTTGCGCCAGCGGCTGACCGCCATGATCGCCGCCGATGTGCAGGCATTCGATGCACTTATGGGGGCCTACAAGCTGCCCCGATCGAGCGATGCGGAAAAGCAGGCGCGCACCGAGGCGATACAGCACGCGTTGAAACAGGCCACCGACGTGCCGCTGGACTGTGCAGCCGCCTGCGCCGAGGTGATCGAGCTCGCGCGGCAGGTGGCGCCGATCGGCAACCGCGGCGTGATCTCCGACGCCGGCGTCGCCGCCCTGTCCGCTCACGCGGCGCTGCGAAGCGCTGCGCTGGCCGTGTACATCAATGTGCCCTCGATCAAGGACGCCGACTTCGTCCAATCGCGGCGCGCGCGCCTGGATTCGCTGCTGGCGCGCTGCGCGGCCGACAACGAGCAGGCGTTCGAGACGGTGGTGGGACGACTGGGCTAGCGCTGGCCGCATCCGGCCATGCGTCGATTCCGGCAGGAGGCAATCGATGGACATTCATGAATACCAGGCCAAGGAACTGCTGTCCGGATTCGGGGTTCCGGTGCCGCGCGGCAGCGTCGCCTACAGCCCGGACCAGGCGGTGTTCGTGGCGACCGAACTGGGCGGCTGGCATTGGGCGGTCAAGGCCCAGGTGCATTCGGGCGGCCGCGGCAAGGCGGGCGGGGTCAAGCTGTGCCGGACCTATCACGAGGTTGCGGCGGCGGCCAAGGAGATGCTGGGCAAACGGCTAGTCACCCATCAGACCGGCCCCGAGGGCAAGGTCTGCCAGCGCGTCTACGTCGAGGTGGCCGAGCCCTTCGTGCGTGAGCTCTACCTGGGCCTGGTGCTGGATCGCAAACTTCAACGCATCCGCGTGATCGCGTCGGGCCAGGGCGGCATGGATATCGAGGAGGTCGTGAAGAAGAATCCAGATTCCATCCGGCAGATCCAGGTCGAACCGGCGGTGGGCATGCAGCCGTTCCAGGCCCGGGAGATCGCGTTCGGCCTCGGACTGGACCTCAAGCAGGTCAGCCGGGCAGTGACCGCGATCCTGGGGAGCTACCGGGCATTTCGCGATCTGGACGCCACCATGGTCGAGATCAATCCGCTGGTCGTGACCAAGGACAGTCGCGTGCTGGCGCTGGACGCCAAGATGTCGTTCGACGACAACGCTCTGTTCCGGCGTCCGGCGGTGGCTGAAATGCGCGATCCGTCCCAGGAGGATCCGCGCGAGGCCCAGGCGGGCCAGCATGGACTGAACTACGTCGGCCTGAGCGGCGACATCGGTTGCATCATCAACGGCGCGGGGCTGGCGATGGCGACGATGGACATGATCAAGTACGCGGGCGGAGAGCCGGCCAACTTCCTGGACGTCGGCGGCGGCGCCTCCCCCGAGCGGGTGGCCGAGGCATTCCGGTTGGTGCTGTCGGACCGCAACGTCAAGGCGATCCTGGTCAATATCTTCGCCGGGATCAATCGCTGCGACTGGATCGCCAAAGGCGTGGTGCAGGCAGCCGAGGGGTTGAAGGTGCCGCTGGTGGTGCGCCTGGCCGGAACCAACGTCGAAGAGGGAAACCGCATCATCCGCGACAGCGGCCTCCCGATCATCCGTGCCGACGACCTGGCCGATGCGGCCAACAAGGCCGTTGCGGCCGCGCGCGCCTGAGAACATGCGCGAGCCATTCGGCCCGGCCCGCCCGGGCGCGTCTTTCCTTCCCGATTCGACTGTTACAGGCGACCGACAATGAGCATTCTGATCGACGAAAAGACGCGCGTCATCGTTCAGGGATTCACGGGCGACAAGGCCACGTTTCACGCGAAAGAAATGATCGCGTACGGCACCCGCGTGGTCGGAGGCGTGACGCCCGGCAAAGGCGGCCAGACGCACCTGGAGCGTCCCGTGTTCGACACGGTGAAGGACGCGGTCAAAGCCACGGGCGCCGAGGCGAGCCTGGCGTTCGTGCCTCCGCCTTACGCCGGCGACGCATTGATGGAGGCGGCCGATGCCGGCTTGCGGCTCGTGTGCATCATCACGGACGGGATCCCGGCGCAGGACATGATGCGCGTGAAGCGCTACCTGATGCGCTACCCCAGGGAAAGCCGCACCCTGGTGGTCGGGCCCAATTGCGCCGGCATCATCAGCGCGGGCCGCGCGATGCTGGGCATCATGCCGGGGCACATCTATGCGCGCGGCACCGTGGGCATCGTTGCGCGCTCGGGCACGCTGGGCTACGAGGCCGCTGCACAGATGAAGACGCTCGGAATCGGAGTGACGACCAGCGTCGGCATCGGCGGCGATCCGATCAACGGAAGCTCTTTTCTGGACCACCTGGCCTTGTTCGACAAGGATCCGGAGACGCGCGCGGTGATCATGATCGGTGAAATCGGCGGGCCGCAGGAAGCGGAGGCTGCAGCCTGGATCAAGGCCAACATGAAAAAGCCCGTGGTCGGCTATGTGGCCGGCCTCACCGCGCCCAAGGGGCGCCGCATGGGACACGCCGGCGCGATCATCTCGGCCGAGGGCGATACGGCCGCCGAGAAGGCCGAGATCATGCGCTCCTTCGGGCTGCATGTGGCAGCGACCGCCGCCGAGCTCGGATCGACCGTCGCCAAGGCGCTGGCCAAGGTCGCCTGAGCATCGCGGCCGCTGCGAACCACCTTGCTGGAACGCCGAATGAGCGAAGCGGCCATGGGCGAGCCGCATCTGGCGGCGGCCGATCAGGCCGCGGTCGACGGCTTTTCGCGCTGGGAGCTGCTGGTACGGTTGCTCACCGAGGTGGTCGAGCGCCACGAGCCGCAGGCCGCGCGGGTGCTGCGCGGCCAGGCGAGCACCGGGAAAATGTCCGCGCGGCTGCTGGCGCGGACGCTGCAGGCGCAGGGCATCCTGTTCCAGCTGCTGGCGATCGCCGAGCAGAATCGCGACATGCGCAACCGGCGCGAGCTCGAGCGCGAGCAGGGCCATCCGGCAGTCAGGGGCACTTTCGCCGCCCTGTTCGCGAAGTCCGCGGCCGAGGGCATCACGGGCGATCGGATCCGGGAACTGCTGCAATCGATCCGGATACGGCCGGTGATCACCGCGCACCCGACCGAGGCCAAGCGCGTCACGGTTCTCGAGCGCTACCGGCGCATCTACTTGCGGCTGTTCGAGCTCGAGTCGCCGCGCTGGACGCGGCGCGAGCGCGACGAGCTGATCCGCTTGCTGCGCGACGAGATCGAGCTGCTCTGGCTCACCGGCGAGCTGAAGCTGGAAAAGCCTTCGGTCGCGCAGGAAGTCGCTTGGGGGCAGTACTTCTTCAACGAAAACCTGTTCGACGTGGTGCCGCAGCTGCTCGCCAAGGTACAAAGCGCGGTCGAACAAAGCTACCCCGCCGTGCAGTTCGAGGTGCCGCCGTTTTTCCAGTTCGGATCGTGGATCGGCGGCGATCGGGACGGCAATCCTTACGTCACGAGCGAGGTGACGCGCGAGACCGTGTGGTCGAACCGGCTGGCGTGCCTGAACCGGTATCGGCAGCGCCTGGTCGACCTGCTGCGCAATCTGAGCATTGCCGAGCACGCGTTGCCGCTGTCTGCGGCCTTCCTGGACGGGCTGCAGGAGCGGTTGGCCGATCTGCCCGACGGCCGGGCGCTGGCGGCGCGCAATGCGGGGGAACCGTTTCGGCAGTACCTCTCTTCGATGCTCGCCCGCGTGGAGCACACGGCGCACCACTGCCAGCGGCAGCGGCCTGCGCCGGACTCGAGCGGTTATCGCACGGCGGACCAGGTGCTGGACGACCTGGACCGCATGATTTCCGCGCTGACCGAAGCGGGCGCCGGGCAGCTGGCGAAGTCGATGCTGCTGCCGTTTCGGCGCGAAGTCGCGGTATTTCGCTTCAGCACGGTGCGGCTCGATGTGCGGGAAAACACGGTCCGGATGAACCAGGCGCTGGCGGCCATCTACCGCGCCACGCAGGGCGGGCGCGAGCCGCCCGGCACCGACTCGGTCGAATGGAAGCAATGGCTGCTGGCCGAGCTGGCCGCACCGAGCGAGGTGCCGCGCGATCTCGGGCAACTGCCGACCGAAGCGGGCGAGACGCTGCGCACGTTTCAGACGATCGCGCAGCTGCGCCACGAGGTCGACCGCGAGGCTTTCGGGGCGCTGATCCTGAGCATGACCCACAGCGCGGCCGACGTGCTCGGCGTTTATCTGATGGCCAAGCTGTCCGGGCTGTTCGCCGACCTGCGCGCGGTCGAGCGCTGCACGCTGCCGGTCGTGCCGCTGCTGGAGACGATCGCCGATTTGAAGCGCGCGCCGGCCATCCTGAAGGACCTGATGGCGGTTCCCCTCGTGCAGCGCAGTCTGCACGGCCAGGGCGGAATCCAGGAAGTGATGATCGGGTATTCCGATTCGAACAAGGACGGCGGCTATTTCGCGGCCAACTGGGAGCTCGCAAAGGCGCAGAAGGCACTGACGCGCCTGGGCCAGGAACACGGGATCACGATCACGTTCTTTCACGGCCGCGGCGGTTCGGTCAGCCGCGGCGGCGCGCCTACCGGCCGCGCCATCGCCGCCGCACCGGCCGGCTCGATCAAGCGGCAGTTTCGCACCACGGAGCAGGGCGAAGTCGTTTCGCTGAAATACGCCAACCGCGGCACCGCGGCCTACCAGACCGAGCTGCTGGCCGCTTCGGTGATCGAGCACGCGCTGGTCTCGGAACATGAGCGCGCGCTGATTCCGGTTCATGAATTCGACGAAGCGATGGAGTCGCTGTCGGGCCTGTCCTGGACCGCGTACCACGACCTGATGGGCTCGGAGCGGATGCTCGAGTACCTGACCGCGGCAAGCCCGCTCGACGAGCTGGCGTTGTTGAACCTCGGGTCGCGTCCGGCCCGCCGCACACAGGCCAGGTCCCTGTCCGATTTGCGCGCCATCCCCTGGGTTTTCGCCTGGACCCAGAATCGCCACATGGTGACCGGGTGGTACGGAGTAGGCAGCGCATTGAAGGCGTTTCTGGACGTGCGGCAGGAGCAGGGACTGGACCTGCTGCGCCGGATGTTCCGGGACGCGCGGCTGTTTCGGATCACCCTGGATGAGGTCGAAAAGACCCTGCTCGCGGTCGATCTGGACATCGCCCGTTCGTACGCCGAGCTGGTCGGCGAGCCGGGGCTGCGCGATTCGATTTACGGGCGCATCGAGAGCGAATACCGGCTTACCTGCGAGATGGTGCTGCGCGTGTCCGGCGGATCGCACATCGCGGAGCGGTTTCCGCAGTACCGCCGGCGCCTGCTGCGCCGCCTGACAACGCTCAACCAGGTCAGCCGCGAACAGGTGGGTCTGCTGCGCCAGTTTCGCGCCGGCGGCGACGAGGAGGTGCGCGATGCGCTGCTGATGACCATCAATTGCGCTGCCGCCGGGTTCGGCGCAACCGGCTGATCGATTTCAAGGAGGATTCAACATGAGCTTCACCCTGATCGAACAGGCGACGCCTCGCCTGCACCGGTCCGAGCTGGCGGTGCCCGGGTCCAATCCCGGCATGTTCGAGAAGGCCGCGCGCAGCGCGGCCGACATCGTGTTCCTCGATCTGGAGGATGCGGTGGCGCCGGACGACAAGGAGCAGGCCCGCAAGAACATCGTGCAGGGCCTGAACGAGGTCGACTGGGGTGCCAAGACCATGATGATCCGTATCAACGGCCTGGACACCCACTACATGTATCGCGACGTGGTCGACGTTGTCGAGACCTGCCCGCGGCTGGACATGATCCTGATCCCGAAAGTCGGGGTGCCCCAGGATGTGTACGCGGTCGACGTCCTGGTCACGCAGATCGAAGCGGCCAAAAAGCGCAGCAAGCGCATCGGGTTCGAGGCGCTGATCGAGACCGCGCTGGGCATGGCGAACGTGGAGGCGATCGCGCAGTCGAGCCGGCGCCTGGAGGCCATGAGCTTCGGTGTGGCCGACTACGCCGCGTCGACCCGGGCACGCACGACCGTGATCGGGGGGGTGCACCGGGACAGCGGCGTGCTGACCGACAAGGACGAGCAGGGCAGGCGCCAGTATTTCTGGACCGACCCGTGGCACGCGGCGCAGACCCGGATGTTGGTCGCCTGCCGCGCCTATGGTCTGCGCCCGATCGATGGGCCATTCGGCGATTTCGGCGATCCGGACGGGTATGTGGCCGCGGCCAACCGCGCGGCCGTGCTGGGCTACGAGGGCAAGTGGGCGATTCACCCCTCGCAGATCGAGCTGGCCAACCAGGTCTTCACGCCGTCCACGGCCGAGGTCGCGAAGGCGCGGCGCATCGTGGAAGCGATGGCCCAGGCGGCACGCGAAGGCAAGGGAGCGGTGTCGCTGGACGGGCGCCTGATCGACATCGCCAGCATCCGCATGGCCGAGGCGCTACTGGCGAAGGCGGAAGCGATTTCAAAGCCGCCCACTCGGTGAGTCCCCGGTTCACGAGGTTGCAACTAAAACTGGTAGACCCAGTTGGATGGGACGCTTCCGCTCATTCCAGTGCTCCCTGCTGCACCGGTCTCCGAGTCAACGATGGACACCAAGGTGAAGTTTCCACTCGCGTCGATGCGGTACGTCGTTTGCGTTTGAACCGTCGGCTGACCGGCCGTGTTGTATTGGTTTTGCGTAAACGTGACCAACAGCGAATTCGGCGTGTCTGGGCCGACGGAATGAGACTCTGTAACGGTGCCAATTTGCGTCGTCATGCTTTCGTCAAGGTACAGGATTCCGCTTGCAAGCTTGCCGGTTGAGCCGTCTTGGACGGCCGTGGGCGGCGATGATGTGGAATGGTAGGAGGCGTAATAGTTTCCGGTGCTTTCTCCAACGAGCGCGTAATTGCTCGAGTTCCTCACCGAGGTGATGCCAAAAAGCCCTGTGTTTGCAAACAGCTGCCCTTCGATAGTTCCGGATCCGATTAGGCTCAACGCCTGAGTAAGGACGTCGGGTCCGAATGAGCTGTTTACGATCAAAGCGGCTTGGCCTTCCGCGGCGGAGCCAGTTCCAGCGATAACTACGGACGTAGGGCCCGAGGCCGCGACTTTCCACCCTGACAGCGTGAAGCTTCCGCTCAGACCGCTTTTGGCAAGATCGGCAAGCGCGCGTTGCACGTTTACGGTCACACTCGCGGCCGGAGGATTGGGAGTTGCATTGTTGCCACCGCCACAGGACGCGAGCTGAGACGCGATCAAGACACCGACCAGTGCTCGTTGGACCTTATCCATGGGCGTCTTCTCCTCAATTCAATTGCCGCACAAGGGTCACTGTCGGAAGCAAAAACCGTAGCCGATCTATCGGCCGCAAAACCTCGACATGGTTGGGTCATTGCCTATAGGCAATCGCTTCAGCACCGCGGGCGCGATAGTCGAAAAGGGAAACGCGAAGTCCGCTTGTGACGAACTCGGCGCGATCAGAGCGTCGCGATAATGCGGAAGGGGCAAGTGCAGTTACTGTCCGGGACCGGCGGGCGGCGGCTTCGGCAATTCGGCGTCGATGCCGATGAACCCGTCGCGGTTGGGCATGCGGATGCGCGGTAGGCTCTTTGCGTCGAGCCGCTCGCTTAGCCCGACGATCCGGTTCATGTACAGCACGTAGGCGCTGACCGCATAGATCTCGTCGTCGCTCAGCGTGGCCGGGGCGTCCATCGGCATGGCGCGCCGGATAAAGTCGAACAGGGTGGTGGCGTACGGCCAGTAGTTGCCGACCGTCTGATCGGGGTCGGACTCCGTCAGCGCGCTGCGACCGGCCAGCGTTCCGCCCGAGCCCCCTTCGCCCTCGTTGCCATGGCACTTCGCACAGCGCGCCTGGTAGATCGCCTGGCCTTGTGCCGCCGTTCCCGCGCCCGCGGGCAGGCCGCGGCCGTCCGGATACACGCTCAGGTCCCAGCGCTCGACCAGCTCCGCGCTGGCCGGCTGGCCGAGCTGAGGTGTCGAAGCCGGATCGGCTGCCCGCGTGCCGCCGCAGACGAGCAGCGCCAGCGCGAGCGCTAGGCCGCCTTCACAGGTAAACGTGCGAGATCTCGCCATCCTCGTCCACCTGCCAGGAGACGATCGCGTTGTAGTGAAAATAGCCATGCCGGCCCCGCTCGGCGATCAGCGCCGCTCGCTCCGGTTGCACGTAGCCGGTTTCGTCGGTGGCGCGGCTCTTCAGGACCACGGGCGCTCCGGACCAGTCCCATGCCATCCGGAAGCGCGTGAACGCCATCGGCAGCACCGGTTCCTGCAGGCGTGCCGGCGCCCAGCGGGCGCCGCCATCCGTCGACACTTCCACCGAGCGGATCCGGCCTCGACCGGACCAGGCCAGGCCCCGGATCTCGTAAACGCCCTTGCCGTCGAGGCGCTGGCCCGGCGAGGGCGACGTGATGAGCGACTTGGCCTGCATTACGAACGTGAACATGCGCGCCTTGCCCGACGGCAGCAGCTCCGTGTAGCGCGCCGTCTCGTTGCGGGCCATCACCGGTTCGCGCGCGACCTCCAGGCGGCGCAGCCACTTGATGTGCAGCACGCCTTCCCAGCCCGGCACGATCAGCCGCAGCGGGTAGCCGTTTTCGGGCCGGATCCTTTCGCCGTTCTGGTACAGCGCGAGGAAGCAGTCCTGACGCGCTTTGGACAGCGGCACGCTGATCTGGATCGCGGCCGCATCGGCCCCTTCGGCGATCAGCCACGCGGCCGCCGGATCGGCGCCCGCTTCGTCCAGCAACAGCGACACAGGCACGCCGGCCCATTCGCCGCAGGAGGCCAGCCCGTGCATGAATCCGGCCTGTGTCTGCTGCGGCAGCCGATGCCAGCCGGCATTGCTGTTGCCGCCGCACTCTATGAAGAGGATCTGCGAGCGCACCGGATAGCGCGCCAGGTCCGCCATCGAGAAGGTCAGCGCGCGCCGGACCTGGCCATGGATCAGCAGGCGGTGCTGATCGATCGGGATCTGCGGAACACCGTTGTGGTGCCGCTCGAAGTGCAGCCCGCTGGGAGTGATCGTGCCCTCGAGGTCGTGCAGCGGAGTCCACGACACGCCGTTGCCGGCAACGGCGCGGTTGGCCGAGATCCAGCGCGCGACGCGGCGCTCCTGCAGCGAGGGCTGACCATAGTTGGAGAACGGCTGGCCCGGCGTCTTCATCCACGCAGGGCGCGATGCATCCTGGGCCGATGCATCGGCCTGCGCGGCGCCGGCACCGGACGCGGCAACCAGGCCGGAGCCGGACAGCGCGAGGCTCTGGCGCAGAAAGCCGCGCCGCGCGCTTTCCGTGCCCGATCCCGGGGGCCTGGGCTTTGACGTCACTGCGCGGGAAATGGTAGCCGAGTTCGTGCAACCATACGACGCCGGCCCGTCCTTGGGGTATCTTTTCGGCGATGAGCAGCGCCCTGCAATTCGCGCCCCTGACACCGGAACGCTGGAGCGATCTGGTGCAGCTGTTCGGCTCCAACGGCGCGTGCGGCGGATGCTGGTGCATGTGGTGGAAGCGATCGCGCGAGCAATTCCGGCGCCTGAAGGGCGCCTCCAACCGGCGCGCCTTCAAGACGCTGGTCGACCGGGGCGACGCTCCGGGTAATTGCACAGACGTTTCGATGTCCGACCCACAATTCACCTCCGCTGCTGCGCCGCCTGCCAACGAAGCCGCGCGGGAGCTCGCCTACCGCTCCATTCCCGGAGCCCTGGCTTATCTCATCCTGCTGCTCGTTCCGATTTCGGCGACTTCTTACGCGCGAGATTATCCGCGGACGTTTCTAGCCGCCGGCGCATCCATCTTTCTGTTCGCCACCGCGCGTCTGGTATTCGCCTGGTGGATGACTCAACACCAGGGAACCCGCTCGTGGCGTTGGTGGGGGTTTTTGATCGGCACTTACGGATGTGCTCTGGGTGGCTGCATTCCGCTGCGTCACTGGCTTGTTGTACGCAGGCGGGCCGGCTTTTCTGCTGCTGCTTGCCATCACGGCCATTGTCGCCAGCGGTGAGGCCATTGCACTCTCTCCTGTTTTGACCGTTGCTCGCTACTACCTGATCATTCTTTTCGCGCCGCTTACCGTTTGGGGCATGATCCACAGCAGTCGAGTCGCGATCTCGGCCGCCGGCCTCGCCGGTTGGGTTGTTCATTTGCTGCTCCAGGTCAGACAACAGGCTTCCTGGTATACCGGCACTCTTACCACTCGCACTACCCTGGCCGCCAAGGCCACGGACCTCGCGCGCGCCATGAACGAGCTCGAAGAAGCGAAGAAAGATGCGGAACGGACTTCGCGTGCCAAGAGCGAGTTTCTAGCCAACATGAGCCATGAGATCCGCACCCCACTCAACGGGGTGGTAGGCATGCGATTTGGAAAGAACTCGATTCGTCGACGAGCTCGGATGTGTTGCTCATGAACCTATTCTGCTGTCTCAAAGTTATTGATAGTCCGACTCTCAAGTACGGGATCGTTCCTTGGCCCGTCACTTAAACAGAAACAGCGTATCGTCTTTCTGTAGTATGGTATGATGCCCGTCGCCGCTTCGCATGCCACGCATTAGGCAGGTGATCCCAATGCATCTCCTACGATTGTTGTTGGCGGCATGGCTTGCGGTCGGAATTGTATCGGTGTTCTTCCTGTTGTGGTTTTGTAAACGAACCGCTCGACGCACCACTACACTCGACAAGCCAGTTCTCGACCAGGATACATTCCAGCAACTCTTGGCTGCCGCTTATACGCTGAAGGAACAAAATCGCCAGCCGGTCAAGGAAAGTGAAGCGGACTCTTCCCGGACGGTTTCGCTGCCGCTAGCGTCCATCCCGATGGCTCAATCTGATGTTGTCCTCATTAGCCTCACTCAATCACTCGCCGGTTCCAAGTTCCAGTGAAAGGCGCACTCGGAAGCGACCAACTCTTCTGGAGGGTTGCGACGGCGGTAGCAGTGGCGGCGGTTTTCGGTCTGCTATTGGTTGCCTCGACCGATCGCCTCTCACCTGTGCCTGCCGGGGTGGACGTGGTCCATCAGGAAGTGCCATTCCATGAGAGTTCTGCCTCGGAATTAGCAAAGTGTCCGCGGACGACTGTGACACAGCCGCAGACGATGAAAATCGAACAATCAGTTGTGGCTGACCAGCCAAGAAGAAGGGCAGCTACCCCGCAGCGCAAGACGATGGTGAACCCGATCCGTCATTCAATCTATGAGAGCGAAGCCGACATGGTCGCTCCAGACACCGTGATGCGCTACGGAAAACCCGCCGGCCGCTCGGTAGTTCCTTGAGTCTTGCCTTCGGCCAACCTATGTGATGGCCGGCGAAGGCGTGCCTTCCTGT
>CAVTZO010000045.1:0-18720 GCA_963739145.1 uncultured beta proteobacterium
TCAGGATGGCGACCACCATCGGCTTGTTGATCTGCGTCGGGTCGGCCTTTGCCGGATATCCAGCCGTCTTGATCGCATCGCTTCAGCGCCGTCTTGAAGCCCGTCGGCTGCCTTGGCCGTATCGCCCTGAACGCCAGCGGCGATGTCGGCGAACGACACCGCCTTGTCGCCGAACTTCACCACGGCCGCCGAACCGGCGGGCGCCGCTTCGTTCGTGTACAGCACCGCCGCGGCGGCCAGCGTGCTCTTGGCCAGGTCGCACGGCGTGGTGAACTTGGCCGTGCCCACCGGGTTGAACTGCACCGAGCACTTGTCCGGATCAGCCACCACGACCGCCGGTGCCGTGGCCTGCGCCGCCTCCAGCGCCGGGTTGGCGTAATGGGTCAGCCCGTGAAACAGCGGGAAATAGGTCAGCACCGCCAGCAGGCAGCCGGCCATGATGATCTTCTTGCGACCGATCTTGTCCGACAGCGAGCCGAACACGATGAAAAACGGCGTCCCGATCAGCAGCGAGGCAGCGATCATCAAATCGGCCGTGGCCCCGTCGACCTTGAGCGACTTCGTCAGGAAGAACAGCGCATAGAACTGCCCCGTGTACCAGACCACGGCCTGTCCCGCGGTCCCGCCCAGCAGCGCCAGTACCACGACCTTCAGATTGCCCAGGCGGCCGAACGACTCGGTCAGCGGCGCCTTGGTGGTCCTGCCGGCGGCCTTCATGCGCTGGAACGCGGGCGACTCGGCCAGGCTCAGCCGGATCCACACCGAGATCACCAGCAGGAACAACGAAAGCAGGAACGGCACGCGCCACCAGCCGCTGTTGGCGAATGCATCCTCGCCGACCCAGGTGCGCGTGCCCAGGATCACCAGCAGCGCCATGAAAAGCCCCACCGTGGCGGTGGTCTGGATCCACGACGTGTAGGCGCCGCGCTTGCCGTGCGGGGCGTGCTCGGCCACGTAGGTCGCCGCTCCGCCGTATTCGCCGCCTAGCGCAAGGCCCTGCAGCAGACGCAGCGAGATCAGGATGATCGGCGCCGCCAGGCCCCAGGTCGCGTAGCTGGGCAGCAGGCCCGACCAGGAAGGTCGAGGTCCCCATGATCGTGATCGTGATCAGGAATGTGTACTTGCGGCCGATCATGTCTCCGACCCGGCCGAACACCAGCGCGCCGAACGGGCGCACCGCGAATCCGGCCGCGAACGCCAGCAGCGTCATGATGAATTGCGCGGTGGGCGACAGCGGCGCGAAGAACTGCTTGCCGATGATCGCCGCGAGCGTGCCGAAGATGTAAAAGTCGTACCACTCGAACACCGTGCCAAGCGAGGAGGCGAAGATGACCTTGCGCTCCTCAGCGGTCATCGGACGCCCGCTGACCTCCGGCGTGGTGGGGATGCCGCCCGCTGCTGCACTCATCCGTTGTCTCCCTGTTTTGTTGGATTCAGCTGCCGCGCGGCCTCTGCTTTCCCGAGCGCGGCTCCGGTGCAGGATGCGCGATCAAGCTTACGCGGCCCGCTCGTTGTTATCCTTCGCGCGGGACAACCTGTTCGTGAGCGCCCGCGCGATGGCCGACGCAGTGTATTCGGCGTGCGACACGACGCAAGGTGCACCGCGCCATACCGCCGGCAGGCTTGACGACGATACTGAATGTAATTACAGTACAGTGGTAATTTATTCAGTATGGCGGAGGAATCGATGGACGATGCAAGGGGTGCTTTCGTGGCAGACAGCAAGGAGCGCCAGAAGGCACTGGCAGCGGCGCTTTCCCAGATCGAAAAGCAGTTCGGCCGCGGCGCGATCATGCGGCTGGCCGACGGCGAGGTCGTGCGTGACATCCAGGTGGTATCCACCGGCTCGCTCGGGCTCGATATCGCGCTGGGGGTCGGAGGGCTCCCGCGCGGTCGCGTGATCGAGATCTACGGTCCGGAGTCCTCGGGCAAGACCACCCTCACGCTGCAGGTGATTTCCGAGATGCAGCGCGTCGGCGGCACCTGTGCGTTCATCGACGCGGAGCATGCGCTGGACGCCCAGTATGCGCAAAAGCTGGGCGTGAACCTGCATGACCTGCTGATCTCGCAGCCGGATACCGGGGAGCAGGCGCTGGAAATCGTGGATGCGCTGGTCAGGTCCGGTTCGGTCGATCTGATCGTGATCGACTCGGTCGCGGCGCTCACGCCGAAGGCCGAGATCGAGGGCGAGATGGGCGATTCGCTGCCCGGTCTGCAGGCGCGCCTGATGAGCCAGGCGCTGCGCAAGCTGACCGCCACCATCCAGCGTTCGAACTGCATGGTGATCTTCATCAACCAGATCCGGATGAAGATCGGCGTGATGTTCGGCAACCCGGAAACCACCACGGGCGGCAACGCGCTGAAGTTCTACGCGTCGGTGCGGCTGGACATCCGGCGCGTCGGTTCGATCAAGAAGGGCGAAGAGGTGATCGGTTCGGAGACCAAGGTCAAGGTCGTCAAGAACAAGGTCGCGCCGCCGTTCAAGCAGGCCGACTTCGACATCCTGTACGGGGAGGGCATCTCGCGCGAAGGCGAGGTGGTCGACCTGGGCAGCCAGTACGCGATCATCGACAAGTCCGGCGCGTGGTACAGCTACAACGGCGATCGGATCGGGCAGGGCAAGGACAACGCGCGCGAGTACCTGCGCGAGCATCCGGCCATCGCCCTGGAGATCGAAAACAAGATCCGCGAGCGGGTCGGAATCACGCCGCGCTCGCCCGAGGCACCGGGGTCTGAATAAACCCAACTCGAGACTGCTTCGCACGGCTGTCGCGGCCTTGTCGCGGCGCGACTTCAGCCGGGCGGACCTTCGAGGCCGGTTGCTGCGCGCGGCCGACGCGCCGGCCGGTGAGGCCGGGGCCGAGATCGATCAGGTCCTGGACGAGGTCCAGGCGCTGGGTCTGTTGAGCGAAGACCGTTTCGTCCATGAGTTCGTCCGTGTGCGCGCGGCCCGTTTCGGGCCGATGCGCCTGCGCCACGATCTGTTGCGCCGCGGCATCGATGAGGAGCGGATCGACGCGGCGCTGAAGACTCACGTGCCCGACGAGTACTCGAGCGCGCACGCGCTGTGGCTCAAGCGCTTCAAGTCCGCCCCGTCCGACCCGCGCGAACGGGCGCGCCAGTCGCGCTTTCTGGCGGCGCGCGGCTTTTCGCACGAAGTGATCCGGCGGGTGCTGCAGGAGCGGTAAAGGTCGACTCGACGGGCGGATGCATTGACAGGATACGGGTCGCCACCTACAATGTATCTACATGTAGATACACCGGAAGACGCCATGTCGACCAAGAACCCGCCAATCCAGCTCACGGTCGCGAAATGGGGCAACAGTCTCGCCGTGCGCTTGCCAGTCGAGTTGGCCAAGAGGTTGGGCGTCGGCGAAGGCGATACCCTTGTTGCGCAGTTGTCCTCCGACGGACGCTTGATCCTCG
This sequence comes from uncultured beta proteobacterium, assembly GCA_963739145.1. Classification (GTDB taxonomy): domain Bacteria; phylum Pseudomonadota; class Gammaproteobacteria; order Burkholderiales; family Burkholderiaceae_F; genus VBCK01. Next base: position 3,427 of record CAVTZO010000045.1, read on the forward strand.
CACGGGAAGGCCACGCGATCGGCAAAGTCGAGGCGCGCCGGCTGCGCCAGTTCCTCGAGCATCAGAGCGAGACGGCGCCCGCGGTGGAACGGATGCGCCGAGAAGCGCGCTTCTGATGGTCTACGTCGATACAAGCGCCTTGGTTCCGGTTTTCATTCGGGAGCCAAAGAGCGCAGCAGTGGTCGCCTGGCTTGAGTCCTCGGGCGCGCGCCTGGCGATCAGCGAGTGGTGCCTCGTCGAGTTCGCCTCCGCCGCATCGATCAAGGTGCGCTCGGGTCAAGTGGCGGCGAGCCTGGCGAAACAGGCCACGGTGCGAGTCAACGAGTTCGCCAAAAAGCACTGCTCCGTTGCCGTTCCCGGGCAGGAGGAGTTTCGGCGCGCTGCCGAACTGGCGGGCAACCACGCCCTCAGGCTGAGGGCGGGAGATGCGCTGCACCTCGCGGTGGCCGACGTTCTCAAGGCGCAAGCCATTCTTTGCCTTGACGGGGCCATGATCGAAAGCGCCCAGTTGCTCGGGATGAGCGTCGCGACCGTTTGACCGCCGAAGCGGGACGCGTCGGCCTGTCCGACCTCCTCAGGTGGACAGCTTTGTTGCGGTGCACGGTTTCCGGCTGAAGTGCGCTTCAAGTCCGCCCCGTCCGACCCGCGCGAACGGGCGCGCCAGTCGCGCTTTCTGGCGGCGCGCGGCTTCTCGCACGAGGTCATTCGGCGCATACTCGCCTCAGCCTGCTAACATCACTGAAATACAAAATATCAGCGCGCCGACGTCGGGACGCACGGCGGCGCCCCTGCTCGTCACAAGGATTGCGCGATGAAAATCCACGAGTATCAAGGCAAGGACATCCTGCGTCGCTTCGGCGTGCCGGTGCCGCGCGGCATCGCCTGCTTCAGCGTCGAGGAGGCGGTCGAGGCGGCCGGCAAGCTCGGGGGCGCGGTGTGGGTCGTCAAGGCGCAGATTCACGCGGGCGGCCGCGGCAAGGGCGGCGGCGTCAAGGTGTCCCGTTCGATCGAAGAGGTGCGCAAGAACGCCGGCGCGATCCTCGGCATGCAGCTCGTCACGCATCAGACCGGCCCCGGCGGGCAGACGGTGCGGCGCTTGCTGGTCGAGGAGGGTGCCGACATCCGCAAGGAGCTGTACCTGGGGCTGGTGGTCGACCGCGTGTCGCAGCGCATCTGTTTGATGGCGTCGACCGAAGGCGGCATGGACATCGAGGAGGTGGCGGCGCACGACGCCCGAGAAGATCCACAAGTTGATGGTCGATCCGCGCGCCGGCTTGAGCGGCGCCGAGGCCGACGAGATCGCGCTGAAGATCGGCGTGCCGCAGGCAGCGCTGGTGCCGGCGCGCGCGGCGCTGCAGGGCCTTTACCGCGCGTTCTGGGAGTGCGATGCCTCGCTCGCCGAGATCAACCCGCTCGTGCTCACGGGCGACGGACGCGTGATCGCGCTCGACGCCAAGATCAACTTCGACTCCAATGCGCTGTATCCGCCACCCGGACATCGCGGAGCTGCGCGACCTTGACGAAGAGGATCCGGCCGAGATCGAGGCGTCCAAGTTCGACCTGTCCTACATCCAGCTCGACGGCAACATCGGCTGCCTGGTCAACGGCGCCGGACTGGCGATGGCGACCATGGACACGATCAAGCTGTACGGCGGCAATCCGGCCAACTTCCTGGACGTGGGCGGCGGCGCCACGGCCGAGAAGGTCACCGAGGCCTTCAAGATCATGCTGCGCAACACGCAGCTCAAGGCGATCCTGGTCAACATCTTCGGCGGCATCATGAAGTGCGACACGATCGCCCAGGGCGTGATCGCCGCTTCGCGCGCCGTCGCGCTGACGGTGCCGCTGGTGGTGCGCATGAAGGGAACCAACGAGGCCCTGGGCAAGAAGATCCTGGCCGAATCGGGACTGCCTATCATCGCCGCCGACATCGATGGCCGAGGCGGCCCAGAAAGTGGTGGCCGCGGCCGGCCAGGCCGGCAATGCCTGAAATCCGGGGATAAACGATGAGCATCTTGGTCGACCGCGACACGCGGGTCATCACGCAGGGCATTACCGGCAAGACCGGCCAGTTCCATACGAAGGCGTGCATGGAGTACGCGAACGGCAGAGCAGTGTTTCGTGGCCGGCGTGAATCCGAAGAGGGCCGGCGAAGACGTTCGAGGGCCTGCCGATCTTCGCCTCGGTACGGGAGGCCAAGGCGCACACCGGCGCCAATACCTCGGTGATCTACGTGCCGCCGGCGGGCGCTGCCGATGCGATCTGGGAAGCGGTCGAGGCCGACCTGGACCTGGTGATCTGCATCACCGAGGGCATCCCGGTGCGCGACATGATCGTGGTGCGCGACCGGATGCACAAGGGAAAAGCGCCGCACCCTGCTGCTCGGGCCGAACTGCCCGGGCGTGATCACGCCCGAGGAGATCAAGATCGGCATCATGCCGGGCCACATCCACCGCAAGGGGCGCATCGGCGTGGTGTCGCGCTCGGGCACCTTGACCTACGAGGCGGTGGCGCAGATCACGGACCTGGGGCTGGGGCAGTCCACCGCGGTCGGCATCGGCGGCGATCCGGTCAACGGCCTGAAGCACATCGACGTGCTGCGGCTTTTCAACGAGGATCCGGACACCGATGCGGTGGTGATGATCGGCGAAATCGGCGGCAGCGACGAGGAGGCCGCGGCGCGCTGGGTGCATGAGCACATGGACAAGCCGGTGATCGGCTTCATCGCCGGCGTCACGGCGCCGCCCGGCAAGAGGATGGGGCATGCCGGAGCCATCGTCTCGGGCGGGCAGGGCACCGCCCAGGAAAAGCTGGAGGTGATGGAGGCGAGCGGCATCCGCGTCACCCGCAACCCGTCCGAAATCGGCAAAATGCTGCGCAGCGCGATGTAGGCCGGGTGACCATCTTGCCCCACTCGACTCGACGCTGGCGAGGGCGAGCCGTTCCTCCCCTCTCCCGCTCGCGGGAGAGATCTGCCCAGCATGCGCCTCTGGCGGGTTCTTTCCCGGAACCGTAGAGTGTCAGGGCGCGTCGCGGATGGACAGTGTGGCCGCCAACCCTCTGGTGCGCAGGTGCTGCCCGTGGGAGAGACTGGCTCTGGTGGATGACTATCGGGTTCTTTGGTGAGCGATGTTGGCTTCCCGCGGGGTAGGTTTGTCTTTCCTGTTAGTTCCCCAGGCCCGTCCGCGATGACGCAGTGGAGTCGATCCGCAGGGGAGGCGCAATGAAGCAATTGCCGGTGTTGGACGAGCGGGCCACGGGGATCGACGTGGGCAGCGAGAAGCTGCACGTGTCGATTGGGGGGGCGACGCCGCGGGTTTTTGGCACGATGACCTGTGACATCGAAGCGCTGTGTGCCTGGCTCGAGCAGGAGGCGGTGCACTCGGTGGCGCTGGAAGCTACTGGGGTGTACTGGCTGTACTTGTACGAGGCGCTCGAGAGGGTTGGCATCGAAGTGCTGGTGGTCAACGGCCGGCACGTACGCAATCTGCCGGGGCGCAAGACCGACATGGCCGACTGCCAGTGGTTGGCCACGCTGCATGGGTACGGGCTGCTGCGCTCGGGGTTCGTGCCGCCTGAGGAAGTGCGCCGATTGCAGGATTACCTGCGGTTGCGCGACGATCACATCGCCTCGGCCGCGATGCACGCGCAGCACATGCAAAAGGCGCTGGAGCGGATGAACGTGAAGTTTCATGACGTGATCAGTTCCTTGACCGGAGTCAGCGGGCTGAAGGTGATCCGGGCAATTCTGGCCGGGCAGCGCGATCCGCAGCGCCTGCTGCAGCTGTGCGATGTGCAGATCCAGAAGCGCAAGGCCGAGCGGGTGCGCGAGTCGCTGCGGGGCACCTGGCGCAAAGAGCATCTGTTTGCGTTGCACCAAGCGCTGTCGAGCTGGGAGTTTTATCAAGCTCAGATCCGCGAATGCGATGAAGCCATCGGCGAGGTACTGCGCGAGATGAACGGCCCCAACCGGCCCGATCCTCCGCCGCAGCAGCCCGCAGAGCCCAGCGCGCCGGCCAAGCGGGCTGCACCCGGCAGCCCGCAAATCGAGGGCCTGCACCGCATGCTCATCAGGCTGTGCGGCGGACACGATCCGACTCAGGTAGCCGGCATCGCCGATCACTCGTTGCTGCAGCTGATCGGAGAGGTCGGCACGGACCTGACCAAGTGGCCGACCCAGAAGCACTTTACCGCCTGGCTGGGCCTGGCCCCGGCCGCCCACCAAAGCGGCAAGCGCCGCGGTCGGCAGTCCCGCCACGCCAACCGTGCGGGCCGGCTCTTTTGCAACATGGCCCGCAGCCTGGCCAAAAGCGTCGACAAGGGCCTGGGCGGCTTTTACCGCCGCCTGAAGGCTCGCCGCGGCGGCCTGGTTGCCAACAAGGCCCTCGCCCGAAAAATCGCCACCCTGTTCTGGCAGATCATGGTCCATGGCCTCGATTACGTCGAACACGGCCTCAAAAAGTACGAAGCCCGCGTCGCCGCCACCGAAAAGTACGTCCTGGCCAAGTTCGCCAAAAAGTACGGAATGACCCTCGTCCCTACCTCATCCCGCATGGTTCCGGGGTAGGGGCCGGGGGTGAGGGCGCCTGTGAGGGCACGCCTACACCACAAACAAAATGTTGGTTTGCACGTGAACCACGCCTTAATACCGAATTTGCCCCCTGCGCTGCCCCAAACTTCGAGGCTAAACTGCGCGCGAGGAGACACCGGACCGGGTGGTCACGGTCGGAAAATGAACAAGCGATGTCCGAAGCACTTGAACTGGCGCTGAATTTCGCGCTGAAGAGCCATCCAGGCAAGGTTCGCCCGCTGAACGAGGATGCGGTCGGAGCTGACCCCAGTATCGGTCTTTTCATTCTTGCCGACGGGTTGGGCGGCTACAACGCGGGCGAGGTCGCCAGCACGATGACGGTCAGCATGCTGCTGACCGACCTGGGCGTGCAGCTGGCGCGCGCCAACGGCAGCCCGGACATGTTCGATCCGACCGATGCGCTGCGCAACGCGCTGGTGGCGATGAATTCGGCGATCTTCCGGGCGGCGCTGAACAGCTCCGCCTACGAAGGCATGGCCACGACGGTGGTCATCGCCTGGTTCCTCGGGGGCCGCCTGTGGGTCGCCCATGCAGGCGATTCGCGTCTGTATCGCCTGCGGGGCGGGCAGCTGGAGCAGATCACGCGCGACCATTCGTTTTCACAGGAACTGGTTGACGCCGGCATGGTGAGCGCGGAGGAAGCGCGGGTGCTGCCGGCCAAGAACCTGGTCACCAAGGCGCTGGGTGCCACTCCGGAGCTGGAGCCCGAGGTGCACGATTACGACGTGCTGGCGGGCGACATCGTGCTGATGTGTTCGGACGGGTTGACCGAGATGGTCACGCACCTGGAGATCGGCGGATTGATCGCCGGCTGCGGCTACGATGTGGTCGAATCGGCGCGCCGGTTGATCGACCTGGCCAACGAGGCTGGCGGACGCGACAACACTTCGGTGATCCTGGTGCGCGTGGCCGGCCCCGAATCCGGGGCGGCCGCCGAGAGCGAGCAAACCGGGGTCGATGTCGAACGGTCGGCGGCGGAAGCTGCGGCCCCATCGCAACCCGACCCGGTAGTGCACTGACTGGCATCGCGCCCGCGGTGCTGGCAAAATCTTTCGCGGACGGACTTAAAAGAGGCTAACGGGAGGGCTGGGAAGGCCTTGTTCCGCCGAGTCGCGAGATGTGGAGAGGCATTTGATGCCCCGATTGGTTTTAAGTCTGGATGGCGTGGTCCTGCGCGAGGTGTCCCTCACAAAGGACCGGACCACGATCGGGCGGCGTTCGCACAACGACCTGGTCATCGACAACCTGGCCGTGAGCGGCGAGCACGCGGTGATGATCATGTCCGGCGAGGACGTGTACCTGGAAGACCTGGGTTCGACCAACGGCACCACGGTCAACGGCCAGCCGATCAAGAAGCACCTTCTGCAGCACGCCGACACGGTGGAGATCGGCAAGTACCGCATCCGCTTCATGGGCAACGGCACGACCGAAGGCGGCACCAACGTCGATATCGACACCTCGCAGCCGCTGAAGCGCGAGTTCTACGGGCCCGGACCCTCCACGATCCAGATCCGTCCGGCCGGCGCCTCGCTGGAAGAGCCGGCGCCCGCCACCGCGATGGTCAAGATCCTGTCGGGCGCCAATGCCGGCCGCGAGCTGGCGCTGGTCAAGGCGCTCACGACGATCGGCCGCCCCGGCCACCAGGTCGCGGTGATCACGCGCCGCCCCACCGGCTACTTCATCGCCCACGTCGAAGGCGACATCTTCCCGATGGTCAACGGCCACAACCTGGGCTCGGCAGCCCACCCGCTGAAGGACAAGGACGTCATCGAGCTGGCGGGAGTGAAGATGGAATTCACCAACCCGACACCGCCACCGGCGGCGGCGTAACTGTCCTGCAGTTCCCCCTCTCCCGCTTGCGGGAGAGGGCGGGGTCAGGGTGGCAGCGCTTGGGCGCGGCCACCTACGGCGCCAGGTAGGGAACAATCCCGAGGACCGCGAGGTCCGACTTGCGCAGCACCACCGTCCCGCGGTCGATCTTGCCGGTGATCGGTAGCACGATTGCGTCCGCCTGCGGCACGCCGCGCTTCTTCAGCAGTTCGGCCACGTGGTCCGCGAGCGCGCTGTCGCTCGAAAGTGCGGAGGCCGGCTTACCCTTGTTGCGCGCGTCCGAGCCCGGCGACGGCCATGGCCGGTAGTACCGCGGCATGTCCTTGATGTCGAAGCCGGTCATGATCGCGTTGTTGACGATGCGCGCCGCTTCCTTCGGATCGTCGGGAAAGCGCGCTTCGACAAACACGGGGCCGAGCAGCGGGGCCGAGGCGAATTCGGGCGCCGAGGACTTGGCCAGCTCATCCGGGTTAAGTTCGTTGGCGTGCTCGACCTCGAACTGCCCGACGCTGTACACGATGAACGCGGGGCGGGCGATGAACGTGGTGTAGACCGCGTATGCGAGCGCCGCGAACTGCACGGTGGCGATCATCGCTAGGTCGCGTGTCAGGTGCGCGCGGGTCTTTTTGGGAGAGGCGGCCACGAGCGTGCACAGGGGACCCGCGCATACGTCGACGCCCGCCATCACGAGCAGGATCTTCATCACTCCTTCGATCTGGGCCAGCGGCGGCGGGTACCAGACCAGGATGATGAACGCGACGCTTGCGCCGATTATTGCGGCGCTGATGGCGAGATGAGATAAAGAAAGGCGGATCCGCAAGGAATTCGTCGTGAAGGACTCGCGTTTGGGGGAGCGACCGGACTCGAAGCGGTCGCCTTGCGCGAGTTCAAGGCTGCGAGGGGTGTCGTATTGCATTTGCGATGCGGGACCAGGAAAAGCCCGGGCCAGCATCGCAGCCGATTCTTGTCGGCTGCGAGAGGCTGGCCCCTGGCGCACAGCTTCAAATCGCTCTGTTCGAAGCTACCTTCAACAGAACTGACCCGGTTCGGGTTCGATTCGGGCCGGCGTGCAAGCTCACTGACACTGAACCGGCGCGTACGCGATCGGCAACGTCCCTTTAGGCGCGCCCGCCCCCACGACAGCTGTCGACGTGGTGTTGCCCAAGGAAGTGCATGCCCAGTCGATTGCGCCCGTCTGATTGGCAGCAAGGGCAGCGCCCCCGATATAAGGCGAAAGAAGGACCGTTGTGCCGGCGATCTGCGCAGGGGCAGCGTACTTGATCGTGATTGCGAACGGCGATGCGAGCCCGATCAGCACGCTGGTGACATACTTGCTCGCTGCGCCAAGGCCACCGACTTGCGCGTTCCAGGCGGTAGCCGCCGTCGTGACGCCAGCGGCATCGTTCGATGCGTAACCTTCGGCGACCCCCGTCTTCGCCGCGTCGGCGAGGGAAAGACCTTCGGTCACTTTCGCCCGAATCGTATAGTTCTGGTACTGCGGGATGGCGATCGCGGCCAGGATGCCGATGATGGCCACCACGATCATCAATTCGATCAGGGTGAAACCGCGTTGTGCGTGCGAACGCATGGGTGTAACTCCTCTCACTCGAAATCCGGCCCGATGCCGGGTCATCCAAATAGACTGCAACATCCATGCCATTCAGACCTTTAGCGTTTTGTCCGATTTTGCGACCAAAACCCTGGAAAAGGCCCACCGATCGTCAATTTGCGGCAGGGGAGCTGACAATAAACGTCAGATGCGTGACCGCGCCGGGCACTCCGGGCGCTCGCCGGCTGTCTGCAAAAGAGCCGGGCCAGCATCGCAGCTGTTTGCTGCGAGAGGCTGGCCCGGACTCGGACCTGAATCGGACGTGCTCTTTCTAGCCCAGTATTGCCTTCGACGGCTGAAGAGGTTCGCGTCGGATGAAGGCTTTCCGGAAACTTACTGGCACTGAATCGGCGCGTATGCATCGGCAACGTACCCTTAGGCGCGCCCGCCCCCACGACAGCTGTCGACGTGGTGTTGCCCAAGGAAGTGCATGCCCAGTCGATTGCGCCCGTCTGTGGTGGCAGCAAGGGCAGCACCTCCGAGGTAAGGGGAAAGAAGGATCGTTGTGCCGGCGACCTGCGCGGGGCGGCGTACATGACCGTGATCGCGAACGGCGATGCGACCCCGATCAGCACGCTGGTCACGTACTTGCTCGCTGCCCCAAGGCCACCGACTTGCGCGTTCCAGGCCGTAGCCGACGTCGTGGCACCAGCGCATTCCGTTCGAGTGCGTAAGGCCTCGGCAAATGCCGTCTTGGCAGCGTCGGCAAGGGAAAGACCCTCCGTGACTTTCGCGCGAATGGTGTAGTTCTGGTACTGCGGAATGGCGATCGCAGCCAGGATGCCGATGATCGCGACGACGATCATCAACTCGATCAGCGTAAATCCGCGCTGAATTTGCTTACGCATGGGGATAGCTCCTCTTTACTCGAAAGGCCGGCCCAAGTGCCGGTTGGCGAATTAGGGGCAAGAGGCGTGCCAATTAGCTAATTCTTGGAATTGGAAGAGTATTGCGGGCTAATTTGTGGGATCGCCGAAAGCAGCGGGAGCGGGCGATTCGATCCGCAGCAAGCCGGAACGGTAAAAAATCGCAATTGACGAGCGAAAGTGCCTAACCCTGCAGAGGCACTGCCGAGACGTCGCCACTCGCGGACCGACGATTTGAGGCCCAGTCGACCGCTCCGAACCCCCTGTCGCGAGTGGGCGGCCGTTAGGCATCACGCCATTTCGAAACTCTCCGCCCGCGCCCTGGGCCACCAGATCTCGTACACCTTGTGCGGCAACGGATCGCCGCGCACGCCGTCGAGCAGCGCGCCGGGCTTCAGGAACGGCAGCAGGTGCGACAGCAGCCGCACGTCGTTGTGCGACACGCGCTGCACGATGTGATGCGGCCGCAGCTGGTTCGGGTGGGTCAGGCCCGCCGCGGCGATCAGCTCGGCCAGCGCCTTGAGCGTGTTGCGGTGAAAGCTCGCGACCCGCTCGGCCTTGTCGGGCACCACCAGCGCGCGCATCCGGTACGGGTTCTGCGTGGCCACCCCCGAGGGGCAGGTGTCAAGGTGGCAGTGCTGCGCCTGCACGCAGCCCAGCGCGAACATGAAGCCGCGCGCGCTGTTGCACCAGTCGGCGCCGATCGCCAGCGTGCGCGCGATGTCGAACGCGGTGACGACCTTGCCGCTGGCGCCGATGCGGATGCGCTCGCGCAGGTTCAGTCCCACCAGCGTGTTGTGCACCAGCAGCAGGCCCTCCTGCAGCGGCATTCCCACGTGGTCGACGAATTCCGCCGGAGCCGCGCCGGTGCCGCCCTCGGCCCCGTCCACCACGATGAAATCCGGCGTGATGCCGGTGGCCAGCATCGCCTTGGTGATCGCGAAAAGTTCCCACGGATGTCCCACGCACAGCTTGAAGCCCACCGGCTTGCCGCCCGAGAGCTCGCGCAGGCGCGCGACGAATTCGAGCAGTCCGATCGGCGTGGAAAACTCGCCGTGCCGTGCTGGCGAGAGGCAGTCCTTGTGCGCCGGCACGCCGCGCGCCTGCGCGATCTCCAGCGACACCTTGGCCGCGGGCAGCACGCCGCCGTGGCCAGGCTTGGCGCCCTGCGACAGCTTGATCTCGACCATCCGGACCTGGGGCTGGCGCGCCTCCTCGGTAAAGCGTGCCGCGTCGAAGCGGCCCTCTGTCGTGCGGCAGCCGAAATACCCGCTGCCGACTTCCCAGATCAGGTCGCCGCCGTTTTCCCGGTGATAGCGGCTGATGCCGCCTTCGCCGGTGTCGTGCGCGAAGCCGCCGCTGCGCGCCCCGCGGTTCAGCGCCCGGATCGCGTTGGCCGACAACGCACCGAAGCTCAGCGCCGAGATGTTGAATATCGAGGCCGAGTAGGGGGCGCTGCAGGCCGCGCCGCCCACCGCCACCCGGAAATCGTGCGGCTGCAACGGCGCCGGCACCATCGAGTGGGTGATCCACTCGTTGCCGGCCTCGTACAGATCCAGCTGCGTGCCGAACGGAACCTTGTCCAGCTCCTTCTTGGCGCGCTGGTAAACGATGCTGCGCTGGTTGCGCGAAAACGGCCGCGCCTCGATGTCGCTTTCGACGATGTACTGGCGCAGCTCCGGCCGCACGTACTCGAAGAAAAAGCGCAGGTTGCCCAGGATCGGGTAATTGCGGCGGATCGAATGGCGCGTCTGCGTCAGATCGTGAAGGCCGAGCAGCGTGAGCGCCAGCGCCGGCCAGGCGACCCAGCCCACGTGCGGCCTGCCGCCGGCCAGCAGCGCGAAGCCGGTCAACGCGAGCGCGGCGCAGATGTACAAGGCCGAGTAGCGTGAACCGATGCGAAGATTCATCAGCTTCCCTCACCCCCGGCCCCTCTCCCGCAAGCGGGAGAGGGGAGGGACTTCAATTCAAAGGACGCACGCAGTTCTTCCTCTCCCATGTCAGTGGGAGAGGGCCGCGGTGAGGGTCGTCGCCATGCTCGCCTCAATGACCGCCCCGCCCAGGCACACCTCGCCGGCGTACAGCACGGCCGACTGGCCGGGCGTCATCGCGCGCTGGGGCTGCACGAAACTCAGCTCCAGGCGCGTTGCGCTCGCGTCCAGCACTTCGCAAGCCGCATCGAGCTGCCGGTAGCGCGTCCTGGCCGACAGCCGCTGTCCCGCCTCGGGCCACGGTCCGACCCAGGCCGGTGAGGTGGCAACGAGACGGTCGGTCAGCAACCACGGGTGTTCGTGTCCCTGAACGACCCACAGCGTGTTGCCGGCCAGGTCCTTGCGTGCGACGAACCACGGTTGCCCGCTCCCGTCCTGCGTGCCGCCGACTCCGATCCCCTTGCGCTGACCGAGCGTGTAAAAGCTCAGGCCCACATGCTCGCCGAGCACGCGGCCGTCCGGCGAGCGGATCGGTCCGGGCCGGGTCGGCAGGTAGCGCGCCAGGAAGGCCCGGAACGGACGCTCGCCGATGAAGCAGATCCCGGTGGAATCGCGCTTGGCGGCGTTGGGAAGACCGATGCTGTGCGCCAGGGCACGCACCTCGCTCTTGCACATCCCGCCCAGCGGAAACAGCGTACGCGCCAGCTGCGCCTGCGTCAGGCGGTGCAGGAAGTAGCTCTGGTCCTTGGCGCTGTCGACCGCGCGCAGCAGTTCGTTGCGGCTGCCGACGGCGCGAATGCGCGCATAGTGGCCGGTCGCAATCCGTTGCGCGCCCAGCCCCAGCGCATGATCCAGGAACGCCTTGAACTTGATCTCGGCATTGCACAGCACGTCCGGGTTCGGCGTGCGCCCGGCCGAGTACTCGCGCAGGAACTCGGCGAACACCCGTTCGCGGTATTCGGCGGCGAAGTTGACCGCCTCGATGTCGACGCCGATCACGTCGGCCGCGCTGGCCGCGTCCAGCCAGTCCTGGCGCGACGAGCAGTGCTCGTCGCTGTCATCGTCCTCCCAGTTCTTCATGAAAAGGCCGATGACTTCGTAGCCCTGCTGCTTCAGCAGCCAGGCCGCGACCGACGAGTCGACCCCGCCCGACATGCCGACGACGATGCGGCGCTCTGAACTCATGCGAACCCGGTCGTCGGCGCCAGCGCTGCCGGATGCGCGTACAGCAGATCGAGCGGGTAGCGCTGGCCGCTCAGGTAATCGTCGATGCAGCGCGCCACCAGCGGGCTGCGCCACAGCGAGCTGCGCTGCGCGAGTTCCTGCCGCGACAGCCACAACGTCCGCACGATCCCATGATCCAGTGCCTGTCCCTCGATACGCTCTTCCAGATCGCCCGTGAAAGCGAATCGCAGGTAGGTCCTGGCGCCGGCCGTGCCCGGCTGGTCGCCACAGGTAAACGCCGAGCAGCGCGGTCGGCCGGAACGGATGCGCGGTCTCTTCCAGCGTTTCGCGCGACACGGCCTGCTGCAGCGTCTCGCCCGATTCCAGGTGGCCGGCCGGCTGATTGATTCGCAGCCCGTCCTCGGTGTGCTCTTCGACCAGCAGGAAGCGGCCGTCGCGCTCGATGACGGCGGCCACGGTGACGGAGGGTTTCCAGATGCGGGACACGTTTGGCCTGGGCCTGGGCGCGACAATGGTAAATTCTAGCGGTCGGGGCCGCGCGGCCCTCGTCGACAAGAATCCCTGAGGAGCTCCTAATGCGCATCGGAGTTCCGGCCGAGACCCGGCCGGGAGAAACTCGTGTTGCCGGCACGCCCGAGACGGTCAAGAAACTGGTCGCGCAGAAGCACCAGATCGTGGTGCAGGCCGGTGCCGGAATGGGGTCGAGCCAGCCCGACGACGCTTACATCGCGGCAGGCGCGACCATCGTCCCGGCGGCCGATGCACTCGGCGCGCAGATGGTGCTGCGGGTACGACGCCCCTCGGACGCCGAGCTGTCCTCGATGGCGCGCGGCACCGTGCTGGTGGGCATGCTCGAGCCGTTCAACGCCGAGGGGATCGCCGCGATGAACGCGGCCGGGCTGACCGCGTTCTCGCTGGAAGCGGCACCGCGCACGACGCGCGCGCAGAGCATGGACGTGCTTTCGTCGCAGGCCAACATCGCCGGCTACAAGGCGGTGCTGCTGGCCGCCGACACCTACCAGCGCTGATGCCGATGATGATGACCGCGGCCGGCACGATCAAGGCGGCGCGCGTCGTGATTCTGGGCGCCGGCGTGGCGGGCCTGCAGGCGATCGCGACCGCCAAGCGGCTGGGCGCGGTGATCGAGGCGTCCGACGTGCGGCCGGCGGTGAAGGAGCAGATCGAGTCGCTCGGCGCGAAGTTCATCGACGTGCCGTTCGAGACCGACGAGGAGCGCGAAATCGCCAAGGGCGTGGGCGGCTATGCGCGGCCGATGCCGCCGGCCTGGCTGGAGCGGCAGAAGGCGGAAGTCGCCAAGCGCATCGCGCAGGCCGACATCGTGATCACCACCGCGCTGATTCCCGGGCGGCCGGCGCCGCGCCTGGTCACCGAGGAGATGGTGCGCTCGATGAAGCCCGGCTCCGTGATCGTGGACATGGCGGCCGAGCAGGGCGGCAATTGCGCGTTGACCGAGCCCGGTTCGACCGTCACGCGCCATCACGTGCACATCATCGGGCTGACCAATCTGCCGGCGCTGGTGGCCACCGACTGCTCGGCGCTGTACGCGCGCAACGTGCTCGACTTCCTGAAGCTGATGTTCGACAAGGAAGGCGGCTTCGTGTTGAACCGCGAGGACGACATCGTCGCCGCCTGCCTGATGTGTCACGCGGGCGAGATCGTCCGCAAGTCCTGAACAACCGGAAACAAGAACCGGAGCTTGCCATGGAAATCGTCAATCACACCGTCATCAATCTGATCATCTTCGTGCTGGCGATCTACGTCGGCTACCACGTCGTGTGGAACGTCACGCCCGCGCTGCACACGCCGCTGATGTCGGTCACCAATGCGATCTCGGCGATCGTCATCGTCGGCGCGATGCTGGCGGCGGCGCTGACCGAGACCGCACTGGGCCGGACCATGGGCGTGCTGGCCGTCGCGCTGGCGGCGGTCAACGTGTTCGGCGGCTTCCTGGTCACGCGGCGCATGCTTGAGATGTTCAGGAAGAAAGAGCCGAAGGCGGGCGACGGCGGCAACGAGCTAAGTCTGCAGCTCAGGGGAGATCGCATGAATTTGAGCATGAACCTCGTTGTGCTGCTGTACCTGGTCGCCTCGGTGTGCTTCATCCAGGCGCTCAAGGGGTTGTCGCACCCGGCCAGCTCGCGCGCGGGCAACACGTTCGGCATGGTCGGCATGGCGATCGCCGCCGTCACCACGGTGGCGCTGGTGCTGAAGATCCACCCGGAAACCGGGGCCGCGGGCCTGGTCTGGGTGCTGGCCGGCGCCGTGGTCGGCGGCGGAGTCGGCACCACGATCGCGCGCCGCGTGCCGATGACCAAGATGCCCGAGATGGTCGCATTCATGCACTCGATGATCGGGCTGGCGGCCGTGTTCATCGCGATCGCCGCGGTGGCCGAACCGGCCGCGTTCGGCATCGTCGAGGCGGGCGCGCCGATCCCGGCCGGCAACCGGGTCGAGCTTTTCATCGGCAGCTTTGTCGGGGCGATCACGTTTTCCGGGAGCGTGATCGCGTTCGGCAAGCTGGCGGGCCGCTACAAGTTCCGCCTGTTCCAGGGTGCGCCGGTCGTGTTCAAGGGCCAGCATCCGCTCAATGCGGCGCTCGGCGTCGCTGATGGTCGCGAGCGGGCTGCTGTTCGTCGCCTCGCAGTCCTGGACCCCGTTCGTCGTGATGCTGGCCATCGCGTTCGTGCTGGGTGTGCTGATCATCATCCCGATCGGCGGCGCCGACATGCCGGTGGTGGTGTCGATGCTGAACAGCTACTCGGGCTGGGCCGCGGCCGGCATCGGCTTCTCGCTGAACAACCCGATGCTGATCATCGCCGGCAGCCTGGTCGGCTCCAGCGGCGCGATCCTGTCGTACATCATGTGCCGCGCCATGAACCGCTCGTTCTTCAACGTGATCCTGGGCGGATTCGGCGGCGAAGTGGCCGCCGGCGCGGTGGCCGGCGCGGTTCAGCGCCCCGTCAAGTCCGGCTCGCCGGACGACGCGGCATTTCTGCTGGGCAATGCCGAAACGGTGATCATCGTCCCGGGCTATGGACTGGCGGTGGCGCGCGCGCAGCACCCGCTCAAGGAACTGTCGGACAAGCTGCTGAAGAAGGGCGTGCGGGTGCGCTACGCGATTCACCCGGTGGCCGGACGGATGCCCGGTCACATGAACGTGCTGCTGGCCGAGGCCGAAGTGCCGTACGACCAGGTGTTCGAGATGGAGGACATCAATTCGGACTTCAGCGACACCGACGTGGTGCTGATCCTGGGCGCCAA
>CAVTZO010000046.1:0-13862 GCA_963739145.1 uncultured beta proteobacterium
TGGGAACGAACATGCAGGACGGGTGGCGGGCTGGCCAAGGCGGCAAAGGGCTCCGGCGGGGGGGCCGCTACGGCATCCGGACTGGGCCTGGCGGCTTGCGGCGCGGCAGCCGGCTTCGGCTTTGACGCGGCCGGGGCACGATCGGTGGTGCCAGCGGGCGTGCGCGGCCGCTTGTCGCTGGAGGGCGAGAGTAGGTGCTGTGGTGCCTTCGCCGCGGGCGCGGCGTTCGTTTCGTCGGCCGCGCTCGCCGGCGGCGCAGTCGGCACCAGGGGTCTGGCGACGACATGCGCGCTGGTCGATTCGATGATTCCGCGCAGGAGCAGCCAGGCGATGCCGATGATTGCAGCAAGGACCGCCAGCAGGATCAGCATCGCGCTGCGCTGACGTGGCGCTGCGTGCGTCGGCTCGGCCGACACCTTGAACGCGAGCGGCGGGGCAACCTCGACCGGGGTCTGATCGTCGTCGTCGGGAAAGTGGCGCACGATCTCGACGTAGCCCAGCACCTCGAGCTCTTCGAGCGACCTTTCAAGGGATTCGTCTCCGAGGATGCGTGACAGGTCTTCCAGCGTGCGTCGCCCGTCGATCAGGATCAGCAGCTGGCGTGTGGCGGACGAAAGCGCGCCCCTGGCCGCGTGCAGGGCGTTCTTGCCGGCCTGCGTCTTGCCGTAAACATGGCTGGACCGCCTTGACGCGTCCATACGCTCGTGCCGCCTGTCGTGTCGGTTCTACGGGATGACAGCAATATCCGCACCCTGCGCTGATCGCATCCGCGGGAAAGGCGGCCTTCCCCGGCTCAATTCACGCTTCAACGGCGCGCGGCGGATCGGCTAGCCCCGGCCGGCGTCAACATCGTGGAGAAAGCGGATCAGGCCCTCGAAGTAGCGCTCCTGGTCGTCGAACATGGCCATGTGGCTGCCGGCGGGGCAGTGCAGATGACGACCGCGTGGCAGCGATCGGGCCAGGCTTTCCATGTGCAGGGGATCCATGGTGTCGTGCTGCGCGCCGATGGTCAGGGTGGGCACCTGGATGCGGCGCAGGTCACCCGTCCGGTCCCAGTCCACCAGAGTGCCGCTGGCGCCCAGCTCGCTCGGCCCCTGCATCGGAATGTAGACCTTGGAATTGAGGTGCTTGAATGTCCGATCGACCGGATCGGGCCACTGTCCCAGCGGCATGCGCAATACGTGGTGAATGTAATGGTGCTCCATCAGCAGTTGCATGTAGCGCGGGTTGGAATAGTCCCCGGTGCTCTCCAGGCGCTTGATTTCACTCAGCGCGGTCTGGTCCATGGCCGGCATCAGCACCCGCCGGGCGTAGGCGTTGTACGCCGGGATGCTGGCCATCATGTTCGAAATGACCAGGCCCTTCAGGTGCTGCTGGTAGTGCAGGGCGTATTCGATCGCCAGGATTCCGCCCCAGGAATGGCCGAGCAGGAAGAAGTTGCCCGCGTCCAGGCCCAGCGCGACGCGCACCTGCTCGACCTCGTCGACGAAGCGGGGCAGATCCCACAGCTGCGCAATGTCCGGCTGGTCGCTGTAGTAGGAGCCGAGCTGGTCGTAGTAGTAGTACTCGATCCGGGCCGAGGGAAGATAGCCGTCGCAGGGCTCGAAGTACTCGTGCGTGCAGCCCGGGCCGCCGTGCAGCAGCAGCAGCTTGATGCGCGGATTGTTTCCGGCGCGCTTGGTCCAGACCCTGAAGCTGCCGAACGGCGTCGTGACGGGTATCAGGCGCACGCCGCCGGCCAGGCGATCGCCGCGCGCTGAGCTGTCCAGGTACTGCTCCGCGGTCCACGACGAGGAACCGGCCTGCGCGTTTGCCGCCATTGGACTGCCTCCGATCGTTGCCTTCGCTACCTCGTTGCGACCAGCGGCACCAGCGCCTCGTCGGCCGGAGTTTCCCTGTCCTTGATGAGCCTGCGCAGGAAGGGGATCAGAAGGACCAGCACCACGCCCACCGCGGTAGCGCCCCAGCCCAGTTGCGCGAACAGGGCGGAATAGTCCGGGTTGGTGGACAACGGAGTGTTGCCGACGGCCTCCGGCAGCATGCCGGAAAAGTCCCCCGCGAACAGCGAGGCCAGACCGGTGACCAGCATCCAGCTGCCCATCATGATGCCCTGGTACCGGCGCGGGGCGAGCTTGCCGATCATCGCGTAGCCGATGGGCGAGATCAGCAGCTCCCCGAGGCTTTGCAGCACGTAGCTGACGAACAGCCACACGAAGGCGACCATGCCCTTGTCGTCGGCCAGCGAGATGCCCACGGGCAGCGCCAGGAAGCCCAGCCCCATCAGGAGCAGCGCGACGGCGAACTGCTTCGGCACGTCGATGTTCCAGCCCCGCGCACGCAGCCTGCCGAACAGTGCCGACATCAGCGGCCCGCCCACCACGATCACGACGGTGTTGATGTTCTGAACCCACTGCGGCGCGACCTCGACGCCCCACACATGCAGGTCGACGTTGTTCACCGCGAACAGCTGCAGGCCGCTGGGCGCCATCTGGTACAGCGCCCAGAACACGAGCGACCCGAGCGTGAGAATCAGGTAGGCCCACATGTTGTTCTTCTCGCGCGGATCGCGATGCTTCAGCGTGAGGTAGACCAGTGTGGCGGCCACCGCGGCGCCGATCGCCTTGACCAGCGTCTCGGTCGCATCCCGGTGCTGCAGCAGGATCCACACGATGGGCACGAGGCCGAACAGGATGGCAACCCCGGCGGCGAACCGCGCCGTTGAACTCGGCCCGGCGTCGCTTCGAGCAGCGGCGTGTTGCGGTCGGCCAGCGTCTTCCAGTTCAAAGCGGCCAGCACGATCGCCCCGAAGATTGCCGATGCGTCGCGAACACGAACAGGCTGCTGTAGCTCTCGGTCAACTGATAGTGGCCGGCGACGGTGAAGCCGACGAAGAACCCGATGTTCATGCCGGCGTAGTTCCACAGGAAGGCGCCTTCCCGGCGGGTGTCCTCCGGCGTGAAGCGCTGCGTGAGCATCATGTTTATGCAGGTGACGTTCAGGCCGCTGCCGGTCAGGAACAGCGCCAGGCCCCAGTACAGCAAGGCGACCGTCCCGCCGGCGAGGCACGCGCACCCCAGCACCTGCAGGACCATGCCGCCCACGAACAGGTTGCGGTTGCTCAGGAAGCGCCCGCCCAGGTAGCCGCCGAACAGGTGCAATCCGTAGTTGAACGCGCCGAATACGCCCACGATGGCGGACGCTTCCTTGCCTGAAAAATGCAGGTGCTCGGTCGCATACAGGACCAGGGTCGAGTACAGCACCGCAAAGCCCAGGGTGGCGAACGTCTGGACGAAGAACAGCGCGCCAGTGCCTTCCGGGATTTTCGCGAGTCTGCTTTTCAGATACGACAAGGCGCTCTCCAGGCAATCCGGGAATCGTACAAGAGCCTGCGCCCGGCGCAGGCCCGGCCTACTTCTGCAAGAGCGGATGGTCCTTGGGCAATTGCTTGGCGTACCAGAGGGCGAGCTTGTGTCTGAGGGTCTTTTCGGCGACCTGGTCTTCCGGCAACGGCTGGATCACCTTGTCGTGGACCAGCAGCCGGTAGATATACAGAAGCTTCTCGCTCGCCGAATCCGTCGCCTCGAATTCCACGACACCGCGCCCCTCCGCATATTTGACTCCCGCCAGCAACGCCGCTTTGAACAGTTCTGCTTCGTGCTTCAGCTTCAACGAATGTCTCCCGTCTTGTCTCCCGCCTGACGCCTCGGTGGCGTATTGAACCACGCGCGACCGCGATGGCATGCAGCCGCGGCCGCCGCTCTCGCTCATCTTCAGCACGGACCATATCACCGCGCCTCGGGTCGAACCTTCGCTTAAGCGATGGTGCGGAGCAATACGCCTGAAGTCACCGGGCAATGACCTGGCAAATCGAAATTTCCCTCAAATCCGGCCTGTACGTACCGACAAAGAGGGGTGCGACCGATAGGCCGGCAAAGCGTCGCCGGTCTCGCCTTTCCTCGGGGCTCTGTCCATCGGAGATCGGCGCGGTTGCGGATGGCATTCATCCGAAGTCGAACCACTTGCAATCCGGAGACCTTTCATGACGAGCAACGCACGGTTACTACTCCTGGCCATCACTGCCGCGGCGATCCTTGCCGGCTGCGGCGGCGGCAGTTCCTCGAGTTCCGCTTCCACCCCGGCGGCGGCAGCGGCCGTCGCCGGCGTGGCGACTCCGAAAGACGTTTCGGTCGTGACGGCCAACTGAGGCAATCGCCATGAATTCGAACCTCGTTCGCAAATCGGCCGCGGCCGTTGCGCTGCTGGCTGGCGCCGCCGTCCAGGCGCAGATCCCATCGACCGCCCCCTACATCACGGACCCGCAAAACGAATACGTGCAGGACGATACCTCGCAGGGCATATCCAGTCTGAACATGGTGCTGTGCGTGATCGGTTCGATGGACCCGGGCGACATGGTCAACGCCGGTCCCTACCTCGCGCTGGTGGATATGAACCGGTGCCAGAACAAGGGTGGTGGCAGCGCCGCCGCCGCCGGGGCGACCAATTATGCGAACGCGGTCGTCAATGTCACGCGCACATCCAACAGCGATCCGATGATCGCCAAGGTCTGGCTGTCGATGACGGACCAGGGCAATTCGACCAACGTCTACGCCTATCTGAGCGCGACGCAGTCGCCGGCGGCCGCGCCGCCCTATGGCGTGTTCCGCATGGATTACATCGGCAAGAAGAACAATCAGGTCGGGTTCAACGGCTACATCGACTCGCAGCCCGGCGTCATCAATTTCCTGGAGACGGGTTCCAACTCCAGCAACACCGCGCTCGCCATGACGGCATCATCGGGCACGGCCGGATCCGGAACGATGAATGTCGGTGGCGGCAGCAGCAATTTCAACTTCGCGTACAACGCCAGCTATTTCCGCCGCAGCGACGGCACAAACGACGAGTGCTTCGACCGTTCCAAGGCCAACGCGCAGGTTTCCGTCTGGCAGTACGGCACCTACAACGCCAACGATGGCACGCGCGTCGATATGGCGCATCCGGGTTTCCCGGTTCAGGCCTCCTACGCCGACTCGACCTACTACGGGTTTGCCAACTACTGGGGAATCAACTTCCAGGGACTTTCGATTCCCGACGGCCAGCCTGTTGCCGGCCTGATCGTGACCGACCAGCGCCCGGGCAACACGACCACGTACGCATTGAACAAGGTCGGCGGCAAGCTGACCAGGTGGACCCAGCAAGCGACCACCCTCGCGTCGCTGGATGGCATTCCGCTCTCGTTCGGGGCCGATCTCACCGGGCTCACAAGCAACACGTCGCTGTCCGGCTGGAACAACTGGGTCGTGCAGTGGAATGCGGGCAGCGCGAGCTTCTCGGTGGTCGGCATCCAGAACTGCGGGAGCAACGGGTGCGTCGTTTCCGCGATCAGCCCGGCCGCGACCGTCAATGCAACGGCATTCAATTCGATTCCGATCTCCGGCTGGGCCAATTCCTACGGCGGCAGCATCAACATTCCCCCGACCGGCTCTCCGCACGCAAGCGGCGACGCCGTGTACTACTACTCGCAGTCGACGGTGATTCCGGGAACCGCCTCCCTCACGCTGTACTGCCTGAGCCAGTGCCCGACCGCGTCGTCCCTGACGGCCTTCTCGAATCAGGCGCAGAGCACGCCGTTCGGCAACGGAACCGATACCCAATGGTTCAGCGCAGCCAGTGGTGCGAACACGGTGACTTACACGTTCGGATCCGCCGGCTTGATGGACGGCAGCTCCCCTGTCATTTTGGAGCAGGCCAGCCAATACCCGTCGAGTTCTCAATACTCTCAGAACGGCATCCAGACGGGCACGCTGTTCGACACCGCGCTGGTCACGTGCCCGGCGGGATATCCGGCGGGCAGCGTATGCGCTCCTGCCAATGCTGCGACGTATTACACGTGGCAGACCGGGCCGCAGCAGTGGAACCAGTCGCTCTGGCTGATGGCCGGCGGCGCTGTTGTCCCGTTCGACCCGCCGCAGAACATTGCGTACACGGTTCCGAGCGGGGCTGCCTACGGCTCTTATGCCGGGCTGCCGATCCTGCTGCAGTTCAACGGATTCGGCAATCTGTACGGAATCCCGGGATACTGCGTCAGTCCCGTCGACAACAGCACGGTGGATTGCTCCACGGCCAACTCGCGCTACGTGCCGATGTTCTCGATTCCGGACGGCTCCCTGATGACCCTGCCCAGCCCCTCGACGCCGTTGATCGTGAAAGCACTGAACGGCGAGATCCGGCTGAGGGACCTGGGCAGTGGCGCAGCGCAGTGCTCCTCGATGGCGCTCACGCCGCTGACGCTGCCCTCGGGCGGGACACATGATCCGAGCAGTTCTTCGGACAGCGAGTACCTGGGCGCGATGCCCGTCGTCACCGCGGCGCCCAAGGTGATCGATGGAGTGGTCCAGCCCTGAGCTGGCTTCAGGCAAGTCAGGAAAAAAGCGCGCTCGCCGCGCTTTTTTTCCGCCCTTTCCAATGGATGCTTGCGGCCGCCAGCCCGTCCCGAAGGGCACGGCCGATGGTTCAACCCGCCCCGGTCAGCCCGGCTTCGATGCGGAGCCCGCCTCGCACGACGTCGACGCTTCCCGCAGCCCGGCCAGATCGGTCAGTTGATCAGAGGCAAGGTGCCTGCGCTGCAGCAGCGGCACGCGATGCTTGGTTGCGGTGATCTCCGCCAGGATGGAGATCGCGATTTCCGGCGGTGTCTTGGCACCGATGAACAGGCCGATCGGTCCCTTCAGGCGTTCGATTTCCTCCGGCGCCAGGTCGAACAGGCCCAGGCGTTCCTTGCGCTTGGCCGTGTTGACCCGGCTGCCCAGCGCGCCGACGTAGAAGGCGGGCGACTTGAGCGCTTCGAGCAGCGCCATGTCGTCGAGCTTGGGATCGTGCGACAGCGCGACGATGGCGGTGTGGCTGTCGATGCCCAGGTCCAGGATCACGTCGTCCGGCATGCCGCGCTCGAAGCGCACGCCGGGCATGCCGAATCCGGCGGCGAATTCCTCGCGCGGGTCGACGACGATGACCTCGTAATCGGCGCTCAGGGCCATGGACGCCACATATTGCGACAGTTGTCCCGCGCCCACCACGACCAGCCGCCAGCGCGGCCCGTAGATGGCGCGCATGGTGCGGCCGTCGAAGCGGTGCCCGTCCTCGCGCGTCGCGTCCTGCAGGACCGCTGTGCCGGTTTGCATGTCCAGCACGCGCGCGGACAAGCGCTTGGCGGCGACGCGATCGCGCAGTTCACGCAGCGTTGCGAGGTCCGGCCCTGGCTCGACCACCAGCCGCAGCGTGCCGCCGCAGGGCAGGCCGAAGCGCGCGGCTTCTTCCTTGCTGACGCCGTACAGCACGATCTGGGGCAGGTGGCCCGTCAGCACCTCGGTGCGCACGCGGTCGATCAGGTCGTCCTCGACGCAGCCACCGGAGACGGAGCCCGCCAGCTGCCCGTCCTCCCGGATCGCCAGCCACGCTCCCACCGGGCGCGGCGCGGAGCCCCAGGTCTCCACCACGGTCGCCAGCGCCACCCGATGGCCGTCCTCCATCCACTGGATACACGACTTCAGAACCGAAAGGTCCGTGCTGTCCATACCTGCCCTCACTGGCCGCGCGGCGCGCCGGATTTGCGGTCGATGA
Source organism: uncultured beta proteobacterium (assembly GCA_963739145.1). Taxonomy (GTDB): domain Bacteria; phylum Pseudomonadota; class Gammaproteobacteria; order Burkholderiales; family Burkholderiaceae_F; genus VBCK01. The sequence goes on from CAVTZO010000046.1 coordinate 7,618, forward strand.
CCCGGAACCACAAACGATAGACCGCCACGCTCACCACCATGCCCCACACCATGCCGCCGAACATCCCGCCCAGCATCGCAGCCGGGCTGCGTTCCCCCGCCCGGGCCGCCAGATTCATGAAGGCGAGCGTGCCGGCCGTCATGCCCACGACCATCCAGGCCGAGCACGCCAGATTTTGCACGAGGCGTGCGCAGAACTGCCGCCGGCAGCTGCGCCGGAACGCCCGCAACAGCGGTACGGTCGCCAGGCCGCCGGCGATCATGCCCAGGTGCATCGCCGGCAATTGCTGCCAATGCAAGCGCAGCGTGGCCAGAAAATCCCCCGAGCCCGCCAGGCACAAGGACGCCAGGGCGTCAAAACCGCCGGAGCGCGCGTCGTAGGCAAGGCCCCCCACCATGCCGGCCGCGCCCAACAGCAGCATCACCTGGGGCGCGGTCATGCCGACGCGCGCCGAACGCAGCCAGCCCAGAGCGCCGAAGCCGCCCATGGTCGCGGCCACCGTCAATTCGACCCAGACGATGTCATGGCCGATGCCGACCGCGGTCAAGCGCCAGGCGCAGCCCACCAGCGCCAGCAGGCCGAGGGCAGCGAGCACGTTCGACGCGGTGGGCGTTCGAGCGGCGCCGGGAACGATGATCATGCGGCGTGTCCCATCATCAGGTCACCGGACATCTCGAGCCGCCCCAGGATCCGGGCGTAATCGGCCGGCGTATCCATGTCGGTCACGAAGCGGTCGTGCGCTGCCTGATAGGCGAGGACATGCTCCGGGTGCCTGGCAATCAGGTGGCGGCAGACCGGGTCGCACTGTCCTGTGATGACCCCCGGCAGGAGCCATTGGGCCAGAACCACCGGATTGCCCCGATGGCCATCGTGATACGGCACCAGGATCGACTTGTCGCGGATCTGCGCAAACGCGTCGACCAGCTCCCGATAGTCGACCGCGGTGAGCAACACCATGTCACCCAGGCAGACCATCAGCGCATCGGCGGTTTGCGATAGCGCGGCCACGCCGGTGGCGACCGAGGTCGCCTGCCCCTGCTCGAATCGGGGGTTGGTCTGAACGCCGATTGGCAGGCCGGTCAGGGCCTGGCTCACCGCGCCGGCCTGGAACCCGGTCACCACGACGACTTCCCGCGGCCGCGCCTCGAGCACGGTGCGAACCGTGCGGCGGATCGCCGGCACCCCGCCCACCGGCAGCAGCAACTTGTTGCGCCCTTGCATGCGCGTGGACGCTCCGGCCGCCAGCACGACCGCCGAAAAGGAAATGGCATCGGCCGCCACGGTCCCGGCCTACAAGGTGACCAGCATGCGTTCGATCCTCATCAGGCTCTCCAGATCATGGGCCGATGCGAATAGATCGAGATGGGGCAGGGCGGCCTGCATGCCGCGGGCGGTCGGAGCGTAGTCCTCGCGGCCCAGCAGCGGGTTCAGCCAGACGACGCGTCGGGCCCTCTGGCGCAGGCGCCGCACCTGCTCGCCCAGCAACTCGGGCTCTCCCGTATCGTAGCCGTCGCTGACGACGAAAACAAAGGTGCGCGAGTCCACCAGGCGCCGGGCGTATTCGCGATTGAAGGCCTGCAGACTCTCGCCGATGCGGGTTCCGCCGCCCCAGCCGGCCGCGATCCAGGCCAGCTTCTCCTTCAGTCGATGGCCGTCCCGCTCCCTGAGTGTATCGGTGACGTGGATCAGGCGCGTGTGAAATACGAATGCGTCGGCGTCCTTGAACGCGTCGAGGATGCCGCGCGCGAATCGCAGGAAAAAATAGCTGTACACGTTCATCGAGCGGCTCACGTCGGTGATCAGCACCAGCCGGGGCAGTTCGCGGCGTCGCTCCCGGAAGATCAGATCCAGCGGCAGGCCGCCGTAACGAAGGCTGCGCCGGACCGTGCGGCGCAGATGGATGCGATGGCCCGTGGCGCGGATGTGATGACGCCGCAGCAGGCGCTTGCGCATGCGTTGCGCCAGCTCGTCGATCCATTGCTCCAGCCGATGCGTATCCTGGTTCAGTTGTGCGAGCCGGAAATCGCTGCGCGTGGCATCGCGGGCACTGGCGCCCACGCCCCGGGGGTCATCCCGGCTTTGGGCTTCGCGGCTCGAAGGCGGTGGCGGCGGGCGGCGCGCCGGCGCCGCGTTTTCGCTGTCGAACCGTCCGATGTGGCCGCCCGTGTCGATCCGGATGCGGTGCCGATTGGGCCGTTGCCAGTAGCGATCGAACAGCGAGTCGAAGCGCGACCAATCGGCCGCATTCGAACACAGCAGCGAGCGCAGGCCCCAGCGCAGCTGGCTCTGGTCGGCGACGCCCACGCGCTCGGCCACGCTCAGCGCGTCGATCGCCTCCTGAACGCCGACGCGGAAATGGTCCGCGCGCGCCAGGCGCACGAATTCGACGATGCGTGCGCAGATCACGGGACTGTCGGCGCGATCGGCCGGCTGCGCACGGACGGGGGCGTTATCCGTCATGGCGGATTCAAACGGACTGCGCCAGCAGCCGCGCCGTCTCGGTGGGCGGCATGGCGGCCTGGTCTTCGCGGGTCTTCAGCAGGCACACGAGCGTGTCGGCGATGAAATCCGGATTCGTATCCAGCGAAGAGATGTTCAACTTGACCAGCGCCGCCGCCCAATCCAGCGTCTCGGCGGTGCCGGGCCGTTTCTGCAGGTCCTGGCCGCGCAGCTTCTGGACGAAGGCCACGATCTGGCCGGCCAGTCGTGCTTCGATGCCCGGCACGCGCCTGAGCACGATGCGCAGTTCCTTGTCGTAGCTGGGGTAGTCGATGTGGTAATAAAGGCATCGGCGGCGCAACGCGTCGCTCAGTTCACGGGTCCCATTGGACGTCAGCACCACGAGGGGAATGCTGGTTGCCTTGATGGTGCCCAGCTCCGGGATGCTGATCTGATGATCGGACAGCACCTCCAGCAGGTAGGCCTCGAACTCCTCGTCGGCTCGATCCACCTCGTCGATCAGGAGCACCGGTGCGAGCAGCCTGGTGATCGCCTGCAGCAGCGGGCGCTTGAGCAGGTACGTTTCGCTGAAGACGTGGCGCTCCTTCTCAGCGACCGAGGTGTCCTCGGTCTCCTGCATCTTGATCGCCAGCAGCTGCCGCTGGTAGTTCCATTCGTAGACCGCCGCGTTGACGTCCAGGCCCTCGTAGCACTGCAGGCGTATCAGTTCGCAGCCGCAACCCGTCGCCAGCGCCTTGGCGATCTCGGTCTTGCCGACGCCCGCATCGCCCTCGACCAGCAACGGGCGGTTCAGCTGCGACATCAAAACTAGGCTGATGGCCAGGGACCTGTCCGCGATGTAGCCGGCCTGCTCGAGCTTGCGCAGCAGATCCTCGGTGTCCGCGAACGGCTTCATGCCGCGCTCTTGCCGAACAGCGCGCGCAGCCAGTCCTTGAATACGGCCCACATCAGCGCCAGGCCGTTCAGTTCGCGCGACGCCGCCCGCTGGGACGCCGGCGCTGGCGCCGGGGCGCCGGCCGGCGGCTCGCCGGCGCCGCCCGCCGCGGACGCGCCGGGCGGCGGTGGGGATGCCAGGGCCGCCACGCGTGCCGCGAAGTTGGCTGCGAACTGTTTCAGGATCTGGTCGGCCACCGAGCTGATCACCCGGGCGCCGAAAGCGGCCGCCTTGCCGCTCATGGACACCTGGCTTGTGCCCACCAGGTTGCTGGCATCGCCCGCGTCCTCGATGCGAGCGGTCAGGTCCATCGATGCTCCGGAGGTCCCGGTGGTGTCGGTTCCCTTGCCCAGCAGGCGAAGCGTGCGGGCGCCGGAGTCGATCTGCGTGACTTCGACGTCGCCCCGGAACGACATGCTCGCCGGGCCGATGCGCATGGTCACCGTACCCTTGAAATGCCGCTCGTCGATGCGCTCGGTGATGGTCGCTCCCGGCATGCATTGCGCGACGGCCTCGACGTCCTGCAAAAATCCCCAGGTCGCCTCGGCACCGGCCGGCATCGGGAACGTCTTTTCGAGCTGCACTTTCACCGGTTCAACCTGCTGCGGGCGGGGCTAGCGCTCGTGGATGCCAAGGGCCTTGCACTGCTGCCATACGCGGAACGAAGTGTGGGGCATGTCCATGTGGGTGACGCCCAGATGTGCGAAAGCATCCACCACGGCGTTGGAGAAGCAGGGGATGCCGCCCACGTGGGGCGATTCGGCGACGCCCTTGGCTCCGATCGGATGATGCGGCGACGGCGTGACCGTGAAGTCGGTTTCCCACTTCGGGGTCTCCACGGCGGTGGGCAGGAAGTAATCCATCAGGCTGTTGCCCAGGTGGTTGCCGTTCTCGTCGAACGGCACCGCCTGGCCCATGGCCACGGCGAACGCTTCGGTCAGGCCGCCGTGGATCTGGCCTTCGATGATCATCGGGTTGATGCGGGTGCCGCAATCGTCCAGGGCATAGAAGCGCCGCACCTTGATCTCGCCCGTGAAGCGGTCCACGTCGACCACGCAGACATAGGCTCCGAAAGGAAACGTCAGATTGGGCGGGTCGTAGTACTCCACCGAGTTGAGCCCCTGCTCCATGCTGGCCGGGATGTTGCCGGTGTGCGAGACCATGCAGATCTCCTTCATGGTCTTGGCCTCGCTCGGGTTGCCCTTGACCTTGAAGCGATCCACCTCCCACTCCAGGTCGCCTTCGCCGACCTCCAGCAGGTGAGCGGCAATCTTGCGGGCCTTGTCCTTGATCTTGCGCGCCGCGCGGGCCGCGGCCGCGCCCGCCACGGGCGTGGAGCGCGAGCCCCACGTGCCGGCGCCGTAGGGCGCCTTGTCCGTGTCGCCCTCCTCGATCTGGATGTCCTCGGACGGCAGCCCGAGCTCGGTGGCGATGATCTGCGCATAGGTGGTGGCGTGGCCCTGGCCCTGACTCATCGTGCCCAGCCGCGCGATCACGCTGCCGGTCGGATGCACGCGGATCTCACAGCTGTCGAACAGCCCGATGCCCAGGATGTCGCACACCTTGGTGGGTCCGGCGCCGACAATTTCGGTGAAGGTCGAAATGCCGATGCCCATCAGCTCGCCCTTGGCGCGTTTGGCGGCCTGCTCCCGGCGCAGGCCCTCGTAGTCCACCGCCTTCAGCGTCTTTTCCAGCGCCACCTGATAGTTGCCGCTGTCGAGTGTCCAGCCGAACGCCGTGGTGTAGGGGAATTGTTCGGCCTTGACGAAGTTGCGCCGCCGGATTTCCGCCTTGTCGATGCCGATCTTCTGTGCCAGCACGTCGATCATTCGTTCGATCAGGTACACGGCCTCGGTCACCCGCAGCGAACAGCGATAGGCCACGCCCCCGGGCGCCTTGTTGGTGTACACCGCGTCGACCCGGCAATAGGCGGTCGCAATGTCGTAGGAGCCGGTGCAGATGCTGAACAGGCCCGCCGGCAGCTTGGTGGCCGAAACATGGGAATTGAACGCGCCGTGATCGGCCAGCGCCGTGAAGCGCAGGGCCTTGATGCGGCCGTCCTTGTCCGCCGCCAGCTCGCCAATGCCGTGATAGTCGCGCGCGAATCCCGTCGTGGAAATGTTGTCGATGCGCGACTCGATCCACTTGATCGGCACGCCGGTCACGATGGACGCCACGATGGAGACCACGTAGCCCGGGTAGACGGGCACCTTGTTGCCGAAGCCACCGCCGATATCGCCGCCCACGATGCGGATCTTGCTTTCCGCGATGCCGGACAGCATGGACACCACCGTGCGCACCAGGTGGGGCGCCTGCGAGGTCATGTAGACCGTCAGCTGGCCGGTGGACTTGCTGAACGAGGCGACGCAACCGCACGTCTCGAGCGGGCAGGGGTGCACGCGTGGATTCAGGATCTGCTCGCGCACCGTCACCGGTGCCTTGGCGAAGACGGCGTCCGTTGCGGCCTTGTCTCCCGCTTCCCAGGTGAAGATGTGGTTGGGATGGGTGCGCGGTCCGTGCCCGACCTCGGTCTTGTCGGCGATGTCCTCGCGGATGATCGGCGCGTCCTTGTCCATCGCCTTGTGCGGGTCGACGATGGCGGGCAATTCCTCGTAGTCCACCTCGACCGCCTCGGCGCCGTCGGCCGCCGCATAGCGGTCGCTCGCGATGACGAAGGCGACTTCCTGGTACTGGAAGCAGACTTTCTTGTCCGCGAGCACCGCCTGCACGTCGCCGCCCAGGGTCGGCATCCAGGCCAGGTTCACCGGCTTCAGGTCGTCCGCAACCAGCACTGCGACCACGCCAGGCACCGCCAGCGCCTTGGACTTGTCGATCGACTTGATGCGCGCGT
>CAVTZO010000047.1:0-4820 GCA_963739145.1 uncultured beta proteobacterium
TGCGGCCGGTAACCAGTTACTTCGGCCTGGTGCTGGCGCGCGACCGGGGCGCGGCGTTTTCCATGTTCGATGGCGGCCCCGGCTGGCACGCGCGGGCCCTGACCGGGCTGGGCATCGCCGCGTGCGTGTTCATCCTGTACCTGCTGGCCCGGCACGGCGCGCAGCGCCTTTTCGCGAGCGCGCTGGCGATGATCCTGGGCGGTGCGCTGGGCAACGTGCTGGACCGGCTGCTGCACGGGCACGTGATCGACTTTCTGCTGTTTCACTATCGCCAATGGGAATTTCCGGCATTCAACGTCGCCGACAGCGCGATCACGATCGGCGCCACGCTGCTGATCCTGGATGAGCTGCTGCGCGTGCGGCGTTCGGCCTGAGCGCGCCGGCGAGCGACGGGGGTAAACGGCATGGACCTGCGCGAGCGCAACATCCTTCTGGGCATCACCGGCGGAGTGGCGGCCTACAAGGCCTGCGAGCTGGCGCGCCGCCTGCAGGATCAGGGCGCCCGGGTGCAGGCGATCCTGACCCACGGCGCGCTGCACTTCGTCACACCCAGCCTGCTGCAGGCGGTGACCGGACGGCCCGCCTACGTGGAGCTCTGGGACGAACGCTTCGATCAGGCGATGGGACACATCTCGCTGTCGCGCAGCGCCGATGCGCTGCTGGTCGCGCCCGCCACCGCCCACTTTATCGCGAAGCTGGCCCATGGCCTGTGCGACGACCTGCTCTCCACGCTGGCCGTGGCGCGACCGCGTGCGCGCTGCCCGCTGCTGGTGGCGCCCGCGATGAACGTCGAGATGTGGCAGGACTCGGCCACCCAGCGCAACGTGCAGCGCATCGCGCAGGACGGCGCCTGCATCCTGGGCCCGGGCAGCGGAGCGCAGGCGTGCGGCGAGAACGGCGAGGGCCGCATGCTGGAGCCGGATCAGATCGTGCAGGAACTGGTCAATCGGCTGGCGCCCAAGACACTGCCGGGGTGTCGGGTGTTGATCACGGCCGGACCGACCTTCGAGCCGATCGACCCGGTGCGCGGCATCACCAACCGCTCCTCGGGCAAGATGGGATTTGCGATCGCGCGCGCTGCCGTCGAGGCGGGCGCGAAGGTGACGCTGGTGGCCGGAGCCACGGCCCTTGCCACGCCGCACCAGGTCGAGCGCGTCGACGTGCTGACCGCCGAGCAGATGCGCCAGGCGGTGATGGAGCGGGTCGGCCAGACGGACGTGTTCATCTCGGTGGCTGCCGTGGCCGACTGGCGCGTCGATCAGCCCAGCGCGGTGAAACTGAAAAAAGACGGATCGGGGCCTCCGACGCTGCGCCTGGTCGCCAATGCGGACATCCTGGCGCAGGTCGCCGCCCTGCCCGCCCCGCCGTTCTGTGTCGGGTTCGCCGCCGAGACCGAGCAGCTCCAGGCCAACGCGCGCGCCAAGCTCGACGCCAAGAAGATTTCACTGATCGTCGCCAACCGCGCGCAGGACGCGATCGGCTCCGACCAGGCCGAACTGGTGCTGATCGACGAACGCTCGACGGTGACCTGGCCGCGCGAGGACAAGCTCGCGCAGGCGCGCCGGCTGGTGGCCGAGATCGCGGCAAGGTTGCCGCAGGCGCGGTCAAGGTGAGGGTGCGATGAAGCTCGACGTGAAGATTCTCGATGCCCGGCTGCGCGAGTCCATGCCGGCCTACGCGACCGCCGGCTCGGCGGGCATCGACCTGCGCGCCTGCATCGAGCAGCCGCTGCGCCTCGAAGCCGGCGCCACGGCGCTGGTGCCCAGCGGCATCGCGATTCATCTGGCCGATCCAGGCTTCTGCGCACTGGTGCTTCCGCGCTCGGGCCTCGGGCACAAGCACGGGATCGTGCTCGGCAACCTGGTCGGCCTGATCGACTCGGACTACCAGGGGCAGATCATGGTCTCGCTATGGAATCGCGGCGCCGAGCCGTTCTCGATCCAGCCGCTCGACCGCATCGCCCAGCTGGTGGTGGTTCCGGTGGTGCAGGTGAAGCTGAACCCGGTCGATTCGTTCGATGTCAGCGATCGCGGCGGCGGCGGCTTCGGCAGTACCGGCGGGCGCTAGCCGCTGCCCGCGTCGCGCGCGGCGGCGTCAATAGATTTCGGGAACGAACATCGAGTCGGGCACCGGGTGGCGCGTGTAGTCCGGATGCCGTTCGCGCTCCGGCAGCTCGATCACCGGGTGCCCGATCTCGACGTAATCGAACTGGCTCAACAGGTGGTGAATGAAGTTGAGCCTGGCCCGCTTCTTGTCGACCGCCTGCACCACCCACCAGGGCGCCTCGGCGATGTGGGTGCGCTCGAGCATGGCTTCCTTGGCCTTGGTGTAGGCCTCCCAGCGCCGGCGCGATTCCAGGTCCATCGCGCTGAACTTCCATTGCTTCAGCGGATCGTGGATGCGGCCCAGAAAGCGCAGGTGCTGCTCCTCGTCGGTGATCGAGAACCAGTACTTGAGCAAGCGGATTCCGGAGCGCACCAGCATGCGTTCGAATTCAGGCACCGAGCGGAAGAACTCCTCGACGTCGTCCTCACCGCAAAAGCCCATCACGCGCTCGACGCCGGCGCGGTTGTACCAGCTGCGATCGAACAGCACGATCTCCCCGCCCGCTGGCAGGTGCGGCACATAGCGCTGGAAATACCACTGGGTGCGCTCGCGGTCGTTCGGTGCCGGCAGCGCCACGGAGCGGCACACGCGCGGATTGAGCCGCTGCGCCACGCGCTTGATCGCGCCGCCCTTGCCCGCGGCGTCGCGACCCTCGAACAGGACCACCACCTTCTGCCGGCGCGCGACCACCCAGTCCTGCAGCTTGACCAGTTCGGCCTGAAGCTTGAACAGCTGCCGGAAGTAGCGCAGCCGCAGGTTTGCCTCGGAGTCGGCCGGCTCCGCGTGGTCGGCACCCAGCACGTCCTCGCCGGCGCGGTCCTCGATTTCAAGCTCGAGTTCCTCGTCGTAGCCGTCGATCAGCTCCTGCTTGATCCGGCGCAGCGTCTCGTCGTTCGATGGGAGCGGCATGGGGTCCCGGAAAGGTGGAACAGCCGGTGCATCGAATCCGGCAGCGTCATGTTCGGACGCCCGGATGACCGTTCCGTGACGCGAGCCGGACCGCAACCAGCCGGTGCCGCCAGCGCGCGTCATTGCGCCTTCTCGGGGATCGCGCAGCGCTGCTGGGCCATGGCCGCCGCGATGGCCTGCTGCAGCTGCGCCGCGGAGACGGGCTTTTGCAGGAAGGTGCTCATGCCGGCGGCGACCGCCCGCACGGCGTCTTCCGGGTCGGTGCTGACCCCGATCACGCGCACTTCCAGGCCGCCCTCCTCGATCAGCTGGCGTGCCAGCGCCGAGGTGTCGGTTCCCTGCAGGTTGCAGTCCATCAGAACAAGCTCGTGCCGCTGGTCGCGCCAGCGTGCGAGCGCCTGGTCGGCGTCGTCGGCCACGTCGGGGTCGATCCCGATCTGCCTGAGCGTGGTGGTCAGCACGATCTGCTGCACGCGATCGGCGTGTGCGATCAGCACGCGCGGGCGCTTGCGCTGGCGGGACGCCTCCAGTGCATCGACCGGGTCGCAGGTGCGCAGCGTCAGCTTCACCGTCGCCGAGGTTCCTTTTTCCCACTCGCTTGCCAGGTCGATCGAGCCCCCCATGGCCTCCGCCAGGCGCTTGCAGATCGGCAACCCCAGCCCGATACCGCCGAAGCGGGCCGCGCTGCCTGTTGCAAACTGCGCGTACGGCTCGAACAGGCGCCGCTGCTGCTCCGGCGTGATCCCGATGCCCTCGTCCGACACGGTGATCCACGTCGCGCACGATCGCTCGCCAATTCCAACCGTCTGGGCCGTCAGCACCACGGCAATGCGGCCGCCCGCGGTGAACTTGATCGCGTTGGAAACCAGATTGGTGACGATCTGCCGCACGCGCATCGAGTCGAAACGCAAGCAGGCCGGTACCGGCCCATGCTTCTGGAAGGTCAGCGCGTTGCCGCGCTCTGCGGCCGACGGCAGGAAGCCTTCGACGACCTCCTGGACCAGTGCCGCCAGGTCGTCGGGCCGGGGATTCAGCGTCAGCTTGCCGGCCTCGTCCTTCGACAGATCCAGCACGTTGTTCACGAATTCGGCCAGCGCGTCGGCCGAGCGCCGCGTGATGCGCACCAGCTCGCGCTGCGCCGGATCCCGCACCAGCTGCGACAGTCGATTGATGGCCGCGGTGATCGCATGCACCGGCGCGCGCACCTCGTGCGCCGCGACGACCAGAATGTCCTGCCGGGTCCAGGCCAGCCGCTCGGCCTGATCCTTGGCCCGGATCAGCTGCGCCTCGGCCGCACGCCGCCGGCGCACCTCGCGTCGCAACACGTGAGCCCAGCCGAGCGACACCGCCAGCGTCGACACCAGCACGACCAGCAGGATCGCGTGGGGCGAAGCCCATCCTGACCAGACTTCCTCGCTTGGGCCGTTCGCCAGGGCGGTGAAGGCCTTGGCCGGCGCGACCGCCACCAGGCAACACGACGACGCGATCCATTGGCGGGTACCGGCGCCCGCGAGCTTTGCCTTGCTGAGCATGGGAATCACCTTCCGTGTTGGGCGGGCCACGTCGGTTCGATCACACACGACGCTTGACGCCCTCTGATATATCACATACGATACACTTGTTAACAAACGAAATTGAGCGGCGAATTTTAGGGAGCTGAGCCCAGATGTCAAGAGCGATTTCGGCGCTCCGCACGCTTCCCATGCTCGCGATGGGGGCCGGCGCCTGGCGATTCGGGATGACCCCCAGCGCCGGAGGCGCCCGCAGGACCGATTCGGCGCAGTGCGGCCGCGTGATTCCCTACT
>CAVTZO010000048.1:0-3929 GCA_963739145.1 uncultured beta proteobacterium
CGGGGCTTCCGAGCCTGCCGACAGCGGGATCTGGGCCAGCATGGCGCGTGATTGCGCTCGCTCAGCGCGCGGGTCATGTCGGTGTAGTAGACCCGGAGCCACGCAGTTCACGGTGATGCCGCGGCTTCCCAGTTCCCGCGCCAGAGCTCGGGTCATGCCCTCCAGGCCCGCCTTGGCGGCCGCGTAGTTGGCCTGCCCGGCATTGCCGCTGGAACCGACGACCGATGAGATGTTGATGATCCGTCCGTGCTTGGCCTTGATCATGCCGCGCATCGCGCTGCGCGCAAGCCGGAAGGCGCCGGTCAGGTTGGTTTCGACGACTTCGTCCCACTGCTCGTCGCGCATGCGCATCGCAAGCATGTCGGCCGTCACACCGGCGTTGTTGACCAGGATCGAGAGCTTGCCAAAGGATTGCAGGACGACCTGGACCAGCGGATCGACCTGTGCGGCATCCCTGACGTTCAGCAGCGCGCCTCGCCCGCGCCCGCCAAGCTCGCCGATCTGCGTCGTGATCGCGTCGGCCCCGGCCTGCGAGGTCGCCGTGCCGACCACGCAGGCGCCGGCGCGCACCAGCTGCTCCAAAATGGACCGCCCGATCCCGCGCGAGGCCCCGGTGACCAGGGCCACCTCGCCGTTCAATGCGTCAGTGCGCAGCACCGAGGATGCGGGCATTTCAGGCCACCGCCGACAGCGCCTGGTCCAGCGTGGCCGGATCGTTAATGCTCAGGCTGTTCAAACCGGGCGCGATGCGGCGCGTCAGGCCCGACAGCACCTTGCCGGGGCCACACTCGATCACATGGGTGATGCCGCGCTCGCCCATCGCTCGAATGATCTGCGTCCAGCGCACCGGGCCCGCGGCCTGGCGCGCCAGGGCGTCCCGGATGCGCCCCGCATCCGACTCGTCGGCCACGTCGATGTTGTTGATCACCGGCACCGAAGGCTGGCTCAGCGCGACACCCTGCAGGCGCGCGCGCAGACGGTCGGCAGCCGGCGCCAGCAGGCTGGAGTGAAACGGTACCGACACCGCCAGCATCACGGCACGCTTGGCGCCCAGGCGCTTGCTCGCTTCACAGGCGCGGGTGACCGCGGCGCAGTGCCCCGCGATCACGACCTGGGCCGGCGCGTTGAAGTTGACCGCCTCCACGACCTCGTCGCCCGCCGCCTCGGCGCAGGCTTCGATCACACGCGCATCGTCGAGCCCCAGGACGGCTGCCATCGCGCCTACCCCGATCGGGACCGCTTCCTGCATCACCTGGGCCCGAAAGCGCACCAGCGGCACGGCCTCTTCCAGGGCCAGCGCGCCGGCCGCCACCAGGGCCGTGTACTCGCCCAGGCTGTGTCCGGCCATTATGGCCGGCGGCGCTCCACCCGCTGCGCGCCATGCCGCGTAGACCGCATAGGAGGCTGTCAGCATGCAGGGTTGCGTGTTGACCGTCAGCTCCAGTACTTCGGCCGGACCCTCGCGCATCAGACGCCCGATGTCCTCGCCCAGCGCAGTGGACGCGCGGCGCACGATGTCGCCGACCACCGCATTTGCGGCAAAGCCGGCCAGCATGCCGACCGATTGGGAGCCCTGTCCCGGAAAAACGAATGCCACCCGCGGGGTCACCTGTTTCTCCTCGACCGTCACATCCTGACCAGTGCCGAACCCCAGGTCAGTCCCCCGCCCACGCCCTGCAGCAGCACCGTTTGCCCGGAACGGATGGTGCCCGCTCGCACGGCCCAGTCAAGCGCCAGTGGCACCGAGGCGGCCGACGTATTGCCGTGCCGGTCGACGGTCACGATCAGGCGCTCGAGCGGCAGGCCCAGCCGGCGCGCGGTCGCGGTCAGAATCCGTATATTGGCCTGGTGCGGTATCAGCCAGTCGAGGCTGTCCACGCTCATCTGTGCCGCCTGCAGCACTTCACGCGCCGAGCTGTCGAGAACCTCCACCGCGACCTTGAACACGGCCCGCCCGTCCATGCGCAGGAACGGATCTCCATGGACTCGCCCCTGGTCGACCCGGCCGGCCGTGCAAAGAATGCCGGCCCGCGAGCCGTCGGAGTGCAAGCACTGGGCGAGCAGCCCCGGCCGGTCCGATGTTTCCAGCACGACCGCGCCGGCGCCGTCGCCGAACAGCACGCAGGTACCCCGATCGTTCCAATCCAGGATCCTGGAAAAAATCTCCGCCCCGATCACCAGCGCTCTTCGATGCGGGCCGATGCGCAGCAGAGCGTCGGCCACCGACAGCCCGTACACGAAGCCGCTGCACACGGCCTGCACGTCGAAGGCGGCCCCGGCCCGGATGCCGAGCGCCGCTTGAACCAGGCATGCAGTGCTTGGAAATATCTGGTCCGGCGTGGACGTGGCCAGGACGATCAGATCAATCGAATCGGCCGCCACCCCGGCGGCGTCCAGGGCGGCGCGGCCGGCGCGCGCGCCCAGCTGCGCCGTCGTCAGGCCGGGCTCGGCCAGGTAACGCTGGCGGATTCCGGTACGCTCGACGATCCACGCATCCGAGGTTTCGACGCCGCGCCGGGCCAGGTCCGCGACCAGCTGCTCGTTGGGCACGCAGCGCGCCGGAAGGGCGCTCCCGGTGCCGATGATCGATGTGCCGGCCGCCATCCGCATCCGCGTCAAAGCGCGCCGGCACTGGCCTCGGCGGGTCTTGCCGACCGGTTCGCGACCAGCGGAGCGACTGCACTTCGGGTACGCGTGAGCAACTCGTGGCGCGCCGCTTCCACGGCCCGTCGTATCGCGAACTCGAAGGCGTAGGCGTCGGCCGAGCCGTGGCTCTTGATCACGATGCCGCGCAGTCCCAGCAGGCAGGCTCCGTTGTGGCGGCGGTGGTCCACGCGCCGCCGAAAGCGTCCCAGGACCGGCAGCGCGATCAACGCGATCAGGCGCGCCATCAGGTTGCGCGTGAACTCCTCCCGAACGAATCCGGCCAGCATCTGCGCCAGCCCCTCGGAAGCCTTCAACGCCACGTTGCCGACAAATCCGTCGCACACGACCACGTCGGTCGTACCGCGATAGATGTCGTCGCCTTCGACGTTGCCGTAGAAGTTCAATCCGCTTTCTCGCAACAGCTCGGCCGCCCGCTTCACGACCTCGTTGCCCTTGATCACTTCCTCGCCGACGTTCAGCAGCCCGACCGTCGGTCGCTGGGTGCCCTGAAGGGCCGATACCAGCGCGCAACCCAGGATCGCGAACTGCAGCAACTGCTCGGCGGAGCAATCGACGTTCGCGCCCAGATCGAGCATCGCGGTGAATCCGGCTTTCTGGTTCGGCAGCAGGTGGGCGATGGCGGGCCGGTCGATGCCATCAAGCGTCTTCAGAACGAACCGGGCAATCGCCATCAGCGCGCCGGTATTGCCGGCGCTGACGCAGGCGTCTGCCTGCCCGTTCTTGACCAGTTGCACGGCCACTCGCATCGACGAGTCGCGCTTGGCGCGCAGCGCAACCGCCGGCGGATCGTCCATCGCGATCGACTGCTCCGCGTGAACGATCTGCAGCCGCCTCCGCCCGCCGACCTGGCCGCCGCACTTGTGCAGTGCGGACTCGATATCCTGCGACCGGCCAACCAGCAGAAACTCCGTATCAGGGTCCTCGGCCGCGCAACGAACGGCAGCCGGCACCGTGACCGAAAGGCCCTGGTCGCCACCCATGCAATCGATCGCGATCCGGACGGTCATTGCGCTTCCCTAGCCCGTCCCCAAGTCGATCTCGCGCCCGCGCGAGATGCCCAGCGCATTGCGCCTGGCAGACCGAGCGCATCGCGCGAGCCAGCCGAGCGCTTTGCGCGAGCCAGCCGAGCGCTTTGCGCGAGCCAGAACAAGGTGTCGGTTCGCTTCGCTCGAATCTACTCGTCGTTCTTAGTCTGCACGACTTTGCGCCCCCGGTAGAACCCGTTGGGGCTTACGTGGTGACGCCGATGCACTTCACCGGTC
>CAVTZO010000049.1:0-75861 GCA_963739145.1 uncultured beta proteobacterium
GATCGATGCCGATGCCCGATGGCTCAGCGACTGCGCACCTGCTTCGTCCCAAGCTCGCCACCACGTTCCAAGAGGGCTACGGACTGGCCAAGCTGCGGCAGGACGCCCTGGCCGGGCTGACCGTCGCCGTGGTCGCCCTGCCCCTTTCGATGGCCATCGCCGTGGCCTCCGGCGTCTCGCCGGTGCGGGACTTCTACACCGCGATCATCGGCGGCGCCCGGTCTCGGCGCTGGGCGGCAGCCGCTACCAGATAGGCGGTCCTGCCGGTGCGTTCATCGTGCTGGTCGCCGCTACCGTGGCGGTCGGCCTCGGCGGGCTCTTCTGCGCCGTGCTGCTGTCCGGCTTGATGCTAGTGGCGCTGGGTCTTGCGCGGCTGGGCGGGCTGGTGCGCCACATCCCCCACGCGGTCACCGTTGGCTTCACCTGCGCCATCGCCACCACGATCCTCGCCAGCCAGCTGAAGGACCTCGGCGGTCTGACCCTATCTGGTCCGGAGCCTGGCGCCTTGGCGCCCAAGCTGGCGGATTGTCGACCGGGATGCGCGCGTTCTCGGCCACCGCGACCATCACCAAAGCGACCAGCGCCATGGCCAGCGATACGCGCAATCCCACATCGGGGCCCTGCATGTACGCCGCCACGGAAGATAGCTGGGTCGAGCCGGCCAGAAGCGAGACCGTGAAAACGATCATCAGCAGCGCCGGCTCGGCCAGCGAGGCGATCATCATCTCCCGGCTCGAGCCGATCCCGCCAAAACTCGTGCCCAACGTCGAGTCCCGCCAGGGCCAGCATGAAGCGCGCGCTGCCCAGGAGCGCGACGATTGCGATCAGGTCCGCCGCCGGGCTGAAAGCAAGACCGGTGGCGAACGTCGGCACCAGCGCCGCTGCAACCCACGTCGTGGCGAAGATGAGGTACGGAGCGGCACGAAAGACCCAGGACGCGTTGTGCGCCAGCACAACCTCCTTGCGCAGCAGCTTGTGCAGATCGCGATAGGGTTGGATGAGATCGGGGCCCTGGCGACGCAGCAGGCGCGCCTTGATCTTGCGCACGTATCCGGTGAGGAGCGGCGCAAGCAACAGGACCAGCAGCAACTGGCCGAGTTGAACGAGCACGTCGAGAATCATTGCCATACGGCCAGTATCACCAAGAGCGCCACCAACGCGCCCGAACACCAGCGTCAGGTAGCCGCGGATCGTCAGGAATTGCACCCGGTTCACGAACGTCGGCGGTGACACCGACGGCGCTGGCAACGGGCGCGTACAGGGCGTCCCACAGACGGTCGTGGAGACGAACATGCAGTCGCGCGGGCCGCGGGTCGCCGGGCGGCGGCATGTCGATTTCCTCGCGCGCACGAAACACGGTGGTTCCGAATACCCGTCGAATCGGTTGCGCGAAGCTGCCTGCCGTGTATTGGGTCGCGGACGTCGCGTCCGGGAAACCGCAGTCCCAGGGAGCTGAGCGCCGGATCGAGTGTCGCCGCCCAGCGATGAATGACATAGGCCGCAAGGCTGGCCGCGACGGCGATCAGGATGAACAACAGCAGTCCGTTATACGAGCTGCGGCTCTCGGCGATGGGCACGATCGTGAACCATGCGAATCACCGCTTGCCGCGGCATCTGCGCACTGACGAGGCCCTGGACAACAGGAGCGAGCGCATCGATGAAATAACCTGGCAGAACGCCGGCGGCGAGGCACAGAAGTACCAGCACGAACATCGCGGTCAGCGAGAACTCGTCGGTTTCCCGCGCATCGTGTGCAACGCTCGTTCGCGCTCGGCCGAGAAACGTGATCCCGAATGCCTTGACGAAGCACGCAGCCGCCAGAGCCGCCGAGAGTGCGAGCAGGCCGCCGACGGCGGGCACGAGAAACTTCAGCACCCACTGCGGTAGCTGGGGGCTGAGCAGGATCGCCTGGAAGGTGAGCCACTCTGAGACAAAACCGTTGAACGGCGGCAGAGCCGAGATCGCCACCGAGCCAATGAGGAATGCGAATGCGGTGTAGGGCATGCGGTGGATCAGCCCGCCCAGCCGCTCCATGTCGCGCTCGCCGGTCGCCGTGAGAACCGCGCCGGATCCGAGGAAGAGCAGGCTCTTGAATACCGAATGATTGAAGACGTGAAACAGCGCTGCCGTGGTCGCCAGCGCGGCCGGCCCCGGCATGTTATTGGCAGCGAACGCCAGGCCAAGACCCAGACCGATGAAAATGATGCCGATGTTCTCGACCGTGTGATAGGCGAGCAAGCGCTTCAGATCGTGCTCCATCAGCGCGTGCAGCACACCCAGGACCGCGCTGGCACCGCCGAACAGCAGGACCACGCCGCCCGACCACCAGGCGGGTGGTCCCATCAGGTCGAAGACGATGCGAATGAAGCCGTACACCGCGACCTTGGTCATGACGCCGCTCATGAGCGCCGATACGTGGCTCGGCGCGGCCGGATGGGCCAGCGGCAGCCAGACGTGGAGCGGCACCAGCCCGGCCTTGGAACCAGCGCCGAGCAGGCTCAGCGCGAGAACCGCGGAGGCGACGGTCGTCGAGCGTTGGGAATTGCGGATCGCGTCAAACGCGTAGCCGCCGGCGGGGCCGGCCAGAAGACCAAAGCTCAGCAGCAGCGCGAGCGTGCCGAGGCTCGCCATCAAAAGGTAGATGTAACCGGCGCGGGCATTGCCGGGCTGACGATGGTGCGCCATGACCAGTGCCCACGAGGTGAGCGACATGAACTCCCAGGTCACCAGGAAAGTGAACGCATCGTCGGCAAGCACGACCAGATTCATGCCGGCGAGAAAGGCGGGAAAAAATGGAAGCACCCGTCCGGGCTCCGGTTCGTGCCGTCCGTAGCCGAGGCCGTAAAGGCTTGCCGCCGCGCCGCCCAGATTGACGACCGCGAGGAACGCTGCTGCCAGCGGGTCAAGTCGAAAATGCGCGCCCAGCCAGGGCAATCCGATCGGCAAGCGCAAGGTCTGCGCCAGGCCCGCCTGTGCCACGAGTGCCCAGACGACCGTTCCCAATGCGATGGTCGAGACGGCGAGCGCGATCGCGTAGACGAGAATCGTCGTCGTGGTGCGACGCGCGCCGGCGACCGCCGCGGGAGCCGTTGCCAGCAGTGCGGCGATGCACCACAACAATACCTCTACCGCCATCGAACGCTGCCTCGCTTGGCACTACGTCGAACAGCGCGCGGGTAACACGGGGACCAGGGCGTCAGCGCGTCGTCAGTCGTATGCCTCGTCCGCCCTTCTCGCTGACGGCGCCTTCATTGATGAGCTCGACGCCCGCCAATTCAAGAGCGGCGATCAGCTTCATCAATGAATCCACATTTCCGCGGATCACTCCCTCGCTTGCCTCCATTCTCTGAATCGTCGTCATCGACAGCCCGGAGGCAGCCGCCAAGGCACGCTGATCCATTCCGACGAGTGCCCGGGCGGCCCTGAGTTGCGCGGCAGTTATCATGGATGATCCATCTATATTGACGTTTTACACATCACAAGTTAATGTTATGAGCACAATTTTCGCGGCGCAACCGTCAGTGCCTTCAGGGGACACAGGCGCAAGCTGAGGAACGAACGGAACTGCATAAGACAGGCGCACGGTCCACGCTTACGCGAGGCGGAAATGCGACGCGTACGGCATTGACCTGACCTTCCCGCTTGGGCCATTTTCTGCGCAAGCGAGTCGGCAAAGCGCTTATCACCGTGCCCGGTGTTCCAACCCTGAAGCCTTGGCGCTGGTGAGCGACGAGCCGACGCTGGAGCCGCCAATGGTCCCGTCGGAATTCGAAGCAGCTGGCCGCCGCGCGATGCTGGAGATAACGCTCCAGTGCCGCAGGAGGGCGCTTTGCACAAAGCGATCGGCGGGCTGGGTTCGGGGTTCAAGCGGAACGTCAGAGATACCCGGCTGCGGCTAGCCGTCGTTGGAAGCGGCAGCGCGGCGATGGCGGCGACGCTAAGCGCCATCGAGCAAGGCGCGCAGATCACGCTCATCGAGCGCGGCATCGTGGGCGGCACCAGCGTCAACGTCGGCTGCGTGCCCTCCAAAATCATGATCTGCGCCGCCCAGATTGCGCATCTACGCCGGCAGAGTCCGTTCGATGCCGGGATCGGGGCCACGGCGCCGGCGATCCAGCGCGAACGGCTGCTCGCACAGCAGCAGGCGCGGGTCGATGAACTTCGACATGACAAGTACGAACGCATTCTGGACGGTAATCCCGCGGTTATCGTGCTGCGCGGCGAGGCCCAATTCAAGCATGAACACATGCTTTCCGTCCGGCTGAATGCTGGCGGCGAGCGCGAGGTCTCGTTCGACCGCTGCCTGATCGCTACCGGTGCGACTGCCGCTGTGCCGCCAATTCCTGGCCTGAAAGACACCCCTTACTGGACTTCCACCGAGGCGCTCGTCAGCGACACGATCCCCCAGCGCTTGGCCGTGATCGGCTCTTCGGCCGTGGCGGTGGAGCTGGCCCAGGCGTTCGCTCGGCTGGGCAGCAAGGTCACGATGCTGGTGCGCAGCACACTTTTCTCCCGTCAGGACCCGGCCATCGGCGAGGCCGTCACCGCCGCTTTTCGCGCCGAGGGCATCGAGGTGCTGTGCTACCGCGAGGCGAGCCAAGTGGCTCATTCAGACGGGGAATTCACGCTTAGCACGGACCTTCGCGAGCTGCGCTGCGACCGGCTGCTGGTTGCTACGGGGCGGGCGAGCAATACAGCGGGACTGGCGCTGGAGGCAGCCGGCGTCGCGGTCAATGCGCAGGGAGCCATCATGGTCGACAAGGCGATGCACACCAGCGCGCCCCACATTTACGCTGCGGGCGACTGCACCGACCAGCCGCAATTCGTCTACGTAGCCGCGGCGGCCGGCGCCCGCGCGGCCATCAACATGATGGGCGGCGAGGCCGCCCTCGATCTGGCCGCGATGCCCGCGGTCGTGTTCACCGATCCGCAGGTCGCCACCGTGGGTTACAGCGAGGCGGACGCACACCATGAGGGGATCGGAACCGAAAGCCGTACGCTCACCCTGGACAACGTGCCGCGCGCGGTCGTCAACTTCGATACGCGCGGCTTCATCAAGCTGGTCGCCGAGGCGGCATCGGGCCGGCTGATCGGAGTGCAGGCAGTCGCAGCCGGCGCGGGGGAGCTCATCCAGGCGGCCGCCCTCGCAATTCGCGCGCGCCTGACCGTGCTCGAAATGGCCGACCAGCTGTTCCCGTATCTGACGATGGTCGAGGGGCTGAAGCTTGCAGCGCAGGCCTTCAATCAGCGCAGAAGAATGTGAATGTGCCACTGCACCCTTTCGCCGCTTCCCTCGTGCAGGGCTAGCGAACCCATCACCATCATTCTGCTCATACACCGCGGAGAGCACCGGTGACGATGTGGAAGGAATTCGGGTTTCGTGCGAGTCCCTATTGGACTTGGCCGATAACCGCAGACGACGATGGCACGCGACTCCTTGTGGGGCGAGAGAGCGAGGTACGGCAGCTCCTGGCTTGCCTGTCCTCGACATCGGCTCACTCGACAATCGAGGGCCCGCTCGGCGTCGGGAAAACGAGCTTGGTAGGCGTGGCCGGATATCGTGCCCTTCAGGATTACAGGAAGGGTCGAAGCCCGAAGTTATTCATCCCGATCCCGAGGCCGATTCGCCTGACTTCCCGAACGGCGGTATCCGACGTCAAAAGGCGCCTGTACCTAGATCTCTCGCAGGCTTGCATATTTTGGAGAGATGCGCTTTCGAATGCTGGCTACACCCCGCCGGCATCCAATTATTGGGTGAATCACACAAGCGAGAATTCGATCGGATTCGCGCTAAACGCTCCACTCGGTGCTGAGAGCCTAAACCCAGAGCACGCGGGAGACGCGTCTGGCTTCGACGAGCCGGGGTTCGTCTCGGCCGTGCAGCAGTGGCTCAAGGAATGCTTCCACAGTCCAACCGCAGGAGGATTTGTCTGTGTCATCGAAGACCTCGAAACCCTGGCGACGTCCGGCCAGGCGAGCAAGCTTCTCGAGGCACTACGCGACGATCTTTTCAAGATAAACGGCCTTCGCTGCGTGCTTTGCAGCGCCAAGAACATGGTTCGAAGTGTGTCATTGTCGCCAAACCTCCGAGGCCTCTTCGCGGAGCCCATGGACCTCGATCCGCTGCCGAGCCACAGAGTGGCCGAAGTGATCGACCGCCGCGTCGCCGAACGGAAAGTCTCCGACAGGGCTTACGTTCCTGTGGATGGCCTCGGCTTCAAGCACCTTTATGACGTGATTAGCCACAACCTCCGAGATTCACTGAAATACAGTCAGGACTTTGCCGTATGGGTTCACCGCCTAGGCAAACGACCGACCGACTCCGAAGGCAAGCTTGCACTGCTTAAAGCCTGGATAGCCGAATTGGCGGATAAATATTCCCTCACCGCTCGGGGCCTGCCAAATGACGCTTGGGAGGTATTTGACGAAATCGTCTCTCGCAGCGGAGCAATTGCTCCGTGCGAAATTGCCGCACTAGATTCAAAGAGACCGCAGATCAAGGTGCTGGAGGAGGCAGAGCTCCTGGATGGTGCGATCGACGAGACGGATCATCGCAGGCGCACGATCTGTGTCACAACGCGAGGGTGGATGGTGCAGTCTCGGCGCGACCGCCCGAGGGGCGATGACTCGACTTCTTAGGTAGGGCTGAGTCGAGATCGCGGCAACCAAGTGATCGACACCCATGTTGAACACCAACATCACGTTGCGACCAGCTACCCAGAACGACTGGCCGGCCATCGCATCGCTCCTCGAGGAAAACAACCTCTCACTCGACGGGGCCGGCGAGCATTTGTCCGCATACCTTCTTGCCACAAGTCGTGGCGAAGTCATCGGCTGTGCCGCGGTCGAAGCCTACACAGACGCGGCGCTCCTGCGTTCGGTGGCTGTCAGGCCGAGACTGCATCACAAAGGTATCGGCAAAATTTTGGTGACCGGGGTGCTGCAAGAGGCATCCGACCGACAAATTACAAAGCTCTATCTTCTGACCGTCAAGACCCTAGATTTTTTCGCGCAGTTCGGTTTCCAGCGTGCATCCGTCGAAGAAGCTCCTCACGCCTTTCACGCCTCGGCCGCGTTTCAAGGCGCCTGCCGGGCTTCCGCCGTATTCATGTCGCTGACCCTCGGAAGCCAGGGACGCCCATCACCGATGCCTAAGACATTCGAGCGGGAAAAGCTTCTTGAAGCCATCGCCTACTTCACGACAGCCACGAAGCATGTCGGCGTCATAAAGCTGTTCAAGCTCCTTTACTACCTCGACATGCTTCACTTCCGCGAAACCGGCCGCTCGGTAACAAGCCTGACCTATCACGCGCTGCCATACGGGCCAGTGCCGACCGAGCTTTATAACGAGCTGAACCACCCCGCGCCGGACCTCTCTCGGACGATTGATGTCCGCACGCGTATGGTCGGACACGACGAGACGGTCGCGCCAAGCGGCGGCCTCATCAGGCCGTTGATGCAGCCTTCGCTATTCCACCTGACCAGGCGCGAGCAGCGAATCCTCGCAGAGGTCGCGGAGAAATTCCGCAACCTTTCGGGCGCGCAGATCAGCGACATATCGCATGCGAGGAACGGGCCGTGGGACGCGGCCCGCAAGCGCGGCCGGGGGAAGTGGGGCACCCCGATCAAATACCTCGATTCGGCGAATCTGAATCTAGGCACGGGTAAGACGATGCCAAAAGACGAGCTGGCAAAACGCGCGATCGAATACGAAGAGTTGCAGAGGCACTTTGCGTGAAGCGCGGCACTGTCGTCTTTTGGAGGGACTTCTCTTTCGATGACGGTGAAACATCGGACAAGCTGCTCGTGGTCGTCGGCAGCGGAATTGACGGTCGACTTCTGATGCTCAAAACGACTTTGCGGCCGCGCGTCGATCGGCCTGACCTGGACGGATGTCACTCCGACGCCGCGGTGTTTCGGTTCAAACCGTACCTCGGCGGCTTTAGATGCCCAACCTGGGTCCAGTTCGACCCGCCGATCATCCTGACCCCGCAACAGGTGATCGGCAGTGCCGCCCTACCCTTGTTCGAGCTGAAGCTCGCTGACCTGCGCGCGGTCGTTAACTGCTACAGGAAGTCGCCGGAAATCTCCGACGCGCTCATCACGTTTCTGCATGAGACCTAGCGCCAATGAACCTGCGCAACCGGCCCCGCTTCCGACTGCGGCGCGAGTCGTCACGCGCAACGGCATTAAGACCGACGGAGCAACAAGCGTCGTCAGGCTCGGCGCGCAGCGCTTGTGACTACGCATGACCATCGTTCCGCGCGAAACCCAGTGGCTACTGCGCCATTTTGCCACCATTGACGCCTGCTGTTCGCGGTGTGAGCAGCCATCCTCCTCATTCTTGGACTGCTTGGATTGATTTAATCGGCCGAGTAGCGGCGCGCTTTGGGAGCGGGAACCAGGACCTGATGACGAATAGAACGCCCTGGGTCACGTTCGACAAGACCGACCGGACCTACGATCGCCTGGGCGATCGCGTGACCGACGTTGCGGCCGACCACGACCCAACCGACCTGCAGTCGGCCATGGCGCTGGCGATGCACCCGGAACCGCTCGCACTTCGGTGGGCGCTACTTGCCGGAGCACCAAGTCTGAGAACACTGTGGAACCATGCACATAATCGGCACACCGGGGGAACGGGAGCCGGGACGAACAATTTGTGATGCGCCCCGGCGCACCGCGGCCAAGGCTGGTAAGGCGTCAGACGGGCACGCTTGCACGCATCGAACCCGACGCTGTCTCCAAATAGGCGGAGCCGTCTTTCACCCCAACAAGGTAAAACGCACGCAGGATAAGAGACGCTGCTAGGAGAAACACGATCCGCTCCGCGCCTTGGACAATGGTGTGCGCACGCTCCATGCTGTCGGGCGAAATCATGAACGCATAGATCACCAGCAGAACCGGCGTGACTGTTGCGCAGACCGCAAATGCCCACTGGAAGAGCGCGGCCGGAACACGCAGGGCGGGAAAAGCCGGCGAGGACAAGGTTTGGTCAGACATCAGAGCCTCCGTGGTGAAATGCTTCATGAACGATCTCCAAGAAAAGCGTGAGCTCGAACCTAAGAGCGATCGAACAAACACTTCGGTCCGAAGGCTATACTGCGCTGCAGCATGCATAAAG
Organism: uncultured beta proteobacterium; assembly: GCA_963739145.1. Lineage (GTDB taxonomy): Bacteria > Pseudomonadota > Gammaproteobacteria > Burkholderiales > Burkholderiaceae_F > VBCK01. Next base: position 9,125 of record CAVTZO010000049.1, read on the forward strand.
CGAATTTATTGACTAGTAACTAGTCCAATTTGGAATGGAAAAAGGACTCCGCACGCTGCGCGTTTTCGTCGAGGTCGTCCGTCAGGGAGGTTTTTCGCAGGCCGCTAAGACCGTCTTCGCGACTCAGTCGACGGTGAGCAAAGCGGTGAAGCAGCTCGAGGACGAACTTGGCTTGCCGCTTCTGCATCGGATCGGTCACCGCAGCACGCTCACGACCGCCGGAGAGATCGTCTATCGCCGCGCCTTGGCGATCCTGGCTGGACGCGACGACCTGGTGGCGGAGCTGGACGAGCTCCGTGGACTGAAGCGCGGCGTGCTTCGCATCGGACTGCCGCCAATCGGCAGCGATTTGTTATTCGCTCACATGTTTGCGGCTTATAGAAGTCGATACCCAGGCATCGACATCCAGCTTGTCGAACATGGAAGCAAGAGGCTGGAAGAGTTGGTTCTGGCGGGGCAGGTTGACCTTGCAGCCTCGCTGTTGCCCGTTTCAGAGGATTTCGAATGGCAGGATGTACGCCGCGAGCCGATCGACGCGCTGATCGCGTGCGACCACCGGCTGGCGACAGAAGACAGCGTCAAACTCGGGGCACTAGCGGAGGTGCCGTTCATACTTTTCGAGACCGATTTCGCGCTTAATCCGATCATTCTGGAAGCGTGTCGAAGAGACGGCTTCACGCCAAACGTTGCGGCCCGCAGCAGCCAGATCAGCTTCATCATCGAACTCGTTGCCGCGAAGCTCGGCGTCGGCTTCCTTCCACGCATGATCGCGCAGCGGCGCAGACATCCTGGAGTCAGGCACATTGGTGTCGTCAGCCAGTACATGGATTGGCACATCGCCTTGATCTGGCGCCGCGGCGCGTATCTGTCTGACGCCGCAAAAGCCTGGCTCGCGTTGGCGCAGGACGCCCAGGCGAATGCTCCGTGACAGCCAGTCTGCATAAGGCATGCGCGCACCGTAATCGGGACCTATCGGTCCTCGACGAACTCGCGAATCGCCTCGGCGGCCGGAAACGACTTGCTACGGCGCGTCGACTCGACCAAGGCGATCCTTGACCTCTTCCTCGAGTACGCCTGCGGCGCCGATATGTTGCGAGCGATGGGTGTCGCCAAGATTCGGCTGGTGACCAACAACCCGGACAAGCTGGCCCAGCTCGGCCGATGTGGCATCGAGATCGTTGAACGGGTCGCCGCACGCACATTTCCGACGCCCTTCAACCGCCATTACCTGCTGACCAAGTGACCAAGTGACCAAGCACGACGCAGCGGACACAGCCCGGAAGTCTGACGGCTGGACGGCTGTTGAAAAGCGAAGCCCGAGAGTGCCGCCAATCTGCGCCCCGAATGCCCGCTGCTCGATCTCCTCTCGTTGGCGACGGAAGGGCGGGCGGGCTTCAGCGCCGCAGTTAGCGCCGGTTCACAGCCCTCATCAGGCGCATGATGGTGAAGCCGAGCGCGATCGACGCCGCTGAATAGTTTGTCCCGACGGCGAACATTCTCTTCGCCTCGTAGCCCGGCTTGTCGTTGATCGCCTGGGCTACGCTGGCGGCTGCAAGATGGAACGCTTTGTGCGCATCAAGACATGCAAGGTAATCGCTCAGATGACGGCACACTCGCCGCGCGTCGTCGTAGAGCCATCTGCCGAAGTTGCAGCAGGTGTAGTTTGAGATCGATTCCACGTCGAGCGCTTGTTGTTTCGAAATTGCTGCGGGAAAATACTAGGCGCCGCTTCGATTTCTCGCCAAGGCGAAGGGTGAGCCAGGATTAGGCCTGCTGATCCTCTTCCGCAAGCGCGCGAATTCGTGGGTGGGAAGCCGGTGGCCGGGGCGTGGATCGGCGCTGGTCGGGCTGACCAGGACCGACTGGCTGATCACGACCGGGGATCGGCGCGTCCCCCTGCCCTGCCCGGTCTAACCCTGACGGCCGACTTCCGGTCGATTTCTTTTCCGCCAGTTATTGGAACAGCGCCTGGGAGATCCGCTCCCTGAGCGGATCTACGGAAGGTGCTCTACATCTGGCGAAACTGGTGGGCGTAAGTGTCGGACACGAGCAGCGTGTCGCTGCGCCCCTTCACGTGAACCAGCATGCGGCCGCGCAGATCTCGCGCGATCCGGTCGATAGCCGCCGCGTTCACCAGCGTCGAGCGGTGAATCTGCCAGAACTGCTGCGGATCCAGTTCGTCGACCAGCTCCTTCAGCGGCTTGCGGATCAAAGCCTCGCCTTGATCGGTTACGACGCGCGTGTACTTGTTGTCGGCCTGGAAGTACAGCACCTCGTCGACCGTGATCACCCGCAGGTTCTGCCCCACCGACGCGTTGATCCAGCGCAGCGCCGGGTGCGCCGCCGCCGCCATGCCCAGCTGGCTGATCACCGCATGCACCGCCTCGGTTCTGGCCGGCGCCGAGCCGATGCGCTCCTTCAGGCGCGAGACGGTTGAGAAAAGACGTGCCGGCATGATCGGCTTCAGGACGTAATCGACCGCTCCCTGCTCGAAAGCCTGCACCGCATGGTGGTCGAAGGCCGTCACGAAGACGATGTGGCAGTGGCCCGCAGCGGCCCGTGCCACCTCCTGCCCCGAGGCGCCCGGCATCTGGATGTCCAGGAACACGATGTCGGGGCGCTGCTCCTCCAGCAGGCGCAATGCCTCGATGCCGTCGGCGGCGGCGCCCACGATGCGCAGCTCCGGCCACAGCCCGTGCAGCTGCTCGATCAGCTGCTCGCGCAGGGGGGCCTCGTCCTCAGCGACGATCGCGCTCGGCGCTTTCATCGGGCCAGTGCAAGGTGATGACGGTGGATGCGGGCCTGGATCCGGGCTGCCCCGGATCCTGGCCGCACGTGAGCCTGGCGGCCTCGCCGTACAGCGCTCGCAGCCTCTCCCGGACCCGGCGTGGCGCCGGCTCCTCGTCGCTGCAACGACGCTCCGGCTCCAGACGCAGTGTCGCGTGCAACTGGCCGCCCTCGCCGCCGGCCAGGCGCCGCACGTTCAACGAGACGACGCGCGGCGGCTGGTCGAGGTTTCCCAGCGCCCACTGGACCAGTGGCAGCAGCACGGTGGCGGGAAACGGCACACTCGAGCAATCGGCCTCGACGTGCACGCTCCAGGCCGGAAATCCCTGGCGCCGGGCACGGACCACCGCCAGCCAGGCGCCCAAGAGGTCCGCTTCCGCGCCGACGGTCGAACCCTCGGTGCGCAACCGCGGCAAGGCAGTGCGCAGGTAGGTGATCAGGCAGTCCAGCGTGGCCGCGCCTCGCTCCGAGTCGACCGAGTACGCGCCTTGAACGTCGGCCAGGCTGTCGAACAGGAACTGCGGATTGACCTGGGCGCGCATCGCGGTCAGGCGCGCGTCAAACGCGGTGCGCAACAGCCGGGCGCGTTCCTGCTGCGTTGCGAGCAGCCGCTGCTCGACCTCGCGGCCGCGCCGGTTCATCTCGAGCCAGGCGAAGCCCAGCCCGCAGAAAATCAACATCTGCCCGCCGTCGTCCATGCTGATCAGCCACCACGGCACCTTCGAGAAATCCATGCCTTCGCAATCGAATACGGCGCACTGATCGACCTTGCCGATCAGAACCCATTTCAGTGCCGGCACCAGCGGCACCTGCAGCGCCACCGCGACCGCCAGCGCGATCGCCAGCCGCCGTGCGCGGCGCTCCGGCGCGACGCCGGACCGATCGGCGATGGCCCAGGCGAAAAGGGCGAGCATCATCTCGACGATCGATCCGATCGCCGCTGCGATACATAACGGCAGCACGGCCGAAATCTCGACCGACGGCCGGCGACTGCCCACGATCAGTGCGCAATTCAGGATCGTCAGGAACAGCGTAACCAGGCCAGCCCGCTTCCATGCGACCTTGGGCAGCGAGGCGATCGCGTCGCGCCAGGCGATCAGAGCGCCGACGGCCGCACGCAGCGGCTTGAGCGCTGACGGCAGGGCCGGTAAGGCCGTATTCATCGGGCCGCCGCAACCACCCGATGCGGAAGCCGCACTTCCGCGATCACGCCGCGGGGCTCGTTGCTGCGCAGGTTCAGGCTGGCAGCGTTGCCGAACAGCGCAGAAAGGCGCGCGCGCGTGTTGGCCAATCCGACACCCGATCCCGAGGCGCCCCGGAACCCGGCCCCATCGTCGGCCACGCTGACCACGACCTGCCCGCCGTCGCGCACCGCGGTCACGGTGATGGTCCCGCCCTCGGGCAGCGGCGCCAAGCCGTGCCGCAGCGCGTTCTCGACCAGCGTCGGCAGGATCAGCGGCGGAATCGACGCATCGGCCAACTGGTCCGACAGTTCGATATGAAAGCGCAACCGCTCACCCATCCGATGTTGCAGCACGGAAAGGTAGGCACGCACGAGATCGAATTCCTCGGCCAGCGCGCTCGAGGAGCGGCGCATCGCCGGCAACGCGGCACGCAGGTAATCGAGCAACGTACCGAGCATGCGTTGGCCGCGCTGCGGATCGACTTCGCACAGGCGTCGTACATTGGCCAGCGTGTTGAAGAGGAAATGGGGCTCGATCTGAGCCTGCAGCACGTTCAGTCGGGCTTCCATCGCCGCCGCCGACAGCGCGCTCTGCTCCGTGATCTGCTGGCCGAGGCGGCGTCGCCCGGCCGCCTGGCACCGGATCGAGTCCGCCAGGCCGTAGGCCAGCATCCCGAGCAGGGTCCACACCGTGACAACCTCCGAGCACCAGCTGGCGACTTCGCCGAGGCCGTGCATCGGGTAACGGGACAGGGCCATCCGCACGAAGCAAGACAGCGACGAAGCGGCCACAAGCCACGCGAACATCGCCAGCCAGCGCACGCGGCCGTTCGCGCGCTCCGCCAGCAGCGCGGCACCCGTGGCGACGGCCAGCAAGGTGAGCAGGCCGCTCACCAGTTCCTGCCGCGTCATGTAGGCAAGGTCTACAAGCCACTGATGCAGGGGCTTGAGCGGCAATTCCTTGAGCTTGGACGTCAGCACCAGCGTGAAGCAGACGCCAAACACCAGAGCAACGCTGGCGCCGTTGAAGGCCTGGAAAAACCTCGCGTGAAATTTCTCGGTACGCGCCTCATCCGCCGCGGCCTGGCGGCTTTCAGGCGCGAGTATTGCGGGCGTTGCAATCGCTTCAGCCATCAGTGGCCCCCCGGGCCCGCGCCGGGTCAAGCGCCCGGTACGCGGTTGCTGTCAGGTGGCGTCCATTGTCGCGCGTTGCCCGGGACCACGCCATCGGGACCGACCAAGCCGGTGCCGGCCGCGACGAAACCGCCCCCGGGCGCGACGAAACGGCTGAACCGGGTCAGTGCGCTCCGGCCGCGGCGTCTGGTGGTGCCACCGCGGAGCGCGCCGGGCGCGCCAGCCAGATGACCCCGATCAGCAGCAGGAAAAGCAGCCCGGAGGCGTAGAAGATGTCGTCGGCGGACACCATGAAGGCCTGCTGATCGACGATCCGGTTGATCATGCCCTGGCTCGCCACGGCGGCAAACCCGTTTGCCTGCAGCGTCTGCAGCGCCTGCGAGGTCGGCACGCTGGCGCCGGTCAGGTGATCGACCAGTTGCGAGTGGTGCAGGGTGGCGCGCCGGTCCCACAGCGTCGTGACGATCGAGGTTCCGAACGAGCCCGCGGTGATCCTGGCGAACTGGAACAGGCCCGACGCCGCCGGCACCCGTTCGGCCGAAATGCCCGACAGCGACAGCGACACCAGGGGAACGAAAAAACACGCCATCGCGGCGCCCTGGATCACGGTCGGCACCAGCAGCCAGCCGAACGACACATCGGTATCGAAACGCGCCCGCATGAAATTGACCAGCGCGAACGTCAGGAAGGAAGCCGTGACGTACAGGCGCGGATCGACCCGGTTCATGGTCCGCCCGACCAGCGGCGTGAGCAGGATCGCCAGGAATCCGACCGGCGCCAGCACCACGCCGGCCAGCGTCGCGGTGTAGCCCATGTACTGCTGCAGCCACAGCGGCAACAGCACGACGTTGCCGAAAAACGCTCCGTAGCCGAGCGAAATTGCGAGCGTGCTGGTCCAGTAGTTGCGCAGCCGAAACAGGCTCAGGTCGACGATCGGATGCTCGCTCGGTCAGCTCCCAGATCAGGAACAGCACGAAGCCGAGCAATCGCGATCAGCGCCAGCGCCACGATCGTGCCCGAGGAGAACCAGTCCAGGTCCTTGCCCTGTCGAGCATCACCTGCAGCGCACCGACCCAGATCACCAGCAGCGCCAGGCCCACGGCGTCGATCGGCAGCCGCTGGGTCGGCGTTTCGCGGCGGCGGTAGATGATCCAGCTCGCCAGTGCCGGCGAAGATTCCGACCGGTATGTTGATGTAGAAGATCCACGGCCAGGAGATGTTGTCGGTGATCCAGCCGCCCGAGCAGCGGCCCGACCACCGGCGCGACCAGCGTCGTGATCGACCACATGGCGAGCGCCGTGCCCGCCCTGCTGGCCGGGTAGCTCGCCAGCAGCAGCGCCTGCGACAGCGGGATCATCGGCCCGGCCACCGCGCCTTGCAGCACCCGGAAGAAGATCAGCATCTGCAGCGAGGGCGCCAGTGCGCACAGAAACGAGGCCAGCACGAACAGCACCACCGACAGCGTGAACAGCTTCACCTGCCCGAAGCGCCGCGTCAGCCAGCCAGTGAGCGGCAGCGAGATGGCGTTGGCCACGCCGAATGACGTGATGACCCAGGTGCCCTGGTCGGGCGAGACGCCCAGGTCCCCGGCGATGGTCGGGATCGACACGTTGGCGATCGACGTGTCCAGCACGTTCATGAAGGTCGCGAGCGAAAGCGCGATCGTGCCGATGACAAGGCGCTGCCGCTCAGCGGCGGCTGTCGCGGCGCCGGCGCCGGTGCCGCGGGCGCATCGGGCCTGGAAGCTTCAGCGCTCATGATCGCGATGCGCCGGATCGTCCGTCACATGGCCCGGCCGGTGGCAGCGCGCGCGCCACCGGCTGCGGGCGCGCCGCCGCCAGGCGGTTCAGAGCGGCCGCTTCGTCGTGGACCGCCTGGCGGGCCGCCAAGGCCTCGCCCCGGGCCGGTTCAGCGCGATGATCTGCCGCACCCTCGGTCGGCCAGCTCGTCGCGCGAGCCGAACACGTCGGTCGAATAGGTCGGAACGTTTTGCGCAAGCTCCGGCAGGCGCGGCGCCGCCGCGGTCGTGCGTATCGACCTGCGCCTTCATCGAAAGGCCGATCTGCAGCGGGTGCGCGGCCAGCTCGCGCGGATCCAGTGCGATGCGCACCGGCACGCGCTGCACGATCTTGATCCAGTTGCCGGTGGCGTTCTGCGCCGGCAGCAGCGCGAATGCCGAGCCGGTGCCTGCATTGAAGCCGACGATCATGCCGTGATAGGTCATGCCGTGCCCGTACAGATCGGCGCTCAGCAGCACCGGCTGCCCGACGCGCATCGAGGCGAGCTGCGGCTCCTTGAAGTTCGCATCGACCCAGACCTGGTCCAGCGGCACGATCGCCATCAAGGCGTTGCCGGGATCGACGCGCTGGCCCAGCTGAACGCTGCGCTGGGCGACGAAACCGGATACCGGGGCCGGCAAGCGGGTGCGCGCATAGGTGAGGTAGGCGGCCCGCACCGCGGCCGCGGCATTGAGCACGTCGGGGTGCGATCTCGACCGTGGTGCCGTCGACCCGCGCGCGGTTGGCTGCAAACTGCTGGCGGGCCGACATCACGGCCGCCTGCGCGGCGGTAAACGCATCGCGGGCGTGCTGCAACTCCTCTCCCGAGATGGCTCCGGAATCGGCGAGACGCTCGCGCCGTGCCAGGTCCTGGGTTGCCGTGGCGAGCTCGGCCTCTCGCACCTGCAGGCTGGCCCCCAGCTGTTCCGAGGTCGAGAAGAGGTTGCGCACCTCGCGCACGGTGCGCGCCAGCTGCGCTTCGGCCTGGTCCAGCGCCACCTTCGCATCGGCCCGATCCAGCTGCACGACCGTCTGGCCGGCCCGCACGAACTGCGTATTGTCGGCCCCGATCGATACGACGGTGCCCGTGATCTGCGGCGTGATCTGAACCACGTTGCCGTTGACGTAGGCGTCATCCGTGCTCTCTTCGAAGCGCAGCGCCATCGCCCAGCGCGCGCCCCAGCCGATCGTCGCGACCGCCACCACGGCACCCGCACCGAGCAACCACCGGCGTCGCCGGCGCGACATCGATGCCAGCTTTGCGGAAACTTGGTCATTTTCCATAGGGAGTACTCCAGGGACGCAAATCGGATGCGGGTTACGGGTTGCTGGACGCGAGCGGGGCTGTCGATTGCTCGAATCCTCCGCCCAGCGCCCTTACCAGGTTGATCGACAGATCCACCGCGCGGGCGCGCAGGTCGGCTTCCAGGCTCTCCTGCGTCAGCAACGGCGCCTCCGCGCTCAACACCTGCAGGTAGTTGCCGACTCCCTCGCGGTAACGCAGCACGGCCAGGTCGTAGGCATCGCGCGACGCGCCCAGCGCCTGCTGCTGCTCGCTGCGCTGCTGCGCCAGGCTGCGGAACGAGCTGAGTTGATCGACCACTTCGCGCAGCGCGTCGGCCAGGGTCTGGTTGTACCGCTCGACCGCCACGTCGTATTGCGCATCGGCCGCCGCCAGATTGGCGCGCCGCTGGCCCGCATCGAACAGCGGCAGGCTCAGAGCCGGCCCGACGCCCACTTGCCGGCTGCCCAGGCTGAGAAATCCCGACGTCCCCAGGTTCTGGAAGCCGATGAAGGCAGTCAGGTTCACGTCCGGATAGAACTGGGTCTGCGCCACCCGTATGCCCTTGCGCGCCGACTCGACGCGCCAGCGTTGCGCCACGATGTCCGGGCGGCGCCCGAGCAGCTGCGACGGAACCCGGGACGGCAGGACTGCATCGATGCTGCGCATTGCGATCGGCCGCGCGATGGCCAGGCCGCGGTCCGGGCCCTGCCCCATCAACGCCGCGATCTGATCGCGCGTCAGCTCGATCAGCTCGTTGAGCTGCACAACCTGCTCGCGCGCGGCAGGCACCGCCGCTTCGGCCTGCCTGAGCTCCAGTCGCGAGTCCAGGCCGGCGGCATTGCGATCGCGCGTGAGCGCGTAGACCCGTTCGCGCTGCTGCACCGTCGCTTGCGCCACGTCCAGCTGCAGGTACGCGCGCAGCAATTGCACGTACGCGTGCGCGATGTCGACCGACAGCGCGAGGCGGGCCGCCTGCGCGTCCACCGCCGCGGCGCGCGCCTGCCCCAGAGCCTGCTCGAACCCGGCGCGGTTCTTGCCCCAGAAATCCAGATCCCAGCTCAGGGTCGCCTGGAGCTGATCCAGGGAGCCCCACCCGCCCGCGTAAGGCGGCGGTATCACCCCGTTATCCGGAAAGCGCTCGCGCGTAAGCGAAAGGCTCGAGTCCACGCGCGGACTGAGCGAAGATTCGGCGACTTGTGCCAGTGCCGAGGCCTGCCGCGCACGCGCCAGCGCCACCTGCAGGCTCGGGCTGCCCCCCAAGGCCTCGCCGATCAGCTGATCGAGCTGCGGGTCGCCCAGTTGAGTCCACCAGTCCTGAGCCGGCCAGGCATCCGCATCCGCGCGGGCGCTGGCCAGTGATTCGGCGGCCGAAAGGCTGTCGGCCCCGGCCAGCGTGGCTTGTGGCTTCAGCCCATGGGTGCTTGCGCAGCCGGCCAGCAGGACCAGCAGCAATATTGCGAGGACAGCGACCTCCCACCACCCCGACGGTCCCACCTCTGCCGCTCGATCTGTGTTCACGTGCGCTCCTTCTGACAAGACCCTGACACCACCATTGCCTTAGCTGCTACTGCCTAGGCAGTTAGTGGCTCAAAAAAAATCAGGCGTTTTCGAGCATCCGCTGCAAATAGCTCTCCAGTTGCTGGGCTTCCTCCTTGGTGAAGCCGCGCAAGAACCGGTTATGGACCGACATGGCCAGCGCCTTCATCTTCGGGTACAGCGAGCAACCCGCTTCGGTCAATTCGAGGTTGATCAGCCTGCGATCGTCGATACACCGGCGACGCTTTATCAGGCCTTTGGCTTCCAACCGATCCACCATCCGGGTCATGGCGCCGGCATCGTACGAGAACGACTTGCATAGCTGCGCCGCCGAATCGGCCTCGCGGTTGGCCAGGGTCGCGATGATCACGTACTGGGCCGTGGTCACTTCCAGCTCGGAAAGCTCCGGGTCGGTCGCCAGCGCCTGGTCCAGCGCCGATGCGCCCTCGGACTTCACCCGATTCAGCAGCCAGAGCACGCTTTTGCTCGGCACGTAACTTTCGGGGTTGTAGATATCGCCCATCACACTGCGCCTTGCCCGCTGGCGGACTCGTATTGCCCGCGACTATAACTGCCCAGGCAGTTATTGTCAAGGCTGATATACCTTCGGAATACTCGAGGTCTTGTCCGTACAGACCGGGCTGACTGCTGACACCTCAGACCGGGACGATCCAAAGATGGACGAGACCTTGCGCGACGCGATTCTCGAACTGGTCGCCGCGTGGAACTCGACTGATGCGCGGGCGTTCGCCGCCCTTTTCACCGAGACCGCGCAATACGTCGGTGCCGACGGCGTGCGGCGCGAGGGTCGCCCCGCCGTAGAGGCCCTGCTTGCAGGCCCGGATCGCCATCCTCGCATCAGGATCGAGCAAATCGTTTCGCTGCATCGGTACGGCAGCGTTGCGCAGGCCGAATTTCGCCGGTCCACCGAGCCCGGCGCGACAGCCCGGCGCGGGACCGCCCGTTGCGTTCTGGTGCGGCGCCAGGATGGATGGCGCTTCGCCGACCTGCAAAACCGGGATGCTGATACTGGCTGATCCATAGCGCCCGACTTCCCACGGGCGGCGTTGGACAGTCTGGTACACAATTGGATAGGATATGGGTACCCATATCACGGCACCCATATAGAAGTCGTATGAAAACCACGGTGGAAATTGCGGATTCGCTATTGCAACAGGCCCGCAAGCTGGCCGCGCGCGAAGGCGTCACTCTACGCACATTGGTGGAGCGCGGCCTTCATCGAGTCATTGCGGAAACCAGGCGGGGTGCTTCCTTCAAGTTGCGCCGCGCCAGCTTCAAGGGAGAGGGTCTGCAGCCGCAATTTCACGACGATTCATGGGAAAAAGTGCGTGATCTCGTCTACAAGGATCGCGGCGCTTGATCGGTATAGACACCAACATTCTCGTCTACGCGCACCGCGAAGACTCGCCTTTCCACGAAGCCGCGTCTGGTTGCGTAGCAGAGCTTGCGGAGGGGTCGGCGACCTGGGCCGTTCCGTGGCCGTGCATTCACGAATTCCTTGCCATCGTCACGCATCCGCGCATTTACGCGCCCCCCACGCCGCTGGCGCGAGCACTCGAGCAAGTGGATGCCTGGGTCGAATCGCCCACGCTGACGCTGTTGACCGAATCGACAACGCACTGGACGACCTTGCGGGCAATGCTGTTCGAGGGGCGCATTGGCGGTGCACAGGTTCACGATGCGCGGGTCGCCGCATTGTGTCGACAGCATGGCGTGCGCGAGCTGTGGTCGGCGGACCGGGATTTCAGCCGTTTCGCCGGGCTCAAGGTCGTAAATCCACTGCTCCGCGGCCGATCGAGGTGACAGTGTCTTAAGTACGGACCGTTACCTATGTCTCCGGTCTGCACAATTTGGAGGGTGGCGGAGAGAGTGTCTTTCGTCAAGCCCCGCCACTGCTCGCGAAATGCGATGCATCATTTTCCTTTCCGCCCTTCCTTCCCCCTATCCACAGGCCGGCAGTCCTTCGTGCGATCTGGCGACCATGAGTGCAGGTACACGTGCATGGCTCGATGTGGTTGGCAACCGGGACATACCTTCGCGGACCGAGAGCACATTGGCGGAGACGAGGTCGTCAAGAGGGTGCGCATTGCTCGGTCCGCCGGCTGTCGCGTCGCAGCCCCCGGCTCTCCCCCGCTGCCCGTCGTTTGCCGATGGCGCCGACGTGCGAATTCGAGCTACGAATCATGCCGTGAGCGGGAGTAGCAGCTTTACGGCCGGAAAGTAGTTTGCGTAGCGTCGTGCGTCACGCGTCAGTATCGCTACCCCCGCGACAGCAGCATGCGCACCGATGAAGAAGTCGGGCAGAACGTTCGACCGGGTGCCACCAGCCTTGCGATAAGTAAGGAACGCCCTGCCCGCGAGAAACAAGGCCGGCCGAGGAATCTCGAGCAGGTTCAATCCGAGGCGCATGACGGCATCATCGAGCTCCTCGAGCCGCTCGAACGCCAGGGAAAGCTCGGCGTAGACGATCGCATTGATGGCCAACTCATGGATCTTCGACTGCGCCCGCAGCTGGGCGACAGACCATGCGGCCCATTGCGGATCATCTTCCAGAACGTCAATGAGGACGTTGGTGTCGACCAGGATCATCCGTTATCGCGCAGCAGGCGCATAAGGTCCTCAGTCCGCCACTTGACCGTGGCGCTGCCTCTTGCGGATTCGAACCGATCCTTCGCGGATCGCGACGCTGCCGTCTTCGCGGGAACCAGCACCACCTGTCCATGATCGTCGACTGCGAAGTCCACAGCGCTGCCGGGCCGCAACCCCAACGCATCGCGAATGTGCTTGGGGATGGTCACCTGTCCCTTGCTCGTGATCGTCGCCGCCATGAGTCGCCTCGCGGTATTACTGATCTTTGAATGGTAACACTTCGGCGGCCTTGTCGCGCCAGTACGACCCGATAAGAGGCCGTGCCGAACGGACCTGTGAGGCGGAGCTTGAGTCGATCCTAACGCGGCCGGCGTGAAAATACCCGGTGCCACGCTGGCGGACGGCGTCCTCGAAGTCGCGGGCGAGAACCTGGGAGAGCGGAGTTGTCGGCATCAAGGAGGTCGATGAGGGCATCTGGATCGTCAGCTTCATGCACTACGATCTGGGCTTCATCGACCTGGAACAGAAAACCTTGCAACCCCTGGACAACGCGTTCGGCCCGAGGTTGTTACCTATGTCTTAGGTACGAACCGTCACCTATGTGTCCGGTCCGTACACAGCGCTTACTGGCGGAGAGAGTGAAGTCAAACACCCGCGCCAATCATAGGGCCGTAGGCAGTTTGCAGCTTTTCACGATCTATTCCACCCAATTTGGCGATTTCGGGCGCGCCGCGTACCGTTTCCGGCCTCATGGCCACCAATCCCCAGCAGCTTCTTGCCGAGATCGAAGAGATCATTCGAACGGCGCCGCCACGCGACACGATTTGGGCGGACAAGGAGGAAAATTTCGACTGGCTCGGTCGGGCGTCCGCAGCGATGCACCTGTGGGATCCCATAAGAGCCTCCGGCACATTCGAGCGCAACGTCCTGGCTTGCCAGCTGGTGCCCACCTCGGCACAAGGATTCCGCGGCGCACTGACGATGCTCCTCCAGGCTGCGCATGAACTACGGCTCGCAACCGCCGGTCCTTTAACGGTCGCCGTCGGGCACGGCGCTGTTTTCGACTACTTCGACGAGGTGCGGAAGGTGATCGAGTCCGCCAGCAACGATCTGTTCTTCGTCGATCGCTATCTCGATGCGGACTTCGCCTCCCGTTACTTGAAGTTCCCGCATCCGGGCGTCACGATTCGCCTCCTGGCGCGGGATCTCATTCCCAAACTCCTGCCGGCTGTCCACCTACTGCGTCAGCAGACCGGACTCGCGATCGAGGTTCGATCGTCGAATGACTTCCATGACCGGTACCTCTTCGCGGACCGCGCTTCCTGCTACCAGTCGGGCGCGTCGTTCAAGGATGGGGGAAGGCACCCGACGACCTTCACGCAGCTTATAGACGCGTGCGCCGCAGTCCTCGCCATATACGAGCAAAAGTGGACCGCAGCGATGGTCCACCCCTAGCTAAATTAGCTCTCTACCTCGTCCGCCAATCCTGCTCGAACCCCTCGTGCCCAACCTCGCCTACTTGTCGCTGCACCGCCCCACCGATCCCGCCGGGGCGCGCGTTTACTGACAGGGGGAGCTGGGGAAAATCATGAGTGACCTCGTCCGATCGAACCGCAGCGCACCCAAATTGGAATGCGCTAAATGCACTAGGCAATCGCGCTTCAAGTAGCAAACCGGCACCCCATACACGTTACTGGCCAGAGACTGCGGTGTGTCGTGGACGATGTCTTCGGACACACCCAGCTTGCTCAGCCATCGTCCATCAGACAGTTGGCGAGCAACGTGCTGAACGACTCCAGAATTGTTCGCATAGATCACGATTTTTCTGTAGCGAGGCTCCAACAAACCGTCTTCACAAACGGCGAAACCAATGGCTCGATAGGCCTCGATGAACGCGGGGACGCTATATGCCCTCGGAACATTGGGAGGCCAATAATATTGGTTCGAAGGGTCCGGTTCCCAATGCTGAGAGTTGTCCCCGGCCGCAAGTGCGTAGCAGTTGTAGCGTGGATACGGTCCGCGAGGCAGCGTCGACGGGCTATGCTCTTCCCATTTACCTAAGTTCGGGAAGGCGGGTTCCCAGCTCTTCACCATCGATATATCCATGCTGCGAGCCCCATTGAAGCCACGCCTTCGCCATTTCTCTTAGCCTCCCGCGGCTCTCTTCCAGGACTGGGTTTTCCCCGGTAATTGCCCATAGCGCCACGAACCAATCGTCAGGTTCTCCCATCTTCAATTCGCGTCGCAATTCCTCCAGGATAAATGGCACGACGCCAGGGCCCATACCAGTGATTCTGTAATACGCAGGGCTAAGGAGATTGTCCCAAGCATTCGAGGACAATGGATTCCGCTCTTTGCGCCATTGCGATGCAAGGTTTTCAAAGAGTTTACGGCGGACCAGAAACTTCACAACGGTTGGATCAAAAAGAAGAAACGTACCCTCTCCCGTTGCTGGGCGAATCTCCATCAGAGGGCTATTGTGGGTGATGCTGTAGTGGCACGCCGCGAAAGCGCTCAATACGATCGCACCTGGGACGGCCCGCCGCCTGACTGGTTCGTTAAGATGTTCCATCGTCGTCTATTGCATCTTCTTGCGAAGGTGCGCTGGGGATTCCACCACGATCATCATTGGCGCCGCGTTCACAGCATAGAGGGGATTTCCTTGAGGGTCCCATTGGTCCGGAACTCGGTTAACAGCCAGAACATTCATTTTCATTCGAAATATTGTCCCATCCTCTAGCTTGTACTCACTCCAACGCTCGGTGGATTCCTCGATAGGCACTTCCACGGCGTCCACCACCCCGGTGGGTAGCGTCGCCTTCGTTCTGCGCTCAACCATAAACACCCTCGATTAGACGCGAAAGCCTCCCGAATCTCTGCACGGGCCAAGCCCTACCGTATCGCCACCGTACTCCGTTTCAATATATAGAAGCATGACGATGCTCATGCAACCACCGCCCGTGGGGTCTCGCTCCCCAAAACAGACGTGTTTTCAGGCTGCAATCCGAAGTTTGTGGCCAGCGTTGCCGCCTCCTTTTCTTTGCTGTCCTCCGTAATTCATTGATTTATAACGTGTTCACCGACCTGGGAGTCGTCTTTGCTCACCGGCATCTTGCAGCTTCTCGAGCGTGCGCTGCGTCGGGGAGGTTCGACTCTTCACCGGGACGCGATCACCACCACGACCAGATCAGCGCGGGGCAGCATCGGGCAAAATGATTGGATGCCCGAGGTCGACTACTTCACCCCGCACCGCATCGAATCGCCGGCCAGGGCGCGCGGCTGCCTGACCTGCGCGCACTTCCTCGGCCGGTTCTACGCGGACCACGTGCTGTGCGAGCGTGACGGCGGCCGGTACGTGGTCGGCGTGCCGGCGATGGGGTGCGCGTTCTGGATGCGGGAGCCGGGCGCCGATGATGAATAGGCCGATTCTGAAGGTCGGCATCGGGGTGGCGCTGGTGCTGCTGGTGCTGATGCTGGCGGCCCCGGTCGAATTCGTGGTGGCCGTGATTGCGCAGGACTTCGATCTGAACGGGTGGGTGCTGCTGGTCATCCCGGCCTTGATCGTGGCGGTTTACCTTGTACTGCGGCGCCGAACCGATGAAGAGCCGTGAGACTCCGCAGTACGTCTGCGCGTTCTGGGAGCGGGAGCCTGGGTGAACGGCGCGCAACGATGAACAAGACGCCGAGGCAGCCGCCTCTCCTTAGCGCCCTGGCGAAGATGGTGGGCGACCAGGCGCCAACCGACCCGAAAATCCTCACCTCGGGCGACAATCCTGCCGAGTTGTGGCGTCTTTCCAGGGATGCTCGGATCCTCGAGAGCGTCGGCGCGCTAAATGCCGATGACCTCACACACATCCTTTTTGGGGTGGCGACTCAGGCGGGACAGGCTGCGTTCGATGAGGCTGCGCGCGACCCCTCCTTAAACACCCCCGGCGCTCTGCGGACCACGCTACTGGCCCACGCGAAGCGCGCTCTCGATTCAGCGGTATCAGATTATTTTCTTTACGTCCCGATCTTTGGGGATGTGGTGCCACCGCCTGTGGAGGTCGAACTTTGCGCGTGGTGCTCGCTGGTTCCAGTCCCGCAGAGCTGGTTTACCGACAGGTACGAGCCCGTGGGCGGCCTGGGCGCCGTGGGCCTCTTGGGCAACTTAGGAACGCCCGGTGAAGCAAAGGCAATGGCGGCATGGCGCGTCCACTGCACGGGTCACCTCTCGTTTAGTGCCGGCTGCTCCACGATGATCCACGGTCTGTCGCGCGCGAGAGAGTTGCTTTACTTGGGGGAATGCTTCGACCTATTCTGCGAAGCAAGAGGGATCATTTTGCGCGCCGCGCTAGGCGGCCCGTCCGATGCCCGCTGCTTCGTGGAACGCGCGGACGGAAGCGTTCCTGGACAGCGCGTGTGGGGCGGTGATTCGGTCATCAGACGCGCAGCGAAGCTGCTGCTGAATGCCGATCCAACCGGTGGCCTCGACATTGAGCACGCGGATGAGGACGACCTCGCGGCCCTTCATCGTCGCCTGAAGAGGCGGGCGCAAACGCCTAGACCAATCTGGAACGCAGCCACCGAGGACGCGGATCTGCTCCGCCTGCGCTCAGCCATCGAATGGGCGTTTGAGGGTGAGCACGCCAGCGAACCGAGCGCTTCGCTGGTCGAGTCCTTTATCGCCCTCGAGGCGCTTCTCGGGGAAGAAGAAGCGGAAAGCATCGCGAACGGGCGGATCACCGACCGCCTGGCGGACCGCTATGCCTTCCTTGTCGGGACGACGGCAATGGACCGAGAGCAGAAGCGGGATGCCTTCAAGAAACTCTACAAGGTGCGTGGCCGGGTCGTTCATGGCAACCAAAGCCGTGCGGCGCTGGCACACGACTTCACCTCGCGGTATGAGGCAATCGTGATGGCGAAAGCCGCTATCACCGAAGAGGCGAAACGCTATCTGCACGCCTACACGCACCAGCTCGCTCTCGCCTTGAGGGCGAGGACCCCCTCTGCCTCGTGAGAGCGCGAGACCAGGCTCGGTTCAGCCTGACGCCGGTGGCTTCAGGCACTGCTCCCGGAAGCGCTCCCACCCCTCGCGCGGGGGCCAGCAGTGGCTAAAACTTCTTCTCGGGGTTCCAGGGCTCGCAGGTGCCGTCGACTTCAAGACGCTTTGTCACGTGGGTGCCGTACATGGTGTCCAACGTGCCGCCGGTATAGGCTTCGAGGAGGGACCACTTCGCTGTCCGCCGATTGACGCCGAAGCTTCGCTCTAAGATTGTGGGGTTGTCGCTCATCAAGTCCCTGTCGACCATATCGTCCTCCAGGTAATTGATCGCGTCGTCGGAAACTGAGTACGTGCCAAAGTGCGTCTCCCGGTTCTTTCCCTCGTTCTCCTTCTTCGCCTCGATCTCGGCCTTCGTCTTCGTGAAGGCCAGCGTCCCATTTCGTTCTGTCATCGAGGTCGCGGTGAGTTCGTAATACCGCTCGATTGAGACGGCAGTCGACTTCACATTCCTATATGGCGGCGACATCTCGTGAATGGTCTCCGTCCCGTCACCAACGCAGCGGAGGGAAATCTTTTCCCCGGCATGCGCCGGACCGCACACCGAGAACGCCGCGCCTGCTACGAACGCCCAAGCCGCACGATGCCTCATCGCCACCTGCCCCCGGTCAGCCAGGCGCCGCGCCGGCCGATGCTGGCCGACACGCCCGACTTGCTCAGGTTGATGCGCAGCCCGGTGAACAGGCGTATGCGCTTCTGGAATCGCAGGCCCATGGATTTCAATGATCCGGCGGTTTACTGGCCATCATCTGCGTCATCATGGTCGGGACCTCTTTGTCGATCCGGTCCCAGAGGTTCCACAACTTCTGCATGTCGGAGGAGAGGGTCTTGAAGCGCGCCTGGTCCATCGCATCCATCTCAGCGAGCGCCTCCTTGTCGCGGGCACCGCCGACCTTTACGAGGTCCTCGCGCTGCGATTCGTACCGCACCTGGTTGATGGCCGCCAGGCGGCGCAAATCGAGCAGGTCCACGTGGTAGTCCTTCAGGCGCTGCGCCTTGCCCTGAACCGAGGTCTGCAGCTCGGTGGCGTACTTGGCCTCCGACGCAGGCATGCGGTCGACGGCCAGCGGCTGACCTTCCGGGACGTGGTACTTGTCCCTAAGACGCAGCAGCTCGGCCACTTCCGGGTCGTGTTCGATGAAGGCCCCGAGCGACTTGAACGCTCGGCCGTCTTCAATCGCCAGCGCGAGATCGACGCTGCAGACGCTGGTCGACGTTGGCTGGGGTGGGTCTGCGGAGTCCTTGAACAGGTGACGCAGCAGCACCAGATACACCACGCTGGCTTCCTCGGCGCCGCCCGAGCGCGGCTTGCCGGCCTCGTCGGCCTGCATGGTGGCAAGCGCGCGCGCCATCAGGTCGGTCTTGCCATCCCGGGCGTTCTGCGCTAGCACGAACATCTCGATCATCACGTTGGCGTCGCGCTCGGCCCTCTGCTCGACGAAGCTGTACATGTTCAGCTGGGCGCTGGTCGCCAGCAGCTCGGTCATCCGCACGTTATCCTTCGGGGACAGGAAGTTCATCACGGCCTGCTGATCGTGCGCGTGACCGGGGTACCGGTCGAGGATCGCCTGGACCTCCGTGAGGCTGGACTCAATCCGGGGGCTGAACTCGGCCACCCGGTTCACCGCGTTGGTGTAAGCGGCGACCAACACCGTGTCTGGTACGCACTTGTCGACCGGTATGGCGGAAACCGGCTGAGCGGCGTGCGCCGTAGGCGACAACGCCAAGGCCGCCAACGCGACGAACGTACAAGCCGCACGATGCCTCATGCCCCAGCCCCCAGGTACATTCCGCAAATTGTCGGACCCGGTTGCCTCTCAGGTAATGAGGTATCTCAAGGAACCCAAATTCCGCGGAGCGCTGCAGGGCCGAGAAGCCGCTTTTTCCGGATCGGTGCCGGTTACCGCTTGGCCATAGCCGCGAGGGTGGTTTCTGGATGTGCTTCGAACCACGCCCTCGCTTCAGCGCCCTGCTCGGCTTCCAGCTGTTCGGCAATCGTTTGCCAGGTCGCGTCGGGATGCCGGCGCTTGTATTCCTGCGCGGCTTCGATGATGCGGTCTGCGAATGATGGTTCCACGTACCGATTTTACAGCCGCTCGATCGTGTGCTGCACAAGCGCGTCGGCGGTCCATTCGATCCACGGCCAGAGTCGACGCACCAGCGTCAGGCAGGCAGCGATGTCGCGCGCGTCGAAGTAGCCGGCCATCCGGGCGTCGATGTCGGTCAGCGTGATCGGTTGCTCGGCCAGCAGTGCGTGATAGGCCGCCTGCGCCGTCACGTTCGGGTCGATCAGCACAAGCTGGGCCACGGCGCCGGCCAAGGCGAACAGGCGGCGCTGTGCGGGCTGGAATCGGATCGTCGGGGCGCACCAGCCGCGAAAGCTGTCGTAGCCGCGCCGGTAGTCGGTGTGCGGATGGACGTGGATGCGCGGCGCCACGTCGCCGAAGCGAATCGCCGTCCAGGCGTGCGCAGCCTCGTGTGTTGCGACCGACACCAGGTCGGCCAGCTGGAGCTCAGTCAGCATCATCCGACTCGACCGAGCCGGACCGCGGGGGCCTGGGAGCGCCGTGGCCGTGCCAGGCGCGGGTGAGCTCCGCAGTCGGCGCCGTCATGGTGTGCGCGACGCAGCCGATCTCGAAGCAGGTCCAGCTCCAGGCGTCCGGCGCCTGGTCCATCGCAAGCTGCGGCACCTGGCCTGGCCGGGTCGGGCTGCTCATAGCGCGCCGAGCAATCGGCTGCGCCGCGGGCCGGCAGCGTCCAGTGCTTCCTGGCTGATCTGCATCGGCGGCCTGCGGATCGTCGAGAAGGCGATCATCACGGCGTCGGCCATGTTCGGCGATCGCACGCCCTCGCTGGGGCTCTTCTCGATCACGATCTTGCCGGTGGTGGTCACCGACCAGGTGGGCTGCGACAGTTCGCCGGCGAGCTTGGCGAGGTTCCTGATCTTGCTCGACAGGCTGATGATTCTGTCCGGGTCGAACGGGCGCAGGCCTTCGTTGACGACCTGGTTGGTGTACTCGAAGATGCGGCGTATCGCCCACCAGGCCTGCGCCTTGCGGTTCAGGAAGAAGTCCTTGTTCTTGCGGCCCTTGACGTCCTCGCGCTCAGGACCGACCACGGCCTCGCTGCCGCGAAACGCCTCGACCTGGATCTGCGGCCGGCCGGAAGCCGCACGCTCGCTGTTGATCTTGGCGGCATCGCCCCGGACCGAAGCGCCCAATCCGTCGCCGTCAAATCGCAGCCGGCTGTAGTCGTGCAGATCGCACAGCGAGAAGGCCTTCAGCGTCGTCTTGTAAATGTCGCTACCCCGGCCAGACCATTCCTCCACGAGCTCCACCACGACGCCGTGGCAGCCCGCCAGTGCGTTCAGATCGCGCCCCTCGTCGGCGACGTCCAGCGCAGCATGGCGCACGCCGGTGGGATCGATCTGGAGTTTCCTGTGGGCGTCGATCGCGGCCTGCACCCAGCTGCTCGGAATCACCACCCCGTCGGCGCTGGCCTGGAAGTTGATGTCGATTTCCTGCGCGACTGTCACGCTATCCAGCTCGTCGACCTGCTTGCGGTACCAGGCCTCGTCCTTGCGCGGATCGTCGCGCCAGCTGAACGAGAAGACATCGACCCGGCCGCTGAATCGCTTCTCGGCGAACACGTTGTTCAAGCCGCAGGGCGTCGAGACATCGACCCGGCAATTCGTCGTCTGACTGAGCGAGTGCTCGATCAGCTGCGGGCGCTCCAAGTACGCCGCTTCATCGACAAAAAACAAGCTCGTGCTGGCACCACGGCCGATCCCGTCGCCACTTTCGCCGGTGATCACGGACCCGGTCTCGGGGAACATCAATCGCATCAGCGGTGCGTGGCGCTCGATGTCCCAACCTCCACGAAACTCCGGCGGCAGGTGGCTCAGGAATAGCCGCGCCTTGTGGAACAAGCTTTTCGGATCGTTCAGCGAGTCGACCAGCTCCTGCTTGCGCGAACCGAATCCGATCACCAGGCCGGGATGGAACAGGCACAGCGTGCAGGCGAGCGCGACCGTCACCCAGCTGATGCCGGCCTGGCGCGTCTTCTCAACCAGCCCGGGACGGCCCGACTTCCAGTGCTCCACGATCCACTGCACGAGCTCGATTTGCTTCTCGAACAAGACGAACGGGATCAGCGCCGGCCGCCCGAGCTCGACCTGCTTCGGATCGAAACAGCAGCCCCAATCGGTGATGAATTGCGCCGGGCGGTCCTTGTAGAAGGCTTTGATCGCCCGCAGCTCGCCCGGGTTCGCGCGCAGCCGGTTCAGGGCCTCGAGTCGCGCTCGGAACACCGCGCCGTAATCGGGATCGCGCCAGTTAACTTGCATTGCCGTTGATGATCCTCGAGTAGGCCAGGCTCGCCGCAACCGGATCGGCCGGCAGGTTCACGTTCACCTGCACCGGCGCGTTGAACTGCAGGCCCACGAGCCGGCCCTTGCCGGTCAGGCCCAAGATCTCCGCCAGCTGGTTCCTCGCCGCAGTCCGGTCGACTAGGCGGATCCGCGTGTGCCGATCCACCACCCGCTTGCCATCCTGGTCGGTGACGACGGTCTCCTGCACGTCCAGCGACTCCACGGCCGCCGCGGTCGCGTCGTCCAGCTCGAGCGCCGACTTGCACGAACCATCCGGGTTCAGCAGCTCGCGGATGTCAGCGTAGGCCGATGCCTCGATCGCCCGGATCAGCCGCTCGCGTTCCTCGCCCTCGCGCGCCTTGCGCTCAGCTAGCGCCTCGGCGATCGCGGCCCGGACCTGCGGCATGTTCTTGAGCATCAAACACGCGGCGGCCCCCGCGGTCCTGGCCGAATAACCGGCGCGAATGGCGGCCTGCGTCGCGCAAAAATCTTTCATGTATTCGACGACGAACTGCCGCATCTTCCGCGTCAGCTTGCGCTCCGGAACGACGGCGGGCACCGCGGCACCAGGCGCCGGGCCTCCGGCGAGCTCGAGCTCCGGCGTCACCGGCTCGAGCGGCTGCAGATGCGGACTCTCGTCGAGCATGGCGAGCCCGGCTACATCACCCGCATGCCGATGGTGGCCGGCGCCAGCTTCTCGGCCAGCGTCACCGCTTGCGCCGACACCGGCCGAGCTCGTGGTGCCGCAGGTTGCACTCCGTGAAGGTCATGTCGCGGCAGACCCCTGGTTAGCGCGTCCTGGGCGGCCACCGGCAATTCGTAAGACTGAGACGCTTCGGAGCCGCCGTGGGTTTCCATGCGCCGACCGCCTTGCGCAGGCTTGCCCGCCCCGGCCAGATACTGACGCAGGATGTGTTCGATCAGCTTCAGCTTGCCATCGTTCATCTCGACGCCGCCGTCCCGGAATCGAGCCAGAATCTCCTGGATCTTGTCTTCGCCGTCGTCATCGTCTTCCGCTTCACCACCGCGGGCAGCGGGCGGGATGTTCTGCGTTCTGCTGGCAGTGCCTTCATCGCGCCGGAACAGGCTTCGATCCAGCCGCTTCGGCGGATTCGGCTGACCAGGTCCGCCCGGCGGGTCATCGCGACCAACTTTTGCAGATGCGTTCATCGTGTTTCTCCTACGTGAATGCCGGCCACAGCCGGCGGGGAATGGTCGATCGGTCGAAAATCGCGGGCCGGGATGAACGTCTTGGCGATCCAGGCCGGCATCAGGTACAGGTCTTCTTTGGGCAGGTATTCGTGGTCACAGATCACATGGACCGTGCCGCCCGGGACAGCGACCGCGATTTCGCGGCCCTTGTAGGCCGCCGTGGCTGTCGGCAGCTGCAGCAGCGCCTTGAAGACCGGCATCAAATCCGCGACGCTGTTGCTGCGCTTGCGTTCGAATAGGCGGCTGAGCGCGTGATCCATGATGCCGATGCATACCTTGCCCGGCGTGGCCGACTCCCGGATCCGCAGTTTGCCGGCCGTGTCGTAATACAGATCGGTCAGCACCACCCGCAGCGGATCGCTGATGTGCCCGGCCAGCACGTAAGCCACAGTTCCGCCCGGCGTGGATTCCTCGGCCACATACCCGGCGAATCTGCGCAGGCGCCTGATGTCCCGGAACGAGCGCCAGTTGTCCCGGCTG
Source organism: uncultured beta proteobacterium (assembly GCA_963739145.1). Taxonomy (GTDB): domain Bacteria; phylum Pseudomonadota; class Gammaproteobacteria; order Burkholderiales; family Burkholderiaceae_F; genus VBCK01. The sequence continues at coordinate 32,540 of CAVTZO010000049.1, forward strand.
CTGACAACGGCGCGTAGCTGCCGCGCTAACAGGCGCGAGTAGCCCGAATCGACCCAGGTCGCCGTGTTCGGCCGCAGGCGCCCCTGAGCCTGACGTCGCGCCGCAGCCCGAGTCTGCATAACCGCTGTCGATGTCACGTCAAGACCTCAGCGAAAGTGGCCCAGCTTGCGGACATGGACGAGGATTGCGGCCCCCGTCCGACCAATCGTCCTGGGTCTGCTGAGCCTGCGCGAATGGACAACGCGCATCCCGTACCACCCCATTTTCGATGGTCGGCCGCGGACAGGATAGGCCGCGACCGGCGCGCGCGCCCGACTGGGGCAGCAGGATCGAACGTGCGCGCTGACTTCATTGCGGCAACGCAAGCTCGCCGCGAAGACGGGCCTCGACCTCGGCGGCCACCGCTGCGATCTCGTGGCGCACATCGACCTGCACCACCGACAGTTCCCGCACAGCTTGCCCGGGCTCGGCCGACCAGCGCAACATCGACGTCGCCGGCAGCGGGCATACGACAGGCGAGTCGGCCGTCGACACGGTCAACGTGACCCCGAGCGACGCCGCGATCCGCTCCATCGCCAGCACGGTGCCGAAGGCCTTCGCGTACTCCCGCGCGATCCGCTCGCATTCGGCCTTCCTCCAGGCCCGGTGGACCTCCAGTGCCTTGCCTTCAAGCGACGCGCCGATCAGCTTGGCGACCTCACCCTGCAAGTGGGCGATCTGCTCGTCCGCGGCAGCAACAGCCGCATCGAACTTCTTCACCATGGCCAGCGCGGCACGCTCGGCCAGCTCGGCGCGGTCGGCCATGTCGCGCACGTCATCCAAATCCTTCTGTGCCGCATCCAACCGCTGGACCGTCTTGGCGTCGCCGGACAGCCGCGCTTCGTGCAACGCCTGCACCTTCGCTTCGAATTCGGGCACCCGCCCGCTTGTGGCTCGGCTGCGGTCGGCATCACTCTGGGCCTCGGCCTTCAGCGCCAGGGCGCGGCCGCGCTCCGATTCTTTCGCGCCGATCTGCGCGCGCAGGTCATCGATGGTCGGTTCGGTTTCCCTCATCACTGCTGACATTCGTTCGCCTCCGTTTTATCAACCCCTTCAACTCCGTCGGCAGCCGGCGCGGACACCCGCGTCGATCGGTTGTCAAGCCGATAGCGTAACGCCACCGCGCTCAACGTGGAGATCCCGATCGCTTCGCACCTCATCCGCGCTCACGCCCGGCCTGCCCGCCAAAACGCCCGATCAGATCACCAGCTGCACGCTCGGCCTGCTCCATCTCCTGCTCGGCTACGACGCCCAGCCTCCACTCATACTCGGCCAGCCGCTGCGGCGTCCAAAACCTGAACTGCAGCGTCCGGTGCGCCTTGACCTTCGCGGCCAGCTCACCGTCGGCATGGATCAACTCCCACATCCCGTCCGCCGTCAGGCCAGGCGCCACCGTCAGCCCGTACTCATACGCCAGCACCGCCGCCTCGAGCTCGACCTGCGACACCCCCGGCTGCCACTGCTGCGCGGTCTGCGCTATCCGAGACGGCCGCGGCCCCGGGTCCCGCTCGGCCGCGCTCAGGTGCCGCAGCTCCATGTCATCCGCCGAGATCGTGCACAACGCCTGGTCGATCGCCTGCTCAACCGTCCAGGCAACACCCTTCAAGGGGGAATCAGCTTCCATTCGCGTCTCCAGTCAGCATTCAGCGACCTACCTCCGACGCAGCACCAGGCGGCCGCCCGGCTCCAGCACCACGCGACCAGGTGCCGCCGTCGCCGAGATCTCCGAGGTCGTCACCGGTGCCGCCGGTGCCGAGATCGCCGCCGGTGCCGCCGCCGGTGCCGCCGCCGAGGTCGCGGAGATCTCCACCGGCGCCGAGGTCGTCACCTTCTCAACCTGCCCTCCAGGCTTGCGTAGCGACCCTGCAGGCGCCTCGGCCGAAGCTGGCACCTGACCATCGACCGGCGGCCGATCGCCTGGCCTGGCTTTACCACGTGCCTGATCCGGCCGTTCCCGCGATGCCGGCTGTCGGAGATGTTCGGCGTCGATCGCCACCAGCACCGGAGCTCCGGCCTGGCGCATCTTCCCGAGCTCCAGCTCAACCCTCGCGGCCAGCTCCGACGGCACCAGCGGCCAGGCCCGGGACTTCGGTGCGGCAGAAGCTGCGTCCGCATCAGCCCGCACCACGCCTCGATCCGCAGCCATTCCGTCACCATTCCGCCACTGATTCATCGCGAGCCTGCACTAACGCACGCGGTTGAGCGCGACCGGACATCCAGCGGGCAGGATTCGAGAACGCGGGCGGGCGGATGGCACGGGGATCGCCTTGGCTTAGTTTCGTAAAGTTTTCTCATACCGGAATGTGTGAAGTAGGCGTTCTGGGGTTTGCACAAAGTGCTGCACAAAGTGGTGGTCGAAATTGCACAAAGTCCGCACAAAGTTCGCACAAAGCTGCACGCTCACAGTCTCCCCCCCTTCTATAGGGGGGGACTGTGAGCACTGTGTGCAAGCGCGGCTCAGACATTGGGCTTCTGGGCTTCCATCAAGCCGCGCATCGTGGTTCGGTTTGCGTACTTGCCGACGGTGTCGACGCGAAGCAGTCCGTGGCGCAGGTGATCGCGCATGGCATCGCGCAGTTCCCGTTCGGTGCATCCGTCGTGAAGCTTCAGGCCCAGGATCTGGCGTGGCAGGAAGTTGGGCGAATTTGGGGCGTCGGTACTGACCTTGCCCATGGCGATGACGGCGCGCAGGCCTTCCAGGACGATGCGGCGGGCGCGGTTGGCGCGCAGCGAGTCCATGAGTCCGCCGGTTGCGACTTCCGGGGTATCTGGGACGAAGACGCCGTCGCGGTATTCGAGCCGGACGTAGTCGCGCGGGCTGTAGTTGGCCTTGCGCCGGCACAGCCAGCGGGTGGTGTCGGCTCCGTCGGCTTCTTCGTCGGCCTCGGTCTGCTTCTGGTCGGGCAAGGTACGGCCGAGGAACCAGCGTGATCGCACCGCGGCTTCCCAGGCTGAAGAACCGCTGTACTCGGAGCCGGATGCGCGGCCGGGATGCGCCAGCAGAATCAACGCGGCCCGGCCGACTCGACCGCGCAGCCAGGCGCAGAACCTGGTGACCTCGTGGCGGTCGTTTTCGTTGCCGCCGAACATGCGGGCCATGTTGTCGAGGATCACCAGATCGGCGCAGTAGTCGTGGACCTGTTCCCGCAGTTCTTTCATGAGGGGCGTGGCTACCAGCACGCCGTTGATCTTCTCGGCAAGGGTTGCGTCGCGTCCGTCGAGGGATTCGGCGATAAAGCGGTCCTGGAAGTCCGAAATTCGGACACCCAGGTGCTTCGCAATGGCGAGTTGCCGGCGTGCGATTTCGTCCTCGTCGTCCTCGCCGAACCATCCCAAGGTCCTGATCGCGCGCACCGCGGGCAGGATTCCGGAGCGACCGATACCCTGCTCGCTGCAAAACTGCTGGCCGAGCAGGCTTTTGCCGACGCCGCCCGCACCGGGGAGCAACACGGTCTGACCGGGCCCGGACCATCCAGGCGAATACCACTCGCGCTCGCCGGGGGGATTTTCTTCGACGTGCTGCCAGTTCAGCGGGCGCCTACGCTGGCCGGTGTCATCGTCATCCGGCGCGGATGTCTTCGGCTGTCGTGGTTCGGTCTGGTCGACCAGCTGGCGCACGCGGACGGGTCCGTCGTTCATGCGGCTTCCCGGGCGATGTCGTTTAAGTCGGTGCCCGGCGCCTCTGGCAGCACGAGGCGCACCTGGCGGCCGGCGTCGGTCCAGCACGCGGCGCAGGTCTCGGCGGCGTCCATGCCGGCCTGGTCGTGGTCGGCGGCGACCGTCAGCGACTGCACGCCGGCCAGCGGCGGGAGCGCGGCCAGGTTGCCGGCGTCGATCGCGGCCCAGACCGGCCTGAATGCGTGGGCCAGGCTCAGGCTCGACTCGATGCCCTCGCCGATGCCCAGGCCTGTCGTGACGGCCTCATCGGGCCACAGGCGGCATATGGCACCGAGCTTATGGTGCCCGGCCAGCAGCAGGCGCGGCTTGCCGATCGGCGCCTTGCCGGAGCCGTCGGCCTGCAGGAAGGTGAAGTGCAGCGAGCGCGCCTGGCCGGTCAATGCGTCGCTGAGCCGGGCGACCAGCGCCGGCAGGTTGCGCCGCTCGATCCAGTGGTATGCACGCGGATGGAACCGCAGATCACCATCGGCCGGCGGCAGCGGGCACCTGCGCACCTGGCGCAGGTAGACCTCGCCGATGGTCCCGGCCAACTCGACGCTGTCGGCGAACAGCTTGCAGCCGGCCGCGTTGAGCGATTCGTGTATCTCGACCGGGCGAGCTCGAGGCGCAGCTTCAGGCCGGCGCTTGTCGTCGTTCACCCGAGGCGGGAACAGGTCCGCGAGCTTCAGGCCGACCGAGGCCACGATGTCGCCGATCGAACATTCGGCCCGGCAGATCACCAGCACGCGGCCATCCGCCGTGACGTCCACATTCATGCTGGGGCTGCGGTCGTCGTGCGCCGGGCAGCAGCAGTCGAAGCTCGCCGTGAAATTTCCCCGTGTGCGCACCTGCCGCACCTTCTCGCATCTCGACAGCAGCACCTGGGCGGCGCTCATTGAGTTGGTGGTATCAGGCGGCCGACTCGTGCGGCCGGCTGCAGCGCCAGGACTGCCGGGGACGGACTTGATCGCGGGATCGAGACTGGTACAGTTGCGTCGCCAGATCGCACCTGCACCAAACTTTCGACGGCCGCGCATTGCTGCGCGGCCTTTTTCATGTCGTGGCGGCTTCTCGCTCGGCGGTGGCGGCTGCTGCAGCGTGTTCAGCCTGTTGTCGGGCCAGGCGTCCGGCCTCGAGTTGCTTCGGCTCCGGTCGTACTTCAGCCGGCGGCAGTCCCGCGAGCCAGGCGTCGATTTCAGCCTTGATGTAGACCAGGCACTTGCCGCTGCCGGTCAGGTCGCGTGCCCGGGGAAAGTCCGGAAGCTTCCTGAGCCTCCTAACCGTCCGATCGGGATGCTTCATGTAGCCGGGCAGTTCGGTTGCTTTGATGAGTGCACTCATCGTGTCGTCCAAGTTCTAGCGAGACGACACTTTCGGGCAGCGCAGCGAATCTGTCGAATTTCCGGTCAGTTATATAACCGACCAAGCCGATCAGATCCCCAGCGTCTTCATCCGCGCCTTGAGCTGGGTCAACCCCAGTGTCAGCCCGTCTTGAGCGAGCAGTTCCATGGTCTTCTTCTGCCGGAACACTCGGCCGCGGTTCGGACAGCATTTCTGCGCGCGGCCCCAGGCGTTGCGCAACGCCTCGTCGCTGACGCTGCTGGTGCCGCGGCGTGGGTGCGCCTTCTCGCGTGTCAGGTTTGCCAGGTGCTGCAGCATCACACCGCGCATGAAGTCGTTGGCCGGCTGCTGAGTCAGTAGCGCCCCGATCGCGTTGACCCCCTCCCCTTTGTCCTCGAGCATGGCGGACAGCGTCTTGGCCCGCTTGATCCCCAGCGCGCCCGAGACGGCCATCGCACCCAGTCCTAAGGTCGCTTCGCGGAAGGCCTTGTAATCCTCGGGATAGGCCAGCTGCATTGGCCCAGGCGGGCGGGGTTTACCGCTTGCCTTGGCCTGCGCATCCAACCACAGTTCTTCGAACAGCAGGTCTTCGAGCTCGCGCGCCGATGTAGCCGGTGCGCCAGGTGCTTCGGTATTCTTCGTGCCAGCCATGCGGTCGCCGCCGTGATCGTGTTGGTTAGGGCCGAGACGGGCGTTAGCGCGCCCGCCCGGTCCGATTGGTGACTCTACGCTGCGGGCCGGATCGCCACCACGTTGTTCGGCACGGGCTCCGCTGCCAGTGGCTCAGCGGGGCACAGGAAGACCGCCCAGGCGTCGGACAGGGCACGGCGCTTGTCGACGTACTCTGAGTGCTTGTAGGCGGCCCGCACGCCGCTTTCGCGGTGCGCGAGTGCGGCCTCGATGACATCGGCCTTGTGGTCCTGCTCGTTGGCCCACGTGCTGAACGTCGCCCTGCACAGCCCGTGAACAGTCGTCTGGCCGGCAGCGTCCATGCGACGCAACAGGCTGAGCAGAGCCATGTTGGACAGCGGCGTGCCATCGAGCGCGGGCGACGGGAACACGTACGGTTGCGCCAGGTAGCGCATCGACTCGACGATCTGGACGGCGCGCGCCGACAGGTACACGGTGTGCGGCTCTCCAGCCTTCATCCTGGCGCCGGGCACGACCCACTGGCGCTTGGCCAGGTCGAGCTCCTCCCACCGAAGACCGAGAATCTCACGGGTCCTGCAGGCGCACAACACGCCGAACTCCAAGGCGCGGGCTGCAATGCCCTCGCGCTTGCGCAGCTCGGCCATGAACGCCGGGGCCTGGCCGGGCTTGAGGTAGGCGAAGTGCCCGCGCTTGCGCTTGTTGCCTTTCGTCGCTTCGCGCAGCTTGCGCTTGAGCGCAGCGGCCGGGTTGGCATCGATCCACCCATGGAAGTGCGCGTCCTCCAGTACCGCGTCCAACCTCTGGCGCACGCGGCTCGAAGTTTCGGGAATCTGCTTCTGCAGCTGCTCCAGGAACCCGAGCAGGGCCGGAGCCGTGACGGTCGTGACCGGCGCGTGCCAGATCTCCGGGGGCACGTGCGTCTCCAGTGCCTGCAGCCACTGGCGGGCATGCTTGTCGCTTCGGCTGCCCTCGATGATCCTGCCGTGGTAGTCGCGACTCACGCGTGCCAGCGTGCGCCCCTCGCGCTGCACTTCGGCCTTGGCGACCTGCAGGGCGTTGCGCGCACGCCCCTTCTCGGCCTTGTTCTGCTCGATCGGGTCGATCGCCTGGCGCAGCAGCTCGCGGTTGCGGGCGACCTCGACCCGGGCCCTGGACAGGCTCTCGGCAGCTTCGGCCAGGTTCGAGCGCAGCACGGTGCCCAGGCTGGTGTCGCGGCGCACGCCGGCCGGCGACGTGTAGCGGAACGACCAGTAGAACGACTTGGCCAGCCCCCGCGGCTTGCGCAGCCACAAGCCCCCGCCGAAGTTGGTGTCTTTTTCCGCCGCCAGCAGCACCTCGGCTTCTGCCTTCTCCGGAGCACTGAGCCGCATTCTTCCCAATCCACCAGTTCGAATCCCCATTTCAGTTCGCCCTTTCCGCATTCACCTTCCACACCACCACTTCGGGCCACTTTCTGGACCACGAGGAGCGCGCCATTTGGCACTGAAATGCAGTCTGATCTGTGAAGAATCCGCTGTCAAATCAAGCAGATGATGCCGCTAGGATGCGGCTGGACTGCACTATGGTGGGAATGGTACTTGGCGGAGAGAGTGGGATTCGAACCCACGATAGGTTATTCACCTATACACGCGTTCCAGGCGTGCGCCTTCAACCGCTCGGCCATCTCTCCGTTGCGAAGCGAGGCGCGATTCTAGCGGGTGGCGGGCGGGGCAGAACGAGACGTTGCCGAGCTTGCCGGCGGTTCTTCCCTCACCCCCCTCCCGCTGTGCGGGCGAGGGGCGACACGCCGTGCCCCTGTGAGGTACTGAGCTGCCCCGATCGATCACCCCTCTGCCGCAAGCGGGCGAGGGCGACAGACCGTGCCGCCTGTGAAGAACTGAGCTGTGCCCCGATCGATCACCCCTTTCCATGAACCCTAGTCTTTTAGGCGGGGTCAGTGGCTGGGACCAAGCTGGGCCGGCCGAGTTCCTTGGCCAGGCGCTTAAGTGCGCGGTGTTTGGTTTCACGAACCTTCGCCTGGTAGTTGGCCAAGCCATGCTCGACATAGTCGAGGCCCTTGACCATGACGCGCCAGAACAGGATCGCCGAAGCTTTCGGGCCAGGGCGATGTTGGCCACCAGGCCGCCGCGCCGTGCCGCCAGGCGGCGATAGAAGCCTCCCAGGGCAATGTCCTTGCTGCGAGCCAGGCTGCGAGCCATGACGCAGAAGAGCCGCCCGACCCGGTTGCGGCTGCGTTTGACGTTGCGGCGGCGCTTGCCGCTTGCGGCGGGTGCCGGGCGCCAACCCCATCCAGGCCGGAAGCGCTTCTCGGTGCTCCACTTGGTCAGATCGGTGCCGACCTCCGAGATGATCTGCAAGGCCGTGTACCGGTGTGTGCCGGCAGCACCGTGACATCGCGACCGTCACACATGCGGGTGAGGATCTTGCGCAGGCCGGGAATGCGCGGAGCGTTGCCGCCAGGGCGCTTGTCCGGCTTGCTTGGGCGGCGGCCGGGGGCTGCTGGCCGGGGGGCTCGGGCAGCAGCGCCTGGATCTCGCGATCGCAATCGGCGATCTGCCGCTGGTAGTGCTCGAAGGTCTGCAGCGCATGGTGCAAGGCAAACAGGTGCTCCTTGGCCCAGGGTGCCGCGCAGCGACTCCTTCACCCGCTCGCCCTTGGCGCGCTGAATCTGCGCGTTGCACAGCGCCAGCAGCTTCTGCGGATTGCGCTCCCCCTGCAGGATGGCCCGCACCACCGCCAAGCCGCTGGCACCGGCCAGGTCGCTGATCACATCATGCAGTTTGACGTTCATGCGCTCCAGCGCCTTCTGCATCTGCTGCACGCAGCCGCCCGCCTCCATGATGTGGTCGTTGCGCAGATCGCACGATAGTCATCCTGCAGGCGCCGGATGTGCTCCGGCGGCACGAAACCCGGGCGCAGCAGCCCGTGCGCATGCAACGTCGCTCCCCACTGACAGTCGGCCATGTCAGTCTTGCGACCGGGCAGATTCTTGGTCTGCCGGCCGTTGACCATCACCGCCTCCAGTCCAGCCGCCTCCAGGATCCCGTACAGCGGCAACCAATACACCCCAGTGGCTTCCATGGCTACAGAACGCACCCTGCTGCTCCAGCAGCCAGTCGCGCAGCGCGTGCAACTGCGTCGTCACCGTGCCGAACACCACCGGCGTGCCCCCGGCGATCGACACGTACATCTGCTCGCTGCCGACGTCCACAAACGCCGCGCGCTGATCCAGCACTTGCAATTGCGTCATATCCCCTCCGATCGATTTGTCTTCTCGGCAGGGTCCTGTCGCAAGCCCGGTCGCGTTCTGGGGCAGACAAATCTTTCCAACGGGAAGCAACGCTCGCCAAAGTGTGCACAAGTCCGCGACCGGAGCCAATCTACCCCGCGGGCAGCAAGCACCAAAGGGAACTGCGGCTACGCTGCTCGCGACATGGCCCCGACCGCACCAAGATACCGGGTTCATGGTCCGTGTGCAGTTTCGGCCGAAACGCCGGCTACCCCGGAACCATGGTTCCGGGGTAGGGGGTGAGGGTGCGGAAAAGTGTGAAGCCCGCTACTGAACGACCTTCAGCTGATCCAGGATCGCCGGGTTTTCCAGCGTCGATACGTCCTGCTTGATTTCCTCGCCCTTGGCGATCGAGCGCAGCAGACGGCGCATGATCTTGCCGGAGCGGGTCTTGGGCAGGTTCTCGCCGAAGCGGATGTCCTTGGGCTTGGCGATCGGGCCGATTTCCTTGGCCACCCAGTCGCGCAGTTCCTTGGCAATCACGGTTGCCTGCTCGTCCGTCGGGCCGGGACTGCTTGAGCACGACGAAGGCGCACACGGCCTCGCCGGTCAGGTCGTCGGGACGTCCGACCACCGCCGCCTCGGCCACCAGCGGGTTCGCCACCAGTGCGGATTCGATCTCCATCGTGCCCATCCGGTGACCAGAGACGTTCAGCACGTCGTCGATGCGCCCCACGATCGTGAAGTAGCCGGTGGTCTTGTCGCGGATCGAGCCGTCGCCGGCCAGGTAAAGGCGCCCGCCCAGCTCGGCCGGGTAGTAAGACTTCTTGTAACGTTCCGGGTCGCCCCAGATCGTGCGGATCATTGCCGGCCACGGACGTTTGACGACCAGAAGGCCGCCCTGGCCGTTGGGCACGTCGTGCCCGGTCTCGTCGACGATCGCCGCCTCGATGCCGGGCAGCGGCAGCGTGCAGGATCCCGGCACCAGCGGCGTCGCGCCAGGCAGCGGGGTGATCATGTGGCCGCCGGTCTCCGTCTGCCAGAACGTGTCGAGGACGGGGCAGCGCGAGGACCCGACGTTCTTGTAGTACCAGATCCAGGCTTCCGGATTGATCGGCTCGCCCACCGTCCCCAGGATGCGCAGGCTGCTCAGGTCGTACTTGCGTCGGATGCGTGGCCGGCGCGGCTTCGTTGGCCTTGATCAGGGAGCGGATGGCGGTTGGCGCCGTGTAGAACACGCTCACCCGTGGTCCTGGCACATGCGCCAGAAACGGCCCGCGTCCGGATACGTCGGTACGCCCTCGAAGATGATCTGGGTGGCGCCGGTCGACAGCGGACCGTAGCAGACGTAGGTGTGGCCGGTCACCCAGCCCACGTCGGCGGTGCACCAGAAGACATCGCTCGGCCGGATGTCGAACGTCCATTTCATCGTCAACATGACCCACAGCAGGTAACCGCCGGTCGAGTGCTGCACGCCCTTGGGCTTGCCGGTCGAGCCCGACGTGTACAGCACGAACAGCGGATGCTCGGCGCCGACCCACTCGGGGTCGCACTGGCGCCGGCTGATTGGCCATCAGCTCGTGCAACCACAGGTCGCGGCCCGGCGTTCCATGCGACCTTGCCGCCGGTGCGCCGGTAGACGATGACCTTGCGCACCGCCTCGCAACCGCCCATCGCGAGCGCTTCGTCGATGGCCGGCTTCAGCGGGATCGGCTTGCCGCCGCGCATCTGCTCGTCGGCGCAGATCACCAGCGAGGCACCGACGTCGACGATGCGCTCGTGCACCGACTTGGCGGAGAAGCCGCCGAACACGACCGAGTGGATCACGCCCAGGCGCGCGCAGGCCTGCATGGCGATCACGGCCTCGATCGACATCGGCAGGTAGATGATCGCGCGGTCGCCCTTCTGGTAGCCGAGCGCGCGCAGCCCGTTGGCGAGCTGGCAGACCGTGGCATGCAGCTCGCGGTAGGTGATCCGCGTGACGCGTCCGTCGTCGGCCTCGAAGATGATCGCGGTCTTGTCGGCGTTGCCGTTGCTCAGGTTGCGGTCCAGGCAGTTGTACGACGCGTTCAGTTCGCCGTCTTCGAACCAGCGGTAAAACGGCGCGTTGCTCTCGTCGAGCACCTGCGTGAACGGCTTGTGCCAGAGCAGGTTCTCCTTGGCCAGCCGGCCCCAGAATCCATCCGGGTTACCCGCCGCTTCGTCGCACAGCTTCCGGTAGGCGTCCATGCTCGGAATGGCGCAGTCGCGCGCCACGGCGGGGTCCGGATTGAAGACTCGCGTTTCGTGCAAACTGGATTCGATGTTGCTCATGGCGTTGCGCTCCCAACAATCGGATTTTTCGTCACCCCCAGCCGAACCGGCCGGAGTTTGTTACGGATGTGGCGTTAACGCTCTGACCTGGATCACTTCGACGCCTACCTTCATGGCAAGTGTAGGGTTTTTACGGAATTCAATGTCTAAACCAGTCCAGGCGCTCCCTGAATCGTGCCACGTCTCCGATGATCACGACCGCGGGCGCCTGCAACTGGGCCCGGGTGACCTGGCCGGGCAGGTCCTCCAGCGTACCGGCAATCGTCTGCTGAGATGAAATCGAGGCGTTGCGAACGGCGACGGCGGGCGTCGTACGGTCCAGCCCGTGAGCGATCAGGCGCTCGCAGATCGTGGCGATCGCAGCCACCCCCATGTAGACGACGATCGTCTGGCCGGGGCGAGCCAGCGCGACCCAGTCAAGATCGCAACGGCCATCGGACAGATGGCCTGTGACCAGGGTGCAGGCGCGGGCAACGCCACGGTGCGTCAACGGTATGCCGGTGTAAGCGGCCGCCGCGCACGCGGCGGTGATGCCGGGAACCACCTCGTAGGGCACGCCGGCCGCCGCCAGGTCGAGTATTTCCTCGCCGCCCCGGCCGAACACAAACGGATCGCCGCCTTTCAGGCGCACCACGCACCGGCCTGCCTGCGCACGTTCGATCAGCAGCCGATTGATCTGCTCCTGCGGCAACTCGTGATGGCCGGGCTGCTTGCCGACGTACACGCGCTCCGCCGCTGCCGACGCCAGGTCCAGCACGTCCTCGCTCACCAGGTGATCGAACACCACCGTGTCGGCGCGAGCCAGGATGCGCGCGCCCTTGCGCGTGAGCAGCTCGGGGTCGCCCGGGCCGGCGCCGACCAGGAACACCTTGCCGGCGCCGAAGTCCGGACCGCTCGCGCCCGTCGCTCGTTGCGTCATCGGGTCGGCGCGCTGCATTCGGTCAGCGGCACGCCCTGGTCGACGATCGCGCGCCAGCGGCCGCTGCCATCGGGCGACGCGTCCCGGCGCCAGACGGTCGTGAAGCGGCCCACGATCTTGCCGGAGGAATCGTGCACCGGCCCGCTGGAAATCGCGGTGCTGCCCGAATCGGCCACCGTCACCGTGTCCGGCTCCCAGCTGAACGGCGCCGGCCCCGGCTTGAAAAGGCCGCGCCATGCTTCGACCACCGCATCGCGCCCGAGCAGCAGCCGGCTGTCGCCGCGAAATACGGCATCCTCGGCGACAAAGCCGGCGAAGGCCTGCAGGTCGCGATCCGCCATCGTCCTGGCGAAGCTGCGCTCAGCGGCCGACACCTCGCGGGCCAGCACCTCGAGTCGCTCGGCGCGCGCGGGCTCGTCCGGCGGCGCCGTCCGGGACTCGCCCGCGGCGGCCACGGCCCAGATCGGCAGAGCGCCCAAAACCACCCAGCGCGCGCAGGTCGCTTTCATCTGAAGAGGAGCACCGCTTTCTGCAGCGTGACCCAGACCCCCCAGGCGAGCGGAATCGCCACCGCCAGCCAAGCCAACGCGACCTTGCGCGAATGCGTCACTTCTTCCGCAACCGCCTTGATGTCCTGCGCAAAATGCGCATGGGTGTCGTTGGCCAGCCTTGTCTCGGCGGTCAGTTCCTCGTCGGTCATGTGATAGCGGGACGCGACCGGTGCGATCAGCCAGTTGCACAGGAACCCGAGCATCAGCAATCCGGCCAGAATGTACATCGTGATCGTGTAGGCATCGGCCCTGGCCACCCCGTGGTCGAGCTGGTATTCGCGGATGTAGTTGACCAGCACGGGCCCGAGCACGCCCGCGGTGGACCAGGCGGTCAGCAGCCGGCCGTGGATGGCGCCGACCATGCGCGTTCCGAACATGTCGGCCAGGTAAGCCGGCACCGTGGCGAAAGCGCCGCCATACATCGAAAGGATCACGCAGAAGCACCCCACGAACAGCGCCAGCGACCCGGTGCTGCCAGCCCACGGCACCGTGGCGTACAGCACGAAGCCCAGGAGAAAGAACGTGGCGTAGGTCGCCTTGCGGCCGATGTGGTCCGACAACGAGGCCCAGAAGAAACGGCCCGCGATGTTGAACAGCGACAGCAGCCCGGTGAAGCCCGCCGCGATGGTCGCGATCTGTCCTTTCTGGGCCGGCGTCAGCTCGTTGAAGGTCGCACTGATCCCGATCAACTTGCCGGCGAACACCTCCTGCAGCAGCGGCGAGGCCATGCCGATGATCCCGATTCCCGCCGTCACGTTCAGGGTCAGCACGGACCAGATCAGCCAGAACTGCGGGGTGCGCCAGGCCTTCTCCAGATGCACGTGCGCGTTGGTCACCATCGAGCGGTTGGCCGAGCCGGCCGCCGGCTGCCATCCCTTGGGCTGATGGTTCGGCGGCGGCAGACGGTACCCCAGGGCGCCCGCCATCATGAACACGAAATAGATCGCGGCCATGGTCAGGAACGTTTCGGCCACGCCGACCGATGTGGGTGTCGCGTACAGCTTCATCAGCCGGTCGGCCAGCGGCGCGCCGATCATGGCACCGCCGCCGAACCCCATGATCGCCATCCCGGTGGCCATTCCACGCCGGTCCGGGAACCACTTGATCAAGGTCGACACCGGCGAGATGTACCCCAGCCCCAGTCCGACCCCGCCGATCACTCCGGATCCGAGCCACAGCAGCAGGATCTGGTGGGAGTAGACGCCGGCGGCCGAGATCACCAGGCCCCCGCTCCAGCAAATCGCGGCGACCACGCCCGCCTTGCGCGGGCCGACCCGCTCCAGCCAGCCACCCCACAGGGCGGCGGCCGACCCCAGGAACACGAAAAACAGCGTGTACATCCAGCCCAGCATCGATACCTTCCAGTCGCAATGAGCCGACAGCACGGTATCGATGAAGCCAAGGTCCTTCGGACAGGCGATCGGCTCGCTGATGCCGATCGCGCGCGACAGCGGCAGCCAGAACACCGAAAAGCCGTAGGCCATCCCGATGCACAAGTGAATCGCGAGCGCAGCCGGAGGCACCAGCCAGCGGTTGAAGCCGGGGCCGGTGACGATTCTCTCCTTCGCGAGCCAGCCGGGCACGTTCGGGTCGATTGCAATGGACATCAGGGGTCTCCTTCTCCTTGTCGGATTCTTATGTGCGACCGTATCGTCCGGGCGACGCCGATCGACCGGCGCGATCGCGAGCGGCAGACGCGGACGCGATCGGCTGCATTTCGCCGGTTTCGGATGATGCCATTTCGCGACACGCGCGCGAAGCCTCGCGCCCCGTATCATCGGGACATCACCCGCCGGCGCCAATGTGCGGGATCCCTGTCTTGTCGCCAGCCGATGCCGGTCGAACAACTGTTATCGAAGAGCGCGGTCGATCCGGATCGGTTGCAAGCCCTCCCGGGCGAGCTCGACATTCCACGCTACCTGGTCGAAAGCTACTGGTGGGCCTACCTGCACCCCGCCGCGATCGCGTTTTTCGACCACCCGTGGATCGTCAACCTGATCCTCTGGGGAAATTACGCGAGGCTGTGCGCCGCCGCGCTCGCCGAACTCGGCCCGCCGCCCCTGGCCGGCCGCACGCTGCAGATTGCCTGCGTCTACGGGGATCTGACCGCCCGCCTGGCCGACCGGCTCGGCGTCGATGCGACGCTCGACGTGATCGATGTGGTGCCGCAGCAATTGGCGAACCTGCGCCGCAAGATCGCTCACCAATCGCGCGTGGCGCCGCGTGTGGTGTTGTCGCGCTCCAACAGTTGCGAGCTGGGCGGGCCGGACGCTCGCTTCGACCAGGTCTTAATTTTCTTTCTGCTGCACGAGCAGCCGGAATCGGTGCGGCGGGCCACGCTGCGCGAAGCGCTGCGGGTGGTCCGGCCGGGTGGCCGGATCGTGATCGTCGATTATCACCGTCCGAGCCGCCTCAATCCCTTGCGTTACCTGATGCGTCCCATCCTGCACTGGCTCGAACCCTTCGCGCTGGACCTGTGGCGCGATGAGCTGGACGCCTGGCTGCCCGCTGGCGGCGCCGTCGTTGCCCGGCGGCGGCTCCTGTTCGGCGGCCTTTACCAGCTTCTGGTGCTGACGGCGGGCCCGACCCAGGACGGCGCCCGATTTCGGTAAGCTTCGACAGCGGTGCCCGCACGGGCACTGTGGCGCGAAATGTCAAGCAGGAGACAGGCGATGGGCGTTTGCATCGTCGGATGGGCTCACGGCCGGTTCGGCCGGCACGAAGGGCTCGATCTGGAAGGGTTGATCGGCTCGGTTGCCGGGCAGGCCATCGAAAACGCCGGCGTCTTCCCGCAGGAAATCGACGCGACCTGGCTCGGCAACCTGAACGGCGGTTTTGTCCCGGACATCTTCTGCTCGTCGTTCGTGCTCGATGCCGATCCGGCCTTGCGCTGGAAGCCCGCCACCCGCGTGGAGAACGCGTGCGCCTCCGGTTCGGCCGCGATCTACTCGGCGTGCGACGCGATCGAGGCCGGCCGCGCGCGCATCGCGCTGGTGGTCGGCGCCGAGAAGATGACCGCCGTCAGCGGGGAGGACGTCACGCGCGTGCTGGCCAACTGCTCGTACGTGAAGGAGGAAGCCGGCAAGGGCATGACCTTTCCCGGAATATTCGGTCAGATGGCGCGGCACTACTTCGATCGCTACGGCGATCACCGAGCGACATTGGCCCGAATCGCCGCCAAGAATCATCGCAACGGCGTGCGCAATCCGTGGGCGCAGGTTCGCAAGGACCTGGGCTTCGAATTCTGCAACACGGTCTCGGACAAGAACCCGATCATCGCCGACCCGCTGCGCAAGACCGACTGCTCGCTGGTATCCGACGGCGCGGCCGCGCTGGTGCTCACCGACGACAAGACCGCGCGCGCCTTCGCTCGTGCCGTCCGTTTCCGCGCGCGGGCGCAGGTCAACGACTGGCTGCCGCTGTCGCGACGCGAGGCGAGCGACTTCGAGGGTCCGCGGCGAGCCTGGTGCGCCGCTCTGGCGGCGGCCGGCTGCGGGATTTTGGATCTGTCGCTGGTCGAGGTGCACGACTGCTTCACGATCGCCGAGCTTCTGAGCTACGAAGCGATGGGGCTGGCGGATCGTGGAGCCGGCGCCCGCCTGCTGGAAGACGGCACGGTCTACCCGGAAGGCCGCCTTCCGGTCAATGTGTCCGGCGGCCTGAAGGCCAAGGGCCATCCGATCGGCGCGACCGGCGTTTCGATGCATGCGTTGGCCGCCATGCAGCTCAGCGGACAGGCTGGCGAGATGCAGCTCCGAAACCCGCGGCTGGCCGGTGTCTTCAACATGGGCGGGGCGGCGGTGGCCAACTACGTCAGCATCCTGGAGCCGTTCCGGTAAGTCGCGGCCATCGACGTCTCCCGTAAAGATCGGCCCTCCTTCGCGCTTCGCGGTCGTTCTCCCCCCGACCCCTCACCCGCAGAGCGGGAGAGGGGTCGGGGGTGAGGGCGCATCGTCGGCGGACCGATGTCATCATGCGCGTCGATGAACGCAACCGAATTGTCACAGCGCGCCGATCGATTGCTCCGCTTTGCGTTCCGGGCGGACGACCTGCTGCGCGACCGCACCTACCGGCGCCTGTGGTCTTCGATCCTGATCAGCTCCTTCGGCGGCCAGGTGACCCTGCTCGCGCTGCCGCTTACCGCCGCGGTGCTGTTGCAGGCATCGCCGACCCAGATGGGCCTGCTCACGGCGATGGAGATCGTGCCGTTCGCGCTGTTCTCGCTGCCCACCGGCGTGTGGCTGGATCGGGTTCCGAAGCTGCCCGTGTACGTGCTGGGCGAGCTGACGGTGGCGGCCGCGGTGACCTGCGTGCCGCTGGCCTGGTGGCTGGGCGCGCTTTCGATGAACCTGCTGTACCTGGTGGCGTTCGCGATCGGCGCGGTGAACACGACCGCCGGCAGCGCGGGCCAGATCGTGCTGACCCAGCTGGTTCCGCGCGAGCGGCTGGTCGAAGGACACGCGCGCAACGCCCTGGCCTCGTCCACGGCCGAGGTGATGGGACCCGGCGCGGCCGGTTTGCTGATCCGCTTCACGGGCGCGCCTGTTGCCCTGCTCGCCAATGCCGCGCTGATGCTGGCCTCGGCCGTGATCCTGCGCGGCATCCGGGTGCCGCCGGAGGATAGACATCCGCACAGCGCCTTCTGGCCGGCGATGCGCCTCGGACTGGACTTCGTCGCGCGCAGGCGCCTGCTGACCACGATGGCGCTGGCGGTCGGCGTCTGGCAGTTCTGCTACCAGGGGTGCCTGGCGGTGCAGATCCTGTTCGGCACCCGCATCCTGGGACTGTCGGAGCGCGGCATCGGTCTGAGCTACGTCGCGCTGGGGGCCGGAACCATCCTGGCGAGCGCGTTCGGCAACCGGATCGTGGGACGCATCGGTCCGGGACCGGCCCTGGTGCTGGGCTTTGCCCTGTGCTCGCTGGGCTGGATCACGCTGTCGTTTGCGCCGTCCGGCCAGCTCGGGGTGATCGCCTTTGCGTGGATGCTGTTCCTGTTCGGCGTCGGAGCCGTGTTCATTTTCATCAACTTCCTGGCGCTGCGTCAGGCCGTGACGCCGGCGCCGATGCTCGGGCGCATGACCAGCACGATGCGCTGGCTGATCCTGTTGCCGGCCGGGCCCGGGGCGCTGTTCGGCGGGTGGATCGGCGAGCGGTTCGGCCTGCGCGCCACCCTGCTGTTCAGCGGGGCGGCCACGCTGCTGCTGGCGGTGATTGCGTGGCGCCAGCCGATCATCCGCGCGCTGCGCACGCTGCCCCGCCCGGATGCCGGCCTGGCCTAGGCGTGGGGGTCGAACGGATGCTGCAGCTCACGGTGCGGCATCGGCCCTGCGCGAGATCAACGGGTACTGTCTCGCGCTGGACAGCCAGGGCGCCGCGAACAGACGCTCGCGACCGACCAGGGCAACGCGAAAGACCTACTACGCGCGCTTGAAGTACTGAACCTCGCTAGCGGCGCAAGCCCTCGCTGCGTCGCGCTCTTCCCTCCTCGCGGATGCGCCGCGCACCCGCCTCGCGGCGCCGCGCCACGGGAGGCGATCCGGGCGTTTGAAGTTCGAATTCGGCGTACCAGCGCAGGAAATCCTCCGCGGGCAGTGGCTTGCTGTACAGGTAACCCTGGATTTCGTCGCAACCGAGCTCGCTCAGCGCCCTGGCCTGCTCCACGCTTTCGATCCCCTCGGCCACGACCTTGAGCCCCAGCGTGTGCGCAAGCGAGATCGAGGCGGACACCACGGCGCGGTGTCGCGGTTGCTTCATCATGTCCAGAACGAACGAGCGGTCGATCTTCAGGCCGTTTATGGGCAGCGTCGCGATGTAGCTCAGCGACGAGTAGCCAGTTCCGAAATCGTCGATGAAGATCTGCATTCCGAGATCCCGGATCCGGGCCAGCACCTCGCGCGCCTTTTCGGGATCCTCCATCAGCGCCGTTTCGGTGACCTCCACCTGCAGCAGGTCGAGCCTGGCTCGTCCCTGCGTGTGCAGGGCCACGAGCTGCTCGAGGAAATCCGGATCGCGCAGGTTGTTCGGCGAAACGTTGACCGCGACGGGTATCTGCCTGCCGAGCCGCTGCCAGCCGGCGATCTGCAGCAGGGCCGCATCGACGACCCAGCGGGTCATCGGCTTGATCAAACCGGTTTGCTCGGCCAGCGGAACGAACTGGACCGGCGGCACCAGCCCGCGTTCCGGGTGCGGCCAGCGCACCAGGGCCTCGACTCCGGAAACCGTACCCGACCGCAGGTCGATCTTCGGCTGGAAATGCAGCAGGAGCCCGTCGCTCTTGATGGTCCTTCGAAGCTCGGCAAGCAGCACCAGGCGCTGCGGACTCTCCGTCTCGCTCTTGCCGCTGTACAGCGCGTAGGCTATGCCCGCGGCCCTGGCCTGCCGGATGGCGATATCGCTGCGCCGGATCAGCTCGTCGGAATCCAGGCCGTGATCCGGGAACAGCGCAACCCCGTTGGTTGCCTGCACATCGATCGGAACGCCCGCGTACTCGAAGGGATCGTTCATGGCCAGCTGTATCCGTATGGCCGTCTCGTGCACCCGTTCGGTATCGGCTTGCGGGATGAAGATCGCGAACGATTCGCCCGCGATTCGCGCCATGAAGTTGCGTTCCCCGGCGGCGGTCGCGATGCGCATCGCGACCTTCCTGGTCAGGTCGTCCGCGCCCGCGATCCCGAATCCGTCCTGGATCTCGCTGAACCGGTCCACGCTGATGGTCATCAGGGCCAGCGGTTCTGCACGGACCCGGGCTTTTTCGATCGCCTCCCCCAGGCGCGTGATCAGCTGGAAGCGGTTGGGCAGTTCGGTCAGGGCGTCGAAGTTGGCCAGGCGCTCGGCCCTTGCCACGGCCCGATCGCGCTCCAGGTTCGAGCGCTGCGTGACAATGCCGAATGCGAGATTGGCCGCCAGCTTTTGCAGCAATGCAACTTCTTCGTCATCGAAGGCGTCCGTTTCGGCCGAATAGATCGACAGCACCGCAAACGGGCCGGAGTCGCCAGTCAACGGAAGCGACACCACCGATGCGTAGCGTCGCTGCAGCGCGTCGGCCCGCCACTCCACCATGCACGGATCCGTGGCGATGTCTCGGCTGACCTGCACGACCCCGCTTCGCGCGGCGGTGCCGGCCGGACCCCGGCCACGCTTCGTGTCCGCCCAGCTGATCGCCGCCCGCGCCAGGTAGCCATCTTCGTAACCGCTCTGCGCGACCGGACGCACGGACCGCTCCGCGTCGTGCTCGAGCAGCCCGACCCAGGCCATCCGGTATCCGCCGGAGTCCAGCAGCAACCGGCACACCGCATCCAGCAGCGTGCTTTCGCTCTCGCCGCGAATCAGGGCTTCGTTGACCGCGCTGATGACGAGCAAGGCCCGGTTCGCCCGACGCAGGGATGCCTCGGCGCGCCTGGGCTCCGTGATGTCGCGGAAGTACCAGACCCGCCCGTAATACTCTCCCGACTGGCTGATCACCGGCGCCGTGAACCGATCGATGACGCGCCCGGTTCTGGTGCGGATTTCCTCACGGCTGTTTTCGTGCTTGTGCTCGTAAAGATACTTGACCCTCGCCACGAAATCGTCCGGCTGTTCGATCCCGCCGACCACGGAATGCAGCACGGGATCGTCCTGCTGGGACCGTATCAGT
This sequence comes from uncultured beta proteobacterium, assembly GCA_963739145.1. Classification (GTDB taxonomy): domain Bacteria; phylum Pseudomonadota; class Gammaproteobacteria; order Burkholderiales; family Burkholderiaceae_F; genus VBCK01. The sequence continues at coordinate 52,873 of CAVTZO010000049.1, forward strand.
TCCTCGGGAATCCCCCACATCTCGACGAACTTCTTGTTGTACGAAATGATCTTGGCGTTCTCGTCGACCAGCAGGATCGCATCGAGCGAGGTGTCCTGCTGCGTCGAAAGCGCGGTGTTCTTCCGCTCCAGCTCATGCTCCAGATGACGGCGCTCGGTCGTGTCGTGCAGAAATGCCGTCACGCTCACCTTGCCCGCAACTTTGAGCTTGAGCAGGGATACCTCGATCGGGAACTCGCTGCCATTCTTGCGGCGCCCCCACACGGTCCCATAGCGGCCCATCCGGCGCGACACCTTGGGCGACTCGATGAAATTGGCAATCTGCTGCCGATCCAAAGCCGCAAACCGCTGGGGTATCAGCAGGTCCCACGGTCGACCGATGACCTCGGCCGGCGAGTACGCGAATATGCGTGCCGCGCCCTTGTTGAACAGCGTGACGATCTGATTCGCGTCGATGGAGATTACCGGGTCGTTGGCGCTGTCCAGGATCTTCGCCAGTTGCGCCTGGCTGGAGCGCAGCAGATCCTGCGCGTCTTTGCGTCTGGCGGCACCCCGGCCGCCCGCCATCGGCGTTTCCGCAAGTTCCGCACCCGTTGCTTCGCCCAGCCCGTCGCTGGGATGAGTGCGGCTACTTGATTTGCGCGTTCCGAATCGGGTACCCACGACGAGACACCAGGCCTGCAACAGTCGACACTTGCCGCTCCGCCCGACCTGGCGGATGGATAAGACCGATCGTTACGTTGCGTCAAAACTGCCTGGACAAATCGCCGCAATTGACACGTGAATCGGCGCAATTCGCCCGGCGCGATCCGTCGCGTTTACATGCGGCGGGCACCGGACACCGGAAAAGACGCCTCCAGCCGGGCAACCCCTACTTCCCGGATCCGGCGGAGGGCACCGTCGCGGCTCGCCCCAGAATCTCGAACAGCGATGTGGGCAGCGGGAACACGATGGTCGAACCGCGGTCGCCGGCAACCTGGGTGAGCGTCTGCAGGTAGCGCAGCTGCATCGCCTCGGGCTGGCGCGCCAGCATCTGGGCCGCCTCCAGCAGGGACACCGCCGCCTGCTTCTCGCCTTCGGCGTGAATCACCTTGGCGCGGCGCTCGCGCTCGGCTTCGGCCTGGCGCGCGATGGCGCGCACCATCGATTCGTTCAGGTCCACCTGCTTGATCTCGACGTTGGTGACCTTGATGCCCCAGGCATCGGTCTGCGAGTCCAGGATGCGCTGGATGTTCACGTTCAGCCGCTCGCGCTCGGCCAGCATCTCGTCCAGCTCGTGCTTTCCCAGCACCGCGCGCAGCGTCGTCTGCGACAGCTGGCTGGTGGCGTTGAGGAACTTTTCGACCTGGATGACCGCCTTCTGCGGATCGACCACTCGAAAATAGACCACCGCGCTGACCTTGACCGATACGTTGTCGCGCGAAATCACATCCTGCGGCGGCACGTCCAGCGTGACCACGCGCAGATCGATCCGCACCATCTGCTGCGCAAACGGCACGATCAGCACCAGGCCAGGGCCCTTGACGCGCCAGAAGCGCCCCAGCAGGAACACCACCCCGCGTTCGTACTCGCGCAGAACCCGCAGTGCCGATACCGCGAAGAAGACGGCCAGCACCAGCCCCAGTGCGACACCGAATTGCAACTCGAAGAACATCGTCAGCTCCGCGGCTGACCGGCCGCGCTCACCTCGAGCGTCAGTCCGTCAACCCTGTCGACCCGCACCGCAGTTCCCGCCGCCAGCGGCTCGCGGCTGCGCACCTGCCAGGATGCGCCCTGCACGTTGGCCCAGACGCCCTGCTCGTCGACCCAGGTCACGACCCCTTGCGCTCCGATCAGCCCCTCCGGTCCGCTGACGACCGGCCGCCGCCGCGCCCGCAGCGCGAACGAGCCGAACCCGAGTATGACCGCGGCGCTCACTGCCGCCATTCCCACCAGGAACGGAACCGGAATCGAGACCTCCCCCGCGTCCGAGTTGATCAGCATCATCCCGCCGACCACCAGCGCCACGATGCCGCCGACTCCTATCACGCCGAAGGTCGGTAAGAACAGCTCCGTGACCATCAACGCGGCCCCCAGCAGGATCAGCCCGACCCCCGCCCAGTTCACGGGCAGCAAGTGCAGCGCGTACAGCCCGAGCAGCAGGCAGATGCCTCCGGCCACGCCCGGCAGCGCCGCGCCGGGGTGTATGACCTCGATGAAAAGCCCGTAGATGCCCAGCATCATCAGCGTCAACGCCACGGTCGGATTGGACAGCGTCGCGAGCAGGCTCGTGCGCCAGTCCGGTCGCACGGTCTCGACCTGGGCACCGGCCAATGACAGGCGAACCTTGGATGCGCCGAGCTGGATCTGGCGGCCGTCGACCTGGCGCACCAGGTCGTCCACGTCGCCGGCGATCAGGTCGATCACGCCGGCACGCAGCGCCTCCTGAGCCGACATGCTGTGCGCCTGGCGCACCGCGCGCTCCGCGAAATCCGCATTGCGCCCGCGCAGCTGCGCCAGGCTGCGCAGGTAGGCGGCCGCGTCGTTCACGGCCTTTTCATGCAGCGTGTCCACCGGTCCGGACGCGCCGTCGGGGCGCGCGGGCGCGCCAGGGTCCGGCGCCGAGCCGCCGATCGCGATCGGCGTGGCGGCCCCCAGGTTCGACGCAGGCGCCATCGCGGCGATGTGACTGGCGTACAGGATGTACGTGCCCGCGCTCGCGGCGCGCGCCCCGGCCGGCCCGACCCAGGTGGCGACCGGCACGTTCGAGGCCAGGATGTCCTTGATGATCGCGCGCATCGACGTATCGAGGCCGCCCGGCGTGTCGAGCTCCAGAACGACCAGCGAGGCATTCTGAGCTTGCGCAAGCCCGCGCGAGAAAAATTCCGCAGTGGCCGGGTTGATCATGCCGTCGACGATCAGCACGACCACACGCGGCGCCTGCGCATCGGCCCGAAGGACCAGCGCGGCGCATGCCACGGCCGTTGCGATCGCAACGATCCCCGCAAGCCACCGGATCCGACCTGTCGCCGACCTCATGTCGCCCCTGCGCCGCCTCGCGCACCGGGCATCCGGATCGATACGCAGACGCAAGACGTGGTCATGATGTTACGACCCTGCGACGAATGCAATCTCGCAGGGCAAGCCGATCCCGCGTCAGCGCAAACCCGGGTCAAAAAGGCCGGATCGGAAACGCGATTGCGACCGGTTCGCTTGACACGGGTCAATCTGAAGAGGGGAACAGCCCGTAACCTGAACCCACTTTGAAAGTGAACCGGATCGACTTTCGAAATCCCGTCCCCAAGTGACACAAATGCCCAAGCACATTGCCCGGTTGCTCGTCCTGATGGTGGTCTTCGCGGCCGCGGCGCTTTATGCCAAGTCCTACTTCACGGTCGACTCCTTCTATCGATACGGGCACTACCGGGCCGACTCGGTCACCGACATCGCAGCGCGCGACGCGGCGTTCCAGACGCCGCGCGCCTGCGCCTCGTGCCACGCGCTGCGGTACGCCGAATGGTCCGGCAACGTGCACAAGACCGTGATCTGCGAGGTCTGTCACGGCGCGGCCCAGGGACACCCGGAAAAAGCCAAGGTGGCTGTACCCGCCGAGACGCAGTTCCTTTGCACGCAATGCCACGAGGCGATGGCCGGCCGTCCCTTGACCTCGATCAAACAGATCACGGTGGCGCGCCATCCGCCCGGCCCGGACTGCATCGCCTGCCACAACCCGCACGCTCCGAAGATCGGCGCCACCATCGAGGCCGCCGGCGACGTGCATGCCGGCCACGACAGCGCGGCCGCCTGCGCCGGCTGCCACGGCCCCAACGGCCTGAGCCCGAATCCGGACTGGCCCAACCTGGCCGGCCAGAGCGCTGCCTACCTCACGCGCTCGCTGGCCTCGTTCCGCCTCGGGGCACGCAAGAGCGACCTGATGTCGCCGATGGCGCAGCCGCTGCAGGACACCGACGTGCGCAACCTGGCTTCGTACTTTTCCGCCTTGAGCTGCAAGGCCCCGGCCACCCGTAGCGCGACGCCGCCGGCGCCGGCGATCGTGACTCTGGCGATGAGCTGCGCGGCCTGCCACGGCGAGTCCGGGCGTGGTTCCAGCAACCGCTCGGTGCCGAGACTGGCCGGACAGAACGCCGGCTACCTGACCGCCGCCATCAAGGCCTTCAAGTCCGGCGACCGGGCCAACCCACTCATGGCGGAGGTCGCCGCCAAGCTGGCCGATGCCGATATCGCGAGCGTTGCCGTGTACTTCTCCGCGCAAAGCTGCGGCACCAATTCCAATTGAAAGCCAAGACCATGACGAACTGCGACGATCTCGAGCGGCCCACACGCCGCTTCTTTCTGCGCGACCTGGGACGCGGGGCCGCTTGCGCGGGCGCCGCGGCCGGCGTGGGAGGCCTGCTCGCCTCGACCGGACAAGCGGCCACGAAGGATGCGCCGGCGCACGAGGAATCGTTCCCGACCAAGGACTACGACTGGACCAAGCACCGCTGGGCCTACGCGGTCGACGCGACGCGCTGCATCGGCTGCCTGCGTTGCGTGGAAGCGTGCAAGCGTGAAAATGGGGTGGCCGAGGACGCGCACCACTTCCGCACCTGGGTCGAGCGCTATGTCTACCTGGAGGGCGAGGAAAAGCCGCGCGTCGATACGCAGGCCGACCCGGTCAACATCGCGGCGGCCGGCTCCGAAGGCAGGTATCGCTTCGCCAACCGCTACGAGAACGAAAAGGTCGAAAAGGCCTTCTTCGTTCCCAAGCTGTGCAATCACTGCACGCACCCGGCGTGCGTGCAGGTGTGCCCGACCGGGGCCACCTACAAGACCAAAGACGGCGTGGTGCTGATCGACCACAAGTACTGCATCGGCTGCCAGTACTGCGTGCAGGCCTGCCCGTACGGCGCCCGCCTGTTCATCCACGCCAAGGGTGTGACCGACAAGTGCACGTGGTGCTACCACCGCGTCATCAAGGGTTTGAAGCCGGCCTGCGTCGAAGTGTGCCCGGTGCAGGCGCGATTGTTCGGCGACCTGAACGACAAGGAAAGCGTGTGAGCCGCTTCATCCGCGACAACCGGGTCCAGGTGCTCAAGCCCGAGACCGGCAACGGTCCGAACGTGTTCTACATCGGCCTCGACAAGGAGGTGTGCTAGTGGACCCGCTCTTTCAAGCCGCCTCCTTCAGCGGCTACGTGTATCCGAACGAGACCGTGATTCCCTGGTCCGTGCTGATCGTCGTGTATCCGTACCTCACCGGCCTGGTGGCCGGCTGCCTTCACCGTCTCGGCCCTATACCACGTGTTCGGCATGCAGCAGTTCAAGCCGGTGGCGCGGTTCGCGATGCTGCTGGCGCTGTGCCTGATGGTGTGCGTGCCGATGCCCTTGCTGCTGCACCTGGGCCACCCGGAACGCGCGTTCAACGCGATGATCACGCCGCACCTGACTTCGGCCTTTGCGATCTTCGGGTACGCCGCAGCCTTCTACATGATCCTTTTGATGCTCGAAAACTGGTTCGTGTTCCGTCCCCAGTTCGTGCGAGCTGGGCAAGACCGGCGGAAGCCGGCGCGCTGGATCTTCCGCCTCGTCTCGCTGGGTTCCGACGACCTGTCGGAAAACGCCATGCACTACGACCACAAGTGGATCCATGCGCTGGCCGTGATCGGCATACCGGCCGCGTGCGGCCTGCACGGCTACGTCGGCTTCGTGTTCGGGTCGCTCAAGTCGCGCGAGTGGTGGAGCTCGGACCTGATGCCGCCGATTTTCCTGTTCTCGGCGGTCATCTCCGGCACCGCGCTGGTGATCGTCACGTACGTGCTGAGCTGCAAGCTGCGCAAGGTGCCGATCGAGCCGCCCTGCATCAAGGGGCTCGCCTACACGCTGTGGGGCTTCCTGATCCTGGCGCTGCTGCTCGAAGGCGTCGAGTTCGCGAGCCTGATGTACCGCAGCCGCGAAGGCATCGAGGTGATCAAGCAGTTCGTGTTCGGCCCGCTGCTGGTGCCGTTCTTCGTTCTGCAACTCGGCCTGGGTTCGCTGGTTCCGCTGCTGACCCTGACGTTCGTGATCTGGCGCGGCACCAGCGGCCGGGCGCTGGTGGCGGCGGTGACCACCTGTGCGGCGCTGGTGATGTGCGCCGTGCTGTTGATGCGCTACAACGTCGTGATCGGCGGGCAGGAAATCTCCAAGACCGGCAAGGGTCTGCTGGCGTACGTGCCCGAGGTGTTCGGTCGCGAGGGCCTGCTCGCGGCCGGATTCGTGCTTTGCGCGCCGTTCATCCTGCTGCTCGCGGCGCTTCGAGTGCTTTCACCATGGACCGAGGAGCCGGCTGCGTGACGCTGTCGCCCCGTTCGGTTCGCTGAGAAGGAGAAGACCATGAGTACCGCCGCGTGCACGCCAGGCTCACTGCGCATAGGGCGCCTCGCGCGCCTGGGCGCCGCCGTGCTGATCGCCGCGCCGGCGTGGGCATTCGCGGTGACGGATTCGGCGCAGCCGTCCCAGGAGCCGGCCCCGGGCATGCGCAGCGGCCAGCAGGTGGTGGAGAGCGTCTGCATCAAGTGCCACGGCACAGGCGCCAACGGCGCCCCGAAAATCGGCGACCAGGCCAACTGGAGCAAGCGCGCCACGCAGGGCCTGACCAGCCTGACGCAGCATGCACTGGACGGCATACGACGCATGCCCGCCCACGGCGGCAACCCGAACCTGACGGACCTGGAAATCAGCCGCGCCGTGACCTACATGGTCAACCGCTCTGGCGGCCACTGGATCGAGCCGGTAAGCGTCGCCTCGGCTGGACCCGAGCGCAGCGGCGAGCAGGTGGTCAAGGGCCAATGCGTCAAGTGCCATGAGGCCGGGCTCAATGGGGCGCCAAAAGTTGGCGACCGCCAGGCCTGGCTGCCCCGGATGAAAAACGGGGTCGATTACCTGGTCCGATCCGCGGTGCACGGACACGGCGGCATGCCGCCTCGCGGCGGAGAGGCGGACCTGACCGACTCCGAACTGAAGAGCGCGATCCTGTACATGTTCGATCCCAAGGGCGCACAGGCTGCTCGCAGCGCGCCGCGTCAGTCGGTCGCGGCCCAGTCCGAGAAGGGGACGAACCATGCGGTCGCGGGCAACGTGGACGTGTTCCTGGGAATCGTGTCGGCCCAGACGCTGCTCGCCTATCCGAGCGACTCGGTCGAGCGCTCGATGCACGGCGGCGTTCCCAAGGGTTCCGACTACTACCACCTGAACGTGTCGCTGCAGGACCACGCGAGCCAAGCGCCGATCACCGACGCCCAGGTCGCGGTGCAGATCGAGCAGGCCGGAGCGGGCGACGCCGACCGCTCTTCCAAGGCGCTCGAGCCGATCCCCTATGCGGCAAGTTACGGCAACTACGTGCAGTTCAAGCGCAATACACCCTACGTGATCATCGTCCAGGTGCGCCCGGCGGGCGCGCCGCGCTCGGTGGAAGCGCGCTTCGAGCAGACGTTCTACTGAAAGTTTCGAGGAGGACCTGGAGGGGCCGGGGGTGAGGGTGTGGAGCGATGCGACCACCCTCACCCCAGCCCGCTCCCACTGCGTGGGAGAGGCAGAACAGCTCACCAACTCCTGGGCTAACCGGAGCCCGCGGCGCGCGCCTCCAGCTCGCTCCAGCGCGCGAAGCAACTCGCCAGCTCGATTTCGATCTGATCGAGCCGCGCCCGGTCCTGCTGAATCCCGGCGCCGCCGCGCCGGTGGTAGTCGGCCGTCGCCATGCTCGATTGCAGGTCGCCCTGTTCTTTCTCGAGCGACTCGATGCGCGCCGGCAAGCCATCCAGTTCGCGCCGCTCCATGTACGTAAGACGCGGGCGCGCCGATTGCCGTGACCTCTGGGCCGGCGCCGTGACGCTCGCCGCCTGCGGCACGCTGGCGGCGGCGGGCCGCTGCGCCAGCCAGTCGGTATAGCCGCCCGCGTACTCCTTCCAGAGGCCGCCGCCCTCGGCCACCAGCGATTGTGTCGCCACGTTGTCCAGGAACGCCCGATCGTGCGTGACCAGGATCAGCGTTCCCGCGTAATCGGCCAGCGCCGCCTCCAGCAGCTCCAGCGAATCGATGTCCAGGTCGTTGGTCGGCTCATCGAGCACCAGCAGATTGGACGGGCGCGCGAACAGGCGAGCCAGCAGCAGCCGGTTGCGCTCGCCGCCCGACAGCGTGCGCACCGGGGACTGGGCGCGCTGCGGCGAAAACAGGAAATCCGCAAGGTAGCCGGACACATGCTTGCGCACGCCGGACACCTCGACCCAATCGGATCCCGGCGCGATCGTCTCGGCCAGCGTCCGATCCGGATCGAGCTGCTCGCGCAGCTGATCGAAATATGCGACCTGCAGGTTCGTGCCCAGCCGCACGCTGCCCTCATCGGGCGCCAGCGCTCCGAGCAGCAGGCGCACCAGCGTGCTCTTGCCGGCACCGTTCGGCCCGATCAGCGCCAGCCGGTCGCCGCGCATCAAGCGCAGCGACAGCCGTTCGACCACGGTCAGCTCGTCGAAACGCTTGCTCACGTCCTGCAGCTCGGCCACCAGGCGCCCGGAGCGGGCGCCGGCGTCGATCTGCAAGCGCACGTCGCCCAGGCGGTCGCGCCGGTCGCTGCGCTCCTGACGCAGCCGTTGCAGGCGCGCCACGCGCCCGATGTTGCGCGTGCGCCGCGCCTCGATGCCTTGGCGGATCCACGCTTCCTCCTGGGCCCAGAAGCGGTCGAAGCGCCGACGCGCAAGGTTCTCCGAGGCCAGCTCGTCGGCCCGGCGCGCTTCATAGGCGGCGAAATTGCCCGGATACGAGCGCAGCACGCCGCGATCGAGCTCGACGATGCGCGTTGCGACCCGGTCCAGGAAACGGCGGTCGTGCGTGATCACGATGGCCGCCCGGCTGCCGCGCTGCTCCTGGTTCACAAGCTGCTCCAGCGCCTCGATGCCCTCGATGTCCAGGTGATTGGTCGGTTCGTCCAGCAGCAGCAGGTCTGGTTCGAGCGCGAAGGCCAGCGCCAGCGCCGCGCGCTTGCGCTCCCCGCCCGACAGGCGCGACGGCTCGAGCCGCTCGGACAGGCCGAAGCGATGCAGCTGCTCGATCAGCCGCGCCTCGGCACGCCAGCGCTCGCGCTCGTCGTGCAGCTCGCCGAGGCCGCCGCGCGCCACCAGCGCGGCACGCAACGAGGCCGCCGGCGGCAGCTCGGCTTCCTGCTCCACCGTCGTGATGCGCAGGCCGTCGCGCACCCGGATCTGCCCGTCGTCGAGCCGGATGCGCCCCGCAATCGCGGCCAGCAACGAGGTCTTGCCGCTGCCATTGCGACCGATCAGCCCGATGCGCTCGCCGGCGCTGACGGCGAGCTCGGCCTGATCGAGCAGCGGCGCGACGCCGAACGCGAGTTCGGCGCCCGTAACGGTGCACAGGGTCATCTGGCCCGTCAGCGCACGCCGGCGCGGTTCAAGGCGGAACCCAGCAGCCGGTCGGTCTGCAGGATGTGCGAAACGAGCCACTGGCGCAGAAAAAGCGCCAAGTCCTCGAGCGACGGCCCTTGGCCCTTCTGGTGCTGCGACACCATCTGCTGAACCTGTTCGGTGAGGCGACGGTGCGCCTCAAGATGCGCCGGTGCTTCCGCGTACCCGTGCTCCCGCATCAGACGCTCTTCCATTGCGAAGTGCTGCTCGATGTATTCAGACAGGCGCGCCAGCGCTTCGGCCTCGAGGCCCGGCTCGCCGCCGCGGCTCGCCGCCTCGGCCAGCCGGTTCAGCAGCTCGATCAGCACCCGGTGCTGGGCGTCGATCTCCCGTACGCCGACAGAAAAGAGGTTGGACCAGGAAAGTATCGTCATGGCGGCGGCGTCGCCTCGGCCGCGCCTTCCCCGGCACCGTCGCCGCGCGATCCCAGCACCTTGAGCAGCTCGATCACCAGCGAGCTGGAAGCCAATTCCGGGGTATCCGCCAACGACAGTTCGATGCCCAGCTGCAGCGTTCCGATTCGATGGCGCAACTCCTGGACCAGCACCGTGAGCTCAACGCCTTCGATTTCATCCTGGGGCTCCAGATCCATGCCGCACGACAGCGCGTCTTCGATCCCGGCGGCGCGCAACACCCAGATCAGGGCCTCGATCGCCTCGAGCCATCGTGCCGCCGTGGCCCGCACGGCGTTGGTCTCGCGCATCGGCAATTTGACCATAACCAGGGCCTGCGCCAGCTGCCCGTGGATCTGGCGCAGCTCGGCGCCGACCGTGGCGATCGATGCCTCCGGGGTCGATACGGGCGGTCCGGATCGCCCGTGCCGCGATACCCAATTGACCATGTCCGTTGCGAATTCCCCGGGCACCAGGCGAGCGGCCACCGCCGCCCGGCGCAAGCCGTTGGTCTCGGACCCGAGCAGACGCGCGATCGCCTCGGCAAACAGCAGGGCTTGCGCCGGCAACGGCAAATCGTCGACCCCCAACCCACGCGGGTAGCCCGATCCGTTCAGCCGTTCGTGCGACAGCGCGATCAGATGCCCCACCGCCTGCCCGCTGCGCGCCAGCTCGATCGCCACCTGCGCCCCGATGACCACATGCGTGCGGATCTCGCGAATCCGGTCCGAGCCCAATCGAACCGGCGATTCGACCGGCAACGGCGGCAGGTAGATCTCGCCGACGTCGTGCAGCAAGGCGGCACGCGCCAAGGGGCGCATCAAGTCCGCGTGCACGCCGATCGCGGCCGCCACTGCCAGCGAGATCGCGCATACCAGCGCCGCGTGCCCCATCATGTCGCCGCAGCCGTGGCGCATGACCGAAAGCAGCATCAGCTCGGTCGGACTCGGTACGATGGCCTCGACAATGTTCAGAACGCGCGCCAGTTCCGATCCGAGCACATGCATCAGATCGGGCGAACCCGTCACCTTGATCTCGATCGCCTGCGCGATGGCGGCGCTGGCGACCGGATCGGCCGCGTAGACGCACACCTCGATCGGCTTGCGCAGCTTGCGTTCGCTCAGCCGTTCCAGCAGTCGATGGTCGATCGAACGGCCCCGCGACCACAGCTTCAGGCCGGTGGCGTCGTGGATGTCCTCCGAAGCGTGAATCGGGCAGCTCGAGCTCGCCGCGACCATCGCTCGAACGAAGTGGGGGTTCGCCTGGAGGAAGCGCGAGGCTCCGGTGTAAAAAAGCGGACCCAGCTTGGCCAGGTCGACGTCGGCCATCTTCGATGACGCGGGCTCGTCTGCGTTCAGTCGCGCAAACGATCCGTGTTCCGCCTCTCAATGCCCGCACAGGCTAAAGCACGCGACCGCGAATTCCAAGCGGCGAATGACGCATAATTGTCGTGGTCAATGGAGAACGAATTGCAACCGTGCCAGATTGGTTTGCCCCTGCTGGGGGCCTGGACGACCCGCGGCCTGTCGGGTTCGCGTGGAGCGCGAGCCATGGCGCTCGCCACCGCGCTGGCCTTGCAGACGGCAACGGCCGCCGCCGCCGATCAGCCGCTGCCGACCCCGCCGCCAATCACCGCCAGCCCGAAGGCGCCGCCGCCGTCCTGGGGCAAGCCGCTGCCCTACCCCGTCGTGATCGCCGACCGCCGCAACCACCGGCTGCTCGAAGTGTCCCCGGACAAACGCATCCTGTGGCGCTTCGAGTCACCGAATCTGAAGGTCTATCACGACAACGACGACGTGTACTTCTCGCCGGATGGACGCCTGCTGGCGATCAGCGAGGAGGACAACCAGGACATCCACCTGATCGACTACGAACGTGGCGTACTGGTCTGGAGCTACGGGGTGCCGGACGTCTCTGGCATGGACCCGGGGTACATGAATTTCCCGGACGACACGCACGTGCTGGCCGACGGCACGATCCTGGTTTCGGACATCCGCAACTGCCGCGTCCTTTTCCTGGATCGCGCCACTTCCACCATCAAGAGGCAGTGGGGCGGGCCGAGCCGGCGCGACGGAAACTGGAGCAAGGATCCGAACTGCCGTCATGATCCGCCCAGGACGCTCGGACTGCCCAACGGCGCGGTCGAGCTGGACGGCGGCGACATCCTGGTCACCGAGATCACCGGGGCCTGGGTCTCGCGCCTGACGCGCGACGGCCACGTGGTGTGGGCGATGCCGGCGTTCGGCTTGCACTATCCGTCGGATGCGATGCCAACGCACGACGGCCAGGTGATCGTGGCCGACTACAGCAAGCCCGGACGCGTGATCGTGTTCGATCCGGTGCGGCGCCAGGTGACCTGGGACTACTCTGCCAAGAGCGGCGAGGCGATGTTGAACCACCCTTCGCTTGCGATGGAGCTGCCGAACGGCGACGTGATCCTGAACGACGACTACCGGCACCGTGTCATCGTGATCGACCGCCAGACCAAGCAGATAATCTGGCAATACGGCGTCACCGATCATCCGGGCCGCGGACCCGGGCAGCTGAACAATCCGGACGGCATCGACATCGACCTGTTCCGGGACTGGCGGTCCCTTCATGCTGCTCAGGGAACTGAACCGAAGTAAGTGCAAGACCTATCTGATCGCATGCGAGCGCGATCGGGTCGCGGCGCTGGTCGACCCGGTGCGCGACCGCATCGACCGTTACCTGGCCATGCTCGCCTACCTGCAGCTCAGGCTGGAGGCGGTCATCGACACGCACACGCACGCGGATCACCGCACCGGGTGCTTCGAGGTCGGCGACCTGACCGGCGCGACGGTGATCATGCACCGAAGCGCTCCCGCGCCCAGGGTCGATCGCCATGTTTCCGACGGCGACACGCTGGCGCTGGGGTCGCTCACGCTGCGCTTCGTCGCCACGCCAGGGCACACGCCGGACGGCCTGAGCATCGTGGTGGACGACACGGTGTTCACCGGCGACACGCTGCTGATACGCGGCACCGGGCGGGCCGATTTTCCCGGCGGGGATGCGGGCGCGCAGTACGACAGCATCGTCGGAAAGCTGTTCGCCCTGCCCGACCACACGGTCGTTCTGCCCGCGCACGATTACCGCGGTAACACGTCCTCGACGATCGGCGAGGAACGGCGTCTGAATCCCCGCCTGGCCGGCCAGACGCGCGAAAGCTACGTGGCACTGATGGCTTCGCTGCAGCTGCCGCTGCCCGATCGCATCCAGGAGGTGCTGCAACCGAACCAATCGGCGCTGGACGACGACGCGCTCAGGTTCCCGACCCTGGCTCAGCTCAACGAGGTGCGTCAGATCCCGGCCGGCGCCCTGAACGAGATGCTGTCGTGGCAGGCGCCGCCGCGCGTGATCGACGTGCGCGAGCAAAGCGAGTTCCACGGCGAGCTCGGGCACGTTCCGGGTGCCGAGCTCATTCCGCTGCGTACGCTGGCCGGGCGCGCCCTGGAGTTGCTGGAGCCCGGCGCGCATGATCACATCGTCGTCGTGTGCCGTTCCGGCGTGCGCAGCTCCACCGCAGCCGCGATCCTGACCAGCCTGGGCTTCGAGGAGGTGTCGAACCTGAAGGGCGGCATGCTCGCCTGGCGCGACCTGGGCCTGCCGGTCCAGCAGGGATGAAACGGCGGGCGTGCGGCAGCGGCTCGCTACAGGCCGCGCGGGGCTGCGAACGTGCCGGGCATGGCCGGCTGCTGGTACATCGCGCTGGGCGGATTGTTGACCGCTATGTCCGCGTAGCCGTCGCCATTCAGGTCGCCCGTCGCCAGGAAGCTGCCCAGAGCCGTGGCGCCGTAGGAGCCGCCGAGGCTGAAGTTGCCGGGACTGGTTGCCGACTGCAGGATGATCGAGACGAACGCCGGGTTGTGCGAGTAGTACGGGAACGACAGCACCGCGATATCGGGCACTCCGCTGTGATCCAGGTCCGCGATCGACAGTGCAACCGCCCCGTCCGGCACCGTGATGCTGGTGGCCGCGAAGCTTCCCGGCACGGTCTGGCGCAGGATCGTCACGCTGGCCCCGCCGGTGCCTCCGAAGGGCGAATAACCGGCGTTGGCCACCACGATGTCCGGCCGGCCGGTCCCCTCCAGATCCGCCGCAGCGATTCCCTGCGGATTGATTCCCGCGGCCAGTTGCACCGCGGACGAGAACCCGCCCGAGGCGCTCTGATAGAAGATGGCCACGCCGTTGCTGGTCGCGAGCACGATGTCCTTGAGCCCGTCCCCGTTGATGTCCAGGATCGTCACGTCGTTCGAGCCGACATTGGACCCCAGGCTCAGCGAGATCGGCGCGGAGTACGTGCCGAGGCTGGTCGCGCTCTGCAGGAACACGATCGCATGCGCCAGCGCGGTGTTGCCGTCGGCAACCACGATATCGGCGTGACCGTCGTTGTTGACGTCTCCGATGGCCACCGAATCGCCCCCGCCCCCGGTGCTCATCGTCTGCGGCGCCAGGAAGCCGCCCGGCTTGTTCGGATCGTGCATCAGGATCGCGACCTGTCCGGTGTTGGGACCCGGGGCCGAGCTCGGGATCGTCGCAACCAGGTCGACATGGCCGCTTCCGGCCAGGTCCCCGGCCGCAAGCGCCCACGGATTCGGCCCGACCGCGTAGCGCACGGGACCGGAGAAGGTCCCGGGCGCGGTCTGCAGATAGATGGAAGCGTAGCCGGCGTACGGCGGATAACCGTTGACGTACGACTGCAGCACCGCCACGTCCAGCAGCCCGTCGCCGTTGAAATCGGCCACCACCACGCCGGTGTCGCGCCAGTACGGCGTGAAGTAGCAGCAGTTGTTATTGTCGTAGCAGGCTGCGATGAGCAGGCAGGCGATGACGGGCAAAGCGCGTCGACCGGCTGCCCGGAATCGTGAAAGTGACGAGGCCATCATTCGAGCCCCTGCTGCGACCCCAAGCGGTAAATCGTACCCCTTCGGGCGGAAACCGCGCGCGCATCCGATGTGCCCGTTCTGAAAAATTGTGTATCACTCTGTTCATCATCCGGCGACCGGGCATGGGAAAAATCGGCGCCGGCCGGTCGGCCGTTCGCTCTAACCTGCGGTATCCGGACCTCGCCCGTGTCTAGGGCACCGCGCCCCGGCCAACCAAGGAAAAGTCGACCATGAATCGCACGAACCGGTGGGGGACGGCCATGATCTGCATCGGCGCCGCCGCGCCCGCACTGATGGCCGCCGCGGCGGGCGCGCAGCCCGCCACGCCGATCCAGCACCTGATCGTCGTGATCGGCGAAAACCATACGTTCGACAACGTGTTCGGGGGCTATCGGCCGGGCAATGGGCAGACGATACGCAACCTGCTGTCGCTCGGGATCATCAACGCGAACGGCACGGCGGGCCCGAACTTCGCCGCGGCCCGGCAGAGCCATGCGACCCAGAGCGGCGCGTACTCGCTGGAACCGACCCGCACGGGTACGTTTGCCGCGCTTCCGCAGCCCGATACGACCTCGGCGATCGGTCAGCCGCTAGGCGTTCCCGACCCTCGCATACCCGCCAGCCTGGCGGACGGGCCGTTCCAGCTGACCCGCTACACGGGCTTCAGCGCGTTCGAAGGCGATCCGGCGCACCGTTTCTTCCAGATGTGGCAGCAGATCGGCACCGGCCACAACGGCGACCTGTTCGTCTGGGTCGCCGACACGGCCGGCGCGGGCAACCACACCAACGGAAGTTTCGCCAACAACACCCATCAAGGCGGCGTCGCGATGGGGTTCTACAACATGGGCACCGGCGATGCGCCCCTGTTCCGGGCGATTGCCCGCAATTACGCGCTCGCCGACAACTACCACCAGCCGATCATGGGGGGCACCGGTGCGAATTTCCTGGCCATGGTCACCGGCCGCGCCGCCTTCTACAACATCAACGGCACGGCCGCCACGCCGCCCACCGCCGTCGTCGCCACGGTCAATGGCGCGAAGGTCGCGGTCAGCCAGATCGAGAATCCAAGCCCGCAGAGCGTGGCCGGCAACACCAACTGGTACACCGAGGACGGCTACAGCGGCGGCTCGTACGTCAATTGCGCCGATGGCTCGCAACCCGGGGTCGGCGCGATTCGGGACTACCTGGCGCAGATCCACATCGACCCGAAGTGCGAGCCGGGCCATTATTACCTGGTGAACAACTACAACCTGGGGTATGCCACCGACGGCACTGCGGCCGACCTGGCCGCCCGGCCGTTCACGCTGCCGCCGCAGCCGGCCAGCCTGCGCAACATTGCCGATGCGCTGTCGGCCGCCGCGGTGAGCTGGAAGTGGTATTCGGGCGGCCGGGGCGACGGCTCCCACACCAGCGCCGACTACTGCGGCATTTGCGATCCGCTGACCGCTTTCACCTCGGTGATGACCACTTCCCTGAAATCGAACTTGCAGGACGTCGCTGCGCTGTACGACGACATCGCGGCCGGCACGCTGCCGGCCGTTTCGTTCGTCCGCCCGCCCGAAACGATGGCCGGCCATCCGGCCAACTCGAACATCGCCGCCTACGAGAACTTCGTTGCGGACCTGGTGAACCTGGTCCGCGGCAACTCCGGGCTGTGGCAATCGACCGCGATCGTGATCACGATGGACGAGGGCGGCGGCTACTTCGACTCCGGCTATGTTCAGCCGCTCGACTTTTTCGGTGACGGCACCCGCATCCCGCTGTTGCTCGTATCGCCCTATGCGCGGCCAGGCTTCGTCGACCATACCTACTACGATCATGCCTCGATCCTGAAGTTCATCGAGCGCAACTGGGGCTTGAAGCCGCTGTCCGACCTGGGGCGCGACGCGCTGCCCAACCCGGTGCAGAAGGACGGCAGCTATCAGCCGGACAACGGTCCGGCCATCGGCGACCTGACGCCGCTGTTCGATTTCAGCCACTTCCGCGACGAGGCCCCCGCGATTCGCATGCCGGTTCCGACCGCGGCCGAGTGACCGGTTCCGGGCCACCGTACCCCAGGACGGTCCGGTAGGCGATGCTTTGAACTGCGGCCGGGTCGAGCCGGTTGCGTGGTTGGCCGCCTCGCGACGCCCGGCATTGCGCGCTAGGATCGCGCCTGGCCACGGGGAAGCCGTGTTCCGAATCTTTGCCGGGATGGAGGTCGCTATGTCCAAGGTTCTGGTTCTCTACTACTCGTCCTATGGCCACGTCGAAACGATGGCCCAGGCAGTCGCGCAAGGCGCGCGTTCGACCGGTGCCACGGTCGATGTAAAGCGCGTGCCGGAAACGGCGCCGCAGGAGGTCGCGAAGGCTGCCCACTTCAAGCTGAACCAGGCCGCGCCGGTCGCGACCATCGAGGATCTGGCGAATTACGACGCGATCATCGTGGGCACGCCGACCCGATTCGGCCGCATGTCCGCGCAGATGGCCACCTTTCTCGATCAGGCCGGCGGCCTGTGGATGCGAGGCGCGCTGCACGGCAAGGTGGGCGGCGCGTTCACCTCGACCGCGACCCAGCACGGTGGCCAGGAGATGACGCTGTTTTCGATCATCGCCAACCTGCTGCATTTCGGCATGATCGTGGTGGGCCTGCCGTACAGCCATCAGGGCCAGATGACGCTGGACGAGATCGTCGGCGGCAGCCCGTACGGGGCGACGACGATCGCCGGCGGGCAAGGCCAGCGACAACCCAGCGAGATCGATCTGGAAGGCGCCCGCTTTCAGGGCCAGCTGATCGCCGAGACGGCTAACAAGCTCGCTGCAGGTTAGATCGCCACGAAGACGACGCTGGCCGCGAGCCAGGCGGCCGTCACGAGGGCTCCGGTCGAGGCAAGCGCGCGATCTGCGGGGCGGAAGGCCGTGAAGATATCGATCGCTGCGACCAGTGCAGGAAGCGCGCTCGCGCACAGGGCCAGCAGCAAGAGCGACGGTTGATTGGCATACGCCAGCAGCGACCCCAGGGTGTTCATCCTCGAGGGAGCCATCAACCTGCTCCAAGCCCCGATCCGTTCCATGGTGTCTCCGCTGGGGTTGTCGCCCCGAGGGCCTCGACCGAAATGGCCGGTGAACCCATGACCCGTACCGTACGGTGGATCACCTTTGCTCGACAGTGCCTTTGGTCATTCGCGACGACCCCCACCCGGCCCTCTGCCGCCGCGCGGGAGAGGGAGAACATCGCGACTGAGGGATTTCCTGCACGCCCGCGTGAGGGATTCGCTGGCTACAAACCCCGGTCCGTGCGCGCTAGCCTCGGCAGCGCGGTTGCGGTTCAAAGGAGTCGTGGTTCACATGTCAGCAAGCGGTGCAACGAGGGAGGTATCGACAATGGAAAGCTTGCCACCCGAAGACCTCGAGCAGCCCTTTGATGAGTCGCCGGACGAGGAGGAATCGTTCGCGGAACTGCTCGAGTTGCCGAGCGAAGAGTCGGACGAGATTGGCGGCGGCCAATCCTCGGCGGCGATCCTGGAGTGATTTACCGCAAAGACGGGCTCCCGCAGCGGGGCCCTGCCTGCTTCGCCTGATCAGCCTCGTCGGGCCGTACCCTTACCCCGCTCGCGGCCGGCCGCCCCCGGCCCTTTCAGGGCCCGATGGGCCCCTTTTTTTGCGGGCTTCAGTGCAGCATCGGTTCGGCCCTGTGCTCACGATCGCTGCGGAGGTGAGCGGTGATAGCGCGAATCGCCGCCAGCCTTAGATTCAGTCCCACCATCGCCGATCGATAGATCTTTCCCCAGATCGAGTCCTCGCCGGCATCCCGCGCGGCATCCGGATGCCCGAGGTCGAACAGGTCGTCGATGACGCCTGGCCAGGCTTCGCGAAAGGCGCGCACGTTTTCCTCGCGCAGTTTCAGGGCTTCGATCCGCGCCACGGACGCCAACCGGTCGGCCGCCCGGATGGCGGCAAGTGCATCGGCCGCGTGACGCTCGAAGTCGATGCGCAGTGCAAGCAGTTCGCCCAGGGCGGCTTTGGTCTTCAGGTCCATTGGGTGAAAACCCTCCGTTCGCTCGCCGCCGCCGCTGGCGCCAGGAACCCTGAACATGGCGCAGCGCAAGCGCGCTTCGCATCCTTAGTGTTGCCGGTGCGGCCATAAGTTCAGCCACCCGCCTACCAAGGAGCCGCAATGCGTCCCACAGGCCCGTCCGATCTGCACTTCGTGTCCCTGGCCGGAGCAGGGCCGAACACGAGCTGATTCATTCTGTTCCCATGCCATTTACTATCGGGTTTCACGGTATCGGAACTACGGCTGCCTTGAGCCGCCCGGTCAGCCGGAACCGCTGCCCGTCCGCACCGGCTTTGCATCAGGCGTCGACAACCGCTTGATCGCCTGGACGAAGCGTGCCAGCGTGGGCGACACCACGCCCGGGGCAAGCCGTATGTCGAGCAGCTGGAATCGACCGCGCGTCGCGCGGGCGCGCGTCAGCGCGGTCACCAGGTCGGCGCGCGTGTGGACCACGTGCCCGTCGCCGCCCATGCCGGCAGCCATCGATGCAAAGTCCCATCGGCTCAGGTCGTTGAAGCGCGCTGTGGGTTCGAAGGCGCGCAGCATTTCCCAGGCCGCGTTGTTGAACACGAGCACGATGGGATCGCAGCCGCAACGGGCCGCGTTGCCCAGTTCCCAGCCGGTCATCTGGAAGGCGCCGTCGCCGACCAGGATGATCGGGCGCTGGCCGGTGGCAATCTGCAGGCCCAGGCCGGCCGGCACGCCGTAGCCCATCGTGGCGTAGTAGCCCGGCGCGATCAACGTGGCCGGCTCGATGTCCATCGCCGTGAACAGGCAGTCGCCGATGTCGCTGGCAAGCGGCATCGGCGCATGTTCGCGCAGCAACGCGTTGAGCGCCGCGGCGATGTCGTGCGGCGTGACGGCCTGCGCCGCTGCGACTTCGGCGCCAACCCTCGCCCCCGGCCCCTCTCCCGCAAGCGGGAGAGGGGAGGAACTTCTCCCCTCTCCCACGCCAGTGGGAGAGGGGCCGGGGGTGAGGGCGGGCGCCGAGGCGCCCGCGGAGGCCCCGGCCTGCGTAGCCTTGGCGGAGCAGGTGCGCGTCAGCAACGCATCGATCAGTGCCTCGATGGGCAGCTCGTGATAGACGTGGTGGCCCATCATGACGTTGCCGTCGAACACGTGGATCGTGTTGCGCAGATCGATGCGCCGGGCCGACACCGCGAAGTTGGTGTCGCAGACGATCACGCCCAGCAGCAGCAGGCCGTCGGACTGCTCGACTCGCTCGCTCAGCGCCGGGTCGCCGGCCTGGCCGAGGTAGGTGCCGATCAGGGGCACTTCGGCATAGGCCAGCAGACCGCGCCCCATGAAGCTGGTCACAACCGGGATGGCGAGCCGCCGCGCCAGTTCCGCCACGCGAGATTCCAGCCCGTAGCGGCGCACCTCGACGCCCACCATCAGTACCGGCCGCGCTGCGGTGGCCAGGCGCGCCAGCAGCTCGTCGGCGCAGGCCGCCAGGCGCTCGGCGTCGGGTATGAACCGCGGCGTCGCCGGCACCGCCGCGCACGGCCGGTCGGGCATGTCGCGCGGGATCTCCAGGTAGACCGGCCGCGAGCGGGTGAGCGCAGCATCGAGCACGCGCGCGATGCGCTCGGGCGCACGTTCGACGTCATTGAGCCGCGCGCGGTCGACGGTGATTTCCTCGAACAGCCGCCACTGCGAGTCCAGCGACTTGACCTGGTGGTGCAGCAGCAAACCGCTGGCGGCCTCGTGCGCTGCCGGCGCACCCGACAGCACCACCAGCGGCACCCGCTCGGCATAAGCTCCGGCGACGGCGTTGACCAGGTTGAAGGCACCGGCTCCATAGGTCACCGCCGCCACGCCCAGGCCGCCGCGAGCGCGTGCCGCCGCGTCGGCGGCAAAGCCCACGCCCGGTTCGTGCGACAGCGTGTACAGGGGCAGCAGTGCCGAGCGCTCGATCTGGCGGAACAGCGGCAACGCGAAATCGCCGGGGATGCCGAAGATCTCGGTGGCGCCGCGCGATTTCAGCGCCTGCAGCAGGCGTTCGGTCAGATTCACGATCGACTGCCAGTTTGCCATTGAGGCCGGCAGCTGATTCTTGACCTCGATCATCTGCCGGCCAGTTACCCGGCCTCTTCCCTGGCGGCAGTGCAGTTCGCCCGGCTCGCGTCGGATTCGACGAGCGGAGACGGGGCGAAGCGGGGAGAAGCTTCCGGAAGCTTGGCTAGTGCTTGCGGTATCCGGAGTTGGTCACGTTGATCGAAAGCTCCTTTGCACTGGCGACGATGTTCTCGGTCGCCGGGTATCGTGTCCCATCCTGCAGGATCGCGAAGCGAACCGACAGGGTGACGATGTCCTTGGCCTCGTTCATGTAAGTGGCTACATTCAGACCTAACAATCGGTTGCTGGCGGGGTCGACCTCCGCCGTCAACAGGTCGCCGGGCTTGGCGTAGTCGCGCAGATTCAGACGTGCCCCCTTGCCTCCACCGGGCATGTCCACGCTCACCTTGCCCGCTTCCTTCACCGCCTGGATCCGCATCGGGTCGGGTGGCACATAGGTCTTCACCAGCGCAAGCACCTGCTGCATGTATTCAGCCAGTTCCGCCTTCTTTTTCTCCGCGATCATGCCCCTCAACCCTGGCTTGTCGGGCGCAGGCGGGCTCTTGAACATCGTCGTCTTCTGTATCCCGCCGTCGGCGCCGAAATAGCACTGCTTCTGCTCGCGCGATTTTTCCTCGCCCTTGATGCTGATCACGGTGGTCTCGATCCATTCGTACTGCCGAAGACTCTGGATGTCCTGGGCGATCGATTCCTTCATCGCAAGCACGCGCTGCTGCATCTCCGGCGATTGCGACCTCGCGATGACCGGTGCCAGCAGCAACGCGATGCTGCAGGCGGCAACGGCGTGACGGGCTCTCGAAGTTGTCATCCTGAATCCTTTGCGGCGTCGACGAATCCAGGTGCGGATCCTCCCCCAAACGATGCCGCCTGACTATCCGGAAAGCGCGCCGCGCGATGAGCCGACCGTGCCTTCCTGATGATTACTCGCCGGCACTGCGATTCAGGGTGGCCGCGAGCGCCCCGTCCGCGGTGCGCAGCTCGAGCTTGTCGCCGCTGAGGCGAAACGTGGCGGTCGACCCCAGTGCATTGAGATAGAGCGCTTCCTGCTGCATCAATCCTTCCGGTTCGGCGCAGAACTTGCGGGTCGTAGCGACCATGCCGACGCTCAAGGCCTGCCCGTCCACCTTGTAGGGCGCGAAGTACTGATTGCAGCCGGCATCGCCGGCAAGCTCGCCGTCGGTGCCGAAGCGGACGCTGACCCGGGTACCGGCCAGCACGCTGACGACGCCCTGCTTGCCGTTGTTGTAGGCAATGACTTCCCAGTGGGTGCCAACCGGCGAGCTGATCGCCGGCACGAAGCTGGCGAGCAGGTGCCCGGTCCCGTCGTGCAGATTCAGACCTGCGCCGTCGACCTCGAAATTCGCCGCCCGTTGCAATGCCTCCAGATAGGCTCGGGCCCGCGCATCGACCGGATCCGGGCAGGCCATCAGGGTGCCTGACACGCGCGTGATCTGGAGCGAGCCGGCGCCGGCGGTGTAGGCGCCCTGGTACTGATTGCACCCGTCGTTACCGGTGATCTGGCCACCCGGACCGAAATCGAGCGTCACGGCCGGGGCGCGCGGCACCGCTTCGGTTCCGAGCGCCCGCAAGGTCCAGCGCGTACCAGCCAGGGACACGTTGCCATGAGCGCTCGCGGCCAGGCCGATGCGCGCGGGGCTCGTGCACGCAATCATCAAGAGTAAGGGCAGCACGATCGCCGCCGCCGTTGCTCGCACCATGTCGGTTCTGTCCTCGGGCTGAACGTACCATCAGGATCCGGGCGGCTTCCGGTTCCTTGGCACCTCTGGGGGATCTGGGCAGCTGACCGAGGCAACGCTACCAGACCGTGATCGCTGAGGCTGTCCGATCCGTTTCAATGCATTGCAAACTTGACCATCCGCAAAGTGTCCGGCTGTGAAAAAGGTCAAGCAAACATTTGCAGGCACGATTGTCCTTTCGGCAGCCAAGCGGACTGCCGTCGCACGGGGTCCGCCATGGGAACTGACGAGGAACTGCAAGCGACCATTCAGGACCTGGTTCGCAAGAGCCGCGGGATCCTGGCGGCCGATGAGAGTTTGCCGACGATCCGCACGCGCTTCCAGGCCGTGGGCGTTGAGCCGAGCGAAGAAAACCGGCGCGCCTATCGCTCGCTGCTGTTGACGGCACCAGG
>CAVTZO010000050.1:0-3901 GCA_963739145.1 uncultured beta proteobacterium
GTTCGGCTCGGTGCCGTCCCTGCATCGCAGCTGCAGACGCTGTCCGAGGTCGGTCTCGGTTACGTGCGGCTTGGCCAGAGCGCGACCACGCTGTCCGGCGGCGAGGCGCAGCGGATCAAGCTGGCGCTCGAGCTGTCCAAGCGCGACACCGGCCGCACCTTGTACGTGCTGGACGAACCGACCACGGGCCTGCATTTCCACGACGTCGCGTTGCTTTTGAAGGTGCTGCATCGGCTGCGCGACGCCGGCAATACGGTCATCGTGATCGAGCACAACCTGGAGGTGGTCAAGACGGCCGACTGGGTGATCGACCTGGGTCCGGAGGGCGGCCAGGACGGCGGGCGCATCGTCGCCTGCGGTACGCCCGAGCAGGTCACCACGGTCGAGGCCAGTTACACCGGGCGGTGCCTGCGACCGGTGCTTGCGTTGCATGCAGGGGTGGTCAAGGCGGCGTGACTTGCTGCCATGCAACAGAAGCAGCGCTACGTGGTCTTTAGCTATTTAAATATATTTCTTGTAATCTTCGCAGTTGCCCGCTGGCGCGCGCCGCTGTGGCTGCGCGTGGCGCGACGGTTTCAGATGCGCAGGCGTTCTTCTGGACGGATCCGAGGAAGAAATGGGCGCGCCCTTCACCAAAGCAGCACTTGCGCCGAGCAGGAAAATCGCGATCGCAGCGGGCTGCGTTGTTTGCGTGGTCGCAGCCTGGAGCATCGCAGTGCCGAGGCTGGCGCACCGCCCGCCGCAGGTACAGGACCTCGCGCTGACCGAGCAGGCGGCGCTGGTCGTGAATCTGGTGCTGGAGCAGCACAGCCTCGAAGAGGGCTGCTTTCTGAGCCTTCCGGACGGCGACGGGGTCGAGCTTTACGCGAAGAAGTGGAACGAATCGCGCGCGCTGCTGGCTGATGCGATCGCTCGCCTGAGCGAACTGGACTTGAATGAGCAGGATCGGCATACGGTTCGGCAGATCGCGGCCGATTATCGCGTCCACGTGGACGGGTACATGCGCGTCATGTCGATGATTCACATCGGCAAGATCCGAACGGCGCAGCAAGCCAGGGAACAGATTTCGGTCTACCAGGACTCGGCCCGTCGGATGGAAACCAACGCCGTGGCCGTCGGCGCGCGCGCGCGCGAGCGCATCGGCAAGGCGACCTGACCGCAGCGTTGCAGTCGCGGCCGCGCCCGGCGATGCAATGACGTTTTCCCCCACCGACGAGCGCAACGCCGACGAGATCGCCTACTGGAACGGGCCGGGCGGCCAGCGCTGGCTCGCCCGGCAGCAGGAGCAGGATGCGCTGCTCGCGCCGATTGCACGGGTCCTTCTCGACCGCGCCGCGCCGGGTTCCGGCGAAATCGTGCTGGACATCGGCTGCGGGTGCGGCGCCACCTCGTTCGAGCTGGCGCGATGCGTGGCGCCGGCCGGCCGCGTGCTCGGCATCGACGTGTCCGCACCGATGCTGGAACGGGCCCGTCAGCTCGCGCCCCGGGGCCTGACGGTCGACTTCGCACTGTCCGACGCGACCACCTATCCGTTCGAGGCGGGCCGCGCCGATCTGCTCTTTTCGCGTTTCGGCGTGATGTTCTTCGCCGATCCGGCCCGCTCGTTCGCCAATTTGCGGCGTGCACTGCGCAGCGGCGCACGCCTGGTGTTTTCCTGCTGGCGTGCGCCGCGTGAAAACCCCTGGCTTCTGCTGCCATTGCAGGAGGCCTATCGGCACGTACCGCGCCTGCCGGAGGTCGGGCCCGAGGATCCGGGGCCGTTCTCCTTCGCGGACGAGCGGCGCGTGCGCGGCATCCTCGCGCAGGCCGGATTCGGGCAGATCGAGCTGGAACGCGTCGATCTGTCGCTCGATCTGGCCAACGGGCGCGGGCTCGACGCGGCCGTCGATGCGGCCGTGAGTATCGGACCGACCAGCCGGGCGCTGGACGGTCAGCCGCCGCCGCTGCGATCCGCGTCGACCGCGTCGATCCGCGCGGCGCTGGCCCAGCGCCTGGTCGGATCCACGGTGCCACTGGCGGCCGCGCTGTGGATCGTCACGGCGGGCAATCCATGACGGACGTGCCCGCCGAACGCTTCCTGGCGGCGACCCACGAAGTCATCAACCAGCCCGGCGAACTGTCGGACTCAACCTGTATGCGGTCGATCGCGCTCTGCGCGAGGCGGTGGCGCGCGAGGGCGCCGGCGCAGACGAGGCGGGCTTGCTGGATTTCGGACAGCGCATCGGCTGCTCCGAGTATCTGGAGCTGGGGCGCCTGGCCAACCAGTATCCGCCCGAGTTCGAGCCGAGCGACCGCTTCGGGCACCGCACCGACCTGGTTCGCTTCCATCCCGCCTATCACGCGCTGATGCGAACGGCGATTGCGCAAGGCCTGCACGCTTCACCGTGGAGCGATCCTGCTGCAGCGGCGCACGTCGCGCGCGCCGCCCGCTTTACCTGCATGCGCAGGTGGAGGCCGGTCACGGCTGCCCGATCACGATGACGTTCGCTGCCTTCCCCGACCTCGGTCTGCAGCCGGACCTGTCCGCGTTGTGGGAGGCGAAGATCACGTCGCGGTGTACGACCCGGACAACCGGCCGCCGTACGACAAGCAGGGCGTCACGGTCGGCATGGCGATGACCGAGAAACAGGGCGGCTCCGACGTACGCGCCAACACGACACGCGCCTACCCGGTGTCCTCGCCCGGCCCCGGCCAGCCCTATGAGCTGGTCAGTCACAGTATTGTTTCGGCACCGATGTGCGACCTTTTCCTGCTGCTGGCGCAGGCGCCCGGCGGGCTTACCTGCTTCCTGCTGCCGCGCTGGCGGCCGGACGGATCGAAGAATCCGATGCAGATCCAGCGCCTGAAGCGCAAGATGGGCAACGTATCGAACGCGTCGGCCGAGACCGAGTTGCGCGGCGCGCTGGCCTGGATGGTCGGCGAGGAAGGCCGCGGAGTGCGCACGATCATCGAGATGGTTGCGATGACGCGCTTCGACTGCATGATCGGATCGAGCGCCGGGATGCGCATGGCCGCCTCGCAGGCGCTGCACCACTGCAGCCAGCGCCGCGCGTTCGGCCGTCTTCTGGTCGAGCAGCCCCTGATGAGCAACGTGCTGGCGGACCTGGCGCTCGAGTCCGAGGCCGCGCTGGTGCTGACGATGCGCATCGGGCGCGCGCTGGATAACCGCGCCCAGGAGCATGAGGATTGCCTGGTGCGGCTGTGCACGCCGGTCGGCAAGTACTGGATCTGCAAGCGCGCGCCGCAGCACGCGTTCGAGGCGATGGAGTGCATCGGCGGCAGCGGCGTGATGGAGGACGGCCCGATGCCGAGGCTGTTTCGCGAATCACCGGTCAACGCAATCTGGGAAGGCAGCGGCAACATACAGTGCCTGGACGCACTGCGCGCGATGCGCAAGACGCCCGCCGTGCTGCAGGCCTACTTCGATGAGGTGGCGCGGGCGCGCGGCGCGTGTGGCGCGCTGGATCGCCACGTCGAACTGCTGAAAGCCGAACTGCGCGACGTCTCGGACATCGAGTATCGTGCGCGCGGCCTGGTGGACCGGATGGCCACCGGCCTGCAGGCCGCGCTGCTGGCGCAGCACGCGCCACCGTGGGTCGCGGACGCGTTCTGCCGATCGCGCCTCGATGGCCTCGGGCATCACCAGTTCGGCGCGCTGCCGGCCGGTGTCGATTGCGGCCGCATCATCGAGCGTGCGATGCCGCACGCCGGCTGAGCGCTCTCGCCGCTCTGCCCTCACCCCCTCCCCTCTCCCGCTGGCGAGGGGCGATACCGTGTGCCGCCTCGAACAGTGTCGAACCTGCGACGACCGGTCGCCCCTCGCCCGCGCCAGCGGGAGAGGGGGAGGGGAGGGGGTGAGGGCAGAGCGGCTGCGCGCGCACCGGGCCTGCGCGCCTGGGAC
>CAVTZO010000051.1:0-18586 GCA_963739145.1 uncultured beta proteobacterium
CCTACATCACCAAACCCCGCCTGCACCACCCCTCGCTGAAACCCAACCGCGTCGGTTTCACGCGGCGCGACTACGAAGGCCGCATTTCGACGCTGTGCGCCGGATGCGGCCATGATTCGATCTCGGCGGCGATCGTGCAGGCCTGCTGGGAGCTCGATATCGAGCCGCATCGCGTCGCCAAGCTGTCGGGCATCGGCTGCAGCTCGAAGACGCCGGACTACTTCCTCGGCGCCTCCCACGGCTTCAACACCGTGCACGGCCGGATGCCGGCGGTGCTCACGGGTGCGAACCTCGCCAACCGCGATCTGCTGTACCTGGGCGTGTCGGGCGATGGCGACTCGGCCTCGATCGGGTTGGGTGCGTTCGCCAACGCGATGCGCCGTGGCGTACGGATGGCCTACATCGTGGAGAACAACGGAGTGTACGGACTTACCAAGGGGCAGTTCTCCGCCACCGCCGACCAGGGCTCGAAGAACAAGAAAGGGGCGGTCAACAGCGACAGCCCGGTGGACCTCGTGGGCATCGCGCTTCAGCTCGGTGCGAGTTACGTCGCACGCAGCTTCTCCGGCGATAAGGAACAACTTGTCCCCCTCATCAAGGGCGCGATGACGCATGGTGGCGCCGCCTTCATCGACGTGATCAGTCCGTGCGTGACCTTCAACAATCACGGCGGCAGCACGAAGAGCTACGACTATGTGCGCCAGCACAACGAAGCGGTCAGTCGGATCGACTTCATGACCCCAGGTGAGGAGATCACCGCCGACTATTCACCTGGCGAGGTCATCGACGTTCCCCACCAGGGCGACACGATGCTCCGGCTGCGCAAATTGCATGCCGACTATGACCCGACCGACCGCTACGCGGCCCTGGCGTACATGCACCAGCATGCGGCGCGCGGTGAGCTCGTGACCGGACTGCTGTACCTGGATGCGCTGGCAACCGACCTGCACGTGGCATTGAATACCTGTGCCACGCCGCTGAGCGCGCTCGCCGAGGACTCTTTGTGCCCGGGGTCAGCGGCTTTGAAGGGAATCAATGCCGCGCTGCGCTGATCGGACGGCACAAGACTTGCAGGCGACCCGTCAACACCCCGGAGGAGGTCCAATGAGCGAGCGTACGGTTTTTCAGGCGATGACGCGTCGCCATGTCGTCAGCGCCGGCCCCGGCGCCACCGTGCACAACGCGGCCTGTGTGATGACACAGGCCGGTTGCGGCAGCATCCTGATCATCGACAGCGGCGGCTCATTGCTCGGCATACTGACCGAGCGTGATCTGATGACAAGAGTGCTGGCCAAGGCCCTGGACCCCGCCACCACGCTGGTCACGAAGGTGATGACACCCCGTCCGCAGTGCGTGGGCCCGGAGATGAAGGTCGCCGATGCGGTGCTGATCATGATCGAACGGGGATTTCGCCACTTGCCGGTCGTGGGCGACGGGCACAAGATCCTTGGCGTGTTTTCCGCACGCGATGCGCTGCCGCGCGAGATGAACGCCGCCGAAGGCCTGGCCGAATTCAACGACATGGCGAACGACGCACTCGGATGAGTCAGGCGACCTGAGCGATGCTGCGGCGCTCGGGTCGCGCTTTGCATCGAACGTATCAAGACCCGAAGTACTGGGGATCCGGACCGATGTAGATGCGCACTTTGTGGTCGACGAAGCCGGCCGGTGCTACCTGGTTCAGATACATCATGTCCGTGTTCGGCCACACATTGAACCGCCAGGCAAACGATTGCCGCTTTCCGTCCCGGCCCTTGGCGGTGAACTCCACATTTTGACCGTAGTCGACGTTTGCGTAGGTTGAGCTGGGGCCGAGGTGCACGATCCGGCTCACTGTATCCGGGTCGCCCGGAGACCCTACGTTGGCCGTGGGGTCGGGTCGCGGGTCATTCGGCTTGCGGCCCGTGATCACGATCTGCGACTGAGATGAAGGCGCAACGGATTGCGCCTCTGGTCGCGGGCTGGCGTTGGCGAGGTCATCTTGCGCGAACGCGGCGTGCGAGAAAAGACCCGCAATTGCCAGCGATATCAATGCATGCTTCTCCATGACAGATTCCTTTTCCGAGTTGCCGTCGCGCCAGCGGAAAGTCCAGGACTCGTTCGCTCAACGACTTCAAGTCTCGCCAGCTTGCGAGGCGTCGTGGACCGGCTGGTAGATCGCCGGGAGTGATCGGGCGCCGGGCGTGTTCCAGGTGAATTTCATCCTCTGCGGCGGGCATTCCAGCTGAAATCAACATCGGCGTGCTCAACCGAGGTCCCGTCGGTAAACACCGGACACGGCGAATAGGCTTTGCGGAGCTCTCTCGCTTACATTCTGGACCAGCCGAGCGAGGGGTCCGATGACGACGTCCCTGGTCTTGAAGGTTTACGGAAAAACGCCCGCCGGCGGGTCGCCTGAAACGACGGACTTACCCAGATGACGCAGACCGCACTCGCCGAACCCGAAGAGCGGAACTTCATCCTTTCAAGCTTGTCCCCGAGCTTGGCGCAAAAGCGCCTTGCTCTGGGCATTGTGCTATTCCTGACCATCGCGTTCCTCATCAACGCCGGACCCCTGTCGGCCATCCAATTGGCGCCGATAAACGCTTTCATCCCCATCTATGCGACCGCAATGTTTGTGATCGATTCGATCACGGCAGTCCTGCTGTTCGCGCATTTTTCGATCCTGCGTTCGCGTGCGCTTCTCGTGCTATCAACTGGATATCTGTTCACCGCGCTCATAGTAGTCCCGTGGATGCTGACGTTTCCGGGTGTGTTTGCGCCGAGCGGCCTGCTTGGCGCCGGACTTCAGAGTACAGCTTGGCTTTACATCCTGTGGCACGCCGGATTCCCCGCGTTCGTAATCGCTTATGCCCTGCTGAAGGACGGCGATCCAGCCAAGCGGTTGTGGCAAGGCTCCGTGCGTTTGGCCATCATCTCAAGTACTGCTGTCACCGCAGCCGCTGTGTGCGCGGCAGCAGTCCTCGTAACGGCCGGCCACGATTCGCTGCCAGGCCTCATGGTCGACACGATCCATCTGTCGGTCCTCTGGCCTTATGCAGCCGGATTCGCATCGCTGATGATCGTTCTTGCGATCGCTGTGCTGTGGGTTCGGCGACGTACAACGCTCGATCTGTGGCTGATGGTGGTGATGTGCGCGTTCGTCATGGAGATAGTTCTGATCTCGTTTCCCGTTGCGGCTCGTTACACCGCCGGCTGGTATGGCGGTCGAATCTGTGGGGCCGTGTCCGGGAGCCTTCTCCTGTTTGTCCTGTTGTATGAGATAACGGCGGTCTATGCACGGCTGCAGAATGCCCGGCTCCATTCTGAACTGCAACGCAGCGAAGCTTTCCTGGCTGAAGCGCAGAGCATCAGCTCGACCGGGAGCTTCGGATGGAATGTTGCGTCCGGGGAAATACACTGGTCGGAGGAAACCTTCCGAATCTTTGAATACGATCGAGCGCTAACACCCACACTGAAGTTGGTACTGCGGCGCGTTCATCCCGACGATCTGGCTCTCGTGCGGGAGACTATCGACCGCGCGTCCAGCGAAGAGACAAGTTTCGATCTCGAGCATCGATTGCTGATGCCGGACGGTCGGGTCAAGAACCTCCACGTTCTGGCTCGCGTGCTAAAGACTTCCTCGGGCAATCCAGAATTTGTGGGCGCCCTGACCGACGTCACCGAGCGCAAGCGGGCGGAGGAAGAACAGGCGCGCCTCGGACAACGCCTGCGCCAGGCCGAGAAAATGGAAGCGATGGGAACGCTCGCAGGCGGGATCGCGCACGACTTCAACAATGTCCTCGGCGCCATCCTCGGCTATGGCGAACTCGCGCAGAATGCAACGGCGGAAGGCAGCGCCGTGCACCGCTACCTGGACAACGTGATGAATGCCGGCGGCCGCGGCAAGGCGCTGGTCGAACGTATCCTCACGTTCAGTCGCAGCAGCGTGGGCGAACGCGGCCCGTTCAACGTGCAAGTTGTGATCGAGGAAACGCTCGAGCTGCTTGCCGCCTCGCTGACCCGCGGCATACGTCTGGACAGGCGCCTGCAGGCCGGTGACGCAGCGGTCGTCGGCGACGTGACCCAGCTGCACCAGGTCGCGATGAACCTGTGCACGAACGGCCTGCACGCGATGCAGGCTGGCGGCGTGCTCGAGGTCGTGCTGGACCGCGCAGACGTGGTGCAGAACCGCAGACTGTCTCACGGCAACCTGGCGCCGCGTGGCTACGTGCGGCTGTGCGTGAGCGACACCGGCAGTGGAATCGCACCGCAGGTGCTCGATCGGATGTTCGACCCCTTCTTCACCACCAAGGGGACCGGCGAGGGAACCGGCCTGGGTCTGTCGCTGGTGCACGCCATCGTGGCAGACTTGGGCGGTGCGATCGACGTTCGCACGGCTGTAGGCCAAGGCACGACCTTCACTATCTGGTTGCCGACTGCCG
Source organism: uncultured beta proteobacterium (assembly GCA_963739145.1). Lineage (GTDB taxonomy): Bacteria > Pseudomonadota > Gammaproteobacteria > Burkholderiales > Burkholderiaceae_F > VBCK01. The sequence continues at coordinate 4,425 of CAVTZO010000051.1, forward strand.
GCGAAGCGGCGGTTCCTTCGGTCCAGGTCATCGCAGAGCTGCCCCGTGGCCACGGCCAAGCGGTCATGATTGTCGACGACGAGGAGCCGCTGGTTTCGCTGGCTGAGGAAATTCTTGCCGAGCTCGGTTACGAACCGATCGGGTTCAGTTCCAGCACTGTGGCGCTGGAGAGGTTTCGGGCGGGACCGCAGCGTTTTGACATTGTTCTCACCGATGAGACGATGCCCGAGATCATTGGCACCGACTTTGCCCGTGAAATTGCACTGTTGCGCCCGGACATGCCGATCGTGCTGATGAGCGGTTATGGCGGAGCGCAACTGCAGGCGCGTGCGTGCGTGCTCGGGATCCGGGAAGTCCTGCACAAGCCGCTGCAGCGAAGGGACATCGCGGAATGCTTTGCGCGCGTTTTACGGAGCCGCCTCTGATCGGAGACCACACGAAAACCATGGTTTATCTCCTTGGGAGAGATTACAGCCGTAACCGGATCCGCCCGCTGCGAAACGTCCCCGTCATCGGCGAGGAGCCGAATGACTGGGCGTTCAGCTTGATGCGCCCAAACACATGAGGACCGGCCCTATGACGACTCTGACCCCATCTGCACCGCATGTGCTGGCGATCGACGACGATGCCGACATGCGTCAGCTCATTGCCGATTACCTCGGCGAAAACGATCTGCGCGTGACCGCGGTCGCAACCGGGGCCGACATGCAAAGGGTCCTGACCGAGCAGGTAATCGACGTGATCGTCCTCGATTTGCGGCTGGCCGGAGAAGACGGAATGCAGCACGCGAAAAAGCTGCGCGAAACCTCCGAGATCCCGATCCTGATCGTGAGCGGCCGCAAGGATGAGGCCGACCGCATCATGGGGCTCGAGCTCGGCGCCGACGACTACCTCACCAAGCCGTTCAGCCCGCGTGAGTTGCTGGCGCGCGTACGCGCTCTTTTGCGCCGCTACAAGACCTCGAGCGAGGCGCTGCCCGCACGCGATGAAAAGAGGCGCGCGTATCGCTTCGTCGGATGGGAGTTGAATCTGCGCACGCGCAGGTTGACGGAACCCGGCGGCAGGCGCGTTGAGCTGAGCAACGGTGAATTCAATCTTCTGGAGGCGTTCTGCGCCGCACCGCGGCGCGTGCTGTCGCGCGAGCAGCTCCTCGCTCTTTCACGCCTGCACAACGCGGAAGTCTACGATCGCTCGATCGATGTCCAGATCCTGAGGCTGCGCCGGAAGATCGAGGCCGATCCGTCGCATCCGGCATACATCAAGACCGAGCGTGGATCCGGCTACCTCTTCGACGCTCCGGTGGAAGTGCTGCGCTGAATCGCACGGATGACGGTCCGGTGCACGGATGCTGCCGCCCCGAGCAACGTTAGTTCCGTAACGACCACGCGGAAATCGGAAACCAAAACGTAGCACCTGCGTGATCCAATGATCGGACAGAGTCACCTACAGGCGACGGAGCCCGTTGCGAAACGAAGATGTCGAGAATTGTTGTTATCGAGGAAGACGAGCTCATGCAAGCGCTCCTCGTCGAATGGCTGAGCGCGGACGGGTACTCCGTGCAGGCGGCCGCGTCGCGCCAGCCTGCGGTGCCCGATAAGGCGGACCTCGTCATCGTCGATGTGTACATGCCGCGCCGCGAAGGCGCGAAACGGCTGTGCGAGGTCAAGGCCGCGCACCCGCACGTGCCCTTGATCGCGATATCCGGTCAGTTCCGTGCGGGGCTCGCCGGACCTTGCGGGACGGCCGACACGCTGGGCGTCCGGCAGGTGATCGCCAAGCCGTTTTCGCAAAGCGAGCTGCTGGCGGCCGTGCACGACGTGATCGGCCCCGCACGCTGAAAGCGCACGGACCGCCTATGCCGCCATCGCCGGGCGCCCGGTCACTCCTCGCGGATGCAACGCTGGCGGCGCGTTTGCGGCTCTGGATCGTTGTCGGCGGCGCCCTGGTCATCGCGGCATTCGTGGGCTCGTCCGCTTACGACTCCTGGGCTTCGTACGAGCACGTGATCATGGCGACCCATCGCGAGCTGGAAAACCTGGCCAAGGCACTCGCGGAGCAGGCCGGAAATACGCTGCAGAGCGCCGATGTGCTGCTGCGGGACACGGTCGCCTGGTACGAAACCGAACGCCCGAAGGCCGGCGCCGAATCCGACCGCAAGCTGGCGAACAGGGCGTCAGGCTTGCCGCAGGTGCGCGAGGTCAGGATCCTTGACCAGCGCGGGATGGCGCGCTTTCGATCGCGCGAGCTGCCGGCGGATACTGCCTCTCTATCCGACCGCGCCTATTTCGTCGCTCACCGGGATCATCCGGACTTGGGCGTCGTCCTGAGCGACCCCTTGATCACGCAGATCGAGCATCGCCCTGCCCTGGTGATGTCGCGCCGCCTCGATAAGCCGGATGGAAGTTTCGACGGCATCGTGCAGGCGGTCATCGACCTCGAGCAATTCCAGCGGGTGTACCGGGCGATCGACCTGGGCAGCGGACGTGCGATCAACCTGCTGCGCGAGGATGGTGCGCTGCTGGTGCGCCAGCCCCGGGCGGCGACGACGCAGGCCATCGGCAGCACGTTCCCCGAGCTGGTCGCAGCCGACTCCGCGCCTTCCAGTCTCGTGTCCAGTCCCATCGACCATAAGCCACGGTTCGTCGGCGTGGCGCACGTTGCAAAATTTCCGCTGGTGGTCGCCGTTGCGCTGGACAAGAGCGTGGCGCTCGAGCGCTGGCAGCGCCAGACCTACGAGGTTGCGGTGCGCACCCTCATCCTGGTGCTGCTTGGCGGCACTGCAATCGTGGCGCTGGTACACCAGCTTCGGCGGGTCGAGCTCGGCGATCTGGCGCTGCGCCAGAGCGAGGAGCGCTATGAGCTCGCAATGGAAGGCGCCGACGAGGGACATTTCGACTGGGATTTTGAGAAGGATCGCTCCTACCTCTCGCCGCGAATGAAGCTGCTGTTCGGAAGCACCGTGGACGCGCCGGTCACCACGCGCGAAGCTTGGGTCGCGACCATGGATATTCATCCCGATGACGCCGCCCGCCGGTACGCGGCGGAGCGCGATCATTTCGAGGGACGGTCCGATCATTACGAGGCCGAATACCGGGTTCGGCATCCCGATGGGCAATGGCACTGGCTGCAGTCGCGCGGACGCTGCTTCCGCGATGCATCGGGCAAGCCGCTTCGATTCGTCGGGTCGGCAACCGACATCACCGAGCGCAAGAACGCGGAGTTCGAAAGGGAGCGACTGGAGATCCAGCTGCGCCAATCGCAGAAAATGGAGGCGATGGGAACGCTCGCGGGCGGAATCGCGCACGACTTCAACAACATCCTGGGCGCCATCCTGGGATACGGCGAGCTCGCGCAGAAGGCCGCGCCGGAGAACAGCGTCGTGCGCCGCTACCTGGATAGCGTAATGCACGCCGGCGGCCGGGCCAAGGCTCTGGTGGAACGCATCCTCGCGTTCAGCCGCAGCGGCGTGGGCGAGCGCGGTCTGATCAACGTCCAGGCCGTGGTCGAGGAGACCCTGGAGCTGTTGACCGCTTCGCTGCCTGCGGGCGTACGTCTGGAAAAGCGCATCGAGGCCGGCAACGCGGCGATCGTGGGCGACACGACACAGCTGCACCAGGTGGCGATGAATCTTTGCACCAACGCCTTGCAGGCGATGAAGCACGGCGGCGTGCTCGGGGTGGCCCTGGATCGCGCTGACGCGGCGCGGGACCGCGGGCTGTCGCACGGCAACCTGGCGCAGGGCCCGTACGTTCGGCTGAGCGTGAGCGACACCGGCAGCGGAATCGCGCCGGCGGTGCTCGATCGCATGTTCGATCCCTTCTTCACGACCAAAGGAGTCGGCGAGGGAACCGGGCTGGGCCTGTCGCTGGTGCACGGCATCGTGGCGGACCTGGGCGGCGCGATCGACGTTCGCACGGCCGTCGGCAGCGGTACCACCTTCACGATCTGGTTACCCGTTTCCGGCGAAGCGTCTGCGCCCGCAGATCAGGTCGATGCGCAGTTGCCTCGGGGCGAGGGGCAGACGGTGATGATCGTCGACGATGAGAAGCCTCTGGTGGCTCTGGCCGAAGAAATGCTGGCCACGCTCGGCTATGAGCCGATCGGGTTCAGTTCAAGCGTCGCCGCACTGCAGGCATTGCGCCAGGAGCCGCATCGCTTCGACATTGTCCTGACCGATGAGACGATGCCCGATCTGACCGGCACCGACCTTGCCCGCGAGTTCCGACGGCTGCGTCCCGATATCCCGATCGTGCTGATGAGCGGCTACAGCGGCCTGCGATTGCACGAGCGCGCCCGTGCAGTCGGGATCCTCGAAGTGCTGCGCAAGCCGTTGCAGAGCAAAGATATCGCGGAGTGCTTGGGGCGCGTCCTGAACTCCGGTGCTGGCCGAGCCTTACGGCCAACCGCCCGCTCAATGAATTGAAGTTTCCGTAGCAGCCGTAACACGGCGCATGCAGTGGCGAAACCGGCGAGAAATGCCGCAGTCGCCCAATGACTCCAGGTCAATCCAGAATGGAGAAACATCATGCGCACGTCGCAAACGATGAGGCACTGGATCGTGCAACTTGGGTTGCTGCTGCTGGGCGCGCTCGCGGCGGGCTGCACAACCATAGAAACGGGGCTCGACTCGACGGGCCCGAGCGCGAACCTTTCAAACTTCAACTTGAAGAGTTCGGATGCAGTCTCCGGGAGCCTAAACGGAACAGCACCCGACGATGAACCACCGAGCGGACAATTCTTCTAGTTCGCTGTCCCAATCATTTCAAAATATTGCGACCGCAACGGCGCGGCAGCATATCGCAATCCGCCGGAAATCCTGGTTTCGTCTAATCAGTCCCATTCATCCGCATCCTTTGACACAACTTACGTTTATTTTCAACTCGGGAGACTTCAATGATTGAATTCAAGATGATCGGAAAACGTGCAGCCGTTTTGAGCTTGACTCTACTGGCTGCGACCGTCGCGCACGCGCAGAGCTCGACCACGGCAACGAGCTCGACGGACATCTATACCACCAATTTTCAACAGACATTGGCGGCCGTTGGCGCGCCTTTCGAAAGCTCGAATGCACCGGCAGGCACCGGCTCGACCGACATCTATCGCGCGGACTTCCAGAGGGAGTTTGCGACGAACAGCTCGATCAAGGGACCGCAGGACACAGCCGCCTACGAGGGTTCGACCGACATCTATAGCAACGACTTCCGGAAGCGGTTTATGTAAGCCAGTCCTGTGCGAACTGCCTGCATTTCGCGCAGCCCGGCGCTTCGACGGCTTGCTGCGACCTGTTCAACAAGACGGTGCCCAAGGGGGCTGGTGCAGCGGCTATTCGAAGCGCGCATGAGTGGAAGAGCAAATCAAATGCACAATGTTTCAGCTGTGGTATTGACTGCCCTGGTCGCCTTCGCGTCAGCTCCGGCCTTCGCCGACGAGCTGATGCAAAGGGCCCAGCAGATTTTCAAACCGATTCCAACCACGCTGCCGACGGTCAAAGGCAACACGGTTACGCCGGAAAAGATCGAACTCGGCAAGATGCTCTACTTCGATCCACGTTTGTCCGCCAGCCAGATCATCAGCTGCAACAGCTGCCATGATCTTTCAGGCGGCGGCGTGGACGCCGGTCCGACCTCCATCGGTCATAGCTGGCAGAAAGGACCACGCCGCGCTCCGACCGTTTTCAACGCGGTGTTCAACGTCGCCCAGTTCTGGGACGGTCGCGCCGAGGATCTGAAAGCACAGGCCAAGGGGCCGCTGCAGACCCGCGTCGAGATGGATTCCACGCCGGCTCTCGTGGAGCAGACCCTCGCATCCATGCCGGACTACGTCAGTCGGTTCAATAAGGCCTTCCCGGAAGATGCATCGCCCGTGAGCTTCGACAATGTCTCCAAGGCGATCGAAGCCTTCGAGGTCACCTTGACCACGCCGGGTGCCCGCTTCGACAAATACCTCCGGGGTGACGCCGATGCACTCAACGCGCAGGAAAAAAAGGGCCTTGGCCTGTTCATGGACAAAGGCTGCTCCGGCTGCCACAACGGCATCAACGTGGGTGGCGAGGCCTATTTTCCCTTCGGATTGGTTCAGAGCCCGGGAGACCAGATCCGGCCGGTCGGCGACAAGGGCCGCTTTGCCGTCACCAAGTCGGACAGCGACCAGTATGTCTTTCGCGCCGGGCCCCTGCGTAACGTGGCGTTGCGCGCCCCCTACTTTCATTCCGGGCAGGTTTGGAGCTTGAAGGAAGCCGTGGGCATCATGGGCAAGATTCAGCTGGGTCAGGACCTGACCGACGGGGAAAGGGACGCCATCGTCGCTTTCCTGCAAACGCTGACAGGGGAACGTCCCAAGATCGAATTGCCGGTGCTACCGTCCAGGACCGACGCGACGCCGCTACCCTTTCAGGCGATGGGCTTTCCCCCCAAACCTGGAACTTGACGAGGGTTTCCTCCAAATGGAACTTCGCGTCGTAGGGCAGGTCGCTTTGTCTACGTCACGGCATGCCTACCCCTCCCGGCCCTCTCCCGCTCCGCGGGAGAGGGAGAACCATCAGCCCGGCCGGACACACCTTCGGTCTTGAACTACTTTGTGCCGAGCATCCTGGACGCCCCGCTCGATTGGCTGAGCGTGATCGATCCGGCTGGAAAAGCGTTCTTCCGGAGAATATAGGCTGTGATGCTCCACAGCGTATCGTCCGGAAGCGATCCAGGATTGTTGGCGGGCATGTTCGAATGCTCGAATCCGAAAAGGTCGCCCAGCGGCTTGTTGCTCCATTGTTTGAGGAATGCATCGCCAACGAGCGCGGGCCCGACAGCGCCCGTCAAATCGGGCCGATGACATTGCGCGCAGTAATTATTGAAAAGTTGATGCCCGCGCTCCGCCTGAGCTTGCGTGTACCAACCCTTGTTATTGGCAGCGTCCGCTCTGCTGCACAGCGCGAAGCCGGCACATAAGAGCGCCGCGACAGCGGCGCCGAGCCGCATGGCGCCGGCCTTCGATTTGCGTTCGATTTTCATAATGAACCTCCAGTCGGGGTTTGGTGCACAGGCCGGTATCAACTACCCTGTGCGTCGACGGCGGATAGGCTGCTTGCAGGCCGACGGTCGTTGATTCCGCGCAGATACTTGGCCAAGGGTGCGACCCGATCCGCCGGCAGCGGCGCACCGAATGAACTGCGCATCTTGTTGATTTCGCCTGCCCATTGGTCCTGGGTGAGCGCGGGCTGACGCAACACCATCCCGGCCGAGTGGCAGATCAGGCATTGAGCATTGGCGATGTCGGCGCCGTCGCCCGGAGGAAATGTGGCCTGGCTTGCAGGCAGCTCGACACTGAGCTTGACCCACGGCCACACAGGTCCGCCGGCCGCCTTTACCGGGGCGGCTGTCGAATCGGTGGAATTCAACAACACCAGGCCAGTCGCAAGCGCGATCCCGAGCAGGATAGGAACGCCTCGAATCAGAGCGGTGTTGCGCGGGTTCGTACGCACGGCATTCTCCAAAGCGCTCGAAAACCTTACGCTGCCTGCACGGAGACCGACTCGATCACGTTGCGCATGAAGCCGGCTCCATTCCAGTTGGCGTGATCGGGCTGGGCAATGCCCGCCGAATTGATCGCCCTGATCATCAGCTTATGGGGACCTGGCGATGACAAGCGCAGCGGCGCTTCCCACTGCCGGAAGCCGTACTTGCCATGATCCGGCCCGAGTCGCGCCTCCTGCCAGCGGTTTCCCGCGTCGGAGCTGAACAGCACCTTGGCCAGTCCGGCGTCACCGCCGAAAGCGATTCCCCGCACGATCGTCGTCTGTCCGACCCCGAGCACCGCGCCGTCCTGGACGCTGGTGAAGAACGAACGCGGTACCATCCGATTGATGGGGACCATCCTGACGTCCTTCTGCCCCGGCCGGATGTTGGCAAATGGCGTGTCGGGAATCAGGTATGCCTTGGTAGTCCAGAAGTTGTCGTCGGCCTTGTCGAACACCGTGACGGCGCTGAGCATCTTCACCCAGTAGGTCGCATACCACCCGGGCACGACCAATCGCAGCGGAAAGCCATTCAAGAGCGGCAACGGCTCTCCGTTCATCGCGTAGGCGATCATGACCTCGCCGTCACGAGCATGATCGATGGCGAGTGACTTCATGAAAGTGGGGGTCTGGGCAATCACGCCGCTATCGAGGCCATTGAAGCGGACTTGCACCGTTCCGGCCCTGACGCCTGCACGGTCCAGCACGTCCTTCAAGCGCACGCCCCTCCAGCGGGCGTTTCCCATCGCGCCATTGGCCCACTGCCCTCCGGCCACGCGCGGACCGAAGAAGCCGCGCGAATTGCCGGAGCACTGGTTGACGGCAGCAATTTCGAACGGCTCGAAATCTCGCACCAGATCGTCGAGCGTCAAAGAAAACGGCTGCCGGACATGTCCGCCGATGTTGAGCCGGAACGTCGCAGGATCGACGCTTTCGGGGATGTCCGCCAGGTGCCAGCGCACGTAGAAGCGATCGTTGGGCGTGAACACGCCCTGATCAAAGACTTCGAACGGCGTTTCGAGCAATGGCGGGCGCGTGCGCAGCAGGAGCATCGCTCCCTTCTGCGGGAAGTTCGTGACCAGCTCGCGCCGACCGTTGGCGAACGGAAGATCGACGAGCGCTGCTGCCTTGACGTTCCCTGCCGAAACTCCGAACAGCCCCGCCCAGCCAATTGCGCCCGCCTGTGCGAGAACACGACGCCGTGACGGCTGGGTCGGTGGAAGAACGGATCGCCGCATCAGATGTCCTTCGATCGCGAGGCCTTTATCTCAGGCACAAGACTGGATGGCGGACCGACCAGTGAGGTCTATTGGACGCCGGCGGAGTTTCGATCGGATTGCGCCGATTGCGCCGCGCGTTGCATCTGCAACACGTCCGCGGAATCCTCCCAGCCACCGCCGAGGGCACGGATCAGGTCGACGCTGGCGAGCAGCTGCAGGGTATCGAGATTGAGCGCCTCCAGCTGGGTCTGAAGCGCCGCGGTCTGCGAGGTGACGACCGTGAGATAGTCGGTCGCACCCTTGACGTACAGCGCCATGGAAAGGTCCAGCGTACGCTGCGCGGCGTCGACCGCGGCCGTCTCGTCCACGGCGGCGTCGTGGTAGTGATTCAGCGTGGCGAGGCTGTCTTCGACCTGCTGAAACGCGGCGACGACGGTGCTGCGGTAATTTGCGGCGGAGGCGTCGAACTGGGCGCGCGCCTGGGCGACCTGTGCCCGGCGCAGGCCGCCGTCGAACACGCTGAGCAGGGCGTTCGGTCCCACCGCCCAGAACGCGCTCGGCGCGCTCAGCCAGTTCGAGTAGCCACTGCTCAGGTAACCGCCCTGAGCGCCGAGCGTGAGCGCGGGAAAATACGCTGCGCGCGCGACCCCGATGTTGGCGTTGGCCGCAATCATGCGCCGCTGCGCGGCCGCGATATCCGGACGGCGCTGCAGCAAGGTGGCGGGGACGCCGCTGGGAACGTGCGGAAGCTTGATGTCGACGATCTGCGGCTCGATCGAGAACGTCGAGGCCGACACACCGAGCAGCGCCGCAATCGCATGTTCCATCAGCGCGCGCTGTGCGAGCGTCTGCGCCGCCTGGGAGCGTGCGGCATCGAGCTGGGTCTGCGCCTGCGAGACGTCGAGGCCGGGCGCGATGCCGGCATCGTGGCGCTGCTTGGCGAGGCCGAGCGCGCGCGTATAGGCTTTCACGGTCTGGTCGAGGATTGCGCTGTCGCGGTCCAGGCTGCGCAGCTGAACGTAATCGCCGACCAGCAGGGCGGTCAGCGAAAGGCGAGCATTCTCGAGATCCGCCGCGGAGGCGGCGGCGTTCGCCTCGCCCGCAGCGACCTCGTTGCGAATCTGCCCCCACAGGTCGAGCTCGTAACCGACGCTCGCCCCTATCGAATTGTTGTTGTAGTACGTCGGTGTGGTGGGTCCTCGCAGCGGCGCGTGGATCGATTCACGATCACGTTGAACACCCGCGCCGAGACCCAGCGTGGGAAACAGCCCCGCGCGCGCCTGATCGCTCAGCGCCCTCGCCTGCGCGTAGCTGGCCAGCGCGGCGGCAAGCGTGGGGTTGCCGGCGATCAGCCTTTTCTGCAGCCCGTCGAGCTCCGCGTTGTCGTAGAGCGTCCACCAGCTGTCGCGCGGCAGGCGGTCGGCCGGCTGCGCCTGCGTCCAGGACCCGATTTCCTTGTAGGCATCCCCGGTTGGAATGTCCGGGGTTTTCAGCGGCGGCGCGAGCGAACAGGCGCCGAGCAGCAGCGTCAGCGCCGCACCGAACCAGCGCATACCCTTAGCCCTTTTCATCTTTATTCTTTCTCTTGCCGGCATCCGCGACGCCCGACGCCGCGCCGACGAGGCGCACCTCGGCGGCATTACCGATTCCATCGGGCGGGTTTTGGATCACGCGATCGTCCGGCGCCAGGCCAGAGGCCAATTCAACGACGGGACCCAGGTCGCGGTCGATCGACACGGGCTTCAGAAGCACGCGGTTGCCGGCGTCCACGGTGGCGACTGAGAGTCCCTTGGCGTCGAAAATCAGCGCGCTCGACGGCACGCTGAGGGCATGAGCTGCGCCGGCGATTTGCAGATGGATGCTGGCATAGTCGCCCGGCATCAGCTCACCGACCCTGTTGTCGACGATGAGCTGCATCAGGGTCGTGCCGGTGCCCGGGTTCACGGCCTGGGCTGAAGCCTGCACGGTTCCGCTGTAGATCGTGCCGGGATGCTCGGGCACCGTGATCGTGGCCTTGGTGCCTGGCGGCACGCTGGGCACATAGTTCTGTGGCACGTTGACGTAGACGCGGAGCTTTCTCGTTTCGGAGACCACAAACAACTCCGCACCGCCGGCGGCCCCCACATTGATCAGCGCGCCGACGTCGGTTTCGCGCGCGGTGACGATGCCGTCGAACGGCGCGGCGAGGTGCTTGAAACCCTCTTCGGCCATCAGGCGGTCGACGTTGGCCTGTGCCGCCTTGACCTGAGCCATATTGGCGTTCAAGGTAAAAGTGCGCTGGTCGACGTCCTGCTGGGCAACGGCGTCGGTGTTGGCCAGCGACTGCCAGCGCTCCGCGCTGATCTGCGCGAGCTTGGCATTGGCCTGCGCGACGCTCAGGTCGGCGCGCGCCTGAATGAGCTGCTGGTCCAGATCGGGCGTATCGATCTCGGCCAGCACGTCTCCGACCTTCACCTTGCTGCCGATATCGTGCTTCCAACTCTTCAGGTAGCCCGGCACGCGCGCGTAGATGGGCGCACGAATGTAGGCTTCGAGGCGCCCGGGCAAGTCCAGGCCGTCGTCATGCTCTACGTGGGTCGGCGTTACGATGGCCACGGTCGGCACGGCTTGCGCTTCGGTCAAATCGTGCAAGCGCGAGTTTTGCGCCGCGCGGGAGCCCATCCCATAGGCGACGACGCAGACGGCGAGAAGCACGAATGCGCTGCCGAGCAGGCGAAGCCGGCGCATAACGCGGCGGCCGGGATTTCCATCAGGCTGGGACATCGATTCCTCCGAAGCTGGCGTCCGGCGCCGCCTTCTGGGCGTAGTGCCGGTGAATGATGCTGAAGACCACAGGAACAAAAAACAGCGTGGAGACGGTGGCGAAGATCAGGCCGCCGATCACGGCGCGGCCGAGCGGCGCGTTTTGTTCGCCGCCTTCGCCCAGGCCCAGCGCCATCGGCAGCATGCCGATCACCATCGCCAGCGCCGTCATCAACACCGGGCGCAGGCGCACGAACCCGGCCTCGAGCGCGGCTTGCGTCGCATCGCCCAGCTCGTCGAGCTTCTCGCGCGCGAAACTGATCACCAGCACGCTGTTGGCGGTCGCCACGCCCATGCACATGATCGCCCCGGTGAGCGCCGGCACCGACAGCGTGGTGTGCGTCGCAAACAGCATCCAGACGATGCCGGCCAGGGCCGCCGGCAGCGCGGTGATGATGACGAAGGGATCGCTCCACGACTGGAAGTTGATCACGACCACGAAATAGACCAGTACGATTGCGCCAAGCAGGCCGAACAGCAGACCGGAGTAGGCGCTGTTCATGGTCGCCGTCTGCCCGACCAGGGCGACGATCGACCCCTTCGGCTTGTCTTTGTCGCTGCTGGCGATGATCTTCCGGATGTCGGCGGAGACCGCGCCCAGATCGCGTCCTTGGGTCGTCGCGTAGATCTGCACCATCGGCGAGATGTCGTACTGGGAAACCACGGCGTCGCTGTGCGTGCGCCGGATGTCGGCGATGCCGCCCAGCACCGTCGTGAGCGTGCCGCTGGCGTTGATCGGCAGATTCTGCAGCGCCGGCAGCGTGTCGATCTGGTATTGCGGCGTCTGAAGCGCGATCGGGTATGTGACGCCGTTCTTCTCGTTCAGCCAGTACGTGGGCGCCACCTGGCTGGAACTGGCCAGGTTCACGACCAGGCTGTTGGTCACGTCGGCTGCCGTCACACCGGTGTACTGCGCGCGCGTGCGGTCGATGTTCACATCGAGAGTCGGCTGCCCGGCCGACTGCTGGATGCGCGCATCGGCCACGCCGGTGACATAGCGAACCTGCGCCAGCAGCTTGTTGGCGTAGGCATAGTCCGCGTCAAGATTGTTGCCGCGGACCTGCAGATCGATCGGCGCTGGTGCGCCGAAATTGAGGATCTGGCTGACGATGTCGGCGGGCAGGAACGAAAAGCTCATGCCAGGGAACCGGCGCGGCAGCTCGTCGCGCAGACGACTGACGTAATCGGCGGTCGGCGCATGCCCCTGCTTGAGCGAGATCTGGATGTCTCCGTCCGATTCGCCGATCGTGCCGGTGTTGTTGTAGATCGTATTGATCGACGAAAGATACGTGCCGACGTTGTCCACGATCGCCGCCACCTCGGTCGGAGGGATCGCCTCGCGGATCGCCTTCTCCACATCGGCGAAACGCGCGGCGGTTTCCTCGATGCGCATTCCTACCGGCGCCCGAACGTGCAGCAGCATCTGCCCGCCGTCGACCTGCGGGAAGAAATTGCGTCCGAGAAACGGCGTAAGCAGGAACGAACCCGCGACGAAGCCGAGAAAACCCCCGACGAACAGCCTGCGATGTTCGATCGCGAGCGCCAGCAGATCGTGATAACCGGCGCGCAGCTGCACGAAGCGCGCCTCGAAGCCGCGCTGAAAGCGCCGCAGCGGGTTCTTCGATGGCGGCGGCTCGATGACGTTTTCGTGCTCGTCGACGTGCGCCACATGCGCGCGCAGCAGATATTTCGCCATCGTCGGCACCAGCGTGCGCGAAAGCAGGAACGAGCAGACCATGGCGAACATCACGCTCTCCGCCATCGGCACGAACAGGAAGCGCGCCACCCCGCTCAGGAAGAACATCGGAATGAATACGATGCAGATGCACAGCAAGGACACGAAAGCCGGAACGACAATCTGCGAGGCGCCGTCGATGATCGCGGCTTCCACCGCTTTGCCATGCTCGAGGTGATAGTTGATGCTCTCGATCGTCACCGTTGCCTCGTCGACGAGTATGCCCACGGCGAGCGCCAGGCCGCCCAGGGTCATGATGTTCAGGGTTTCACCGATCGCCGAAAGCGCGCCGATCGCGCCAAGAATCGACAGCGGAATCGAGGTGGTCACGATCAGGGTGGAACGCCAGCTGCCGAGGAAGACCAGGATCATCAGGCTGGTCAGCGCCGCGGCGATCACGCCTTCCCGGATCACGCCCGCGATCGAGGCGCGCACGAATACCGACTGATCGCCGATCGGCTTGATTTCGAGATCGTCCGGCAGCGATGGCTTGACGATCTTCAGCATGTCCTTGATGCCGCTGACGATGTCGAGCGTCGAGGTCGTGCCGTTTTTAAACACGCTCAGCAGCACCGACCGGTTGCCGTCGACGTGGACGACATTGGTCTGTACCGCACTGCCGCTGTGCACATGAGCGACGTCGCGCATGTAGACCATCGCGCCGCCCACGCTCTTGATTGGCAGGTCGCCCAGCTCCGAAATTTTCGACGGTGCGCTATTGAGGTTGACGGTGTACTCGTAGCTGCCGATCTTTTCCGTGCCAGCCGGGGTGATCAGGTTCTGCGCGGCGAGCGCATTGGCGACGTCCAGGCCCGTCAGGCCGCGCGACTGCAGCGCAGCGGTGTCGAGGTCGAACATCACCTGCGGCGCCTTGCCGCCAAACGGCCATGGGATGCCT
>CAVTZO010000052.1:0-31253 GCA_963739145.1 uncultured beta proteobacterium
GCCGATCTCCCTTTGCCTCGATATGGCCGACGGCAGAATCACGTCCGGATTGCTGGCGGTGGCCGGGGAGGTGGCGCCCGCCTCCAGGCCTTGCATGTAGCTGGCAAACAGGGTCGTGGTAGGAAGGATGTCGTAGAGCAGGCCATAGGCAGGCGTATTGACCGCGGTCGAGCTTGCCTTGAAGCCGTTGTTCTCGTCGTCCCAGGTGCGCCGGATGCCGACCAGGAACTTCAACTTGGAGGTAAGGCCCATGGTGTCGTAGCCATACACCGCCGTGTCCTTGCTGGTCTGTGTAGGCAAAGACGTGAACGGCTTCTTGAAGACCGGCGGATTGAGCACGATCGGGTCGTAGATGTTCTGCAACTGCGGCAGCGTCTGGTTGTTCTGACCGAACGTGTTCGCATCTCTTTCACTCTTCGACGGTCCGAACGTCAGATCGTGGGTGACGACCCAGGTCCTGACTTTTCCGAGGAATTCCATCCGCTCCAGCGTGTTGGCGTAGGCGTTGCTGACCGGTTGAACGGTGACGACCCCACCCGCACCGGTTTGCAGCTTGTACTTGCCGATCCGGACCGTGAATCGCGAGCGCGACGAATCGGAGCGACCCGCCTCGGCGAACACCGTCCAGTCATTCGAGATGATGTAGTCGGTGCGTCCCTGGTAGTTGGTCGTGCTCGGCGTGTACAGGGCCCAGGTGCCCGACAGCAGATTCCTCGGCTCGGGGACGGCCGTGATCGGAACAAAGCCTTTGACGGCCGCCAGCAGGCTGATGCCGGCTTGCTCGGGAACGGACTTGGTGTAATGCTCGAAATCACCCTGGAAGCTCAGACGGTCGGTTGCCTTGAAGTCCGCTCCCACGCTTTCAAAGTCCCCGCTTCCGCCCAGGTCGTGCACGCCGTTTTCCAGGTGCGTTTTCGACAGATTGACCCGCACGCCGAGTTGCTTCTCGGGCAGGAGGCGGCGGCCGACGTCGACAGTCGCGCCGTACTGTCCAAACGCGTTGGCAGCTGCGCCCACCGACGTGACATCCTCGTCTCCCGCCCGTTTGGTCACTTCGTTGATGATCCCGGCCGGACTGGCAACGCCGAACATCAGGGCATTGGCCCCTTTGAGTGTTTCGATCCGCTCCTTGTCCTCGTTGGGGGTCGTGATGACACCGGCGATCGGCAGCCCCCCATTCAGGCGGTAGTTCGAAAACAGGTTCACCTTGATGCCGCGAATGTAGACGGAATCGTTTGCACTACCCTTCGAGTTCGCCGGCGCGATGCCGGCGACGTTCCTGATGGCCTCGGCATAACCGTCCTGCACGGTGTCATTCAGCGCGGCACCCGAAACGACCGCCTTGGTCATGGGCAACTCCTGCTTGTTGCCCAGCTCCTCCTTGTTGTATTGCTCGATCGGCGTCGGCGGCTTGCCCAGCTGCACTTCGGCTGCGGCCGCCCCGACCAGGGCAGCTACGCCCGGAATGTGGGGGACCCATTCGTCCCTGATGGCCACGGCCTCGCTGGTGAGCGCCAGCTCGTCGAAGCCGGCCACGTACGGAAAAGTCATCTCGATCGATCCGATGATCGCGCGCCGCTCATCCAGGAGCGGAATTTCGATTTCGACGTTGTAATCGCCGACCCGGTTGATCTCCACTCTCGGATTGCCCGTCTTGGCGACCTCCAGGTCGTCAGGGTCCGAGGCGTGTCCGACACGATCCGCCGACTTGGCGGCGACGATCACGCTTTGATTGCTTCCCGCAGGCTTCGCGTGCACATCGAGCTCCAGGAGCTCGGGATATCGCGCCACGGTCGCGTCGACCAGGGCCTGGGCGTAAGTTTTTGCCGTAGCCTGCGCCGGTGCAGGCTGTGCGCGCAGCGGAAGTGAGGCGACCGCTACCATGCAAAGCAGCGCGATACGTATCATCTGATCCCCCTGATACATCCCGTCGGGCACATCGCAAGGCCTGCAACCTGCCGTCGCCATGCCATGGCTTCTGCGGCCCGTCCTGTTCGTCCGCCTCGTTCAGCCAGACGCAGGCTACGGAGCGATCCTAAATCGATCCTGTCGGAATCCTTAACTTCCATTTAGCCAGTTGCGGCACGTTTTGGACTACCATTTTCGTCATGAAAGTGCTGATCGTCGAAGACCAGCAGCGCCTGGGCCAGTTCCTGGAACGCGGGCTCAAGGAGTGCGCGTACACCGCAAGGTGGGTGGGAACCTGCAAGGATGCGCTCGACGCGCTGGCCGAATCGCCGTACGACGTGATCGTGCTCGACCTGGGCCTGCCCGATGGCGACGGCATCGAGATGCTGCGCAGCTGGCGCGCCAGCGGTTTCAACGAGCCGGTGCTGATCCTGAGCGCGCGCGATTCGGTGGAGGACCGCATCAAGGGCCTGGACGTCGGCGCCGACGATTACCTTCCGAAACCTTTCAGCTTCGAGGAGCTGCTCGCGCGAGTCCGATCCTTGGTGCGGCGCCAATCCTCCGTGAAGCAGGTGGTGCTGGAACACCGCGGAATTCGCATCGACCTGCTCAGTCATACGGTCCAGGTCAACGGCCAGCCCATCGACCTGACGAGCCGTGAATACGCACTGCTCGAGATCTTCATGCAGAATCCGGGCCGCATCCTCACGCGCACGCTCATCTCCGAGAAGATCTGGGCGTCCAACTACGACGTCGACACCAACCTGCTCGACGTCTACATGAGCCGCCTGCGGGCCAAGCTCGAAGCATCGCCGCTCAGGCCGCTCTTCAAGACAGTGCGCGGGGTCGGATACCAGCTGCTGTGAAATCGATCAGCTCGCGCATCACGCTCTGGTACGCGGTAACCGTCATCACCACGCTTGCGTGCCTTTTCGTCGCCGGGCATTACCTTCTGCAGAACCAGCTGATTCGCCAGCTGGACAAGCTCAACGAGACGCAATTCAAGCAGCTCAAGTTTTCTCTTGGTCCGAACTATGAAACGTTGACGGCGTCGACCATCGACGATCGAATCCGCGAAGTGACCGAGTCGGCATCATCGCTTTTTTTCATCGACTTGCACGGGCCGATGACCAACCGCTTCTTCAGGTCCAACAACCTGCACGGGCAGACGATCCCGGATATCCCGGGCAAGCGCGTCTACACGGTGGATGTGAACGGGATCGGCGAGCTGCGGGTGGCGGAATTTCTTCTTCCGCCGTTCGAGGTCACGGTGGGCACTCCCTTGGCGCCCGTGCGAGACGTGATGAGCGGATACCGCAAGGTGTTCTTCGCATTGCTGACGGCGGCGCTGATCGTGAGCATGGCCATCGGTTACGCCCTGAGCCAGCTGATGCTGCAACCGGTGCGGGTGATCCAGGCAACGGCAAACCGCATCCGCTCCGACAACCTGAACGAGAGAATTCCGGTTGGCGACGTAACGGACGAGATCTCGCAGCTCGCGCGATTTCTGAACCAGATGTTCGATCGCCTGGAAACGTCGTTCGCCGAGATCCGGCGCTTTGCCGCAGAAGCTTCGCATGAACTGAAGACGCCGCTTTCGCTGGTGCGGCTGCACGCCGAGCGCCTGCTGGTGAATGACTACCTTGCGCCGGCGCAAAGGGAATCGGTGCATGTTCAGCTCGAGGAGCTTGCGCGGGTCAATCGCATCATCGAGGAGCTGCTTTTCCTGTCACGCGCCGACGCGCACGCAGTCACCGTGGACATGAAGGAACAGCAGCCGGCCGCATTCCTGCAGGCGTTCGCGCAGGACGCCGGGGCGCTGGCCGAGTATCACGGACGAAATTTCTCGTATGCGCACGAAGGCGATGGTACGGCCGCGTTCGGGGAGCAGCGCATGCGGCAGGTGCTACTTAACCTGCTCGCAAACGCCCTGAACGCCTCGCCGCCGCAAGGCCGCGTCACGCTTCAGTCGAAGTTGTCCGACGATGTCTGGCGCATCAGCGTCGACGACGAGGGGCCCGGCCTGGATGCTGAGCAGCGCAGTAGAGTGTTCGAGCGTTTCGTACGCTTCAATCAGGCGGGCGGGGACGACAAGGGAACCGGTCTTGGCCTGGCGATATGTCGCAGCATCGTGCAATTGCACCGCGGCCGGATTTTCGCTGAGTCGGGCCCGAATGGGCGCGGTCTGAGGATGGTGATCGAGATCCCGACGGCCGCAAGCCCTGCTGCTGATCGCAAGGCCCGGTCCGATCAATCTGGCCTGGAGGAGCCCTCGCCCGCCACGGCAGCCGCGTTGGGAAAGTAGCCGCGAACATCGGATCACAACACTTCGAAGACGCTGTAGATCACGCCGGCGGCTTGACGGTAGCCGATGCCAACCGCAACCACGCGATTGAGCCAATCGTAATTCGCGGCCGCGGTTTCGAACATGGGAAGGATCCGGAAGTAGTAGCTCGCCGGATCGACCGCTTCACCCGTTTCCATGCGCTTGATGACATCGGCCGGCCCGTGCCGCACGCCGCGATAGGTCATGCCGATCAGCGCATCGTCCCGGGTCCTCAGGATCAGTCGAACGTCGAGCGTCGTGCTGCCGTCTGAGCGAACGGCCTGCCAGTCGGCCCCGCCCTCCAGCACCTGCCCGGACAATCGCTCCCCCTCGAACGAGCCGCCGGGCACCACGCCAATGCGGCGGTTGGGACCGGGCGTCGCGCCCACGATCAGGAGAGGTCGCACATCCAGGCGTAGCACGAACAAGGGGCGGGTTCGCACGCCTTTGAGCGCTTCGGGCAGATCGGCGGTCGGGTGCATGGACATGATGGGAGCCTCCCTGAGCGTACGAGTGCTGCATAGTGTGAAAGAGGGATTTGGCGCGCGCTTGTCCGAAGCTGCAAGGTTTTGACGCGCGGTGCCGACATTTCGGTCTTGGGCCGATCTGCACGACCGGCGGGTGATTCTGGGACAATGTCCGCTCCTCGCATGCGCGAAGCTGCGTCGGCGCGTGCTGAACGGGTGGGGGCGAGCTTGAACTTCGCCTGCGCGCCCACATCTAACCTCGGGGTTTTTTCAACAGGACATCAAGATGAATCGCTTCGTTTGGGCCGCCCGGGCGGGCTTGCTTTGCATGGTGCTGGCAGCCGGGGCGCCGGCGCTGGCGGCAGAACCTACGCTGAACCAGGTCTATCAAACCGTGCAGGCCGGACGGCTGGACCAGGCCCAGGGCATGATGGCGGAAGTGCTGCGCACTCATCCGAACAGCGCCAAGGCGCACTATGTCGAGGCCGAGATTCTGGCCAAGCAGGGCCACTACGCCGAGGCGCAAGGCGAACTGAATCGGGCCGAGCAGCTTGCGCCGGGGTTGCCGTTTGCGTCGGCGACATCCGTGCAGGAATTGCGCGGCGTGATTGCGACCGCGGGCGGGCGCCAGGCGCCGACTGTCACGCACGTGCAACCGGCGCCGATCGCCCCCGCCGTGCCCCAGTCGAGCTTTCCCTGGGGCCTGCTGCTGATCGCGCTGGTTGGCGGCCTGATCGTCTTCGTGATCGTCCGTGCGCGCCGCACTGCGGCGATGGTGCCTTATGGCGGAGCCGCGGGCCCTGCCCCCTACGGCAGCGGGATGGGTACGCCCTCCTACGGTGCTCCACCGGTGGCGCCTGTGGGCGGCGGGATCGGCTCGGGCATCGTCGGTGGCCTGGTGACCGGTGCGGCGGTCGGCGCCGGCATGGTCGCGGGCGAAGCGCTGGCGCACAACCTGATGGAAGGCCACGGTTCCAGCCACGAGGCGGCCAGGGGCGATTCGCCAGTGGTGCCGGCCAATGACGACATGGGTGGGCAGGACTTCGGCGTCAGCGATGCCGGGTCCTGGGACGACGGTGGCGGCAGTATCGGCGGGGGCGGCGGGGACGACTGGAGCTGATGGGGTCGGGTCGGCCGAGGGCTCGCGGCAACAATGAATTGGTGAGCCCTTTTTCCTGACGTTCAAGGCACACTCCTGCCATCCAGCAGGAGGCTTTCCATGGCTACACGCGGGTTTTCCGGGAGGCGGCCGAGCGAGGACGTAGCGCTTCGGCTGCCGCCCGGGCAGTACCGGACGGAGGACTTCCCGGTCCTGGCCAAAGGGCCGACTCCGCGCGTGGATCTGGCGACCTGGAAATTCACCATCAGCGACGCAGCGCACCCTCTGGCGACCTGGACCTGGTCGCAATTCGAGGCGCTACCGCGCTCGATCTGGCGCGGCGACATCCATTGCGTGACCAAGTGGTCCAAGCTGGATACGACGTGGAGCGGTGTCACCATCGACGATCTGTTCCAGGTCGCCGGCATCACGCCTCCGAGCGGCTACCTGCTGGCCGAATCGTACGACGACTACGACACGAACCTGCCCGTCGCGGATCTGCTGGGCGCAAAGGCGATGATCGCAACGCGCTTTGCTGGCGCGCCGCTCGAGCCGGAGCATGGCGGTCCGGCAAGGCTTCTGGTCCCGCACCTGTATTTCTGGAAGAGCGCGAAGTGGATCAGGGGCCTGCGCTTCACCGCGCAGGATGAGGCGGGGTTCTGGGAGCTGCGCGGCTATCACATGTACGGCGACCCCTGGCGCGAGCAGCGTTACACGAACGACCCATGACGGCGCAACCCTCCATTGCGCCGGCGCGCTGGCAGGAGGCGGTCATCGAGCGGATCGAGCCGCGCACGCGTCGCGTCATCAGCGTCTTTCTGCGAAGCGGGTTGCAGCCGCACCTGGCAGGGCAGCACCTCGATGTGCGCCTGACGGCACCCGACGGCTATCAGGCGCAACGCAGCTACTCCATCGCTTCGGCTCCCGGGACGCAGGGAATCGAGCTGGCGGTCGAGCGACTGGAGGAGGGCGAAGTCTCGGCGTTCTTTCACGAGGTGGCAAGACCCGGAGACGCGATCGAGGTTCGCGGTCCCATTGGCGGCCACTTCGCGTGGCGCGTCGAAGACGGCGGCCCGATTCTCCTCATCGCCGGCGGCTCGGGCATCGTGCCGCTGATGGCGATGGTGCGCGCCTGGTCGGCTGCGCAACCGAAGACGCCGGTACTGCTGATCTATTCGGCCCGCACCTGGGAGGAATTGGTCTTCCGCGACGAGCTGCTGGAAACGCAGGCGCACCAACCGGATTTCGCCTTTGTCGCGACCACGACGCGCGGCCCGCGGCATCGCTCCGGAGACCTCGACCAGCGCCTGGATCGATCGCTTTTGCGCGAGCTGTTGGCGGGCTGGGGGAGGGCGCCGCGGCACGTCTACGTTTGCGGCTCCAACCTGTTCGTCGAGGGCGTGACAGCCGGCCTGGTGCTCGAGGCGGTGCCCGCAGGGCGCATCCGCACCGAGCGCTTCGGGGGAAAAGACTGAAGGGGGCATCGATGCGCGCTGCCGAAAGTCCAGACATCCGGTTTGCCGCGTGCGTCCAAGCCCGGGTTCCGAACGTGACACACGCCGCGCGGCAGGCTGTGCTGGGCGCGCTGTTCACGTTCACGGCGCTGTGCGGCGCGCTCCAATCCGCATCGGCGGCAGATGCGGTGACGACCTGGAGCCAGCTGGTTTGCAGCGGGGCGAGCGGCGATTTTGATCCGCATGTGGCGACGCTGATGCACGCGGCCATGCACGATGCGCTGAACGCGATCACCCCACGCTATGCGCGCTGGACCGCCGCCGCGCCAAACGAACCGCCCGCGACCGACGCGGCACCGGAGGCGGCAGTTGCCGCGGCCGCATACGGCGTGCTGATGGGCATGCAGCCGGACAAGACTGCGCCGATAAAGGCCGCCTTGAGCGCCGCCCTGGCCGCCGTGCCGGACGGCCCGCGCAAGGCGGCCGGTGTCGCGCTGGGTAACGCGATCGCAGCAGCCACGCTGGCCCGCCGTGCAGGTGATCGAGATGCCCCGATCAGCTCCTTCAGTCAAAGCGACGAACCTGGCCATTGGCGCGCTACTCCGCCCGACAGCCATGCGCGGCCACGGTACGAGCGGTCGCAGCCCTTCAGCGGCCCCGCGGCGCTCGACATCCCGGTGGCAGGCCCGCCGGAGCTGGGCAGCCCCGCCTATCTGGCTGCTGTTGCGGAGGTTCGTTCGCTAGGACGCGAGGCCTCCACGCAGCGCAGTGAAGCGCAGACCGACGCGGCGCAATTCTTCGCAAGCCAATCCTCGCACATCAACTTTCTCGATCTGGCGATCCGCCTGCTCGGTGCAAGGCCGGCGCCGCAGGACATCTGGGACAGCGCGCGCACGATGACGCTGCTGTCGATCGCGCTCAGCGATTCTTTCACGCTGGCGTGGAGCGCCAAGGAGCGCTTTCACTTCTGGCGCCCGATCACCGCAATTCGACAGGGTGGCTCGGGCGTAACGCCTGAGGCGGACTGGCAGCCGTTGGTGCCCACACCGGAGCATCCCGAACATCCGAGCGGCCATGCGACCGAGTGCAGCGCGGGCGCCACCGTTTTGCGTTCGTTGTTCGGCACCGACGCGCAGCCGCTGCGGTATGTCGCCACCGACGCCTTTTTCCAGCCGGAGCGCGAATACCCGGGATTCACCGCGCTCGCCAACGAATGCGCCGCCTCCCGCATTTGGGCGGGGGTACATTTCCGCACCTCGAGCGACGCTGGCCAGCGCCTCGGTGAGGCGATTGCCGAGCACGTGATCGGCACCCTGTTGCGGCCCACACTCAAACCTACTCCGTGATGGCCGGACTCCAGAACGCCTGGGTGATGAAGCTTTCCTGCGCGAGCCTGGCGACCAGCCGGTCCAGCTCCTCGGCGTCGACGGACGTCGACAGCAGCGTCGCCTCGATCTGGACGTCGGTGGCTCCGAAAAGATGCAGTTCGAGTTCGCGCACCGGGTACCGTGCTGTTTCCAGGATGGTCTCCAGGCACTCGCGAGCTTGCTTCTGGTTCTCGCGCGGCGCAATGACGAACACCGAATAGGTGACCTCCGCCGAGCGATCGTCGATCGGACGGCGGTTGATGGCGTCGACGATCGGTCGCAGCAATGTGTTCGCGGCGAGCACGAAGGTCGCCCCCAGCATGGCCTCGACGAAAAGATGCGAGCCGGCGCAAGCGCCGACCGCCGCGGAACCCCACAGGGTGGCCGCCGTATTGATGCCTCGCACGTTGCCTTCCTCCCGCATGATCACCCCGGCGCCGAGGAACCCGACGCCGGAGACAACGTAGGCCACCACTTGCGTCGCACCGGCACTGCCGTTCAGCCGGCTCGCCATGTCCACGAAGATGGCCGCACCGACCGCCACCAGGGTGTTGGTGCGCAGGCCCGCGGTGCGCTGCCGCACCTGGCGTTCGAACCCGATCGCCGCTCCAAGGACGAACGCGGCGAGCAGGCTGGCGAGTGTGTAGGCAAGCAAATAGGGCTGAAGGAAACTGGAGGCGCCATTCATGTTCTTGACTTTCTAATAAGCGATATCAGAGGCTTCCCCTATACTCGAATGTCGAACCGGTCCGCCGCGTGGGAGGCAACATGAACGATCATGTCTACAAGCTGCTCGAGCTTACGGGTTCGTCGACCGACGGTCTGGAGGAAGCGATCCGGAACGCCATCTCGAAGGCGGCCAAGACAGTGCACAACCTGCACTGGTTTCAGGTCGTCGACACGCGCGGGCAGATTGAAGGCGGTCAGGTCGCGCACTGGCAGGTAACGCTGAAGGTCGGATTCAGGTTGGACGACTAGCAGGCGCTTTTCCGAGTTCTGGCAGCATCCGAGGCTCGCGCGTCACGCCGCGACGGCCATTGAAGTTTGCGCCTGGTTTCGCCCCGCGCACTTGGCCTTGTAAAGGGCGCGGTCGGCAGCCTCGATCAAGCGCTCGGGGTCCGACTCGCCGTCGTGCGTCGTGGTGGCCACGCCGATGCTGACGGTCACCACGCCGAACGGGCTTCCGGCATTCTCGATGTGCAGATCCCGAACCGCTGCGCACAGGCGCTCGGCGACAATCCGCGCACCTTCGGCGTCGACGCCGCGCAGCAGCGCGATGAATTCCTCGCCCCCGTAACGCGCCAGCAGATCGCCGGGGCGCTTCAGGGTCTGCCGCAAGGCTCGGGCGACTCCCCGCAGGCAAGCGTCACCCACCACGTGACCGAATTGGTCGTTGAGCAGCTTGAAATGATCGACATCGATCATCAGGACGCTCAGCGCGTGGCGGCTGCCACCGTCGCCGCGGCAGGCGCTTCGCAGCTGCTGGTCCAGCCAGTAACGATTGGCGACCCCCGTCAGCGCGTCCGTGCGGGCAATCGCCTGAAGCTCGGAGCGTTGGCGCTGCAGCGTGTCGCCGCGCTCGATGTGGCGCACCTGGGTCAGGGTGGATCGCGCGCCGTAGCCGAGCACGGCGATCAGGATGCCCGCGCATCCGTACCGGTAGTCCACCCGGATCAGGAACAGGGACACGATGAGCAACGCGCCGCACAGGACGATCGGGCAGGCCGTGTGCACGGCGCGCACCAGGCCGGCGCGCGCGCGCTGTATCGGTCCGGTCGAGGGCCCGGCCAGTGCAAAGCCGGCAAGCAGGGCGAAAGCCACTGTGACGATCGAGCCGTACTCCGGACCGAACGCCGGATGCCCCGCGAAGAAGTGGTCGTTGATGGATGCCAGCACCAGGTAAACGAAAGAGTAGATCGCCAGCGCGCGAAACAGGTCGCGTTCGGCATTGTCCTCGGCGACGTACCAGCGTACGAACGCGCCGATGGTGAGAAACAGGTTCTGCGCGTCGATCAGCCAGACCAGGTAGGCCACTCCGGCTTCTTCCGGCGCAGCCTGGTCCGCGATCATGGTCCATGTGACCAGGAAGTACACGTAGCCCAGGGCGAGGGCGAGCGCCGCGTCGATGACGCGCACCAGGCGCCTGCCGCCAGGCCGCCATTCGCTCGCCAGCAGGAAGGCAATGGGCACGGTCGCCAGGTTGAACGCCAGCATGCTGGATCGATACATCTCGTTGATCCGGCCCAGAATCCATTCCTGCCACAAGTTGCCGAAAGCGCCGAACGCCCAGATCGTCAGCGCCAGGGCCAGCGCAGACCAGCCGAGACGGGATGCCGAGGGCTCGCGCCAGGCGCGCCAGGCGACAGCAAGGCCCGCCAGCAGCGGGGCCGCCACCATGGACAGGTACGCGACCGGGCCGATGATCGATCGGGCGAACACCAGCAGGGCACACTGCAAAAGCAGGAGTGAAATGGGCAGGTAAATCGCCATGAATTCTCTGGATCCTCGACACCTCGGGCAGGACGTTGCAAAAATTCTGCGCCTTGGGCACTGTGCGTCATATCGGCCCCGCAATACGTCGCTTGAAGCAAGGCAGAAATTCGGGCCGGTCGTGGCTGTTCGAGGACGGTCCTACGCGCGCGGTTGCGGGAGTTCGAACGATGCCACAGAGCGCCTTGCTTGCGTTATGCGTCCAATGCATTGAATATAGAGTTCGGGCTAGTTCGGGCAGGATTTCACATTAGCGTGTTATTGGGGCGCGTCCGGGGTGAAGGGCGATAACAGGTGATGCGGATCGATGGGCCAAGACTTCGCCATATTCGACGCTGCTCGGCGGCGTTGAGCTGCCTGATCGCAACCACCGGTGCCGGCGCCTGGTCGAGCAAGGACTTCCCGCTGTTCGATCCGGTTCATCAGATGGCGATACAAAATGTCCTGAAGAATCTCGTGAGCGCGGATGATCTGGCGACGCTGATGAATCAGCAGCCGGTGGTCGACCAGGACCAGAACGCCAATCAATCGTTCGAGCACGCGATGACAGGCGTCGAGAACGCCAATCAGAAGCCCGAAGTGCAAAAGCCGCTCTATGTCCAGAAGACGGAGGATTTCGTCTCCAGGAACCTGGCTGATGCGATCGCGAAACGCAAGGCCGGAGCAAGCCCCGCGGCCATGACCGCGCTGGGAACGGCGCTGCATCCGCTTCAGGATGCGACCTCGCCCGTTCACGAGGGCTTCCAGCCCTGGAGCTTCGACGAGGGCTGGATCGCGGCTACGCAGCATGTCAGTCAGGAGCGCTTCTACCCGGATGACAGCGGGCCGACCGGTTATCGTGCCCGGCTCGAGGGCGCGGTGCGCTGGGCCTACGACATATACATGGAGAAGGTGCCGCTGCCGCACCAGTTCTTCGACGCGAGCGGAAAGCTTCAGATCCCGCCTGCCTACCTGGGTCCGTGAGAAGCGCGCCATGCACAAGCGAAACATCGTGCTGACCGCCCTGGTGCTGGCCGCATTGGTGACGGGCCTGTTCATGATTCCGGCCGTAAAACATTCTTCGGTCGCGGGCTTCGTGTACTTTCCGTCGATTCTGCTTACCGTCATCTTGTCGGGAGGCGTTCACTCACCTTCGGCGGCCGCCGGCTGGGCTTCGTTTCTGACCTACACCCTGATCTACCTGGTCGCGTTCCTGGTCCTCTATGCGTTCCTGCTGGAGCTCTACCTGCTTCGCAGCGCGTTTGAGCACATCGACGAGGTCCAGCACGGGCTGATTCAAGGGCAAGCGTCATCGACCGACAATCTGGACCGCCTCGGCCGGGCCATTGTCGACCTCGAAACGCGGCGCCGCAGGCATTTCCTCCTGGAAGACATGAGCGGCCTGGACCTGAAGGAACCGCCGCACCTGCTGGCGGCGCACGCGCTGGCCGAGGCCAAGAGGCGGGCTCCGATCAAAAGGCTGGTTGCCCGGCTTCAGTCGCGGGTGACCGCCGAAGCCGGGCACGATGCGGCCGTCAAGGCGATCGCCAGGCTGGAGCAGGATGGCCGGGCCCTGGCGGCCAAGGCGCCATCCGGGACGTAAGGACCAGCGCCGATCTTCAACGTCCGACCGGTGCTCAAAAACCCGCCGGTCGTTCGCCTGCCACGCCGGCCGCCTTTTCCAGTGCCATCCCTGCCTGCGCGATCGTTCCTTCATCGAACAAGCGCCCGATCAGCGTGACGCCGTAGGGCACTTTGCGCGCGGGCGAAAACCTGGGCAGCGGATTGGCCGGATCGGGCGCCCAGTCGCTGCGTGCTTCGCTGACCTCGATGGTGCCGGTGCGCAACGTGAGCGAGGGGTGCCCGGTCTGGTTGGAGATGGTCAGCATCTCGTCGCGCAGCGACGGCACCAGCAGCAGATCGACCTGCGAGAACACGCGCGCCATTTCGAGTGCCACCATGCGCCGCAGCCGATCGGCCTGCACGAAGTCCACCGCCGACAGGAAGCGCGACTGGCGAAAGGTATTGGGCCAGGCGTCGGGCACCTGAATTTTCAGTTGATTGACGGCGCCGCTCAGCACGAGCTCCTCGAACGCGGCGGCCGCCTCGGCAAAAAGGATCAGGTTCAGCGAATCGTAGGGCCAGTCCGGCAGCGCGATCGGGGATGTGACCATGCCCAGCGAGGTTGCCATCTGCAATGCGGCGCGATCGACGTCGGTGGCCGGAGCTTCCTTCATCCACGCGGGCACGTAGCCGATTCTCAAACCCTTCACCGGTGCGTCCGCGTTGAAATCGAGCTTGCTGTGCACGCTGGCAACGTCGCCCGGGTCCGGGCCGCTGATCGCTTTCAGGACCAGCATGGCGTCCTCGACGCTGCGCGTCATCGGGCCGAGCTTGTCGAGCGACCAGCACAGCGTCATCGCGCCGGCGCGCGCAACGCGGCCGTATGTCGGGCGCAAGCCGGTGACGCCGCAACGCATGGCGGGGCTGACGATGCTGCCGCCGGTTTCGCTGCCGACCGAGAAGGCCACCAGAGCGGCTGCCGTGGCCGCGCCGGGCCCCGCGCTGGAGCCGGAGGCGCCTTCCTCCAGCAGCCAGGGGTTCATGGTCTGGCCGCCGAACCAGATGTCGTTCAAGGCCAGCGCGCCCAGGCTCAGCTTGGCGACCAGCACCGCGCCCGCCGCGTTCAGGCGCGCGACGACGGCCGAATCGGCCGCGGGCACGCGGTTTCTGAACGGCTCGGCGCCATAAGTGGTGGGAATGCCCGCCGTATCCAGCAAGTCCTTCACGCCATAGGGAATGCCGTGCAGCGGGCCGCGATACTTGCCCGCGGCGATTTCCTGATCGGCCCGGCGAGCCTGCGCGAGCGCCCGATCGGTCGTGAGGGTGATGATCGCGCGCACCTTGGGGTCAAGGCGCGCGATGCGGTCCAGATAGATGCGCGTGAGACGCTCGGAGGTGAGCACCCTGGCCTCGATCCAGCGCGACAGCCGGGTGACGGGAGCGAAGGCGATGTCGTCGTCGTGCGCCGGAAGCGGCCCAGGCTCGTCCCTGGTGCGGATGAAGCGATCGCGGTCGGGGCCAACCTTGGCGCCACCCAGCGCCGGGTTCCACTGCGTGGCCGGCGCAAGACCCTGCGGGAGAGTCACTGCGTGCGGGCCCGTTCGACGCTCCAGCAATCCGGCCATGGAGGTGCGCCAGGATCCGGCAGCCATGTCGCGCTCGGCCGGCGTCATCGTCACCTGCACCAGCTTCTCGGCGTCCTCGAAGGTGGTGGTCGACACCTCGGGGCCCACGGGGGGAGCGCTGTTGAAGGTGGGCGGCGCACCGGGCGGTGGCGCTTCCGGTTGATCGGCGCGCGCGGCGGCCGCAGCGCTCATCAGACCCAGGGGTGCTTTGATCAGGAACTGCCGGCGGGAATTCATGGGCGCGCGTCAGGAAGTGGAGGCGGGTTGTTTGGCCCAGATCGGGGTCGAAGCAGGCACGGGATGATTATGACCCGGCCAGGTCACGCCTTGTGCGCGACCGCTCGAAACGCAGCGGCAAGCGCTTCGAACCCCGCGCTTCGCAGGGATGCCGGGAAGGCCACGCTGCGCCGGCACGAGGCGCCGACGCCGGTCGGTCAGTAGACGTCCCGCACGTAGCGCCCTGCGGCCGCCAGTTCGTGCAGCTCGAGCTGCGCCCGCGCGTCGGAGCGACGACCGTGCTGGACCAGGATCGCCCGCAACGCAGCGTCGACATCCTTCGCCATGCGCGATGCGTCTCCGCATACGTAGATCCGGGCGCCGTCCTGCAGCCAGGACCACAGGTCCTTGCCGGCCTGGAGCATCCGGTGCTGGACGTAGATTTTTTCGCTCTGGTCTCGCGAAAATGCGGTGTCGAGGCGGCTCAGTTCCTGTACCTGCAGAAAAGACTCGAGCTCCGACCGGTAAAGGAAGTCGCTGCGCGCGTGCCGGTCTCCGAAAAAGAGCCACGTGCGTCCGGTCAGGCCCTGGCACCGGCGATGATGCAGGAAGGCCCGAAACGGCGCGATCCCGGTGCCGGGACCGATCATCACGATCGGCGTACCCGGATCGGACGGCAGGCGGAATCGAGGGTTGCGGTGGATATAGACGGGCGCCGGGTGCCCGATGTCGAGCCGATCGGCGAACCACGTGGATGCGAGCCCGCCGCGGCCGCGTCCACCCACTTCGTAGCGCACGGCCGCCACGGTCAGATGCACCTCGTTCGGAAAGGCAGCCTGGCTCGAGGAGATCGAGTAAAGACGCGGTTTCAACGGCGGCAGCAATTCCACCAGGCACTGGGCGTCGCCGACGGCACCGGGATGAGACTGCAGCAAATCGACGATGTCCTTGCCGAAGAGGTAGCTCTGCAGCGCGGGGGCCTGGTCGGGTTGAACCAGAGCACGCAATGCGCTGTCGTTCGTCAGCCGCGCGAACTTGATCGCGGTCGGCGGCGTCAGCACAGTGAGCTCCCGCCGGGTCGCCAGCGCCTCGCTCAAAGGGATCTCTTCGCCGTCGAGGCTGACCGGCGCATCGGCCGACAGGCCGGTCGATGCGAGTACGGCCGCGACCAGGCTGGGCGCCTGCCGGGGCCACACGCCCAGCGCGTCTCCCGGCTCGTACGTCAGGTTCGAGTCCTTCAGGGACAGCACGACGTGCCGGACCTCCTTGTCGGACCCGGCACCGTTCAGCAGCGCGTTGTCCAGCAGCGCAGAAGAAAAAGGACGCTCACGGCTCCAGGCCTCTTCGTCCTCGTCGCGCGCATCCGGCTCATCGAATCGCCCAGGCTCTATCGCCTCGGCGGAACCCGTCGGCAGCTGTGCCTGAAGCGCGGGCCAGAGCCCGTCGCGAAACGACTTGAACGGACCGTCCGCGTCGCCGTCGGCATCGATTCGATCCGCCAGGCGCTCGGCCCCGAGTGATGCAAAGCGCTCATCGATCAGCCTGCCGAAATGGCAGAACTTCGCATAGCTGCTGTCGCCGAGCGCGAGCACTGCGTATTTCAGGCCCGCCAGCGGCGTGCCCTGCGCGCTGGCAAGCTGCAGCGCGAAGGCGCCGGTGCTGTCGGGCGGATCGCCGTCGCCGTGCGTGCTCGCGATCACGAGCACGCGCTCAAGTCTTGCGATCGCCTCCAGCGACATCGAACCGAGGTCGCCGGCTGCGGCATCGAAGCCCTTGCTCCTGGCCTCCTTGGTCAGCTTCTTTGCGAGGCCCTCCGCGGTTCCGGTCTGGGAGGCGAACAGCACCTTGAGCGCGAGGCGCTGGGCAGCAGCAGGAGCCTGCTCACGGGCGCGTTCCGCCAGCCGTTTCAGGAGCCCGGCGAAAAAACCGTTCAACCAGGCGCGCTGGTCGGCACTGAAAGGGGCGTCCTGCGGGAGCAGCTCGACAGCCGGCCTGCCATCGGGCCCCAGCAGAGCATTCACGGGGTGCTCGCTCCCGCGAGTGCGCGCAGGGCGTCGACATCGTGCCGCCGAGCAAACTCCACGAAGGTCTCGTGCGAGCGGCGTCGCGCCAGGTAGCCCGCCAGCAGGCGCTCCAGCAGCGGCAGCAACTGCGGGAACGGAACGTTCCTGGCCAGCTCGCGCCCCAGGCCACGTTCCTGCTCCAGGCCGCCCCCGACATAAACGTGATAACCCTCGACCGACCGATCGCCCTGCGGCACCTGGGCTCCCAGCAAACCGATGTCGGCCACGTAATGCTGCGCGCAGGAATTGGGACAACCGGTCAGGTGGATGTTGATCGGCGCGTCGAGCTTCAGGCGCTGGTCCAGGTAACGCGAAAGTTCCAACGCCTGTCCCTTGGTGTTGGTCGCCGCAAGCCGGCAGCCCGTATTTCCAGTGCACGCGACCACGCAGCCGGTTATCGACGACGCCTGAACCTCGAAGCCGATCGATTGGAGCGCGGCCACCGCCTCGGCGACGCGCGCCTCGCTCACGTCGGGCAGCACGATGTTCTGCCAGACCGTGACCCGCAGCTCTCCGGTGCCGAATTCATCCGCCAGCTGCGCCAGCGCGGTCATCTGCCGGGCCTGCATGCGGCCAAGCGGCACGGCGATCCCGACGGACCGCAGGCCGGGCTGAGACTGCGGATGGATGCCGATGTGGCCATGCTTTTCGACCGGCGGGCGCGCGGAGCATTGGTCGGCGGGCACGTAGCGCAGCGTGAATCCGAGCTTGGCCTGGACCCGCTCGAGAAGTCCGGCCATGCCCAGGCGGTCGAGGACATAGCAAAGGCGAGCCTTCTTGCGGTCGGTCCGATCGCCGTGATCGACGAACACGCGCAGGATGGCGGCCGCGACCGCAACGCATTCCGACGGCGCCACCAGCAGGCCGCAATCGTCCGCAAAGCGCAGATGACCGGTGATGCCGGCCACGAACACGCGGAAATACACGCCCGGCGGCACGCCCTCGGCGCCGGCGAAGCGGGTCGCGATGAAACCGATGTCGTTGGTGTCGGCCGCGATGCCGACGCGGCCGGCGCCATCGAAGCTGATGTTGAACTTGCGCGGCAGCCCGTACAGGTCGCGGTTGTTGGTCAGATACAGCTGCAGCGCGCGCGCCAGCGGGCGCGTATCGATCAGCTCCGTCGCGTCGATGCCCGACAGCGGCGACGACGTTATGTTGCGCACATTGTCGGCGCCGGCCCCGCGGGAACTCAACGCCGCGTCCGACAGCCGCGACAGCACCTCGACGATGTGCCTGGGCGCGATCTCGCGAATCTGGATATTGCCGCGCGTGGTCACGTCGCCATAGCCGCCCCCGAGCTCGGCCGCGATGCTTGCCAGGGCGCGCATCTGCAGACTCGACAGCGCGTTGCCCGGTATCCGCACTCGGACCATGAACGAGTCCTGCGCCGGCGCGACGTAGAACAGGCCGTGGAACTTGAACCGGTACACGTCGCCGGCCTGCGGGGGCTTGTTTTGCCGCGCGTGCTCCAGCAGCCTGTCCCAGATGTCGAGAGGATTTTCCTCTCGCTTGAGTTGCTCTTCGCGCGTGATCTCATCCAGGGGCCAGCCGAACCACGACGGCGCCTCTTCGGCGCTGGCGGCGCCGGGATGGGCGCCCGGCGCACCGCCGGGCGCGTCGGCTGCGGTCGCAGGCAAGGTGCCTGCCGCCGCAAGGCCGGCCGCGAACCCCTGGAGGTACTCCTTTTGTACCTGAGAGAACGCAGCCGCCTCTGAAATGGGCGCGTTCATCGATCCGCGCTCAGGGCATCGCGTGCGCCCTGTCAGCCACCGGGGTCGGCTTGGCCACGCGCGTGCGATACGTCGAATACAGGGCCACTCCGGTGAACAGGAAGCCTCCGACCAGGTTGCCCAACGTGACCGGGATCTGATTCCACAGCCACCAGGTCTCCAGCGTGGCCTTCGACCCGAGCAGCAATCCGGCAGGAATCAGAAACATGTTGACCACCGCGTGCTCGTAGCCCAGGCCAAAGAAGATGCAGATGGGCAGCCAGGCCGCCGCGATCTTGGAGACCGTCGATTGCGCGACCACGCTCATCACGACACCCATGCAGACCATCCAGTTGCACAGCATCGCCTTGGTGAACGCCGCGGCCCATCCGGCGCCGCCGTGGGCGGCATACGCGACGGTCTTGGAGTCTGCGATCGCCGCGATGCGATCGCCGACGGGACCGCCGGCTGCATCGCCGAACATCGTGAGTGCGCCCCACGCCAGGCCCGCATAAAGGAGGCTGCCGATCAGGTTGCCGACGTAGGAATACGCCCAGTTGCGCAGCGTGTCGGCGAAGCGGACCCGGCCGTCCATCTGCGACATCGGCAGCACCGCGAAGCTGCCGGTGACCAGTTCGAGGTTCAACAGGACGATCATCACGAAACCGACCGGGAATATGAGGGCACCCACCAGCGGCACCCCGGTTTGCACGGCTGCCGTGATCGCCAGGTGTGTCGCGATGCCCAGAATCGCGCCCGACAGCGCTCCGCGAACCAGCAGATCCGAAACGGACAGCGTCGCCTTGCGAGTTCCGGCTTCGACCATCGCGGTGACGACTTCGGCAGGCTTCAAGTAATCCATGGATCGATGTTCCTGGTTGCCAGCGACCGAAATCCGACGCGACAGCGTTGGCGTCGCGCGCACCGGGCACGCGCGCACTCAGGCGCACGCCCCATCGGAGTCGCGAGCAAGCGGCGTGCCACGCGCCGCGACAGCGTCAGCGCGGGTCGTCGATTGATTTGTCGCGCACCGTTCCGTAGTCGCGGCTCCGTCAAGGTCTTCACCTGCACCGATCTGGCGCATCGACAGGCTCAACGGGGTGCGCCGCGACGATAGATGGTGCACAGGCACATGCGATCGGCGATCGCTATCGGGATGGAAGGCGTCGCAGTCCCTTCAGGCGGAAGGAACGGTCTCCCACTGAAGGCGGCGTACGGTCGGCTCCGCGGCGAGGCGGTTGACGATGCGCACCAGGGCTGCGCGTTCCGGAATCGAACTGGCGACCAGGGCGCTGATCCGGACGAAGACATAGCTGGTGTGGTCGCAGGACAGCGACTGCAGCATCAGGCCGCATTCATCGAACTGCCTTTTGAGCTCCGCCTGCAAGCCGTCTGAATCGGCGCTGTGGCATACGACCGTCAGCCGGTAGACCCGGCGCAGCGCCGGCACCGCCGTCGGGCGGCTCCTGTGGCTGCTCGGGCCGACTTCACAATCTCTGGGCATCTGGCACCTCCGGATTCCAGCCGTGCAGGTCGCAACCGAAGCGTTGCGACATCGATGGCGAATGCTAGGAAGTTGGAGGTCAAACCGGGACAAAAGTTGCCGGTCGCGGCATAAAGGCCGCGAAAAAATCGGCAACCGTGAGTAACAGACCGCCGGTCTTCAGCCGATCGGCCGGCCGTACATGTAATCGCGGGTCAGCGGAAGTGCGCTGACGCTCGAACCGGACTTGACCGCCAGGATCTGATGCAGGTGCATCCATTCCTGCATGAAGGCATAGGCGCAGCCGGCCAGGTACATGCGCCAGATGCGCCAGCGCTTGTCTCCGCCAATTTCCCGCAGCTGCTGGCTGTTCGCTTCGAAGCGATCGCACCAGCGGGTCAGCGTCATCGCATAGTGACGGCGCAGGTTCTCCACGTCGACCGGCTCCAGCCCGGCCACGCACATCTCGTACAGCGTGCGGCTGATGTGTGGCAGCTCCCCGTGCGGGAAGACGTAGCGCTCGATGTAGTCGCTGGCGCCCAGCGGCGATTCGGCCGAATCCGGGTCGCCGGCGGTGATCCCATGGTTCATCGCCGTGCCGTCGTCCTGCAGCAGGCTGTGCATCTTGGCGAAGTACCCTCCCAGGTGCTTCAGTCCGACGTGCTCGAACATGCCGACGCTGGCGATGCGGTCGAACTTGCCGGTCATGTCGCGATAGTCCTCCAGGTACACCTCGCACCGGTCCGACAGGCCCGCTGCGGCGATGCGTTCCCTGGCCAGGTCGAGCTGATTCTGCGACAGGGTGATGCCGACCGCTTTTGCGCCGAACTTTTCCGCGGCCCGCATGATCAGCGCCCCCCAGCCGCATCCGATGTCCAGCAGGCGGTCGCCCGGCTTGACGCGCAGCTTCAGCAGGATGTGATCGATCTTCTGCATCTGCGCGGTTTCGAGGCTGTCGTCCGGCGAACGGAAATAGGCGCACGAATACACCAGGTTCGGATCGAGCCACAGCGCATAAAAGTCGTTGGAGACGTCGTAGTGATAGCGGATCGCCTCGGCGTCGGCGGCGCGGGTGTGCCAGAACATGCGCGGCCCCCGCCGCGCGCGCGGCGCACCATGGATCGCCAGCCGCACTGCCACCTGCAGAACGTCGGTCAGCTTTCCATCGACCTCCAGGTGTCCTTCGACATAGGCCGCTCCGAGCCGGTCCAGCGAAGGGCGAAAAAGCTGTCGCAACGACGCGGCCGAAGGGATCGTGAACGTGACGCGAGGGTCCTCGCCCAGCGCCGCCTCCAACCCGTTCCATAGCCGCACGCGCAACGGAATCGCATGGTTGCGCATGCGCGCGACGAACTTGTCGAATTGCCGTTCCCACAGCACGGAGGCCGGCCACGCAAAACCACGCGCGCCACGAGACAATGACTGAGCGTCTTCAACGAAGGATTGCCGCATTCGACCCTCCGAACCGGGCGCCCGACGCCAGTTGCACGTCCGGGTCGTCCCTGATCACGAATCGTCATGTTTGCTGCGCCACCGCACGAAAACATGTGATGCGACGTGCGGGGGTTCTCTGGACCCTGATTCGCTTCGGGACGATACTAACGAAAATGGGTTCCAAAACAAATATCTTGCCGCTCGATGGGGTGTGGGTATGGACATGAACCGAAGGCAGTTCTTCAGAATCAGCGCGGCGGGGTTTGCCGGCTCGAGCCTGGCGATGCTGGGGTTTTCTCCGACCGAGGTTCTGGCGGAGACGCGCAACTTCAAGCTAGCCCGCACCACCGAGACCCGCAATACCTGCCCGTACTGCGCGGTCGGATGCGGGGTCATCATGTATGGCCTTGGCGACAAGGCCAAGAACGTGACCACCTCGATCATTCACATCGAGGGCGATCCGGACCATCCGGTCAATCGCGGCACGCTGTGCCCGAAGGGGGCGGGTCTGCTGGACTTCGTCCACAGCCCGAACCGGCTCAAGTATCCGGAGGTGCGCGAGCCCGGCGCAACCGAGTGGAAGCGCGTGTCCTGGGACGAGGCGCTGTCGCGGATCGCAAAGCTGATGAAGGCGGACCGTGACGCCAACTTCGTCACCCACAATGCCGACGGCAAGACGGTGAACCGGTGGCTGACCACCGGCATGCTGTGCGCTTCGGCCTCGTCCAACGAAACCGCGTACCTGACCCACAAGGTGATGCGTAGCCTGGGGCTGCTGGCATTCGATAACCAGGCGCGTGTCTGACACGGCCCGACGGTGGCCAGTCTGGCCCCGACGTTCGGCCGCGGCGCGATGACCAACCACTGGGTGGACATCAAGAACGCCGACATCGTCCTGATCATGGGCGGCAACGCCGCCGAGGCCCACCCCTGCGGCTTCAAGTGGGTGATCGAGGCCAAGCAGCACAACCGGGCGAAGCTGATCGTGGTCGACCCGCGCTTCACGCGCTCAGCCGCGATGTCCGACGAATACGCCCCGATACGCCCAGGAACGGACATCGCGTTCCTCGGCGGCGTGATCAACTACCTGCTGAGCAACGACAAGCTGCAGCACAGCTACGTTGCCCATTACACCAACGCCTCCTTCATCGTGGGCGAGGGCTACCGCTTCGACGACGGCCTGTTTTCCGGATACGACGCGGACAAGCACCGCTACGACCCGTCGAGCTGGGGCTACGAGCTCGACGCCAAGGGCTACGCGAAGGTCGACGAAACGCTGCAGCATCCGCGCTGCGTGCTGCAGATCATGAAGCAGCACTACGCGCGCTACACGCCGGACATGGTGTCCAGGGTCTGTGGAACGCCCAAGGACAGGTTCGTGAAGATCTGCGAGATGATCGCTTCGACCGCGGATCCGAAGCGCGCGATGACGATCATGTACGCCCTTGGCTGGACCCAGCACACCACCGGAACGGAGATGATCCGCACCGCGGCGATCGTCCAGTTGCTGCTGGGCAACATCGGCATCGCCGGCGGCGGCATGAACGCGTTGCGCGGGCACAGCAACATCCAGGGCCTGACCGACCTGGGCCTGATGTCGGAGCTCCTTCCGGGCTACCTGAATCTGCCGCGCGACTCGGAGCAGCGCCTGGAAGACTATCTGAAACCGCGCACGCTGCTGCCGCTGCGCCCGGACCAGATGAGTTACTGGCAGAACTACCCGAAGTTCTTCGTCAGTTTGCAGAAGTCCTGGTGGGGCGACGCGGCCACCCGGGAGAATGACTGGGCGTTTGACTATCTGCCGAAGCGGGACAAGCTGTATGACCTGCTGCAGGCTTTCGAGCTGATGTACCAGGGCAAGATGAACGGCTACATCTGCCAGGGGTTCAATCCGGTCGGCTCGGCTCCGAACAAGGCCAAGATCCTCGCCGGGCTGTCCAAGCTCAAGTTCCTGGTCGTGATCGATCCGCTCAGGACCGAGACGGCTGAATTCTGGGCCAATCACGCCGAGTTCAATGACGTGAAGACGTCCGAGATCCAGACCACCGTATTCCGGTTACCCTCGAGCTGCTTCGCTGAAGAGGACGGGTCGCTGACCAATTCGGGACGGTGGCTTCAGTGGCACTGGAAAGGCGCCGAGCCGCCCGGTGAAGGCAGGGGCGACCTGGAGATCATCGCCGGCCTGTATCAGCGCCTGCGAGCGCTGTACCAGGCCGAAGGCGGCGCGTTTCCAGACCCGCTGCTGAAGCTGACCTGGCCGTACAAGATCCCGGGGCGGCCATCGGCCGAGGAAATGGCGATGGAGTACAACGGCAAGGCGCTGGTCGACCTGGCCGATCCGAAGGACAAGAGCAAGATCCTGGTCAAGGCCGGCGAGCAACTGGCAGGCTTTGGCCAGCTGCGCGACGATGGGACCACGGCGTGCGGCTGCTGGATCTATTCCGGCGCCTGGACCCAGTCCGGCAACCTGATGGCCAGGCGCGATAACTCGGATCCTTACGGGATCGGGCAGACGCTGAACTGGGCATGGTCCTGGCCGGCCAACCGCCGCATTTTGTATAACCGCGCGGCAGCGGATCCGGCAGGCAAGCCATGGGACCCGCGCCGTCGCCTGGTCGCCTGGAACGGCAAGGCGTGGAGCGGGAGCGACGTCCCCGACATGCGGCCGGACGCGGCGCCCGACGAGGGCGTCGGGCCGTTCATCATGACGGCCGAAGGCGTCGCGCGCCTGTTCGCGCCGACCGGGCTGGTCGAGGGTCCTCTTCCCGAGCATTACGAGCCGATGGAGTCGCCGCTGCCGAACAATCCGATGCACCCGAAGAACGACAAGGCGCGGGCCAACCCGGCCGCGCGCGTGTTCAAGGGGGATCGCGAGCAGTTCGGCACCGAGAAGGAGTACCCGTACGCGGCCACCAGCTACCGGCTGACCGAGCATTTCCACTACTGGACCAAGAACGTGCTGACCTCGGCGATCGTGCAGCCGCAGCAGTTCGTCGAGATCGGAGCCGAGCTGGCCAAGGAAAAGGGCATCGCCGACGGCGACCAGGTCAAGGTCAGCAGCAAGCGCGGACACCTGACGGCGGTCGCGGTCGTCACGCGGCGGCTCGCGTCGCTCGACTGCGACGGCCGCAGGATCCACACGGTGGGATTGCCGAATCACTGGGGCTTCGTCGGGTTGACCAAGCCGGGGTACCTGGTCAACACGCTGACCCCGTCCGTCGGCGACGCCAATACGCAGACGCCCGAATACAAGGCCTTCATCGTCAACCTCGAAAAGGCCTGAGGAACCGCCATGTCAACGCTGCAGACGCTCGACATCAACGCGCGCTCCGCCACGACTTTTCCTTCACCCTCGGTGCGGCGCGAACCGCACGTGGCCAAGCTGATCGACGTGACCAGCTGCATCGGCTGCAAGGCATGCCAGGTGGCCTGCATGCAGTGGAACGACCTGCGCGATGTGGTCGGGGAAAACGATGGAACCTACGACAATCCGCGCGACCTGTCGCCGGCATCCTGGACCGTCATGCGCTTCTCCGAGGTCGAAGTGCAGGCCGGGCGCCTGGAGTGGCTGATCCGCAAGGACGGCTGCATGCATTGCGAGGACCCCGGATGCCTGAAGGCATGCCCGGCGCCCGGGGCGATCGTGAAGTACGCCAATGGCATCGTCGATTTCATCTCGGAAAACTGCATCGGCTGCGGCTCGTGCGTCACCGGTTGCCCGTTCGACATTCCCAGGATCTCGAAGAAGGACAGCAAGGCCTACAAGTGCTCGCTGTGCGCGGACCGGGTCGCGGTGGGTCTGGAGCCGGCCTGCGTGAAGGCGTGCCCTACCGGCGCGATCCGCTTCGGCACCAAGGAGGACATGAAGGAGTTCGCGGCCGGCCGCATCGTCGACCTGAAGGAGCGCGGCTACGAGCAGGCCGGGCTGTACGACCCGCCGGGCGTGGGCGGCACGCACGTGATGTACGTGCTGCAGCACGCCGACCAGCCGCACCTGTACCACGGCCTGCCGGCCGACCCGAAGATCAGTCCGCTGGTTTCGCTCTGGAAGGGGATCCTGAAGCCGCTGAGCATGCTGGCGATGGCCGGCGCGGTGGCCGGCGCCTTCTTCCATTACATGAAGGTCGGTCCGGACGAATCGGGTGTGGACAAAAAATAGCGGGACAGGGGCCGGGGGTGAGGGTGAGGACGTAGGCGAGACTGGGAGTTCGCGATGGAAGACACCAATTACCTGCAGCGCTACACGGACGCCGACCGGATGAACCACTGGGCGCTGGTGATCCTGTTTTTCTGCGCGGCGCTGTCCGGTCTGTCGATGTTCCACCCGTGGCTTTTCTTCCTGTCCACGCTGTTCGGCGGCGGGCCGTGGACGCGCATCCTGCATCCGTTCATCGGCGTACTGGTGTTCCTTTCGTTCGGGGGGATGTACCTGAGGCTGGCGCGCGACAACGCGTGGGACGCCAACGACAGCGCCTGGATCGAGCAGTCAGGTGCGTTGATCGCGGGCCAGACGCACGAGATGCCGCCGGTCGGGCGGTACAACGCGGGGCAGAAGGTCATCTTCTGGTGGATGGTGGTCACGCTGGCGGTCCTGCTGGTCACGGGGCTGCTGTTCTGGCGGCCGTACTTCGCCGGGTACTTTCCGATCGGGTTGGTGCGCCTCGCGACCTTGCTGCATGCGTTCACGGCGGTCGCCCTGATCCTGGGGGTCATCGTGCACATCTACGCCGCGATCTGGGTCAAGGGGACGACGCGCGCGATGACTCGTGGACTCGTGTCGGAGTACTGGGCCCGGCGTCACCATCCGCGCTGGGTCGCCCAGATGACGCAGAACAAGCGCTGACGGGGCTTGCGCTGGAATCCGTTCGGCAATTCTCGACCCCGGAAGAAATCGCCGCGCGCGCCGGCGAGCCGCAGGCGCCCGAGTTGCGCCTGCCGGACCCTGGGCTCGAATTCGATCGACGCCGGGCCCGGTTGGAGGCGCTGGCTGCCGGCCACCCGATGCGCGAATACCTGCAGTTCGTGGCCGCGATCGCGCGTGCGCAGCAGCAGGCCGTCAACGCTGTGGCCTTCTTGAGCCCACCCGGCGCGCCGCTGCTGCAGTCAGGATCGGATCCAGCCGCAGTGCCCTTGCCCGCCGCGAGTTGGCCGCGCGACCCGCAGTGGCGCGATTCGCTGCGCGGGATGCTTGCGGCACTGGGGCCGGCGCTCGGGTCGGCGCTTGGGTCAGACTTGAACACCGTCGCCCGGGAATCGGTACGCCGCCTGGCGGCCGGGTCCGACGTGTTTTTCGAAGCACAGGCCGACCGCTTGCTGGCCGGCATCACGGTGGGCCTGGATCTGGCGGCCGCACCGTTGATCGGGGCCGCGTTGCAGGTGTACTGGGTCCGGCTGGTAGCCGAGGCGGCCGAACGCCACGGCGCTTCGGTCTTCAGCGGGCAAGGCTCGCAATCCCTGTGCCCATGCTGCGGCGCGCGCCCCACCGCCAGCATCGTCCGGATGGGAGGCGTGGAATCCGGCACCCGCTACCTGCACTGCTCGCTGTGCAGTGCGCAATGGCATCTGGTGCGAATCAAGTGCGCGCATTGCCTCGGCACCAAGGGCATACACTATCAAGCGCTGGGCCGGGTCGATTCGGAGCTCGATTCGACCGGGTCGGACGTGCGGCGGCATCGCGCGCCGGTCGGCGTGGTGCGGGCCGAATGCTGTGACGAATGCGGCCATTACTTGAAGATCCTGTCGATGGAGCAGGACCCTGAGGTCGAACCGGTTGCCGACGATCTGGCGACCGTGGCGCTGGACCTGTTGCTTTCGCAGGCCGGCAGGAGCTCGGCCGGAGTCAACCTGATGCTGCTGTACGGCGACCCCGGGGACGGCTGATGGCGGGGTCCGTCGAGTCCATCGTGAATGGCTCGAAGGCGACGCTCCACCAACTGCCTTCGGTCGACCGGCTGCTGCGGCTGCCGGCGGCACGCGAACTGATCGGGCAGCACGGACACACGCTGGTGGCGAACCAGTGCCGCGCGCTGCTGGCGCAGTTGCGCGAGCACGCCGCCTCGGATCCGGGCGACCTGAGCGACGAGGCGCTGGTTCGGTCACTGCGCGAGCGCTGCGACCAGGCCGTGTCCTCCCGTGTGCGCCGCGTCATCAATCTGACCGGCACCGTGATCCATACAAACCTTGGACGTGCATTGCTGGCCGACGAGGCCATCGCGCGCCTGGTCGCCCTGATGAGCGCGCCCAGCAACCTGGAATTCGACCTGCAACGAGGAGGGCGCGGCGAGCGCGACAGCCTGGTCGAGCCTTTGTTGTGCGAGCTCACCGGCGCCGAGGCGGCCACGGTCGTCAACAACAATGCGGGGGCGGTGCTGCTGACGCTGGCGGCCCTGGCGCGCCTGCGGCAGGTGATCGTTTCGCGCGGCGAGCTGGTCGAGATCGGCGGGGCGTTCCGCATGCCCGACGTGATGCGCGCCGCCGGGGCCCGGCTGGTGGAGGTCGGAACCACCAACGGCACGCATCTGGCCGACTACCGGGACGCGATCGGCGCGCGCACTGCGCTGATCATGAAGGTGCACGCCAGCAACTACGCGATCCAGGGTTTCACCTCGAGCGTCAGCGAACGGGAGCTCGCACCGCTGGCGCGCGCTTCGGGGCTTTCGCTGGTATGCGATCTGGGTAGCGGCTCGCTGGTCGATCTGTCCGAGTACGGGTTGCCGCGCGAGCCGCTGGCGCGCGACATGATCGAGGCGGGCTGCGACGTCGTCACCTTCTCGGGAGACAAGCTGCTCGGCGGCCCGCAGGCCGGGCTGATCGTCGGAAGCCGCAAGGCAATCGCGCGCATCCGCGCCCATCCGCTCAAGCGAGCGCTGCGGATTTCGAAGCTGCCGTTGATTGCGCTGGAAGCCACGTTGCGCCTTTACCTGGCTCCGGAGAAGCTGCCGCAGCGGCTGCCGACCCTGCGGCTGCTGTGCCGCTCGCGCGAAGCCATTCGCGCCAGCGCGGATCGACTGGCCGAACCAGTGCGGCAGGCGCTGGCGCCGCGCTATGCGGTCGATGTGGTCGAGATGACGAGCCAGGTCGGGTCCGGTTCGCTGCCGGTGGACCGGCTGCCCTCGGCGGGCCTTCGGATCGTTCCGGGCGGGGTTCGACGCAAGGGCGTCGGGACCGCGCTGAGCGAGCTGACAGCCGCTTTGCGCGGCCTGCCGGAGCCGGTGATCGGGCGCATCAGCGAGGACGCGCTGCTGCTCGATCTGCGATGCCTGGAGGACCCGACGGCGTTGCTGACCCAGTTGCCGGCGCTGGCCGGGGCGCTTCGATCATGATTTTCGGAACCGCCGGCCACATCGATCACGGCAAGACGACGCTGGTGCGCGCCTTGACCGGCGTCGACACGGATCGCCTGCCGGAAGAAAAGCGCCGCGGCATCTCGATCGAGCTGGGCTACGCATTCCTGCCGATGCCGGACGGATCGTCGGTCGGCTTGATCGACGTTCCAGGACACGAGCGGCTGGTGCACACGATGCTGGCCGGCGCGACCGGGATCGATGCCGTGCTGCTGCTGGTGGCCGTCGACGACGGAGTCATGCCGCAGACGCGCGAACACCTGGCCATCGCGTCCCTGCTCGGGATACGGTCCGGCGCCGTGGTCATGACCAAGTGCGACCGGGCAACGCCATCGAGGATCGAAGAGGTCGGCCGGCAGGTTGCCGAGCTGGTGAACGCAACGTTCCTGGCGCAGGCTCCGGTCTTCCTGACCGCGGCCCCGAGCGGCGACGGGATCGATTCTCTGCGGCAATGGATGATCGATCAGGCCGCGCGCACGGCCACCCCGA
The DNA here is from genome assembly GCA_963739145.1 of uncultured beta proteobacterium. Taxonomy (GTDB): domain Bacteria; phylum Pseudomonadota; class Gammaproteobacteria; order Burkholderiales; family Burkholderiaceae_F; genus VBCK01. The sequence continues at coordinate 29,016 of CAVTZO010000052.1, forward strand.
ACGGCGTGGAGGACGCATTCCGGCTGGCGGTCGATCGGGTGTTCACGCTCGAGGGCATCGGAACGGTCGTGACAGGCAGCGTCTTCTCGGGCACGGTTGCGGCCGGCGATCTGGTCCAGATCGTGCCCACCCGGCGGCAGGCGAGGGTGCGCGGCATCCACGCGCAGAATCGGCCCGCGCAGACGGCAAGCGCCGGTCAGCGCTGCGCGTTGAATCTGGCCGCCACAGACCGCGATCAGGTGCAGCGCGGCCAGTGGATCTGCGATCCGCGCGCGGCACTGGCGACCGATCGACTGGATGTTCACCTCACGGTGTGGCACGGGCAGTCGCGGACGCTGCGTTCCGGCGCCAGCGTGCACCTGCATGTGGGAGCGATCGACGTGCCGGCGCGGGTCGTGATGCTGCGATCCGATGCCCTGGCGCCCGGCGCAAGCGATTTCGTCCGGCTGGTATTGCGGCACCAGGTCGGCGCCTGGCGCGGCGACCGGTTCGTGCTGCGCGACGCGGCTGCTGCGCACACGATCGCCGGCGGCCGTGTGCTCGATCCGAGCGCACCGGCCCGCTACGGCAAGACGCCCGAGCGACTGGCTCACCTTGCGGCGCTCGAATCGGACGACGCCAGGCAGCGCCTGGAGGCGCTGCTTCAGGCCGCCCCGTTCGGAGCCTCGCTGCGGGGCCTGCAACGCGACTGGGCCCTGACGGCGATCGAGCCGATCCTGTCGGGCACGGTAGTCCGAATCGACGAAGGCGATGCGGACTGGGTCATCGCTCCTGCATCTTGGGACGCCGTCCGTCAGGCGCTACGGGGTGCCCTGGCGCGGCTGCACGAACAGGAGCCCGACGCGATCGGCGTGGAGCCCGGGCGGCTGAAACGGATCGCGCTGCCTCGCGCGGACGCCGCAATGGTCGATCGGGCGATCGAAAGCATGGTGGCGGCGGGGAACGTCGTGCGCCAGGGGGGCTTTTTGCAGCTTCCCGAGCACGCGGTGCGCCTGTCGGAGCAGGAAGCGCGGCTGGCGCAGCGCATCCTGCCGCTGCTGGAGGCGGGGGGCTCGGATCCGCCCTGGGTGCGCGATATCGCACGCGACCTGAAGCAGCCCGAGGCGGCCGTGCGCACGACGCTCGCCCACCAGGCGCAGCTCGGCGAAGTCTTCCAGGTCGTCAAGGACCTGTATCTGCACCGACGTGCCGTCGAAGCGCTGGCCGCAACTGCGCGCGAGCTCGCGCAACGTGACGGATCCGTGCGCGCAGCGCCGTTTCGCGACGCAGCGCGGCTGGGACGCAAGCGGGCCATCCAGATTCTGGAGTTCTTCGATCGGATCGGAATGCTGCGCCGCGTTCAAGACGCGCACCTGGTGCGCCCAGGAACACGGGTTTTTCTAGGACAAACCGCGCCGGGACCGTGACCAGGTGACTCGAGCGCCTTCATTTTGGCTGGGGGAGTCTCTTCCTCCTGGTTTTCGGTAACCAGCTCGGATGATCTCGAAGCTGGTAAGCCGAACAGCTTGCAGTCTTCGCGAGGAGGGTCAGCGTCCCCGGTGGGGCGGCCGGGCTTCAAACCCGGTTGGTGGCGCCAAGCGTCGCCGGGTGGGTTCGACTCCCACGCCCCTCCGCCCGCTTGATCCGGCCGTCGAATTTTCAACAACGCGACTTAAACGCGTGCACGGACCTGTACACGGAAATTGTCACGCATTACTCTCCCTCCGCGATGTCGAGACGAATCTACCTGGCCGAACTGGGTGGTGCGGACGCAGCCAAGGTCCAAACCGCCCAGTTCTGGACGATCGCCGAAGCGCGCGAATGGGCGCAGGGGCACGGCAATAGCGCCGACTGGTGCGAGATCCGCTACGCCGGCAAGGTCGTCGCGCGCCATCGACGCGATACCGCGGGCGATGGCTCGCAGTGGATTCGCGTGCTGCCCGAGCGCAAACCCGCAGCGACCAATCCGGAGCGCAAGTACTTCGTCTTCGTGCCGCGCAACGAAAAGGGCGCATTGCGCCTGGTGGGCTCCATGCTCGTGCGAGGAGAGTCGGCGATGCAGGTGCGGCGCCGTCTGATCGAGCGCGAGGGCTATCCGGACAACATCACGGTGCGCCGCCTGGACCGCAAGCGCAAAGGTCAGATCATCGAAAGTGCCGGCCCGCACGACTGAGCACGGCGCTCCCGGCGCAGCGGCTGTTTCCTGCCAAGGCGCCGATTCAGGCCCGCGCGCAATGACGATTCAACAACCGGAGTGGC
>CAVTZO010000053.1:0-82775 GCA_963739145.1 uncultured beta proteobacterium
AGGCGACGCCGCAGATTCCGCAACAAGCGAAGGACCTGGGCATCCGGTCCGGCCACGTCGTCGTGACGCTGCTCGTCAAACCCGATGGAACGGTCGACCGCGTCGAGCTCGTCAGCGCGACTGCGCCGCAGATGTACGACAGGCAAATGCAGCAGACCTTCGAGAAGTGGACGTTCGACCCGACCGCCGGTGGCGGTCGGATGACGGTCCAGGTGGACATCGTTCCACATGACGAGGCGACAGCGCCGTCGGAGCCGGCGGCCGCTGGCCCCGAGGAGTAAGTTCCTTCGCCCCCGGAGCGGCTGCGCTCACACCCTCTTGACAGACCGGCGTAACGCACAGAATCTTCCGCTTGAACCTGTTCGCCGCCGCAAATGGCCGCGCCCGACGCGCGACCGCGTGGCGAGCAGCCGTTGAACGGAGGAGGCCATGTCCACGCGAACCCTGTTTCTCGGCAGGCTGATCGGCCTGTACTGCATCCTGGCTGCGTTCGCCATGCTCCTGCGTGGTCCGGCCATGGTGGACACGGTGACACTGCTGCTGCGGGACGCGCCGCTGATCTTTGTCGTCGGTGTAGCCACGGTCTTCGCGGGGCTGGCCATGGTTCTTGCACACAACGTCTGGTCGGGCGGAGCCTTCGCGCTGATCGTCACCCTCGTCTCCTGGGCGACGCTGATCAAGGGGCTGCTCTTGATGGTCCTGACGCCGGATGCGGAGGCGGCGGTTTTCCTGAAAGGACTCCACTACTCGGAGTTTTTCCACCTGTATGCGGCGATCTCGCTCGCCGCCGGAGCCTACCTGACCTATCGCGGATTCAGCAAGAATCCGCCCGCGTGACCGCGAGCTCCTGCGCGGGCTCCAAGGCCCCGCGCCGAAAGGTCAACGCGTGTAGTAGCCGACGCCCACCAACAGGCTGCCGACCTTGGCCAGAAACGTGTGCTTGTCTTCAACGCCACCGGTCACGGGGTTGGGCCACTTGTAATCGACCTCGGCGTGATCTTCCTTCGACACGGCGGCGATCATGTCCTGCACGATCGGTCTGCCGCTCGGGTCATGCAGCGACAGGGCATCGGTGCCGATCAAGCCGCGATTGGTGCCGTGCGCGCGGAAACGCTTGTCCTTCAGGTCGACGACGAAAACGTACAGATCGTCCTCGGAAAAGGGGCCGCGCAACCGATTGAATTCGTCGAAGGCCTTGGCCGGATCGGCCTTCACCGCCGCCACGGCCCGTGCCAGCATGGCCCGCGCCTGCGCAGGCGTGGCGCGCGCGATGTAGTAGCCGACCGCGATGATGCGATCGTCGACCTTCTGAAAATACGCGACCTTGCGTTCCACCTTGTTGTCGACGCGGTTGAGCCAGTGGTACTCCACGGTGCCGGACCCACTCGTTTTCGCCTTGTCCAGCATTTCCCGGAAGAAGGGCTTTTTCATCGCGTCCTGAAGGTCCGCGACGTTGCGACCGATCAGCGCGGATGAGGGCCCTCCACTCGCGAGAAAGTCGCCCCCGGTCGAGATCACGTAGACGTACAGCTCGCCGTCGACGAATTCGCTCTTGCGGTCGAAGGCGGCAAGCGCCGATTCCCTGGAGTCCTTGTAGTAGGTGACCGCCCGCTGCAGCAGCGCCTGGGCTCGAGCCGCGTCGCCGCCGTTGGCGGTCGTGGCGTCGGCGCCGAAGGCGTTGGCGTGCACCAGCGCACAGGCCAGTGCGACGCGCGCGAGGCGACTAAGCTCCACCGGACCGATATTCATCTGAAATCTCCTTCAAGGCGGATCATCTTCAGCGGCGAAGCCACCGGCGAATCGGGCGCGATCCGAATGCGCGGGCCGACTATAGGAGATTTGCGACCATCCGTACAGGTTAGCCAGCGCACGCAACGGAGACGCGCGATTCGCGCGGTGCGTGATCAATGCACCGATATCATTTGTGTGATATCGGCACGTGCAAGGCAGTGCACGTCGGTGCGTGCACACTGACCGCCGCCTTGCAGCAGGCGCGTTGCCAATTTGGCATAATTTGATATATGTCAAGTTTTTTCAAACCGAAAGGATTTGATATGAAGCTCAAACGCTCTGGCTCCATCGGAGCTGCGCTGCTGGCCGCGGTCCTCTGCTTGCGGCCGCCACTGGCGCAGGCCGAGATCGTGACGACCGATCAGCTCACTGCGCGGCACAAGACCGAAGTCGAAAGAGACGCCATCAAGTCTTTCCTCGAACGCGCGAGCGTGAGGGACAAGATCCGAGCGATGGGCGTTGACGGCATCGCCGCCGAGAACCGGGTTGATGCGTTGAACGACGAGGAGGTGCATGCCCTCGCACAGAAGATCGACTCGTTGCCTGCCGGTGCCGATATCGGCGGCTTTACCAACCAGCAGGTGATCATCGTCTTGCTTCTTGTGATCCTGGTGGCGATCATCGCGTCTTCTTGACTGGCGGGTACCGGCTGACCCGTTGCGGGGGCATGCGGCGCACGTTACTCAACTCAGGTTGCGGGTAAGGCTGAACCGGGGTGCAGGATGTCTGCCGGGATGGAACAGGGTCTGCCAACGTAAGGCAGCGCCGCCGGCTGGCCGTGGCTGCTGCCATGTGCCTGGCTGGCTGCACGTCGATTCAAACGTCCGAGCACGGCGCGGCCTATCCCGCCGGGCTGCCTGTTCGCGTCGAACTGGCGGACGTACCTTTTTATGCGCAAGACCAGTATCAATGCGGACCGGCCGCGCTTGCGATGGCCCTGACGTATGCCGGGGCCGTGCGCACGCCGCAGGAACTCGTGGATCAGGTCTACCTGCCCCAGCGAAAGGGATCCCTGCAATCGGAAATGCTGGCGGCGGCGAGGCGGGCGGGATTGGTCGCGTATCCGCTGAAGCCCGGTTCCGGGGCGATCATGCAGGAGGTTGCCGGCGGAAATCCCGTGATCGTTTTGCAGAACCTGCTCTTTGAATACTTTCCGCGCTGGCATTATGCGGTGGTGGTCGGCTACGACCTGGCCGCCCACGAGGTGATTCTGCGTTCCGGGACGACGAAGCGGCTCGTCGTCGGTGAACGCGACTTCCAGAACTCCTGGGCAAAGGCCGGCGAGTGGGCGTTCGTGGCCACGCCGCCCGGGCAGCTGCCGGCGACGGCAGGCGAGGACGCTTTCGTGGCCGCTGCGGCAAACCTCGAACGCGTGTCGCCCGAGGCCGGGCGCGACGCCTATCGCACGGCTCTGGCAACGTGGCCCGACGATCTCGCGGCACGCATCGGCCTTGGCAATATCGCCTACGGACTACACCGCCTGCCCGAAGCCGAGGCGCAATACCGCCAGGCAGCGGTCGACCATCCGGACTCCGCAGATGCTTGGAATAACCTGGCCCAGGTTCTGCACGAAATGGGGCGCGACACGGATGCGGCCGCTGCCGCGCAGCGCGCTGTCGCGATCGGCGGTCAACGCCTGCGGACCTACCGCTCCACGCTCGATGCGATTGAATCGGTCAAATCGCACTGACCAATGGCCGGCATTTTGATGGTCAGGACATTGAATGCAGCGCTGGAACAAGCCGGGCGCGAAGCCCGGCTTGCACTGCGAACGCGGGCGATCTTTCGCGCTACTTCAGGTTAAGCACCTGCATGGTCGTCGAGCCAAGTACGCGCCGAATCTTGGAACGGTCGACGGCGGCCTGGTTGGAGGCGGCCAGGGAGCCTTCGATCTGCTTGGCGACCGCGTCGCCTTTTTCCAGCGCGCCGTCCAAAGCCGCCCAGTTCTTGTAGGTCGTCACCAGCAACAGGTCAGGGTCGCTTTCGGTGCGCGGCTCTACCGAGATCACCTGGTAGTCGACGATATAGCCGGCCTTCTTGGCCGCCTCCTGTTCCTGTTTCCACGTGGTGGAGACGTACTTCATGTAGTCGTCGAACTTGCCGTTTTCCGTTCGAATCCTGGCGACGTTGACAACCGCCCCTTCCGTGTACGGGTGGTCGTCCGCGCGAGCGATACCGCTCAAGAACGGAAGACAGGCGAAGGCGACATACAGCGCGAACCGTTGCTTGCTTGACATGGGACCCCTCTTTGATTTTTGGACTCTACCGTCTGGAGAAGGCGCACCTATCGGGGCGCGTCCGGCCCGGTAACCACTGGACCGCAATAGAGCGGCGGATGTTATCCGCATTTGCGATGGCCGTCACACGAAGTTCGGCCTGGTCTACCTCGCTCGCGCGCCGCTTACCCTGAAATGGCAGTAGGAAAAACCCACCCGTCGTCACCGTCCGTCGCCACCAATCAATCCGCAGGGCCACGTCGCGGTTCGACACACCTTGACCGTCGTTGCGCGCAACCGCATACTTTTTGGCAGACTCATACCGACCCAGGGAGTTCGAATGACAAGAGCCACCGCTTTCGGTTCGTTCGGAGCAATCCTGCTGTTCGGTCTCGGCGTGGCGACCGGGATCGTCGCGCAGACAAGGACGGATTCGCCTCAGCGCGTCGAGCACAAGCGCACGGACCTGAGCGGCGCGCCCGGCATGGAGGTCATCGCGTCGACGGCGGAATACAAGCCCGGCGAGGGGATCGACCTGCACTTCCACAACGGCGTCGAGGCGGCGTACGTGGTGCAGGGCGCGCGCGTGCAGGCACCCGGCAAGGAGCCCATGACACTGGCGACCGGCGCGACGATCCTCAACCTGCGCGGCATCAAGCACGCCGGATTCAAGATCGTCGGCGACACGTCGCTGAAGCTGTTCACCGTGCACGTCGTGGACAAGGACAAGCCACTGTACGAATTTTCGAACTGAGGCGGTCGGCCCCCTCGCAGCGCCGCGACAGCACGCCTGAACCGCTCTGCCGCTTCGGGAACGTCCTGTGCCCAAGCACATCAGCCTGCCAAGACTGCTGGTCGCGCTGGTTGTTTTCACCGCCCTGTCCACGGCGATCGGCAAGGTTGTGCGTATCGAGGTGCAGTCGCGCGAGGATGTCCTGGGGGGTAGCGGTTTCGGGGACAGCGGTCCTTATGAACGCATTGTCGGACGCGTGGTGTTTGCCGTGCCGGTCGAAAATCCGCACAACCGGCACATCGTCGATCTCGACAAGGCCGAAAACCTGAAGGAAGGTTCGGTCGAATTCTCGGCCGACGTGGTGATCCTGCGGCCGAAGAACGTGGCCGGCGGGAACGGGACCCTGCTGCTCGAGGTCCCCAATCGCGGCCGGCCACGCATCGTCGGCCTCGTCGATGGCGGCGACTGGAATGCAGCCGCGAGCGCAGGTGATGGCTGGCTGTTGCGAGGTGGGTATTCGTTTGCGGTGCTTGGCTGGCAGTGGGATGCCGTGGGGGAAAATTCGGTGCGTCTGTACGCGCCGATCGCGAAGGACCACGGTCGGACCATCACGGGTGTGCTGCGGGGCGACGTGATGCTGTCCAAGGCGACGGAGGACATACCGCTCGGGCACCTGACGCTCGACGCGATCGGCGGCTCGGAGTATCCGGTGGCGGCGCCGGACGATCCGCGCAACACCCTGACCGTGCGCGCTTCCCCGACGGCGCCCCGCCAGTTGATTCCGCGCGGCCAGTGGAGCTTCGGGCACATGGTCGAAGGCCGCCTCGAGCCCACTGCCCGGCATATCCACCTCGATTCAGGATTCCAGCCGGGGCGGATCTACGAGTACGTTTATGCGGTGGCGGACCCGGTCGTCGCCGGTCTTGGATTCGCGGCGGTGCGCGACTTCGCCTCCTACGTCAAGCACTCGCCCGACGCGATCGTGTCCGCGCGCCGCGTGATCGGCGAGGGCATCTCGCAGAACGGGCGATTCCTTCGAGACATGGTTTACCAGGGATTCAACGCGGACGAGCAGGGCCGCATCGCCCTGGATGGAATCATCGCGCATGTGGCAGGCGCGGGCCGGGGCAGCTTCAACCAGCGGTTTGCACAGCCCTCCCGCGATGCGCAGCCCACCTCGTCGGTGTTCTTCCCCACCGACATCTTTCCGTTCACTGACCTTGCCGAGACGGACCCGGCCACGAAGGAAAGCGACGGCCTCCTCGTCCGCGCCGCCGCGGAAGGCGTCGTGCCGAAGATCTTCCTGTCCAACACGAGTTACGAGTACTGGGGACGAGCGGCATCGCTCGTGACGACCAGCCCCGACGGCACGCGCGACGTCGAACTCTCGCCCAGCGTGCGCTTCTATCATTTCACCGGTCTGCAGCACTTCAGTGGTCCGTGGCCCCCGGCCAAGGGCACCGGCGCCCTGCTGGGGCAGCAGCCGCAGAGTCCGCTGCCGGTCAAGTACTTCTGGCGATCCATGATCGCCAACATGGACGCGTGGCTGCGCGGCAGGGCACCGCCCCCTGCGAGCCGCTACGCACGGATCGATGATGGCACCCTCGTCGCGGTTGATGCGTATGCCTTTCCGGGGATCCCGAACCTGACCGTGCCGCGCGATCCGACCCGGGCCTGGCACCTGGACTTCGGCCCGGGCTGGCGGCAGGGCGTGCCGAGCGTGCAACCGCCCATCATCGGGCAGCCCTTCCCGGTGCTCGTGCCCCAAGTCGACCAGGACGGCAACGAACTCGGCGGCATTCGTCTGCCGGAGTTTTCGGCACCACTCGCAACCTACGCGCCGTGGAATCTGCGGGATCCCTCCACCGGAGCGCCGGAGCAGCGCGTCCCGTTCGAGGGCTCGTTCCTGCCCTTTCCGAAGGACGCCGCGACGCGACTTCAGGCTGGCGACCCGCGGCCTTCCATTGCGGAACGATATCGTGCCAAGGAGGATTACCTGGCGCGTTACTCCCGCGCCCTCGACGCACTGATCCGCGACCGATTTGTCCTGTCCGAGGACCGTGAGGCCCTGCTGCAGCGCGGCGCCGAGGAGTGGGATTACGCGACGAAGTAGCAAGGCCGTTGCGGCCGCCGGAGCGACACCGGGTATGGAAGGAACAAGGTCCGCCGCAAGCCTAGCGCTTGCGCGCGCCACTGCGACCGGCACTTCTTCCCGCACGTCTGTCAATCGGCAAGTTGGCTGACGCCGGCGCCGGAACGCCTGACTCCGCTCGATCCATGGCTTCCTGTTCGGCCGCGAACATCGCTTGATTTTCCGTTTCGGACTTCGGGGCCGCCGCACGCGCGGCCGCCGGCATTGGAAGCTTCGAACGCCTGGCCCGCAACATGCTACGAATTCGAGTCTCTCCCGCGACCAAGAAAAATGCCAAGCACCAGACCGGCGACCGCGCCTGCGACCATGATCTGCCATGGATTGTCGCGAACGTAGTCGTCTGCCGCTCGGCCGGCACCGCGCGTCTTTGCCAGCACCACATCCGACACGTCGGCGACGCGGGCTCGGGCCGCATCCAGGGACTCCTGCGCCTTGGCTCGCGCCTGAGCAATGAGTTGTCCGGTCTGCCCGCCGGTTGCCTTCAGCAACTCTTCGGTGTCGGCCGCAAGCAACTTCATATCGACCATCAGTTTGCCGGCCGTGACCCGATCGCCGTCCGCGCCCGTCGTCCGTTCATTCGTCTTCATAAGGATTGCCCTTTCTTATTCGCATGTTCAGGCCCTCATAGCACCCGTCGCCCGTTGATCAGGTTAATTAGGATCATGATGACGGCGATCACCAGCAGAACGTGGACGAAACCACCCATCGTGTAGGAAGTCACCAACCCCAGTAGCCACAATATGATCAGAACGACTGCAATCGTATAAAGCATTTAATGCACCTTTTGCTTGGCCGGCGGTTAGGACAGTTTTCACTGCGCGGACCGGCTGAACCCCGTTCGCGTACCGGTGCGATCTCGACCTCGAGGGAATCCTGCGAAGCACGGGCCGGATTCCGTGCAAGGCCTCTCGAGAACTGTCGCGAGTGTGGACGACAAATGCGTTCATCGTCTGTTCGCCAGTGCACATTGGGCCGGGTCGAAGGGTTCGATGGCAGCAGGTACCGACCGGACTCGCGGCCACACGAATCCAGGCCCTTTCCGGACCCCGGACTTCGTGACGCGTCCATGGGAAAATGAAGGTCAAGCCGCCGCTGGAAGCAACGTCGCTCGCTGCATGAGCAACCTGAACTTTCGAGCATTCCGGTCCAGTCTCCTTGGCGCGATCACCTTGGCGGCGCTTCTCTTCGTTCCCGCGGGAACGCTGGACTACTGGCAGGCCTGGGTCTTCATGGCCGTGTTTGTCGGAGCAACGACCGCCATCACGGTGTACCTGGCGATAGCGGATCCGAAGCTTCTGGAACGACGCATGAAGGCCGGACCGCGGGCGGAAAGGGAAAAGACACAAAAGCGCCTGATGTTTCTTGCGATGACGGGGTTTATCGCCCTGATCGTTTTCCCCTCGCTCGATCACCGCTTCGCCTGGTCTTCCGTGCCGCGCAACATCGCGCTTCTGGGAGACGTGCTGGTGGCAGTCGGATTTGTCTTCATGTACTTTGTGCTCAAGGCGAACACCTTCAGCGCTGGCACGATCCAGATAGCCGAAGGTCAAACGGTCGTCTCGACCGGCCCGTACGCCTTCGTGCGGCATCCCATGTATGCCGGAGCGCTTCCCTTACTGATAGGAATTCCGCTTGCTCTGGGCTCGTGGTGGGGACTGTTTGTGCTGTTCCTGTTCGTCCCCGCGCTCATATGGCGGCTGCTGGACGAAGAGAAATTCCTGGCAATTAACCTGCCGGGCTATGTGGAGTACCAAGCCAAGGTAAGGGATCGCTTGATTCCGTTTATCTGGTAAGTCGTTCTCGGCCCCCGGTCAAGAGGGGCGTACGGCTTCTCAAGGCATGCCGTACTTGATGTACGCGTTGCTGCCGTATTTCACGTCGGCATTGCTCACGCAAGCGTTCCGCGCAGGACCGTCACGCGAGTCGCATGCTTCAATCACAACCGCGTATTCCGCGGCGCGCATGTCGGCGTATCCCTGGTTGCGCACGATGGTGGGCGTGGTTGCACCATCGCGGCGGGCATCGTCCGCGGCGCGCTCGTCGTTGGCGCGGTTCCTGCTCCTGGCGAATTCATCTGTTGCCTCATGCACGCACACGTTTCTGCGGTCGCCGGCAAAATCGGCGCATTGCTCAACGGCGACGTCGTAGTTTGCTTGAGCGTTCGCGAGACTCGCTTGCTCGCTCGCGCTCGGCGTGTCCTCGTGCGCGGATCTGGCGTCCGCCTTGGCGACGTCTTCCTTGCCCTTCGCTCGTGCTTTGCAAACGTCCCTCGCGTTGCCGACCAGCAAGTAGCACGCATCTTCGTCGATCCTGTATTGCGCGCCGGCGTTCGACTTCGCTGCCGCGTAGTCGTCCCTCGACGTCGGGGTCGAATCCGCCTTCTGCGCGTACGTCTGCGCCACGGCGGCGCCGGCAAGACTCAAGCCGGCGGCAAACAGTGCGATCGTCAGTCTGGGCACGGCATCATTCCCTTACATCGGTCTCAGGCGGAGCATTCCGCCACTCGGCTGAAAGATACCTGCGGTGCCGGGCCCACGTCTGTTCGCTGGCGCGCCTAGTTCAGCAGATCCCTTTCGGGTCGGCCCGCGCACGCAAGGTCAGACCCTCGAGAGTGAAGGGCTGGGTTGAGATTTCAACGAAAGACCAGAAACAGAATGATGAGCAACACGATAAAGCCGCCGCCGATATACATTGTCGTCTCCATTGGGTTGGAAAGTATTGAACACCGGTTGGACCATTTGGTCTGTTCGGTACGGCGCTTAGCGGAGTGATCGCCCTTAAGGGCAAGGAGAAGGTCGCCAAGGCGGAAGCCGAAGCAGCCTACGAGAACACGCCCAGGCCCCGCCACAACGCGCGCCTTGTACACGCTCAGGCCGACTACGAAGTCTCCATGGAACGATGCGGCGATTTTGCGGGTCGCCGCAAGGACGTCTGCCGGGCCGATGCAAATGCCGCGCTCGTCCGGGCCAAGGACGCGTCCTAGAGTCTTCGAACGAAGCCGGCCACCGCCGCCAGCACGGCCGCTTCCCGGTCGCGCTGCGGCGAATGGCCGCATTGAGCCAGCTTGAGCAGTTGAGTACCGGGTATTTTCTCGGCGATCAGATCGACCTGCCTCATCGTCGCGTACTCGTCCTGCTCGCCTTGAATGGCAAGCACGGGACAGCGGATCTTCGCCAGGCAGTCGTCGATGCGCCAGTCGCGAAAAGCCGGCGAAAGCCAGGTGTCATGCCAGTCGGCGAACACTTGCGGCGCCCGGTCGCGATGGTAGCGCGCCATCTTCCTAGGCAGATCGGTCGTCTCCCAGGCAGTTCCAGCCGTCCGTATGCCGGCCAGAGCAGTTTCCTCGACGAACTCGTGCGGCGCCAACACGGCGATGCCGAGCGGCACCTGGGGAAAAGTTGCGGCAAAAATCAGAGCGATGCTGCCGCCATCGCTGTGACCAACCAGAATCGGGCGCTCGATGTTCAATGCCGCCCGCAGCGCCGGCAGGGCGACCTGCGCCTCGCGGTGCATGTAGTCCTGGGTACGCGCCCGCGGGTCGGCTTGCGAGCCGCCGTAGCCAGCCCGCGACCACACGACGACCCGCTGGCCCGTGGCCGCCGCCAGTTTGTCCGGAAAGTCCCGCCACATCGCCACGCAGCCCAGCCCTTCGTGCAGCAGCAACAGCGTCGATCGCCCATCGGCGATCGCAGGCAAATCGCGGTATTCGAGCTGCAGCCCATCAACGATGACGTGCTTCATGATCGAACCGCCGCGTGCGCGTGCCTCGATTCGTGGCCTTTCTGAAGGCGGAAATCATAAGGCGGCGGCCTTAAGCGGGCGCTGCATGTGAATCGCAAGGAGAGCATCGGATTGCGGCATCGCCAGAGGCGGTGCTTCACGGTCATGTCGTGTGCACGACTGGCAGGAACCATGACGTCAATGTGCCCATTCTTGACTTTGGGGACAGGGTACATCCATTGTGCAGTCTGGGAGACGCACAGCATGGATGCCTCGCTGATCGCCTTTCTTCTCGAGCTTGCAGTGAAGTTCACCGGTCTGCCAGCGGTGCCGGCGGAGCAGTTGCCGCCTTTGCGGGCGGTCTCACGAGACGCGATGAGGGCCCTCGCCTGCAGCGACGCGCCCGCGGGCTGCGGCGAGGTCGTCGCGCTGTTCGACGCCGATCGCTACGGAATCTTCTACCTCGACACGCTCGACCCGCAGGACGCGGAGGACAATTCGTTTCTCCTGCACGAGATCGTGCACGTGCTGCAATATCGCCAGAGCGGCGCGGCCATGTACGCGAGTTGCGATGCGCTGCTGAGCACCGAGGCGCAGGCCTATCGGGCGCAGAACGCCTATTTGCGCCGCGAAGGCCGGCTGATGCAGGTCGGCGCGGTGTTGCAGGCGACGACGTGCGCTGCGAACAATGCCGTCGCCGCCGGCAAGTATCTGGCCCGGTAGCAGCGGCCTGCTCCCTTCCATTGCAGCGTTCGTTCAGGTTACCGCGCAGCGCTGCTTGAACTCGGGGCGGTCCCAGGCCGAAGTCTGCAACACGTCACGCAAGATCTCGACGGCGTGCCAGATGTCCGCGTGGCGGTTGTACAGCGGCGCGAAGCCGAACCGCATCAAGTCGGGCGCCCGGAAATCGCCGATCACGCCGCGCCCGATCAGGGCCTGGATCACGGCGTAGGCCTGCGCGCATCGAAAAGCGATGTGGCTGCCCCGGTCTTGCGCATCGCGCGGCGATGCCAGCTCCAGCCCCTGCCCTGCGCAGCGCGATTCGACCAGCGCCACGAACAGCCCGGACAGCGCGCGCGACTTGTCGACAAGGCATTGCGCATCAGCCCGCAGCATCAGGTCGACCCCGACCTCCAGGGCGGCGATGCCGAGGATGGGAGGTGTGCCGGCAAGGAACCGCTCGATGCCCGGCGCCGGAGAGTAGTCGTCGACGAAGTCGAAAGGCCGTACATGCCCGAGCCAGCCCGTGACGGGTGACGTCGCCGCAGCCTGGTGGCACTGCGCCACGAACAGGTAGGCCGGCGCGCCGGGCCCGCCGTTTAGGTACTTGTATCCGCAGCCCACTGCGAAGTCGGCCTGCGCCGCGTTCAGGTCCACCGGCACGGCGCCCGCGCTGTGGCTCAGGTCCCACACCGTCAGCGCGCCTTGCGCATGCGCGCGCGCCGTGATGCGCGCCATGTCATGCACTGCGCCCGATTTGTAGTGCACATGGGTGAGCAGCACCACCGCCACGCGCTCGTCGATGGCGGCTTCGATTCGGTCGGCGGGCACAAGCTGCAGTTCGATACGCCCGTTGCACAGGTCCTGCAAGCCCTGCGCGACGTACAGATCGTTGGGGAAGTTGCCCGGCTCGGACAGGATCATCGGCCGACCCGGCCGCAACCGGCACGCGGCCGCCAGCAGCTTGAAGAGGTTGACCGATGTGGAATCCGAGACCACCACCTCGCCCGGTCCGGCGCCGATCAGGCGCGCGATCTTGTCGCCGACGCGCTGCGCCGCGCCGATCCAGTCGTGCGCGGTCCAGCTGCGGATCAGGTCCTGGCCCCATTGCACCGCGGCCACCTGTTGCAGCCGCGTCGGCGTCTCGCGCGGCATCGCGCCGAGCGAGTTGCCGTCCAGGTACACGAGGCCGTCGGGCAGCATGAAGGCGTCGCGCAGCGTTCGCAACGCGTCGTCGCGGTCCATCGCTTCGAGGTCAGCCAGCGCCAGCGCGCTGGCATCCACACAGCTGTCCCGGTCTTGGTCCATACGGTTCCCCCTCGGTCCATCAGCACAGTTCGCTTTCGGTGACTGAACTATCGCCTTAAACACGGTTCAGTTCTTCGGTCGAATTCCTAAGAGTTCTGAAATTCGACGGGACGCCGCTCAGCTTTTCGGCCGACCGCTTGCGCCGCAAGATGGGACGGCACGCGAATTACACTCGTCGCACAGTGACCGCCTGCCTGGGGCCCGTGATGCCTCTTCAGAACCGCAAGCGGCTGCCGATTGACAGATTGAAACACCGCGCCGGCGCGGCTCGCCGGCAGATCGTGCCGAACCGATCGCAGGAACGCATGACCCACACCGAAGACGACTCCAAATGGCGGTCTGCCCTGGGCAGCCTCGACATCGACGCAGAGGACGATGAGGTGATCGACTATTCGAAGCTCCTGAGGCGCGAATCGAATGCCGAGCCGGCCCGCCAGCCCCGCGCTGGCAAGGCCAAGGCGACCGCCGACGCGCCCGCCGATGCCCCGCGGACCGGGCGTTCGCCTCCCCGGAACCGGGCGGCCTAAGGGATCTCGCCGGCGCGTGCAGACGTCGACCGAAAGCCGAACCGAAGCTTGGGTTCCCCGGCAATCCGGACGACCGTAATGCTGTCAATCGCGAAGTCGTCGGAACCGCATTGCTGGCGAACGCGAGCGCTTGCGTCCACGTAAGTCGAACGCACATGGCGCGGCAGGCCGAGCCCATCGAAGAGGGTGTCGCATCCCGTGACGTCGAACTCGCGCAATGCGATGCTCTTTGGGCGGTGAAGGACTGCCGAACACGCCTCCAATCCGCACGCCGCTCCGAGCTGCGACAGCTTGGACGAGGCAAGGCTGATGCGCAGGTAACAAGCGTTGCTGCTTGGGTCGATCGATACGGACCGATGATCGACGAGACCGCGCCAGCTCCCCAGCGTCTGGTCCAGAACTTTGTCGAGTTCATCCACACCCACGATCATGTCGGGGCACTTCGGCTCGGCCGCTGCCATCGCAGCAGGTGAAGCCGTTCCAACGACGAGAGCCAGGAACTGCGTGAAAAGCACGGCAGCGCCTGCCACAGCGGGTCGGCCAGTCCCGGCACATTGCGAGTAATGCATTTCGTCCAATCTTAGCCGTGTTCTATCGAAGACAGACGCAAAGGGCCCGGCGATCGCCGGGCCCTTTCCTGTCTGGTTGCGGAAACAGAGTTCTAGCCGGTGACGCCGGCGCTGCGTATGGCTGCGAGCCGTCAGCTCGAGCGGTTAATCGTCGGACACCAGTTCGACCTTCAGCGAACCCTTGTTTGCAATATCCCAGTAATTCCAGGCGAAAGGGCCTACCGACGCCGAGGATCCACCGATCTGGTCCTGCAGGAACAATCCCCCGTGATCGGTCCGCAGGCCGCGCGGCGCGGGCGCGGAGCACACGAGAAGGTCACCGTAGCTGTCATGCGTGTAGATCGTCGCGCACGTGTGCGCGGTGCCGGTCAGCAGCGTGTCCTGGGTGAGGCTCTTGGGCAGCGCGAGCGTCTCGGCCGACCATCCTGCGCCTGGAATCTGCAGCGCGCCGATCGTGCCTTCGTACCGGTCGCCGTACAGGCAGTCCTGCGTGTAGCTGCTGATCGAGGGGTAGGTGTAACCGGAACAGTCCAGCATGATCGGGTAGCTGGGGCTGATCGCCGAGGCGAAGCCGGCGATGCCGATCCCCGTGTCGTAACTGACGTAGACCTCTCCCGGCAGGAAGGTGGCAACCCTCGTGCGGCCGCCCGCATGGACACTGACCGTCACGGTCCCGACCCGGTTCGTATACAGGAAGCCTCCATTGGAGCTGGGCTGCGTCTCCACGGTCGAGGTGTCCGCCTTCATCTGAATCGTGACCAGGGCTTCCGAGAACGGAAGATTGCCCAGTTTTCCGTCGGCCACCGTGCGAAGCGTGTAGATGACCGGGTGCGCACTGGCGCTGCCCGCCAGGCCGATCGCCGCCAGCAACGCGGCCTTCACAGTCCAACAAAGCAACGTGTTCATTCGCTTGCTCCCGCCGTGATCGAGAAGGTGCCGCGATTCAGACTTCCGACGTGGTTGTCGCCGCCAAGCGGATAGATCGTATAGGGCATGTAGACCACGACGGCCCCGGCGTCCGTCTTCAGCGGATATCCATCCGGCGGTATGCAGGCCTGGTCGGGCGTGCCCGGGAGGTTGCCTATGGCGCCCGGCGGATAGCCGACGCACGACCAGGCATTGCCGGACATGTCGGCCGGGCTCCACAGGCCGCCTTCGACGGCCACCGTCATCGCGGATCCGAGCGTGAACGCCAACGGATAGGCGGGCTCCACGCCGTTCGGACCCGTGAAGGATCCGAAGCCGATCCCGCCGTTACATGAATCGAGCGCGACGAAGATCTGGTTGGGCAGAAAATGGGCGTTGAGCGTGTGGCCGTGCGCCTGCACCGAAAGCGCTGCGCTGCCCTTGTACAGCCAGTAGAACGCCGTGCCGCTGCAGAACGCGCTCGTGACCTGATTTCCGTGCCCGTCGACCACAGGCTGGATGTCGTTGGTATCTCCCGAGAACGTCAGCGTCACCGTGGCCTGCTGGTACAGATTCTTGCCGACCTTGATGTCGGTGACGACCGTGGCCGAGTAGGTCATCGGGCTGGCAATCGAGGAAGCGGCACTGAACAGTCCGATTCCTGCCGCCAGCACGGAGCCGGCAATACCTTGCGCCAGAACGTTCATCGATCTCTCCCGAACCCCTTGGTGCTGGTCCTATGATGGCTCACGGGTTCTGCCCGCTCAATTCGTAAGACGCGCGAGTAGATCAAAACCCGACAGGCTTCCACGCGAGAAGTTGAACCACTTTCGCTGCGCCACCAAGTGGGGAAGATCCCTACTTGTGCTGCGCTTGCGGCCAGTGGCCCGATTGACCTGGCCCTGCACCGTGGCGAGCGCAATCGTGGCGCGCCGCGATGACCGACGCAAAGGGTTCGGCGATTCGCCGGGCCCTCGGGATTCGGTTGCCGGGACCGGATTTGAACCTGTGACCTTCGGGTTATGGGTAGATCGCCAATTAGAAACACTCACTAATCAGATACTTGCAGTGCCTGCCTATTTTCAATCTCCGCCCATCCAAGGCACAATCACGGCACACCCAAGCGCGCGTGGGCACCATCGCGCGATGGCGCTCAGGGACCTCGCCCTTCGGCTGGAAGTCACTGGGCGGGCGGATCCAGCGCAAGCAGCACAACGCGGTCGCGGCGTGAATTCACGGCGTGGAGGAACGCGGATGAGCAGGGGGTCTCTTCGTTTGAACGTACCCGAGCCGACCGGCCGGCCGGGTCGCGAGACCGACTTCTCGTACCTGCACCTGACGCCTGCCGGTGAAGCGCGGCGACCGCCAGTCGACGTGGCGCCGGCCTACACCGGTGATCTGGCGTACTCGCTGGTGCGCGTGCTGGACGACGATGGCCGGGCGGTCGGTCCCTGGGTGCCGCAGATCGACGCCGACCGTCTACGCCAGGGCTTGCGCGCGATGATGAAGACGCGCGCGTTCGACTCGCGCATGCTGATCGCGCAGCGGCAGAAGAAGATCTCCTTTTACATGCAATGCCTGGGCGAGGAGGCCATTGCGACCGCGCATGCACAGGCGCTGGAGGCCGGCGACATGTGCTTTCCGACCTATCGCCAGCAGGGCCTGCTGCTGGCGCGCGAGGACATCTCGATGGTCGAGATGATGTGCCAGCTGATGTCGAACGGGCACGATCTGCTCAAAGGCCGCCAGCTGCCGGTGATGTATTCGTACAAGCGCGCAGGCTTTTTCTCGATTTCGGGCAACGTGGCAACGCAGTTCATCCAGGCGGTGGGCTGGGGCATGGCCTCGGCGATCAAGGGCGACAGCAGGATCGCCTCGGCCTGGATCGGCGACGGGTCGACCGCCGAGGCCGATTTTCACACTGCGCTGACCTTCGCCCACGTCTACCGCGCGCCCGTGATCCTGAATGTGGTCAACAACCAGTGGGCCATTTCGACCTTCCAGGCGATCGCCGGCGGCGAGGCCACCACGTTTGCGGCGCGCGGAGTTGGCTTCGGCATCGCCTCGCTTCGCGTCGACGGCAACGACTATCTCGCCGTGTACTCGGCCTCGCGCTGGGCGGTCGAGCGCGCGCGCAGCAACCTGGGGCCGACCCTGATCGAGTGGGTCACGTACCGCGCCGGAGCTCACTCGACCTCGGACGATCCGTCGCGTTATCGCCCGGCCGACGACTGGCAGCACTTCCCGCTCGGTGACCCGATCGCGCGCTTGAAGAAGCACCTGATTCGCATCGGCACCTGGTCCGAACAGGAGCACGAAAAGACGCAGAAGGACGTCGAGGCGCAGGTGAACGAGGCGTTCAAGGAAGCCGAGCGCCACGGCACGCTGCTCGACGGCCATGTCCCGCCGCTGGCGACCATGTTCGAGGATGTCTACAAGGACATGCCGTGGCACCTGCGGGAGCAGCTTGCGAAGGCCAGAGCCTGACCATGGCCACGATGACGATGGTCCAGGCGCTGCGCTCGGCGATGGACGTGATGCTCGAGCGCGACGACAACGTCGTGATCTACGGCCAGGATGTGGGCTACTTCGGCGGCGTGTTCCGCTGCACCGAGGGCTTGCAGGCCAAGTATGGGCGCACGCGCGTGTTCGACGCACCCATTTCCGAGGGCGGCATTGTCGGATCGGCGATCGGCATGGCGGCCTATGGACTCAGACCCGTGGTCGAGGTCCAGTTCGCCGACTACTTCTACCCGGCCTACGACCAGATCGTGTCCGAGGCGGCGCGGCTGCGCTACCGCTCGGCCGGCGACTTCACCGCGCCGGTCACGATCCGGATGCCGTGCGGCGGCGGCATCTACGGCGGGCAGACCCACAGCCAGAGCCCGGAGGCGCTGTTCACCCACGTGTGTGGGGTGCGAACCGTGATGCCCAGCAATCCGTACGACGCCAAGGGGCTGCTGATCGCGTCGATCGAATGCGATGACCCGGTGATATTTTTCGAACCCAAGCGCCTGTACAACGGACCATTCGACGGCCATCACGACAGGCCGCTGGTGCCATGGTCCGCGCACCCATCGAGTCAGGTGCCGGAGGGCCACTACACGGTGCCGCTGGAGTCGGCGGCGGTGTTCCGATCCGGCGCCGATCTGACGGTTCTGACCTACGGCACGATGGTGTATGTGAGCGACGCCGCTGCCCGCGAAAGCGGCATCGACGCCGAGGTCATCGATATTCGCAGCTTGTGGCCGCTCGATCTGTTCACGATCGTTGCATCGGTCAAGAAGACCGGCCGTTGCGTGATCGTGCACGAGGCCACTCGCACCAGCGGCTTTGGCGCCGAGCTGGCGGCGCTCGTGCAGGAGCACTGCTTCTATCACCTGGAAGCGCCGATCGAGCGGGTGACCGGCTGGGATACGCCCTATCCGCACGCGCTCGAATGGGCCTATTTTCCCGGCCCGGTGCGGGTGGCGGCGGCGTTCAGGCGCGCGATGGAGCCGTGACGTGAGCGTGCACGTGATCAAGGTGCCGGACATCGGCGAAGGCATCGCGGAAGTCGAGCTGGTGGCTTGGCACGTGAAGCCCGGTGAACTCATCGCCGAGGACCAAGCTCTGGCCGATGTGATGACCGACAAGGCCACGGTCGAGATTCCATCGCCGGTGAGCGGGCGGGTCCTGGGACTGGGTGGTGAGGTCGGTCAGGTGCTGGCGGTGGGAGCCGAACTGATCCGCATCGAGCGCGACGGCGCAAGCGAGCCGGCCGCGGAGTCGGCCGCGCGCGTGACGCCAGCCCCGCCCCCCTTGGTGGAGCGCTCCGCGGCATATCCAGCCGCGCCGAGCGCGAGCGGCGCCGAGCCGGCACAGCCGGCCTTGCGCGATCGACCGATCGCCTCGCCCGCGGTGCGGGCGCAGGCCTGGGAACTGGGCGTCGATCTGAAGGAGGTGCGAGGCAGCGGCCCTGCCGGCCGGATCATGCGGGCCGACCTGGATGCCCATGTTGCTTCCGGCGCGGCGCACGCGGCGCCGCGGGTGCAGCCGGCCGCGCAAGAGTCGTCCGGGTCCGAAGCGACGCGAGTCGTGAAAATCGTCGGCCTGCGCCGCAAGATCGCGCAGAGGATGCAGGAGTCCAAGCGCCGCATTCCCCACTACACCTACGTGGAGGAAGTCGATGTCAGCGACCTGGAGGCGCTGCGTTCACAACTGAATGCGAACTGGGGCGGGCAGCGCGCTCATCTGACGCTGCTGCCGTTCCTGATCCGCGCCATCGTGCTCGCAGTGCGCGAGTTTCCGCAGGTCAATGCGCGCTTCGACGACGAGACGGGCGTGCTCACCCAGCACGAGGCGGTGCATGTGGGAATCGCGACGCAGACCGATGAAGGCCTGATGGTGCCGGTGCTGCGCGATGCGCAGGCGCGCGACCTGTGGTCGAGCGCGACCGAGGTGGCGCGGCTGGCGCAGGCAGCGCGCAGCGGCAAGGTGGTTCGCGACGAACTTTCGGGCTCCACCATAACGATCACCAGCCTGGGCCGCCTCGGCGGCATCATGTCCACGCCGGTCATCAATCACCCCGAGGTTGCGATCGTCGGCGTCAACCGCATCGCGGTGCGGCCGGTGATGATGGACGGCGCCGTGGTCGCGCGGCAGCTGATGAATCTGTCCTCCTCGTTCGACCATCGCGTAATCGACGGAGCGCAAGCGGCCGGGTTCGTGCAAGGCCTGCGCAGTTATCTGGAACATCCGGCGAGGCTGACCACCGGGTAGCGGCGGGCAACTCGTACCTTCAGGTATTGCGCAAGCCGGCCTGAAAAGACCAAGGGCCCGCTTCGTTGCAGGCCCTTGCTTTGTTTGGTTGCGGGGACAGGATTTGAACCTGTGACCTTCGGGTTATGAGGCGGCTTCGTCGCAGTCGGATGGCCTACAAATCAGTCACTTACGGCGCTTGCCTTTGTTGAAATCAGTCTATCCACGGCACATTCTCGTCACACGCAGTTTGGCCGCGTCACAAACCGGTCAGCGTCGACATCGACGGTTAGCGGTCTCGCCCAGGAGGCTTTGCGATGGCGCTGTAGCCTTATTGCGGGCGCTCAACGTGGCTCGCAGACCCGGAAGACCGGGCCTCGCCCGATGATGGAGAGGTCCGCTCTGCTGTGCGCGAACGCCCGAGTCATCCGATCCAGGTCATGTACCCACCCAACCGACATCTGAACGCCAAGGTGCGAGTGTTCGTCGATTGGGCGGTCGAGGTTTTCGCGAAGTTCGACGACCGGGAGGCTGCTTCGGCCTCCTGAATTACAAACCGGTCGTTAACTCGCTTTGGTACGTCTGCGGCATGCGACGCGGGGCGTGCTCTTCCACTTTGGGGTCGATAGCCGGCCTTCAACATGAAGTAGACCGCACCAGCATGTTAGTAGATGCTATCGCCAGAAGTCACTTGGGCAAGCCCTTTCGGAGGGCTGCGGCATCTTGCGCAAAACCCCTTCCTTTCACACGCTTCCAGGGGGCCCACATCGAGCAATCGCTTGACGTTTAACGCGCCGCGTTATACGTTTTCCCGGTGACGATTCGCTCGTTCCGGTGCGCAGATACCGAGGCGCTTTACGAAGGCCGGAACCCGCGACGGTTTCGAAATATTGCAGAGGTCGCGGAGCGCACGCTACAGATGCTCGATGATGCGGTAGAGCTTCGAGACTTAGCCTCGCCGCGAGGCAATCGCCTCGAAGCACTGGCAGGGCGACGCAAAGGTCAGCACAGCATCCGCATTAACGATCAATGGCGAGTGTGTTTTAGGTGGACCCCGACGGGGCCTGAGAACGTCGAAATCGTCGACTACCACTGAGGGCAGAGGACATGGCAACGAATCGGATGCGGCCGATCCACCCCGGCGAAGTGCTTCGCGAGGAATTTCTCGCTCCGCTCGGTATGACTGCGCACGCCCTCGCGATGGCGCTGCACGTCCCGGCGCCGCGGATCAACGAGATTGTCCGCGAGCGGCGCGCGATCACGACCGACACCGCACTGCGGCTCGCGCGTTACTTCGGCACGACTGCACAGTTTTGGCTAAATCTGCAAACGTCGTTCGATCTGCGCAAGACGGAGGCGGAAACTGCGGCCCAGATAGCGCGCGAGGTCGAGCCGTTGGCAGAGGTCGCCTAGTAGTGGGCTTGAGGTTCTTCCGCCGCATCCACATAGCCCCCGGCGTCACGCTGAACCTCGGTAATTCGGGCGTGTCGACGAGCCTCGGCACGCGCGGCGCCCACCTCACGCTACATGGCTTGGCACAGCGCGAAATGAAAAGGGCCTCGCAATCGCAGGCCCTTGATTTGTTGGTTGCGGGGACAGGATTTGAACCTGTGACCTTCGGGTTATGAGCCCGACGAGCTGCCAGACTGCTCCACCCCGCGGCATCTGGGTTCGTTGGCGGCGCGAGCCGCTCGAAGAACATGAGAGTTTACACTAGCTGGGCGAAGTTGCGACCGTCACCCCCGCCCCTCTCCCACTGGCGTGTGAGAGGGGAGATTCCGGCGGCGGTTAACTGAATCGGCTCAAGGCTCGAAGCGGGAAGGCAGGGGGTCGGCCGCGCCGGCCTCGGCGAAGCCCTTGGCACGCAGCAGGCAGGCGTCGCAGCGCCCGCACGGGCGACCGCCCGGGCCCGGGTCGTAGCAGCTGCTGGTCAGCGCATAGTCGGCGCCCAGCTTCAGTCCCTCCCGAATGATCTGGGCCTTGGTCATCTGGATCAGCGGCGCGTGAATCGTCAACGCCTGCTCGCCCTCCACGCCGGCGCGCGTCGCCAGGTTCGCCATGCGCTGGAAGGCCTCGATGTACTGGGGCCGGCAGTCGGGGTAGCCGCTGTAGTCGAGGGCGTTGACGCCGATGAAGATATCCGAGCATTGCAGGGTCTCGGCCCACGCGAGCGCGAAGCTGAGGAAGATCGTGTTGCGGGCCGGAACGTAGGTCACCGGTATGCCGTGTCCCATCTGCTCGGCGCTGCGGTCCTTCGGCACCGGCAGGTCGCCCGTGAGCGCGGAGCCTCCGAAGGTGCGCAGATCGAAGTCGATCACCACGTGGCGGCGCACACCGTGCCGCCGCGCGAGCAACGCAGCCGCTTCGAGCTCGTACACGTGGCGCTGGCCGTACCGGAAGCTGATCGCGTTGGTTTCGAAGCCCCGGGTCGTGGCCATCAGCAGCACGGTGGCCGAATCCAGGCCGCCACTGAGCAGCACGACAGCGGGCTTTGCGGTCATCGGTTTCTCCTCGGGCAGGAGGAGCTTAACTCGACCGTTACCTCTGGCGTCGCTGGGCCCTCACCCCCGGCCTCTCTCCCGCGAGCGGGAGAGGGGAGGAACGGCTCTTTTCCCGGCCGCCACGCTCCGGCGCTTCTGCCAGTCTCTCGCGCTCCGGCGCTTCTGCCGGGGTCAGGCGCCGCAGGCGGACGCACCGCCGTTGCTAAACTGACTGTGTGACGCAGCGTCCCGATGTGCGCTTCTGTTCGAATTGCGGCCACGCGATCACGCGGCGCGTGCCGGCCGGCGAGTCGCGCGTGCGCGACTGTTGCGATCGGTGCGGCGCGATCCATTACGTCAACCCCCGGCCTGTCGTGGGTACGATCCCGGTGTGGGGCGATCAGATTCTCCTGTGCCTGCGCGCGATCGAACCGCGCTTGGGCTACTGGACGCTGCCGGCGGGCTTCATGGAAGTGGGCGAATCCTCGGCCGAGGGCGCCCGGCGCGAAACCGAGGAGGAGGCCTGCGCTCGAATCGAGCTCGGCCCGCTGTTCACGATGATCGACGTTCCCCACGTCGAGCAGCTGCACATCTTCTACCTGGCCCGCCTGCTGGACCTTGATTTCGCAGCAGGCGCCGAAACGCTGGAAGTGCGCCTTTTCTCCGAGCCCGAGATCCCGTGGGACCGGATCGCCTTTCGCACGGTCGCCACCACGCTGCGCCTGTATTTCGAGGACCGTTCGCGCGGTCGGTTCGGCACGCATACGACGGAGATCACCGGCACATCGCCGCGACCTCGCGAATGATTCCCTGGCTGCCGGCCGATGCACCCTTTCCGCCGGTCACCACCGCGCGCCGGCGCCCCAACGGCCTGCTGGCGGCCTCGTCGCCGGACGATCTGTCGCCGGATCGCCTGATTCAGGCCTACAAGGCCGGCATCTTCCCCTGGTACAGCGAGGGCGAACCCGCCTTGTGGTGGAGTCCCGATCCGCGCATGGTGCTGTTCATCGACGCGTTTCACGCATCGCATTCGCTGCAGAAGGTGCTGCGGGCCGCGGCCCGCAGCACGGAACTGGACCTGCTCGCCGACCGCGCGTTCGAGACCGTGATGCGGGAGTGCGCGGCGCCGCGCCCCGGCCAGGGCGGCACCTGGATCAGCGAGCCGATCGTCGCCGGTTATTGCGCACTGGCTCGCAGGAGCCTGGCGCACAGCATCGAGTTGTGGCGCGGCCAGGAGCTGCTGGGAGGTCTTTACGGAGTCTGCCTGGGACGGATGTTTTTCGGCGAATCGATGTTCTCGCGCCAGTCCAACGGGTCCAAGATCGCGCTTGCCGCGCTCGTCGCGCTCTTGCGCCAGGAGGGGGTCGCGATGATAGACTGCCAGCAGAGCACTGTGCACTTGGCGTCCCTTGGAGCGCGAGAGATTGCACGCAGCAGGTTCCTCGAGCGGGTCGCCGCGACGGTGAATATGACCTCGATCGATTGGTCGATCTATCGGAACGTTCGGCTCAATTCATTGCTGGCGGATCACTGAGTGGCCAATCTAAAGGAACTGCCCTTTTCCGCACTGCAGTTCTACGCGACCGCACCGTATCCGTGCAGCTATCTGGATGACCGGCAGGCGCGCTCGCAGGTCGCCACGCCCGCGCATCTGATCAACGCCGACATCTACAGCGAACTGGTACGCGCCGGTTTTCGCCGCAGCGGCATATTCACCTACCGGCCGCACTGCGACGGTTGCCACAGTTGCATACCAGTGCGCGTGCCGACGGCCGAGTATCGCCCCAATCGCAGCCAGCGGCGCGCATGGCGGATGCACCGCCACCTGGTCTCGCGGGTGGTCGGCCTGGCCTTCGATGCAGAGCACTATGACCTGTACCTGCGTTACCAGGCGACCCGCCACGCGGGCGGCGGTATGGACAACGACAGCCGCGAGCAGTACTCCCAGTTCCTGCTGCAGACGAAGGTCAACACCCGGTTGGTGGAGTTTCGCGACCCGGCGCCGCCGCACGCTCCGTCCGGCGCGCTGGGCCGGCTGCGCATGGTTTCCATCATCGACGTGCTCGGCGACGGCCTGTCCTCGGTCTACACGTTTTACGATCCGCAGGAGCTGCATGCCAGCTATGGGACGTACAACGTGATGTGGCAGATCGCGCAGTGCCGGGCGCTGCAACTGCCGTACCTGTATCTGGGCTACTGGATCGAGCAAAGCAGCAAGATGTCCTACAAGGCCAATTTCCGGCCCGTGGAGATGCTGCGCCGGGGCCATTGGGTACGCAGGAAGGCGGACGGCGCGCCCGGTAAAGGCTGACCTTGCTGCGTTGGGCGTTGGAATCGGCGCCAATGTACGGGCTGGCTCGCTCGCTGCTTTTCAGGTTCGACCCGGAAACCGCACACGATCTGAGCCTGCGCGCGCTCGGCTCCGCGCACGCGCTGGGCGCCACGAGCGCGCTCGATCCGCATCTGCCGGACGATCCGGTCCGGATCATGGGGCTGAGGTTTCCGAACCCGGTGGGCCTGGCAGCGGGTCTGGACAAGAACGGCGCCTTCGTCGATTGCCTGTCCGCTCTCGGATTCGGAAGCGTCGAGGTCGGGACGGTGACGCCCCGACCGCAGGGCGGCAATCCGCGGCCGCGCGTGTTCCGGCTGGAACCGGCGCAAGCCCTGATCAACCGGCTCGGTTTCAACAACGACGGCGTGCAGGCCCTGGTGGCTCGGGTGCGCGCCGCGCGGCCGCGGGCGCTGCTCGGGATTAACGTGGGCAAGAACGCCGATACGCCGATCGAGCAGGCGGGCGACGACTACGCCCAGGGCCTGGCCGCCGTCTACCCGTACGCGCATTACGTCACGGTCAACATCTCGTCGCCCAATACGCGCGACCTGCGCGCGCTGCAGGGCGAATCCGAACTGAGCGCGCTGCTGTCGCGGCTGGCGGGCGAGCGCGTGCGCCTGTCCGATCAGTACGGGTGGCGCGTGCCGATCGCTGTGAAGATCGCGCCCGATCTGACCGAGGCGGACATCAAACGGATCGCCGACGCGCTGGTCGCGCATGGGCTCGATGCGGTGATCGCCACCAACACGACCGTGGCGCGCGACGCGGTGGCGGGGTTGCCGAATTCGCATCAGGCCGGGGGCCTTTCGGGGCGGCCGTTGATGGCGCGCTCGACCCAGGTGGTGCGCACGCTCGCCTCGCACCTGGGCGGCGCGTTGCCCATCATCGGCGTCGGCGGCATATTCTCGGGCGCGGACGCGCTCGAGAAGCTGCGCGCCGGCGCCAGCCTCGTCCAGCTGTACACCGGGCTGGTGTACCGAGGACCTGGCCTGATCGGGGAGTGCCGGCGCGCCATCGCCGAACATCGCAAGGTCGGCCGCACCCGCGCGGGCCTGAGGTGGCGCCGCAGCCCGACGCCCTGCGCTGTTTCGTGGCCTGCTGGCCCGACGATGACGCGCGCAGGCGCCTGGACGAGCTGGCGCGGGCCCTGCATGCGCGATTTCCAGGGGCGCGCCGGATGCGCGCGGAGAACCTGCACCTGACCCTGGCCTTCATAGGCGCGATGCCGGCGCCCGCGGCGCGCCATCTGGCGTGGACCCTGCCGAAAGATTCGATCGAACCATTCGGCTGGTGCATCGACCGCATCGGCCGCTTCGAGCGCGCGCGCGTGCTGTGGGCCGGCAGCGCCGAGGAGTCGGCGGCTTTCGGAATTGGCCGCGCGCGTGCGAAGCCGCCTGCGCGCGCTGCTGATCGACTTCGACGACCAGCCGTTCGCCGCGCACGTCACGCTGCTGCGCGACTTTGCGGCGCGCGCGGCCGGCGGGCCGGGCGCACCGTTCGAACTGATCGCCAGTGCGTTGACGTGGCAGGTTCGATCGGCTCAGCTGGTGGTTTCGGATCGCGATGAGCGCGGTGCCACGCGCTACCGCCTGCTTGAAACCGCCTGACCGAGGCGGCCTGATCGCTGCGTCGCATCACGAGCGAAGCGGCGGATCCATGTGGCACCGGCTCTTGCCGAACGAGTCGGGACGCGGATCGACGTGTGGTTTCGCATCGTGGTATAACATTCCCTTCCGAGAATATTGCAACGCGTCATGCCTCGATCCGCGCTGCCCGACCGCGAAGATGCCCCCGTGCCGGCGCGCGAGCGCACGGCGATCCAGGTCATCGAGCGCCTGATGAGCCTGCTGGACGCCCTGGCAAAGCAATCGTCCTCGGTCAGCCTGAAGGAGCTTGCCCAGAGCACCGGGCTGCATCCGTCGACCGCGCACCGGATCCTGAACGACATGGTGGTCGGCCGCTTCGTCGACCGCGGAGACCAGCCCGGGACCTATCGCCTCGGCATGCGGCTGCTCGAACTGGGCAACCTGGTCAAGACGCGGCTTTCGGTGCGTCAGGCGGCCGTCGAACCGATGCGCGACCTGCATCGCAAGACGGGCCAGACGGTGAACCTGTCGGTGCGCCAGGGCGACGAGATCGTTTACGTCGAGCGCTCATACAGCGAGCGCTCCGGCATGCAAGTGGTACGGGCGATCGGCGGGCGCGCGCCGCTGCATCTGACTTCCAGCGGCAAGTTGTTCCTCGCGTTCGACGAGTCGCGCACCGTGCGCTCGTACGCCACGCGCACCGGGCTGGCCGGCCATACGCGCAACAGCATCACCGACCTGCCCCGCCTCGAGCGCGAACTGTCGCTGATTCGCGCGCGCGGCTTTGCCAAGGACAACGAGGAGCTCGAACTGGGCGTGCGCTGCATCGCGGCGGCGATCCGCGACGACTCGGGCCACGTGGTGGCGGGACTGTCCGTTTCGGCGCCGGCTGACCGGCTGCAGGAGGCCTGGATCGAAGAGCTGGTCGGAACCGCCGCCAGGATTTCAGCAGGACTGGGCCACCAGCCCAGCGCGGCCTAAGGCCTGGCCGCGCAAACCAGGTTCGGGGCTCAGAAGGACGCGTGCGCGGCCGGGCTCGTTACGGCCTCCGCACGCAGCTTGGTGGCCTTGAGCCAGTCGCGAATGCGCTGCGCGTCCGCGAAGCGCGAGGTGCGCCCGACCGAATCGAGCAACACCATCACGACGCGGTGCCCCTCGATGGCCGCCTGCATCACCAGGCAGCGTCCCGCTGCGGCGATGTAGCCGGTCTTCTGCAAACCGATCTGCCAGTCCGGGCGCGACGTCAGGTGATTGGTGTTCTGGTAGTGCACCAGCTGGCGGCCGACCGGCACGTTCAGGTCCGTGCTGACTGAATCGTCGCGAATCTCCGGGTAGTCGTAGGCGGCCTTGACCATCTGGACCAGGTCGGCGGCGCTGGCCCGGTTGTCCGCAGACAGCCCGGTCGGATCGGCGAAGTGCGCCTCGGTCATCCCGATCAGCAGCGCCTTGGCGTTCATCGCGTCCACCAGCGCCCCGACGCCGCCCGGATAGGTACGTCCGAGCAGCTGCGCGGCGTGATTCTCGGACGACATCAGCGCCAGGTGCATGGCCTGCCCGCGCGTCAGGCGCGTGCCCGGACGCAGGCGCGAGTTGGCCCAGCCGTTGGCACGCTCCTCGCTGGTGACTACCAGTTCCTCATCGAGCGGCAACTGGGCATCCAGCGTCACCATCGCCGTCATCAGCTTCGTGATCGATGCGATGGAGGACACGTGCGT
This sequence comes from uncultured beta proteobacterium, assembly GCA_963739145.1. Classification (GTDB taxonomy): domain Bacteria; phylum Pseudomonadota; class Gammaproteobacteria; order Burkholderiales; family Burkholderiaceae_F; genus VBCK01. The sequence goes on from CAVTZO010000053.1 coordinate 27,496, forward strand.
GGCGTTCTTCTCGTACAGGACCTCGTCGGTGTCCTGATCCACCACGATCGCTATTGCCGATTTCAACCGCGGTTCGCTGGACGGCGCCGGTGCCGCCGACCAGGCGGCCCAGGGAGCGAGCGCCAGGCTCAGCGCGCAGCACCATGCCCATTTCGAATGTCGTGATCTTCCCATTGCCGTAGAAATCCCGGTTTTTCCCCAGTTTCCTTAATACCATGATTCGCCGGCCGCCGCCGGGCGCACAAGCGGCCCGGAACCGGGTAATTCGGACGATTGGCTCAGCCGCCGGACGTCCCAACCCGAAGAATATTGGGCGGGCCGCAATACCGCAATCGGCACCGCTGCGTCAGAGCGCCCCGGCGATGGCTCGGCCCAGATCGGCGGTGCTGCCGCTGCCCCCCAGGTCGGGCGTGATCGGCGCGTGCGTCGGCCCCTGCGCCAGCACCCGCTCGATGGCGGCGACCACCGCCGCGGCCGCATCCGCGTGTCCGAGCCAGTCCAGCATCAGCGCGGCGCTCCAGATCTGGCCGATCGGATTGGCGATCCCGCGCCCCGCGATGTCGGGCGCCGAGCCGTGCACCGGCTCGAACAGCGACGGCGCGGTGCGGTCGGGATTCAGATTCGCGGACGGGGCGATCCCGATCGTGCCGGCGCATGCCGGGCCCAGGTCCGACAGGATGTCGCCAAACAGGTTGGAGCCGACCACCACGTCGAAGTGCTGGGGGCGGCGCACGAAGTTCGCGGCCAGGATATCGATGTGAAACTGGTCGACCCGAACCTGAGGATATCGTCCGGCCATCGCAGCGACCCGCTCATCCCAGTACGGCATCGTGATCGCGATGCCGTTGGACTTGGTGGCGGATGTCAGGTGCTGCTTCGGGCGGCGCGCGGCCAGCTCGAAGGCGAATTTCAATACGCGGTCCACGCCATACCGCGTCATCACCGTCTCCTGCACGACGAACTCGCGGTCGGTGCCTTCGAACATCCGGCCCCCGATCGACGAGTACTCGCCCTCGGTGTTCTCGCGCACGATCACGCAGTCGACGTCCCCGGGCGCGAGCCCGGCCAGCGGCGAGGCCACGCCCGGCATCAGGCGGCATGGCCGCAGGTTCACGTACTGGTCGAACTCGCGCCGGAACTTGATCAGCGAGCCCCACAGCGACACGTGGTCCGGCACCAGCGCCGGCCAGCCCACAGCGCCGAAGAAGATCGCTTCGTGCCCCCCGACCAGGTCACGCCAGTTGGCCGGCATCATCGCGCCGTGCCGCTCGTAGTAGTCGCAGCAGGCGAAGTCGAAGTGGTCGAACTGCAGGCGGATGTCGAAACGGCGCGCGGCCGCCTCGAGCACGCGCAGCCCTTCCGGCACGGTTTCGCGCCCTATTCCGTCGCCTGGGATGACTGCGATTCGATGCAAGGTTGCCGACTCCGCGCCACCATTGAACCACAGCTCGGGCGCTGCCTGTCGCGAGGCAGTCTTGCTGCAAGTGCGAAGGCGATTGCATCGAAATTGGTGCGCCGGTGCGCTATGTGAATACCCCGTGTTTGCGCGATGCAGCAGCAACGCTCCCGACTCTCGATCCGGTACCGGACGTTTCTATCTAGTACGTTGATTTATAAACATTTATTTGAGCGGCTGAAAGCCCTACCAAGCTACTTCGGAATTGCCAAAACGGCATGCCTTCAACTTGACTTTTGTGCATAGCAGCATAATATTCGGATCGTGCAATGCACCAAGCTGCACGAGGGGTCTTAACGACAAGGTCAAGCTTATATACCGGTCGGAAGCCGCAACCACCAAGTTTTGGAGAAACCACATGTACGCAACACCCGCTCAACTGGTCGAATTGCAAAAAGGGCAACTCGACGCAATCAATTCACTCGGACACACCGTTTTCAACGCCGCTGAAAAGCTGGTCGCCCTGAACCTGGCCGCGGCCAAGGCTCTGATGCAAGACGCCGCCGACACGACCCAGACTCTGCTGGGCGCGAAGGACGTGCAGGAATTGGTGGCACTTTCCAGCACGCTGAGTCAGCCGACGATCGAAAAGGCCGTCAGCTACTCGCGCAACATGTATGGCATCGCCAGCGGCGCCAGCGCCGAAATCTCGAAGATCGTCGAGGCCCAGCTGGCCGACGGCAACCGCAAGGTCAGCGAGCTGATCGAATTCGCCACCAAGAACGCGCCGGCCGGTTCGGAACCCGCGCTGTCGATGTTCAAGAGCGCGGTCGCCGCGTCCAACACCGCATTCGACACGGTCAACAAGGCCGCCAAGCAGGCCGCTGACTGGGCCGAGTCGAATTTCGCTGCCGCTGCGTCGGCCACGGTCAACGCCGCCACCGCTGCCAACGATGCGGTCAAGGCCAAGGCCAAGAAGGTCGGCTGAAACGCGCTGAAAGATTTGAGATGACCCGCGGGCACCGGACGGCAACTGGTTCGGGACCCGCCTGACCGGAGAACGCCCGCAGGCATCACAACGGCTCCTTGGCACCACTAGTTTGGACCTCGTGTCCAAACCTCCTTCTGTCTCCTCCTTTGGTGGTGCTTTTAAAGCCTGGTCGCTACGACCAGGCTTTTTTTTTCGCGTGCGCGTATTGGGCGCAACCAGACTGCTACCAACCCGTTCGCTGAACGCCCGCGACCACATCGAAGTGCGCATCCCGACTCAAGATCGGAAGGCGATGCTGCAGGGCGAGCGCCGCAATCCAAGCGTCGTTCGCCGGAATCGGCCGCCCTGAGCGCCTCAAAGCCACTCGAAGTGCGGCATAGGCGATCGTCGTTTGATCAGTAATCGCGAGAACATCGAAATGGCGCAGTTGCGAATCCAGCCAGGATTCATACGCTTTTCGATGCCTGGATTCCGCGATCCCATACCGAAATTCACCGAGGACGATCACTGGAATGGCCGCCCGCCCCTGGGTTCGCAGTATCGCACCCACACCAGCATCACCGTCCACGAACGCGGACAGTGCGTTGGTGTCGAGAATCACGCGCGATCCTCGTCCTCGACTACTTCGAATACTTCGTCGATCCGCGCTTCGATCTGCGCCGTCTCCCTGTGCAGGCGGCGCAGTTTTCCGAAGCCCTCCATCCAGGGAGGATCGCCGGCAACGGCCTGGCCTGGGTTGGGCGACAGCTTCTCCAGCAGTGCCTCCGCCACGAACTCCCTCAGGCTCTGACCGCGTTCGGCCGCCCTGGACTTCACTCTCCGGAACAAGGGGTCTGGAATCTCGATGGTCGTCTTCACAGGAACCATATTCCCATATTTACGGCCACCGCGCAAGCGGCGCTCACCTACTGAATCCTCCTCAGACGGTCTCAATCGAAGTTGCCTAAGGCAAGCCGGGCGCCGTAGCCATCGCCGGCGGCGGGCGCTAACCTACTGACACCGGCCGTTCAGGATCGAGGGACCGATACGCCGCGGCTATGAACGGGCAAGCGTTCTATGAGAATAACCAACCTGGGCGAGGTGAGGCAAGCTTCATCGGCGCTAGAACTGGTCTGCGCGCCGCGGTCTTTTCGCTCGCTTTCCTCACGGTCGTGCCGGCATTGGCTGTAGAAGAACAGGTTCACTCGTCAGATCTCTACGCAGCACTTAATGAGGTTGCCCCTCATGCGCGTTCCTTTCCCCCTCATTTTTCGTCCCCAGAAGAGCGCGCTCAGACCGAGGAGCGTCTGAGGTCGCTCCTGAAGCGACTGGACAAGATTTCAGATCGCTACCCCGATGACAAAGACGTTCTTTTCATAAAGGGGGCGGCGAATGCTATGGGGCATAACCTCGACTATCCGGGTTGCGCGGAGAAGGCAATCGCGGCTTTCGACCGTCTTCTGACCATCGATCCGGAGAACCGTCGCGCCTTGTACGAATATGGCGGCTTTCTTTCGGGCACAACGCTGCTCGATAAGTCCATTCCATATCTGAACAAGGCGATTCAGTTAGGCGAAGAGCGCGCGCATTACACGCTCGCGTTCGTCTACCTAAAGAAGCGTGACCCGCAGACTGCCTTGCCGGAGTTTGAGGCTTACTTGAAGTTTGATCCCGATAATGCAACGGCGAAGAAGTTTGTCTCGGATATCAAGTCTGGGAAGATTTCCGCCAGCGTTGTCCACCACGAAGCGACAGACAACAGGTAGCAACGCCCTGATGGACTGGGCTTCGCTTGCCTTCTCTGAAACCGGAAAGCGGACACATGGGCACTTCCGCAGTGGGTCGGCTCCGACGAGGTACGTCCGGTCACAGGGGAAATTGCGGGGTCAGCTGCTCCCCTGGAAGCGGGCATCAGATCTCACCTTGCCAGACCAGGCTGGCTGCGCACGATGCCAGCTGCGGTGATCACGAAGTTCCGGATCGACTGATCACGACTTTCTGGAATGGGGGTATCCACGAGCGCCCGCAATAAGCAGTCCGGGCAAGCAGCGCTCCTCGTGAAGTCGTGCTTAGCGTATTGATTATGTAATGTTCTTTCAACAACGACATCAGGGCGTGCCGGTGCCGCCAGACAGACTCGAGGCCGAAGCGCCTGAGGGGGCTACGAAAGGTTGACCAGAACCGAGGCCGAAGCCCAGAAAAAAGGTGCACCCACGATGCTTTCAGGCGACACCGGGTCCGGCCCGGCGTCGCCAACAGGAAGCGTCGAGCCGATCACGCCGACCGCAGCCACCGGCGGCTTGTCGAGCAACATGACCAGGGATTCGGGATCGAGGTTCATGTTTCGTCCTCCTACCCATACAGACGAAAAGCGCGAACCGGGCCCGACAGCGGTGCGGTACGCCCGACGGCTTACCCCGATCGATCGGCGCAGAACTCGGCCCCGATTTGCTCGACCGCGCCTCGCAACGCCGCGAAGGCGGCCTCGGTCTGCTGCGGCGGCCCCTTGACGCCCAGTTCGATGTGGCGGCGCGCGAGGCGACCGTCGCCGCCGTCTCCGAGCGACGGCAGGCTGAAAGTTCGGACCTGCGGGAATTGCCGCTCGACGGCCAGCATCATCGGCACCAGCGCCGACTCGGGCGTTCCGAAGATCAACAGCGAGCGTTCGATGGTCGGGGCCGAATGGAAGTGGCCGGCGTACTCGGAGTCGAGCACGGCCTCCAGCATCGGCCAGGCCATGGCCGGAAACCCCGGAAAAAAATGGTGGCGCTCGAGCGCGAACCCCGGAATCCCGTTGAACGGATTGGAGATGATGCGGGCCCCTTCCGGAAACTCGCCCATCGTCAGACGCTGGCGATTCTCCGGCGTGGTCATGTCGGGCTGACCGAGTTGCACGCAGCGCTGCTCGATCAGCGCGGCAGCCTGCGGGTGCAGCAGGAGCTTGCGCCCGAGCGCGGCGGCCGCGGCCTGGCGCGTATGGTCATCGGGGGTCGAACCGATCCCGCCGCAACTGAACACGACATCCTGCCCGGCAAAGCTGCGGCGCAGCGCCTCGGTCAACAGCGCCCGGTCATCCGGCAGGTACTGGGCCCAGGTCAGCCCCAGCCCGCGCGCCGACAAAAGTTCGATGACCCGCCCGAGGTGTCGATCGGAACGCTTGCCGGACAGTATCTCATCGCCGATCACGAGCAGCGCGAAGCGCGGCGCCATGTTGCTCCCATCGACAGGTTCTGCCTTTCCGACCCCTGATTCTAAGGGCCTGTGCACGTCCCGACCGCGCCCGCGCCATGCGAAGTCCTGTTTACATTCAACGACTTGAACCGGCCGTCTTTTGCGCGGGTGTTTGCTCGATCGCTGCGGCGCGGGTGCATTTAGCCTGCGCGCTGCGGGTGACCCCAAGGAGAAGAATCATGTCGATCGACTCAGTAAGCGGATATTCGAGCATCTACCAGTCGCAGCAGACCCAGTCCACCGGCCAGACGCACCACGCCCACCGAGGCGGACATCATCGCAACGATGGCGACGGCGACGACGGCCAGAATTCTTCCTCGCAGGGGACTCAACAGTCCGGCGGCGGGATGATGGGATTCATGGACAGCATCTTCTCGGCGCTCAGCCAGCTCGGCCTGGTGCCGGGTGCGCCGGCCTCGGGCGGCACGAGCACGAACGGCGCGGCGACAACGGCAGCGGCGGCATCGACCACTCCGGCGCCGGCCACGACCACCACCAGCAGTACATCGACCGCGGCCAGCACGTCCACGACGGTCCCTCCCACTGCCACCACGCCGACCGCCGTCGATTCACAGGCCGGCACCAACAGCGCAGCCAACGTGCTTAACTCGCTGCACACCTTCCTGCACGACCTGTTCACGGCCTTGCGCCAGAGCCAGTCGTCCCAAGGTCAATCGGGCGACAGCGACGGTGACCGCGATGGCAGCCGCGGCGGCTCGCCGTACGGAAACCTGGCCACCAATCTGCAGAACCTGCTGCAAAGCCTGTCGAGCTCGTCTTCCGCAAGCTCGTCTTCCGCAGGCTCGTCGTCCACGGGCTCGTCCACCTCGGCTGACAGCGCCCTGGCCAAGCTGCAGCAGGACTTCCAGTCGCTGGTCAGCGCGCTGACCCCGCCGGCGGCCAGTGCCGCGTCGACAACGTCCTCGACTGCAAGCAGTTCGACGCCGAGCACTTCGACCGCGAGCACTTCGACCGCCAGCACTTCGACGCCGAGCACTTCGACCGCGGGCAGCGCCGCGTCGACCACGGGCACCGGCTCCACCGATACGTCGACCAGCGGTTCGTCGGCTTCGCTGCAAGCCTTCCTGCAGGCGTTGATCCAGAACCTGGGCGCGCAATCCAGCGCGAGCACGGCCAGCGTCGCCCAACCGGGATCGCTGGTGCAGGCAACAGCCTGAAGATCGTCCGACTTCGAAACAACTCAACACCCGGGGCGGCATCGCAGATGCCGCCCTTTTTCTTTGCCGGCCATCCGATGCGAGGTCCGGGTGACGACGAACGTCAGTTGTTGCCTATCCTGACCGTGGAGTTCTGCAGCAGCCCATGCTGGGTCTGATAGACGTCGCCGACATTGACGTTGGTCTTGCCGTTGGCGGCGTTGCCGATCTCGATCGACTCGCTGTTGGAAACCCCGTCCTGCTGCTGGACGACGTGGCCGACCTGCACCTGCGCGGACCCGTTGCCCGAGGCGTTGCCGACGCTGACCTGCTGCGAGTTCAGCGCCCCGCTCTGGCTCTGCACGACCTGGCCGGCGTTGACCTGGGAGCGTGCGTTGCCGCTGACGTTTCCGATGGCCGCGCTCTGGTCATTCATCATCCCGGACTGCTGCTGGGTGAAGGAGCCGATGTTGACCGAGGTGGTGCCGTTTCCGGAGGCATTGCCGACGTCGCCGCGCTGCGTGTTCATCGCGCCGCTCTGCTCCTGCGTCATCGAGCCGGCGTTCACGCTGGCGCTCGATTGCGCGCAGGCGCCGGCCGACCAAAGCGCCAGGGCCGCCGACAACCCTAGCGTGGCCGCCAGTTGCCGGCGTCCGCTCCGAATCGTCCCGCGACGATCGGCCCGATCCACTGCAAGCATGCACTCCGCCATGTCACATCCTTTCCACCGTGCCGACGCCGTCGATCCGGGTCCAGACCTTGGGGTCGCCCCGGTAGCGCACGTTGCCTGCACCGGAGAGCCACACGGTGAGCCGCTCGCGCGCCATCACCTCGACACTGGCAACACCGTTCACATCGATCTCGACCTTATCGGCGGCCAGATCGACCCCGTGCATCTGCCCCGCGCCGCCGATTTTCACGCTCTCCGAGCTCGCGCGGCCGGAGGCCTCGATCCTGCCACTGCCGTCCATCTCGACACGAAGCTTGTCGACGTCGAGCGCGGCCAGGTTGACGTTGGCGGCGCCGGGCAGCTTCAGGGAGAACTTCGGACCGTTGAAACCATACGCCTCGACCTCGCCCGCACCCTTGACGACCAGTTCGGTCAGGCCGACCGCATCGACCTCGATGGTGATCTGGCCGGCATCGGACAGGACGCCGGGAACGAAGATCCTGACGAGATCGTCGTGCTGCTCGACCACGATCTTCTGCAGAACCTCGGGCTTGGCTCGAATCCGGGCGGACGGCGCGCTGGCATTGCGCACGACGTAAGTGGCCGCCATATCGAGTTCCAGCGTCGAAAACGGCGCCAGCCGATACGCCTTTTCGGCCGCCGACACGCCCGGGCAAGCGGCTGCGATCAACGCCGGCACCGCGATGAGCAGCGCACGGCGGGCGATCTGCAGCGCGGTGACGATGCGCCTCGCCGATCTGCACAGAGGGTGAAGTGGCATCGCCTTCTCCTTGGACAATGAACCGAACCGCGTCGGCCGTGCATTCGAGGCATTCAATCCGGCAACTCCAGCACACACAGGCCCTGGTACAGGTCCAGCACCTGGACTCGTCCGCCGGCGCCGTCGGCGGGCTTCAGTTCTGCCGCGACGTGCGACTGGGGCAGCGTACCGTATCCCCTGCCCTCGAACACCATGCGCCCGCCCTGCCAGCAGCGAAGCAGGCTGCGCGGGATCTTCGGGGCTTTCGCTGCCGAGGCCGCCAGCTTCTCGTCGTAGGGCCGCGCCGGCTTCACCTCATCGGACCCCTCCGCACCCGAGGCGCCGATGGTCACGCGCGCGGCCGAGTTGTCGGACGCGAGCGATACGGCCGCGCAGCCGAGCGCGACCAGGCCGATCAGGGTCACTGCGCTGCGCCACGCCGTGCGCGGTCGCGTCTCATTGGGTCTTGACATCTAATACCCCCATCGCGAACGTATCGCTGACCGCGGACGCGAAACGCGTCTTCAAGCCTTCCAGACCGCCCGTGATGCTTGCGACATCCAACGGTTGCCGGCCCAGGTCCTTCGGACTCGTGAAGCACGCCACCGCTTCAGGCCGGGCGCGCAAGGTTGATCCTGAATTGACCACCTTGAGCGTGCCGCCGTAGACCCGCGCAAGCGGCTGAGTGGGTGCCGGGTAGAACTGCGAGACTCGCTGCTCGTCGTCGATCAGGTAGCAATACAGGTAGCCGTCACTGGGCGAGACCAGTCCGACGAAGAACGGCTCTCCGGCCCGATACGCGCCGTTGTTGGCCGGACGCGAACCCCTCATGTGAATGGTCGGAACGGACGCCTCCGGGTGATAGACCGCCTGTTGCACCGGCCAGTCGGCCTGGGCTGAACCTGCACCGGGCGCCGGTGCCGCGCTGACCGGATGAGCCGCGGCAGCCGGCGCTGCGGCCACGGCCTGAGGCGCAACCTGACCCGCAGCCGCTCGGCCGCCCGGCGGCAACGCCTGAGCGGCCGTCGGTGCCGGACTCGCCGGATGCGCCACGGCAGCCGGCGCTGCGGCCGCGGCCTGAGGTGCTACCGGCTGGCCTGCGGGCGGCGCAGGCCGAGCGACCATCGGGGCGGGACTGGCCGGACGCGCTACAGCGGGCGGCGCTACGGCCGCGACCTGAGGCGCAACCGCCTGGCCGATGGGCGGCGCTGCGACAGCGGCCTGCGGTGCTACCGCTTGGCCAGCGGGCGGCGCTGCGGCCGCCGCGCGAGAAGCCACCGGTTGGCCGGCGGTCGGTGCAGCCTGGGCGACCATCGGCGCCGGACCCGCCGGATGCGCCACGGCGGGCGGCGTGCCTGGAGGCGTTGCCCCATTTGCAGCCACCGTGCTGGCCGCAGGCGCCGCCGGGTTTTGAGCGACCGGCGGCGCCAGCGGTCCTTCGCGCTGATTGATTTCGGCGAGCTTGGTCGCCGCGATCTTGCGCGCTTCGGAATGATCCGCAGCCAGATACTGGCGCAAGAAAGTCGAATCCAGGCTCAAATCCTCCGACTGTCCCATCGCGAAGCGATAGGCGCGCACCGCCCGCAGCAGCGCCTGGTCCACACGCCCGTTCACGTCTCCGTCGTAAACGCCCTGCGCCCTCATCTGGATCTGCAGGTACGCGAACAGCCGCCCGCGATCGCGCGGGTCGGCGGCCATCTCTTCCCACCAGTCGTCGATTTCGCTCCTGACCTCCGGATCGCGGTCGTTCGCGCCGAGGCAGCTCCAGTACGGCAGCTTGAGCAAGCGGCCGAACAATTCGATCGCGCCGAGCTCGACCAGGGTCCGTAGCGCCTGGCCGTTGCCGTCGTGGCTGACCACCGTGAAGTTGTACTGGGCGCCGAATTTGCCGATCGTTATGTCGCCGTCGATCCCGTTGCCCTTCTTGCGGATCAACACGGCATTGCGCACGTCGGCCCCGGGAACCAGCGACAGACCGGCGGTTTCCACCATGTTCAGATCCAGGCCGAGGCCCGAGAACCCGTCGGACTGCGCGGCACCGACGCACACATGAAACAGGCAAACCGCCCCGTCGCGCTGCTTCATCAGCATCGAATCGTCGAACTGCGAGATCGAGCCCTGGATCACGTAATCGGCGTCGGAAATCACCCGCTCGCGCTTGGACTCGGTAAATATGCGCGACTCGACCATCGGAACCAGCTTGATCGCGTGGGTCGTCCGCGTCATCTGCGAGGTGGCCGACATGAACATGTCGCGTGCGCCGACATTGACTTTCTTCGTCGCATCGGGGATCTCGTCGATGATGACGGTGACATTCCTGACTCCGAAGGTCCGGAACAGGCCGTCCATGCACTTCAGGCCCTTGCTGAATCCCGTGTCGTTCTCCAGCGGGGCGCGCTCGGGACCGGAACGCAGCTTCTCGGCGCGCTGTTCGAATTCATCCTTGTCGGCGGCCACGGCTATGCTCGACGCTGCGAGCGCGACGAGGGCGCAAGCGATCCGGAGGGCTTTTCGGAGTTTCATCGGTTTCTCCGCGGTTCTTTTGCGCCGGCTAGTGGCCGCAATTGGCGGTGTTGTAGACGTTTCCGGTCACTATGACCGTCGTGCTGCTCGGGATCACGGAGTTCAGACCCGCTTTCTGATTGTTGTTGTTGTCGTTGTTTCCGATCGCCACCGATCCGCATTGCGAGCTGCCGCCTTCGGATCCGTTCTGGGACCCGTTCTCGCCCTGATTCTCCAGTTCCAGTTCCTCGATCCTTCGCTTGGTCCCTTCCTTGTCCAGCTTCGCCAGATCCTTGTCGTCGATGGGCAGGATCTCCGAGCGCGCCTGGCCGCGGCACAGCGGGGCCGCGCCGATCAGCGCGATCATCACCAGCATCGTCAGGTAAGGCGCGATCCGCATGACAGTCTCCTTGTTCGCTCGCTGCGCAGGGCGGGGCTGCCCTGCCCTTGGTAAAGCGCCGGCCCCGTGACCGGGGCCGGCCGCATCTGCTTCCAACTTACTGGGCGTTGCCGGCGTTCAGCGTCTGCGAATTCAGCGCGCCGCTCTGGTTCTGGTTGGTGTTGATGCTGGTCACGTGGCTGGTGCCCGAGCCCGAGGCGTTGCCCATGTTCATCTGCTGAGAGTTCAGGGCGCCGCTCTGGTTCTGGTTGGTGTTGATGGCCGTCACGTTGCTCTTGGCCGAGCCGGAGGCGTTGCCCAGGTTCATCTGCTGGGAGTTCAGGGCGCCGCTCTGGTTCTGGTTGGTGTTGATGGCCGTCACGTTGCTGGTGGCCGAACCCGAGGTGTTGCCCATGTTCAACTGCTGGTTGTTCAGGGCGCCGCTCTGGTTCTGGTTCTGGTTGATCGAGGTGACGTTGCTCTTGCTCGAGCCCGAGGCATTGCCGACGTTCGCGCCTTGCGAGTTCAAAGCCCCCGACTGGTTCTGGTTGGCATTGATCAAGTCGACGTTCGTCGTGCTTTGGGCAAACGCGACGCCGAAACCCGTCGCCAGGATGACTGCCACTGCGATTTTGCTGAGCTTCATGTTGCGGTTCCTCTTTTCCGGTGAACCTCTCCGGGGAAGAGTCCCGGCTGGAGCGGTTCGTCACGAGGCCCTGGTTGTCAAGACAGATCGGCGAGGCCTCGGACATCCGCTCTGTCAGCGTTGCTGCTACTTCGTGCTGCTTCATGTGTGGGTCAGAAGCATCGAAGCGAACTGTAGGCAGGCGGGCGGACGAATGTAAGTGACGCAAGTCACCTGCGTCCGCCCGTGGCGCCCGATCCCTGCGCGCCTTGCACCGAACCGCGCTGCCGCTTCGACGAAAAGTCTGCTGGCAAGGGCCGCGATCGAGCCGACCGGCGGCCCGTGTCGCCATGACCAAAGAAACTACCTGGCAGCCGGAGCCTGCCGCAAAGTCGAAGCCATCGATTCGGCCATCGGAGCCGAAACCAGCCAACCGCCGGAGATTCACATGAATGCAGCGCCTCCAGCCCATCCGCGTAAAGCGGCTTGCAACCAGAATCGAGCGAAACGGCGCGACTTTTACCGTCACTACGGTCTGTTGCTGGCCAACTGGTATCTGCTCACGAGCCGGATCCAGAACGAGATCGAGTCGATCCGGGAAGATCTTCACGACGATCTGGCGCGCTGGCGCCCCCACCAGCCGGAGCCCGACTGGAGCGTCTACGTGGACCGAATCAGCGTGGTCGGAGTCAGGGCGGCTTACCGCTGAAGCCGACGCACTGCCGGCGGATGGCTTGCCCCGAACCCGGGTCGGCCGATGCGCTTGCTGCACTCTTGGGTCGCCCATGGAGAATCCGCGGGCAGTCCATTGGAAGTTGCCCTCGTCGTTGACACAGACGTAAAAGCCCAACGTGTTCCACCCCACGAGCGCCACTGTGTTGATATTTTTCTTCTTGGCAACGCTCAAGCCCGGTCATACCTTGTGTGTAATCTCGGGTTCCTGTTAGCTGTTCTTTTACTCCACGCAACTGGTCCTACTCAACCCACCCTCCATAGACCGAACCCGGTAGGCGCTAAACAGCGTTTGCTGCATCGCTCGGAGGACAAGTACCCATGGGGAGCTGCCCCACTCGCGGTGATTTGCTGCGAGCGCAGCCAGGTGGATCGCTCAGCCTGGCCGACCTGAACCGCCGATGCTGGCCCACACCTTTTGCAATCGCTTCACGCTGACCGGCATCGGTGTCCTGAGCTCCTGGGCGAACATCGACACGCGCAGCTCCTCGAGGAGCCAGCGGAAATCCTCGAGCCTGGGATCCGGCACCCCCTTGCGCGCCGACACGGCCCTCGCGCAGGCGGTTTGCAGCGCAACCAGTTCCGACATCAGCGCCTGATCGCGCGCCGGATCGGTCTTAAGCTTTTCCAGGCGCGCCGCGATCGCTTTCAGGTAGCGCGGATAGTGGCCCAGCTGGGCAGCCGGGGTCTCCTCGAGAAAGCGCCTTGGAAAAAGGCGCCCGAGCTGCTGGTTGATGTCGCGCACGGCTGCGGTGAACGCCCGGGCGGCCGCCAGCCTTTTCGGCAGCACGGCCGCCTCCTGCACGATCGTCGTCAGCAGTTGCGCGATCTGCTGCGCAATCAGGCTCAGACGCCCGCGCGCCTCGTCCTTGCGAGACACAAACTGCTCGCGGTTGGCGGGCCACGGCTCTTCCAGGCACGTTCGGTCGATCGCCGCGCCGACCACCTGTTCGCGCAGGTCCTCGAAGCTCGGCAAGGCCGCCGCCAGGAACGGCAGCACCGAGGCCTGCATGCGCACCGTCTGCAGCGACGACAGCGAGCGCTCCAGGTACTGGATCTGTGGGCGCAGCTGAAGCCCGAACAGGCGCCGCAGGCCATTGCGGTGGCGGCCGCGCGCGACGAGCGGATCGTCGAAGATCTCCAGCGTGCAGTGATCGCCGCGATCGACCAGGGCCGGATAGCCAACCAGCGTCTGCCCGTCCCGATGAATCTCGCGCTGCGGCAGAAATTCGCCGAAATCCCAGTCGGTGATCGGCTGTTGCTGCGGCGCAGCCACAACGTCGGCCAGCGCCTGGAACTGCTGGCGCGCCTGACCGCCGAGCTCGGCCCGCAGCGCCGCCAGGTTGCGTCCCATCGCGAGCTGTCTTCCCTGCTCGTCGACCACCTTGAAATTCATCGCCAGGTGCAACGGCAGCGACTCCAGCTTGAAATCGGCGGGCGCGCAGGAAACGCCGGCCTGCTGCCGCACGTCCTGGATCAGCGCGTCGATCAGGCCCATTGCCGCCACTGCGCCCTCGCCGCCTGCGGCTTCCTTCGACCGCGCGTCCCACCGTTCGGCGAAGCCTTGCGCGTATTCGGGCAGCGGCACGCAGTGCCGGCGCAATTTCTGCGGCAGCGACTTGAGCAGCAACTGCACCTTTTCCTTAAGCATGCCGGCAACCAGCCATTCGGAGCGGACCGCGTCGACCTGGTTCAGCGCATACAGCGGGACGGTCAGGGTCGCTCCGTCGCGCGCGCTGCCGGGTTCAAAGTGATAGGACAGCGCCATTTGCAGGCCGCCCATCGCGAGCGCTTTCGGAAACAGCGATGCGGTCACGCCGGCCGCCCCGTGCCGCATCAGCTCGTCGCGCGACAGGAACAGCCGCTGCGGATCGGCGCGTTCGGCTTCCTTCAGCCACCGCTCGAACTCGGCGCCGCTCGCCACCGAGGACGGCACGCGCTCGTCGTAAAACGCGAAAATCCGCTCCTCGTCGACCAGCACGTCGGGACGGCGGGCCTTGTGCTCGAGCTCCCGGATATCGCGCACGAGCTTCTGGTTGTGCGCCATGAACGGCGCGCGCGTATCGAGCTGCCCGTTGACCAGCGCCTCGCGCATGAAGATCGTGCGTGCCACGGCCGGGTCGATCGGTCCGTACTGCACGCGCCGTTGCTGGTACACCGTGAGGCCGTACAGCGTCGCGCGCTCGAAAGCCACGACCTGCGCCGAGCGCTTTTCCCAATGCGGGTCGCCGTACGAACGCTTGAGCAGATGGGCGCCGGCCCGCTCGATCCAGGCCGGCTCGACCCCGGCCACGGTTCTGGCGAACAGGCGCGAGGTCTCAACCAGCTCGGCGGCGACGATCCAGCGCCCCGCCTTGCGCGCGATCGGCGAACCCGGCCACACGTGAAATTTGATCGAACGCGCACCCAGGTAGGGCGGCTCCCGGCGGTCGGCCGGATCCGCGTCCGGCGATTTGCACCCGATGTTGCCCAGCAGGCCGGCCAGCAGCGACAGGTGCAGCTGCTCGTAGGTCGGGGGCGACGCATTGACGCGCCAGCCGAGCTCCGACACGATGCGATTGAGCTGGGACTGCACGTCGATCCACTCGCGCAGGCGCCGCGGGCTGATGAACTCGTGCCTGAGCTCGTCGGCGAAACGGCGATTGGACTTCTTGTGCGCCAGGCGTTGCTGCAGCGCATCCCACAGCTTCACCAGCCCGGCAAACTCCGACCGCTCGTCCGCGTAGCGCCGGTGCGCCTGGTCGGCGGCTTCCTGCGAGCCCTGCGGGCGCTCGCGCGGATCCTGCACCGACAGAGCCGACGCGATGATCAGCATCTCGCGCAGGCAGACCTGATCGCGCGCCGCCAGCAGCATGCGGCCCAGGCGCGGATCCAGCGGCAGGCGCGCCAGCTCGCGGCCGATCGGCGGTGAGCTCGTTGCGCTCGTCGACCGCATTGAGCTCGGCCAGCAGCTGGTAGCCGTCGGCGATCGCGCGCGCCGGCGGGGCCTGCACGAACGGGAACTCGCGCCACGTCGCCCAGGCCAAGGGACTTCATGCGCAGGATGACCGCGGCCAGCGACGAGCGCAGGATCTCCGGATCGGTGAACGGCGCGCGGCGCTTGTAATCCTGCTCGTCGTACAGCCGGATGCAGATGCCGTCGGCCACGCGCCCGCAGCGGCCGGCGCGCTGGTCGGCGGCCGCCTGCGAAATCGCCTCGACCTGCAACTGCTCGACCTTGTTGCGGTAGCTGTAGCGCTTGACGCGCGCCAGGCCCGAATCGACCACGTACCGGACGCCGGGCACCGTGAGCGAGGTCTCGGCGATGTTGGTCGCCAGCACGATGCGGCGCGCGCCGCCGGGCTTGAACACGCGCTCCTGCTCCTCGACCGACAAGCGCGCGTACAGCGGCAGGATCTCGGTGGCCGGCGGGTGATGCTTGCGCAGCGCCTCGGCAGCCTCGCGGATTTCGCGCTCGCCCGGCAGGAACACCAGCACGTCGCCGCGGCCGGCCAGAGCCAGCTCGTCGACCGCGTCGACGACCGCGTCCATCAGGGTGCGGTCGTCGGCGTCGTCCCCGGCGTCCGGCGGGCGGACCGGGCGGTAGCGCACCTCCACCGGATACAGGCGCCCCGACACGTTGATCACGGGGGCCGGCTGCGCGGAGCCGAAGTGGCTGGCGAAGCGGTCGGCGTCGAGCGTGGCCGAGGTAATGATCAGCTTCAGGTCCGGGCGCCTGGCCAGCAGCTGGCGCAGGTAGCCGAGCAGGAAGTCGATGTTCAGGCTGCGCTCGTGCGCCTCGTCGACGATGATCGTGTCGTACGCCTGCAGCAGCGGATCGCGCTGCGTCTCCGCCAGCAGGATGCCGTCGGTCATCAGCTTGACCGCGACGCCCGGGCGCGTCTGATCGGTGAAGCGCACCTTGTAGCCGACCAGTTCGCCCAGCGGCGTGTCTAGCTCCTCGGCGATGCGGCGCGCCACGCTCGAGGCGGCGATGCGGCGCGGCTGCGTGTGGCCGATCATGCGGTCGGCGCCGCGGCCGATCGAAAGGCAGATCTTGGGAAGCTGGGTCGTCTTGCCCGAGCCCGTTTCGCCGCACACGATCACCACCGGATTGGCGCGGATCGCCTCGCCGATCTCGTCGCGCCGCGCGCTCACCGGCAATTCGTCGGGAAAGCGGATCGGCAGCTGTGGCCGCGTGCGGTTCACTCGCAATTGATCGTGCCAAATCAATGATTTGCAGGGGGGCGCAGTATACTTTCCGTCTCATGGACGATCACATCGCGCCTCCGTCGCCGGCCATGGCGGCATTGAGCCATGCGCAGTTCGTGGCCTGGCTGCGCGAGGTGGCTCCCTACGTGCACTCGCACCGCGGCCGCACGTTCGTGGTCGCCTTCGAAGGCGAACTGATCGAGGCCGGACGGCTGAACACGCTGGTGCACGACCTGTCGCTGCTGCATGCGCTGGGCATCCGGCTGGTGCTGGTGCACGGTTCCAGACCCCAGGTACAGGCGCAGCTGGGGCTCAAGGGACTGAAAACCGCGTTTGCCGGGGGCCTGCGGATCACGGACACCGCCGCGCTCGCCTGCGTCAAGGAAGCCGCGGGGGGCATCCGGCTGGACATCGAGGCGGCGTTCTCGCAAGGCCTGCCCAGCACGCCGATGGCCAACAGCAAGATCCGGGTGGTCAGCGGCAACTTCGTGGTGGCCCGACCGGTCGGCATCGTCGACGGTGTGGACTTCCAGCACACGGGAGTCGTGCGCAAGATCGACACCGAGGCGATCGAACGCACCTTGCAGGCCGACCAGCTGGTGCTGATTTCGCCGCTCGGATTCTCGCCGACCGGCGAGGCGTTCAATCTGAAGGTCGAGGACGTGGCGACCTGCGC
Source organism: uncultured beta proteobacterium (assembly GCA_963739145.1). Lineage (GTDB taxonomy): Bacteria > Pseudomonadota > Gammaproteobacteria > Burkholderiales > Burkholderiaceae_F > VBCK01. The sequence continues at coordinate 44,785 of CAVTZO010000053.1, forward strand.
CGCCATCGCGCTGAAGGCGGACAAGCTGATCATGATCGGATCGCTCGATGGCGTGCACGACCGCAGCGGAAAGCTGCACACCGAGCTGTCGGTGGAGGAAGCCGAGCGCATCCTGGTCTCGCGCGACGCTGCGGAGCAGGAGCTGTCGGACTTGAAGTCCCTGGTGCGCGCCTGCCGGGGCGGGGTCGCCCGCGCCCATTTGATCCCGCTGCGCCTGGACGGCGGACTGCTGATCGAGCTTTTCACGCACGCGGGGGTCGGAACGCTGGTGTCGACCGAGAACCTGGAGGCGCTGCGCGAGGCCACCAGCGACGACGTCGGCGGGATCCTCAAGCTGATCGAGCCGCTCGAGGCGGACGGCACGCTGGTCAAGCGCCGGCGCGAGCTGATCGAACGCGAGATCGGTCAGTTCAGCGTGCTGGAGCACGACGGTTTCATCCAGGGTTGCGCCGCGCTGTATACGTTCGAGGAAGCCGCGATGGGCGAACTCGCCTGCCTCACCGTGCATCCCGATTACCGGGAAGGTGGGCTGGGTGAGCGCCTGATGAAGCGGGTCGAGGTTCGCGCGCGCGCGGCCGGGTTGACACGCCTTTTCGTGCTGACGACCCGCACCTCGCACTGGTTCCTGAAGCGCGGTTTCGCGATGGCCACGGTCGAGGATCTGCCGATCCAGCGACAGCGAATGTACAACTGGCAGCGCCGCTCGCAGGTGCTGATCAAAACGCTCTAAAAGGAATCGACACGATGGCACGCATGATTCAGTGCATCAAGCTGGGCAAGGAGGCCGAAGGCCTGGATTTTCCGCCCGTTCCGGGCGAGCTGGGCCGACGCATCTACGAAAGCGTGTCCAAGGAGGCCTGGCAGCAATGGCAGCGCCACCAGACGATGCTGCTGAACGAAAACCGCCTGAGCCTGGCCGATGCGCGCGCCCGCAAGTACCTGCAGGCGCAGATGGAGCAGTACTTCTTCGGCGACGGCGCGGACATGCCGACCGGGTATACGCCGCCGCGTTAAGAGCAGCGGTTCGTCGCCCTCACCCCTTTCCGGCCTGCGGCCGCAAAAGGGTCGGAGGAAGAGAACGAGGGTGCTGGGCTGGCCCCCTCGTGCTCCCCCCAGGCAATGTCAAGACGAAGAAGATCCGGAGGCGGATCGCCCCGCGGCAGCGGGAGAGGGGACGGGGGTGAGGGCCACCTACATTCGATAGGACGTCGTGATGCCGATCGTGCGCGGACGAAACGTGTAGGCGCGCATCACCACCGAGGGCGCAGTAGCGTTGTACGCATCGGGCTGGGTGTGCGGGTAAGCCGACGGCGGAAACGTCGGGTGCGTGTCCAGCAGGTTGTCGACGAAAGCCGACAGGGTCCACTTGTGGATCGTGGTACCGGCGCGCAGGGACACGAAATTGGTGGACGACGGCGTATAGGCGAGCGGGTCGTATGACCCGGTGCGCGGATCCTCGGTCGCGGTCGGCATGCCATTGCGGCTCGCATACTCCCAGTCCAGCCGGGCAAAGGCCTTGTGGTCCAGCGCCATGAAGTTGTACTGCGCGCCGAGCGCCACGGTCCAGGGCGGCGCCGGCGTGAAGGAGGCACCCTCGATCGCATCGCCGGCCGCGGCAATCAGGTTGGTCGACGTGCCCACGTCGGTGGTATATCTTGCATTCGTATAGCCGATCGCCAGGTTGAAGTTCAGCCACGAGGTCGGCGTGTATTCGAGCTGCATGTCGCCGCCCTTGGCCTCCGCATCGCCGAAGTTGTCCGTGAAGAAAAAGCCGCAGTTCGGCAGGTACACGTCCTGCTGGATACGGTGCCACTGAATGTAATACAGGCTCGACGCGATCCACAGGTGTTCGGTCACCCGGTTCTTGGCGCCGACCTCGTAGCTCTTGACGGTATCCGAACCGTACGAATTGGGCGCCGCCGCCAGACCCAGGTTGCCCAGGTCGACGCTGCACACGCTGGCACTGATCGGCTGGTTGGCGCCGCCGATGCGGTAGCCCTTGGCGTAGGTCAGGTAGAACAGGTCGTCGGCGTCCATCTGGTAAGCCAGGGAAGCCTTGGGAGTAAAAGGCTTCTCGTTCTGGCTGCCGCTGCCACCGGTCGCGCCGAAATTCTGGGGGCCGTTCGCGCCACTGTTGAAATTGACGTCGACCTTGGATATCCGGGCGCCGGCGGTCACCTTGACCTTGTCGGTCAATGCGTAGGTCGCCTCGCCGTAGAAGGCGGTCTGCCGATCCCGGTCGTAGACATTGCTGGCGAAGGCATCGCCGTTGGGCAGCAAGGTTTGGCCGAACACCGTCGTATAGTCGACCGAGAAAATGGTCTGGAAAAACTGGGCGATCATCGGATCGCGAATTTCTTCCAGGCTGTTCTGGCGGTTCACGGAGTAGAACAGTCCCGCGGTCCAGACGAAGTCCGCCTTCGGGTTGTCGGACTGAAGGCGAATCTCCTGATTGAAGGTCTGCAGCTGATTGGTCACCATGGACGGGGCCCGGTAGTTCTGCAGACTCGGCGGCAGGTGCAGGCCATTGCCGTCGATCAACGGGTAGTACCCGGCATTGGCCATCGGCACGTAGACCGGGTTGCTCGGGTTGTTGAATGTCTGGTAGTAGCTCAGGTTGTAGATGGTGCCGTTGTAGCCGCTCAAGTTGTAGCGGTGGAAATACGACGTGTTGGAGATCAGTGAGACGTCGCCGCCCAGATCGGCGTCGACCTTCAGCGCCGGCAGGTAGTAGCGGTCGGGCTCGTACTGACGATCGGGGTCCGAGTTCTTGTAGGAATCCGAACCCGGGTTCGAGAACACGGGCCAGTAGGCAGTGACATCGTTGGTATTCAGGTTCTGGTACAGGATGGACGGCGTGACCGACACGCGTTCGTTGATCGCCCACTTGGCCGCCAGCCGCAGCATCACGTCGTCGGAGTAGTTGGAATTCGACTGCACGGTCTGGAAGGTGAACGGATCGATCTTGTCGATCCAGCCGCCGTCGTGGCGATACCAGACGCTGGCGTGATAGCCCAGCTCGTTGTCGATGATGGGCGCGCCGTAGGCGACGCCCGCCTCGTAGCTGGCCGCACCGCCCTTGGTGAAGGAGACCTCCTCGCGCGAGGACAGGCTCGCCTGGTGCATGTTCGGCTGGGCCATGATGTAGCGCACCGCGCCGCCCTCGGCGCCAGCCCCGAACAGCGTTCCCTGCGGGCCGCGCAGCACCTCGACGCGGTCCAGGTCGAACGCCTTGGGGAGGGCGTCGTTGGAGTAGAACGTGAGGGAGCGCATCTGGATCGGCGTGTCGTCGATGTAGATGCCGGTGGTTCCAGCGCCGGCCGAGGACGAGATGCCGCGGATCGAGATGTTGTTGGTGCCGTTGGTGTCGAGCGTGACGCCCGGCGTGAAGCGTACGAGGTCGGTGAAGTCCTTCACGCCCCGCGCATCGAGCGATTCCTGGGTGAACGCGCTGATGCTGATCGGCACCTTGCTGAGCACCTCGGAGCGGCGCGTCGCGGTGACCACGATTTCCTCCGGACCTGGGGCAGAGCCGGCCGCAGGCTGCTCCGCCTGCGCGGTTTGCGGCGCTGCGGCGGCCGGCGCCGGCGCGTCGGGGGCCGATTGCGCGATCGCCGGGAACACCGGCAGCGCGCCGATGAGCAGCGCAGCCAGCAGAGCGCGCCCCCCCGTGCGATGGACACTGCGTTGCGGGCCTTGCATGGCTGACGGGCCTCCCTGCATTCGCGCCGGCACCCCGGACCGGGACTCGCTCGTAGGGGCGGCCCCGATTCCGACTGCGCGGCCCCCTTTTTTCCCCGGGCCTATTCGTTATTGAACGTGTGTTTAATAGTTTCCCTGATTTTTTCGCACCCCGCAAGTCCCCGCCGTGATTTTTTCGGGCCGGTTCGCGCTCGACGCCACATTGATTGAATGGTCGTTTAGTTGTATGTTTTGCGCAGGATGGCCACTTTGAACGCACCCATCGCGGCCGCGCTCGCCTGCGCCGGCGTGCTCGCGCTGGCATCCGGACCGGCGGGCGCGCGCGGCGACCTGAACATCCTGATCTGGTCCGACTACTCCAGTCCGGAGGTGGTGTCGGAGTTCGCCAAGGCCGAAGGCATCAACCTCACGTACGCGATACTCGACACCGACGACACGCTGCAGGCCAAGCTGCTCAGCGGTCACTCGGGCTACGACGTCGTCTACCCGTCTTCCACCTACTTCGCCAAGCAGATCGAAGCCAACGTTTACCAGGAGCTGGACTGGTCCAGGATCCCGAACCGGGTCAACCTGGATCCGGTCCTGATGAAGAAGATCGCCACCCAGGACCCGGGCAACCGGTTCGGCGTTCCGTACGTCTGGGGCACCGACGGGATGGTGGTCAACGCGACCAGCGCCCGCGCGGCGCTGGGAAAGGACGCCCGGCTGGACAGCTGGGACCTGCTGTTCAAGCCGGAGGTGGTGAGCAAGCTGCACGGCTGCGGCGTGTCGATGATGGATTCGGCGAGCGACGTCTTCCCCATCGTGCTGGCCTACATGGGGCGCGACCCGAACAGCAGAAATGCGTCCGACTACCGCGACGCGTTCGCCCTGCTGCGCACGATCCGCCCGTACATCGACCAGTTCAGCTCCACTTACATGGGCGACGTGGCCGGAGGCGACATGTGCATCGCCATGGGCTGGTCGGGCGATGCCGGCGTGATCCGGCGACGAGCCCGCCAGGCGCACCAGAATTTCGAGATTCTGTACGTTGCGCCCAAGGGCCAGACGGGCCTGTGGTTTACCATGATGGGCATCCCTAGGGACGCCGCGAACAAGGAGAACGCGTACAAGTGGATCAACCACATGATCGACGTGAAAGTAGCCGCCGACATCACAAACGCGATCTCCTACCCTACCGCGGTGCCCGCCGCCAGCAAGCTGGTCAAGCCGGAGCTGGCGTCCGATCCGACGATTTTTCCGACGCCCGACGCGATGAAGGATTTTTTCTTCTTCGCACCGATCGAGCCCGACATCCTGCACCTGATCACCAGGCTGTGGCTGCAATTCAAGGCCGGCCGATAGCGCTCGTCCCATGGATCTGAAACCGTTGAAAACCAGGCGTACCGAGACCGCGGCGGGCGGCGCCGTGCGGACGCACCGTTCGCCCAGGCCGGCGGGCCGGATCAAGCCCGTCGAAGCCCGCGCCGGAGAAGACCCGAAGCCCGCGCGTGAACGGCAAAGCCGAGAGTCCCCCGACGTGCGCCGCAAATCGATCGTCCAGGCGGCGATGCGGTCGATCGCCAAGTACGGCTACGCCGGCACGACGATCGGAAGGATCTGCGCCGAGGCCCAGGTTTCGCGCGGCCTGATCAACCATCATTTCGGCACCAAGGAGGAGCTGATCCGGCAGTCGTACCAGGAGCTGTGCGAGGAGTGGACCTTCCAGACGCGCGACCTTCTGCTGGAGACGCAGCGTGATCCGGAAGAAAAGCTGCGGGCCATGATCCGGGTGAATTTCGGCCCGACCGTGTTCAAGCAGGACCATCTTGGCATCTGGATCGGCTTCTGGAGCGTGATCGGCAAATCGCCGACCCTGAAGAAACTCAATCGCGAGCTTTACAAGCAGGACCGCGGCACTTTTCAGAAGGCGTTCGACGAAATCGCCGCCAAGCGCGGCAAGCCGATCGATTCGCGACGCGCCGCCATCGCGTTGAGCGCGCTGATGGACGGACTGTGGCTGCAATGGTGCCTGGACCCGAAGGGCTTCGCACCCCAGGAAGCCGAAGCCGCCTGCATGGACCTGGTGACGCGCACGATCGCGTGAGGCGCGGCGGAGCAGCGCATCATCATCATGATGCGCCCTCGGCGATCTGGCGCAAGGCCTGTTCGAATACTTCCGGCGGCTGGCCGCCTTCGATCAGATGCCGGCCGTCGACGATGACCGAAGGAACCGACCGGATGCCCAGTTCCTGATAGTAGGCCTCGCGCTCGCGAACGTCGTGCGCGTAGCGATCGGACTCCACCACGTCGCGCGCCTGTTCCGGATCCAGTCCCGCTTCGACCGCGCAGCGCAGCAGCACGTCCGGCGCGCCCGGATTCTCCCCGCGCGTGTGGTACGCACGCAAAAGCGCGTGCTTCAGCTCCCGCTGACGCCCCTGCAGCCCCGCCCAGTGCAGCAGCCGGTGCGCATCGAACGTGTTCCACACGCGCACCCGATCGCCGAACTCGAAGCCGACCGACGCACCGCGTTCGCGCAGCGTCTGGCGCGAGGCGGCCAGCTGCTCCCGCGAGGCGCCGTACTTGCGCGACAGGTGCTCGATCGCATCCTCGCCACCCGGCGGCATGGACGGATTCAACTCGAACGGCTGGAACTGCAGCTGCGCCGACACGGAACCTTCGAGGCGCGACAGGGCGATCTCCAGGGAATTGAGCCCAACGGCACACCAGGGGCAGGCAACGTCGGACACGAAGTCGATCTTCATCACGTCCTTGCGCCGCGCTGCCGACTCATGGTTTGAACTGCATGTCGATCTTGGTGACGTACGCGCCGCCTGGCGGCACCGGGAACTTGCGGTGCGTCACGTGCCGCTTGATGCATTCCCCCGTGTTCGTCTTGGGATCAAGCACGACTGCTCCGAGGCTTCCATTCGGGAGAACCTCGAAATAGATATCAAACGGCGCTGTCACCGGCTGGCCGGCTGGTACGCACTCCGACATGAAGGAGACGTCACCCCAAAATACCTTGATGGAAACGTTCGCGTATTCGCTATCCCTCAGCTGGCTCGCGCTGGCGCGTTGCGCCATCTCTTCAGCATTGGAGGCGGCGGTCGATGGGCCCACTGCAGCAAAGAACAGGGTCGTCATCATCGCAAGAGCAGATTTCATCGAATTTCCCAAGTGCGCTACCGACTCAGCAGATTCTGGTGCGGGTCCGCGTTCTGGAAGCTGCCGAGAATCCCGCCAACCGTGAGATTACGGCACGCCGGGTTCACGCGCACGATCCTGCGGCCGACGAGGCCGCCGACCGCCGCGAGACCTCCGCGGAGCGGCCGCGATGCAGCCGATAGATGCCTGCGGCCCAGTGCATGGCCGGATGCTTCAGCAGGGTGGCACGGTAGTCCTGCAGATAGGGCGGAAGCTCGACCTGCAACGGATACTGGATCTCAGGCGGCTGAAGCAGCGGCCCCAGCATCGCGGCGGCCGTGAGGTCGGCGACGGTGAACCCGTCGCCGACGAGATAGGAGCGGCCCTGCCGCTCCTGCTCGATCCGATCCAGCGCGGCATTCACCGCGGCGCGGTCGGCCTCCAGCTTCGCGTCGCTGATCTTGTGACGAAAGCGGTAGAACGCCGGGAAGATCCGCCGCAGCCCTCGCAGGTTCTGGTACGCCTTGTCGGGCATGCCCGTCGTCAGCACACGCAGCGCGAGATCCGCATCGTTCCGGAACAGCGGCGTGACGATCGCCGCACGCAGCGCCGGGCCGAGTTGCTCGTCGAAGTAGTCTTCCAGCGCGAGCGCCCGTTCCCGCATGGCGGCGTCGGCAGGATACAGCGGCGGCTCGGGATTTCGCTCTTCGAGCGCGGCGATGATGTGCGTCGAGTCGCCGATCGCCTGGCCATCCAGGAACAGGATCGGCAACGTGCCGCGCCGCGTCGCACGCCAGGCGCGGATCAGGTAATCGGGGCCGAGCACCCGGCGTCGGTGGGCGATGCCCTTGTAGTCGAGGGTCCAGCGGGCCTTCTCGTTGAAATGCGACACCGGGATGTGCCAAAGCAGCGGCGTGTCCATTGTGACCTCGGGACACGTTGGTGAGGCGATCGCTATTGTCACCGATGTGCGCTCGCGGGTCGATTCGAGTCGTCCGGGCGAGCGGGACGAGCGACGGCGGACCGACGAGCCACCCGATAGCGGACGCAGGTAGACTCCAGCTCAAAAGGCGGCGGGCTTTTTTCGATTCGCCCCGATGCAGGCTGCTCAAACGAGGAGGAGTCCATGATGATCGGCAAACAGGTTACGGCGGCCGCGGCGCTTGCGGTCGCGTTGGTCACCTCGGTAAGCGCACAGGCCCCGCTCGTCGAGAAGAATGTCTCCATGAAAATGGCGCTGGCGATTATCGAAGGCGCCATGGAACAGTGCACCAAGGACGGCTACAAGGTTTCCGTGGTGATTGTCGATAATGCCGGCCTGGTACGTGCTTCGCTTCGCGGTGACGGCACAAATCCGCACACCATGGAATTCGCGCGCAAGAAAGCCTACACCGCCCGTACGCGCGGCCAGACCTCGCTGGATTTCATGAAGCTGACCGACAACCCGGCCAATGCCTACCTGCGCCAGATCCCGGACGTGGTTGCCGTTGGCGGTGGCGTTCCGATCAAGATCGGGGACGCAACGATCGGCGCAGTCGGCGTCTCCGGCGCACCGGGCGGCGAGAAGGACGAAGTCTGCGCCTATGCGGGCATCGCCAAGGTGGCCGATCAATTGAAGTAGGCAGGCAAAAGCGCCGGGGCGCCCGGCTCGATCGTCATCCGAGCCCGGCTGCTCGCGAAGAAGGCTCGCCGGGAAGCTCGCTCGGAAACCAGGCCTGGCGAGCTCTCCTGTCGCCCGGCTGCGCCAACCTTATCCACGACCTGGCTCAGCGCTTGTCGTACTCGTCGTGGCGGCGCCACCAGATGCCCGTCTCGTTGCGCCCCTTGGGGGCGCGGTCGAGCCACTGGTACATGCCCCAGAGGCCGTCCAGTCCGCGCGCATAGGTGGAATAGGTGTGGTAGACGACGCCGTCCTCGAGCACGAACGCGCTCATGCCCGGCCGGTCGCGCGCGTACGTGGGCGCGTCGGTTCCGCACGTGGCCGCGAACTGGGCGACGGGCTCCGGCGACCGGTGTCGCGTCCATCGCGTGGCCGCCGCGCCGGTAGTTGTATTCGATGGCCCCCTCGCGCTGCTGCTCCTCGGTGAACGAGACGTTGAAGTCGAAGTTGAAGTCGCTGCCGAGCGAGGACGCCCAGGGAAACGTCCACCCCATCCGCCGCTTGTACGCCTGCAGCTTCGCGAGCGGCGCCCGCGACACCGCCGAAAGCGTGACGTCGTGGTTCGCCAGGTGGACGGCGAAGCCGTCGAACCCGTCCGCGATCGCCGAGCAGGACGGACAGCCCGCCGTGTAGTCGGGCCCGAACATGAAGTGGTAGACGAGGAGCTGCGAGCGCCCTCTGAAGAGGTCCGCCAGCGAGGCGCTCGCCTTCGTCGGTCTCGAATCGGTACTCCTTGTCGATCCGAACCCACGGCAGCTCCTGCCGCCGCCGCGCCAGCTCGTCGCTGCGCCGCGTGAGCTCCTTCTCCGCCTCGAGCAGCTCGAGCCGCGCTGCGAGCCACTCTTCACGTGTTCCGGTCATATGTGTCGTCATCGTTCCACTCTCCCTTGGGTATCCTTCGTCGTTCGTTCGATTCTCGATACGACGTGCTGGTTGGTGGTCGTGAGATAGATTAGGACCGGGCATCGAACGGTGGGAGTGACAAGTGTGGCGGGATTCCGATGGACTCGCTGATCACGGCCGCGGCGCGTGCGCTCGCGGCGGGTGATCCCCTCGGCGCACTGAACCGGGTCGCCCTGCGCGACGACGCGCCGGCGCTCGCGCTGCGAGGCATCGCGATGGCGCAGCTCGGCGATCTCGTTCGAGCGAAGGCTCTCGCTGCGACGTGCGGCGCGCGCCTTCGGTCCGAAAGAGGCCGTGGCCCGCGCGAGGTGTGTCGTCGCCGAGGCCGAGATCGCGCTCGTCTCGCGCGACCTGGGCTGGCCTGCGAAGGCGCTCGACGCGGCGCGGGCGACGCTCGAAGCGCACGGCGACCGGGTGAACGCCGCGCATGCGCGGTATCTCGAGGTCCGGCGCCTGCTCCTGATCGGGCGCCTCGACGAGGCCGAGCGCACGCTCGCCGAGCTCGACCCCGCGCCCTTCCCGCCCGCGTCGAGGGCCGCCCACGAGCTGGTCGTTGCGGGGATCGCGATGCGACGCCTGCGGACGAAGGCGGCGCGCGCTGCGCTCGCCCGGGCCGAGCGCGCCGCGCGCGACGCCGGTATCCCTGCGCTGACGGCGGAGGTCGAAAGCGCATCCCTGGTCCTGAACACGCCCGCGGCGCGCCTGATCGCGCGTGGCGAGGAGCGACTCGCTCCTGCTCGAGGAGGTCGAGGCGTTGCTGGCGTCGAAGGCGCTGGTCGTGGACGCGTGCCGTCATGTCGTGCGCGACGCACGCACGGTGGTCTCGCTCGCAAGGCGTCCGGTGTTGTTCGCGCTCGCACGCGCGCTGGGCGAAGCGTGGCCCGCAGACGTGCCGAGGGACACGCTCGTCGCGCGGGCATTCCGGGCGAAGCGCGCCGATGAATCGCATCGCGCGCGGTTGCGGGTCGAAGTCGGGCGGCTTCGCACGGATGCTTCGGACGCTGGCCGGCGTGAGCGCGACGAAGCGAGGGTTTGCGCTGGTGCCGCGCCGCGCACGCGAGGTCGTCGTGCTGGCGCGGCCCGTCGAAGAGGAGCATGCGGCGGTGCTCGCCTTCCTCGCCGACGGCGAGTCGTGGTCGAGCTCGGCCCTGGCGCTTGCGCTCGGAGCCAGCCAGCGCACCGTGCAGCGGGCACTCGACTCGCTTGCGGCAGCAGGCAAGGTGCAGTCGTTTGGTCGCGGGCGAGCGCGTCGCTGGATGACCCCGCCCGTGCCGGGATTCACGACGACCTTGTTACTCCCCGCTCCGCTGCCGAGTGACTAGGATGGCAGGCATGAATCGATCAGCGGCCGAAATCGTCCGCGAGTACGGACCCTTTCCGGGTGTCGACCGCGTGAATGGGGTCACGTATGACGGTCAGCAGGTCTGGTTTGCCGCCGGAGACAAGCTGAACGCCTTCGATCCGGCGAGCGGGAAGACGCTGCGCTCGATCGATGTCGCCGCGCATGCAGGAACGGCCTTCGACGGCCAGCACCTGTTTCAGATCGCCGAGGATCGCATCCAGAAGATCGATCCGAAGACCGGCCGTGTGCTCGCCACGATCCCGGCGCCCGGCGGCGGCGGCGACTCGGGGCTCGCGTGGGCCGAAGGGACGCTCTGGGTGGGGCAGTATCGGGACCGGAAGATCCATCAGGTCGATCCCGAAACAGGGGCGATTCTTCGCACCATCGAGTCCAACCGCTTCGTCACCGGGGTCACCTGGGTCGACGGCGAGCTCTGGCACGGCACCTGGGAAGGTGACGAGAGCGATTTGAGGCGAGTCGATCCGCGAACGGGAGAGGTCCTGGAGAGGCTCGAGATGCCGCCCGGAGTGGGCGTGTCGGGGCTCGAGTCCGATGGCGGCGATCAGTTCTTCTGCGGAGGCGGAAGCAGCGGGAAGGTGAGAGCCGTCCGCCGACCCGGGCGGGGCCCGGCGGCCGATAGCGGCTCGCCCGTGACCTAAAGCTCGTCGACCCAGTAATCGACGTTGTCGCTTGCGTGCGTCATGTGGCGAACTCCGCCGCCGAAGGCACCGATCTTCCTGGAGTCGGGATACTCGCAGACTTCGGCAGGGTGCATGGTGCTGACCGAAAGATAGGCAAGCTCGCCATCCGAGTCGTTGACGATCTGATGTGCCGTTTCCGGGCCACCGGTCGGGCAGCAGATGACGTCGCCCGCGTGGATCTTCCGTGTCTCGCTGCCGTAGCGCAGAGTGCCCGTTCCTTTGACGATGAAGAACATCTCCTCTTCTCCTCGATGGCTATGAAACGGGCAGGACCGCTTCCCGGGCGGAACAACATCGTAGGAATAGCCCAGATCCCTTGCGCCCAGGAGCGGTCCGATCCGAGCCGCCCTGCACTCGAACTTGTCGCCCTTCGCGAAATGTTCGAGCTTCAATTGCTCGATATTCACAACTCTTGAATCGATGACGCCCATTGTCCGGCTCCCCGAGTTCGACATGGCATTTCATCTGACGGCGATTGGCGCGACGCAAGCTGGTGATCCTGCGCACCGCGCCACGATCAACAAAAGCCGCGCAATAGAGAACTCCCGTCTTTGGCGCAAGCGAGCACCGCGTCGAGCGCGCGCGGGACGCAACGCAGGTCAAGCGCGTTTGTCAGCAATGCGCCGTAGCGAATCTTGCGCCGGGCCCGCGTGCCCATGAACCGCCGCAACTGGGCATGGCGCTCCCGCGCACGCTGAGCGGGTTGGCCCTGAAAGCGGCGGAAAGACTCTAGCTCGCCTTGAACAGCAAGCAGCTGCTCGACCGAGGCAGCGCCAAGCGCGCGGATCAGTTCTTCTTCGAGGTCCGCGTCGCACACGAAAAATCCAAGCGCCTCCGCACCCGCGCGACTGAGGTTCGTTCCAAGCCCAACGCGCTCGAGATCGCGCCAAAGGTGCCGTTCCTCGTTTGCGTCGACCAGTCCCGCCAGCCTCACTCCCAGCCCTGGCGGAGCCAATGCTTGCAGGAACTTGCCGATGTTTGTCGCGCCGCCGACGGGAAGGATGACGATCCGCTCGGCCGCGAGCCTCAAGCCGCGCCGATGTGCGAGTGCTTCAAGGGCCGCCTGATCGCTCCAACCCTCCACGAGGATCGCCACGATCGCACCGCTGCGCACAACCATCCTGCAAGCCGCTTCCGTGGTCAGCGGCGGCCGGGGACCAAAGGCTTCATCGATCGTGGGCATCGAGCGGGCATTATCCACCGGGCGGCGCGAGCGGCCGCCATCGACTCATGGCGCCCTCCGGTCGACCCGCCATTCGCCGTCGAGTTGTGGCGGGCGACGTCCGCTAGAAAGCCAGTCCGCAATGCGGAACTTGCAGGCCTTAGGCTGCCCGCGCGCGTGTCAGCAGGTAGTCCTGGTGCATCACGTTATCGAAGTGATATGGGGCGGCGAGCGCCTCGAACTCGGCCCGGAAATGTTCGAGCTTCTGCGGATCCGCAGACAGGCTTTCGACCAGCTTCTGTATCGGGCCGACCGAGCGCTCCATGAACAGGCGAAAGTGGGGGATGCTCAGCGCCGAGAATTTCATGACGCCGCGCTCAAAGAACGGCGTGGCGAACTTGTTCCCGAGGCGCTCTGCGATGATCGCCGGGCTGCCCCACAGTGGCGGCGGGGCGGCGCCCTGCGGCGGCGGCGAGTGGCGGCCGACGAACGCAAACATGCGGCCGATGAAGTGCTCTGGCGGCCACGTAGCAAACACGACACGGCCGCCCGGTTTCAGAACGCGCCGCATCTCGGCCACGACGATCTCGGGGCGCGGAGCGAACATGTGACCGAATTGACTGACCACGACGTCGAACGAAGCGTCGGAGTAGGGCAGATACTCCGCATCACCCTCTTTCCAGTCGATCTCCGGCAGACGGGCAATGGCAGCGTTCTCGCGCGCTTGCTCGACCAGCTCCGGCGTCAGGTCGAGCCCGGTGACCTTCGCACCCAAGCGCGCCGCCGTAACTGCCAGCACACCGGTGCCGGTGCCGACATCGAGCACGGTCTCACCCGAGACAATGCCCGCGAAGCGGACGAAATGGCCAGCGACCGGCGTAGTGAATAGCGCGGTCGGCCCGAAAGAGGTCCACATCTCGCGCTGGCGCTGCTTCAATTCGGAAAAGGGATCCTGGCTCATCGGGCACCCCGGGGTGTTGTCGCGCTTACGCACGCCAATGTGGAGGATAGGTCCGATCGAAATAGGGCAAGGCCTCGACACGCCGCATCCACCCGGTGATGTGCGGCCCGAGCGCAGCTTCGAGCTCCAGCGACGGGCGCCGCCGCTGAGCCCGCAGCGCCAGGGCGAAAAACGGGTAGACCGCGAAATCCGCCGCACCGACCGCGCCCGCCATGAAGGCACCTCCGCCACCCGCCGCTGCCGAGGCCAGCTGCTGCCAGTAAGGCAGTTCGGCCAGCAGCTTCTCGCGCGCGTTCACGATGGCGTCGTCGCTCCACTTCGCCTGCGGCGTGAACAGCACCTGTTCGAGCAGGTTTACGACCGACTCAAACAAGTACTCGTCGGCCTCGCGGATCAGCCGCCGAACCAAGCCGCGCGACCTCGGCGCGTCGGGAAGCAGCGGAGCGCCGGTGCCCGGATATGCGTCCTCGAGGTACTCCACGATCGCAGCCGACTCGTACAAAATGTAGTCATCATCCTGGATGACAGGCACCTGACCGCGTGGATTCACCGCGACGAATGCCGGTTGCTTCAAATCGCCACGTTCGAATGACAGCATGCGAAGCTCGTACGGAAGGCCCTTGTGTTCGAGTGCCAGCCATACGCGCCACGCATACGGCGAACCGGAACCGCAGTAAAAGACAATCGCCATGGTCGACCTCCAATTTGCAGCCGTTAACGACCGGAACACAACTTCCGTGGGCGCGCCTCGCGCGTCCCGCGGGCCGCGGCAGAGCCTTCGACAGAAGCCCGCTTTCGGGCTGCTCGGACAGTCGAGCCAAGGCCAACCTTCTACATCCTCCACGAACAGAAAAACACGACGCACCAGTAGATTCCAAGAACTCGCATTGATGCGAAGGGCCAAGATTCCGACCCTGTTGGTGGGCGTCCATTCACTGCCACGTAGAAACATATTCGGCAAAACCAGGCCTGGCCCGGCAGAAAGATCAAGTTTCGCAGTTGTTCAACAGGGGAACGTCCAAGCTTCACCGCGATCAATGCCGCAAAGGCAAGGAGAGGCGCTACAAAAATGAACGCAGCGAGCACGCGAAATGGCAGGCGTACCGAACGCGGACCGAGAGATGAGTTCGCAATGTCCTCCATGGCGATCTCCTTTCAGTGTCGCGATGATTCTGCCACTGGTCGCGAAACGATGCACACCGGTCTTGGGACTTTCCGCCTTGCCGCGCTGGAACGCGCAATCCCTGCCGAGCGGGAAGCAGGGCCCGGTCGACGATGGCAACGCGCAGTGCCGAACCTCCGAACTGTTCGCTGCTCGGCCGACCATGCGCACGGAGCAAGCGTGGACTTCACCCTTCAAACCTGGCGCCTGGAAGAATCATCCCCGGGTCCTGGAGCACCGCGAGCGCCGGGCAAAAAGTGTCCCTGGTGTTCGCGTCGCACTCCTCGATCCAATGCCGCAGCTCACGGCGCAAGCGCTGCAACTCACGCACCGGGCCTCGACTGCGAGTAATTTTTCCGCCACCAGCGTTGCTCGCAGTGAGCGCCGCAGACCCTCAAGCCGACCCATTCTTGCCGACCCGACCTGACCTGACCGCGAGGGTCCTCCGAAGCGGTCGTCTATCAGTTCTTGGGCTGCGTCCCGCCTTCGACGAACATGAAGAGCAGCGGTTCAGGGCGTGCGGATCGAGCACGCCCCGGATGCGCCACAGGCCATGCGCACCAGCGCATCCACCGCAGTGGCCTGCCGTGCGGACACGATCAGCGGATTGACGTCCAGTTCCACCAGGCGGTCCGCGTTCGCCTCGGCGAACGCGGTGACCGCCACGATCGCATCGACCACGCGGTCCAGGTCGGCGCGCGGCCTTCCGCGGTGGCCGTCCAGCAGCGCGAAGCAGCGCAGACCGCGCAGGCCCTGCTCGATGTCGGCGCGCGTGACAGGCAGAAGCAGGGTGACGGCGTCGGCCAGCAATTCGACCCAGATGCCGCCGGCGCCGATCGTGAGCGCCAGCCCGAACTGCGCGTTGCGCGTCACACCCACGATCAATTCGGCCAGGCCGCCGGTCACCATCTTCTCGACCAGGAAGCGCTCGAATCGGGGGCTCAGGGCGGCCACCGCTGCGCGGACCTGCGCCGCGCCGGCCAGGTTCAGCTTCACGGCGTCCAGCTCGGTTTTGTGCGCCAGATCCGCGGACACGGCCTTGACCACGACCGGGTAGCCGACCGCCTCGGCCAGCGCGACCGCCTCGGCGCCGTCGCGGGCGAGATCGCCGGGCGGGATGGGCAGCCCGAAGCGCGCCAGCGCCGTCTTGGCGGCGAATTCGTCCAGCATCGACACGGGGCCTTCACGCAGCGCAACCGGGCCGGGCAGCACCGCCACGCCCCCGGGTGCATGGCGCCGGGCGCCGATCATCGCCGCCGCTGCAATCGCCACCGCCGTCTCGCGCAGGCCCTGCATCGGCGCAACGCCGGCGGCGAGCAGCCGCTCGGCCACGTGCGCGGGCATCAGCTCCGGCATCGAGCTGACCATGATGGCGGGCACGCGCCGAGCCTCGTGGGCGGCCAGGAACGCGTCGAGCACTTCCTGCCACCCTGCCACAGCCGGCGTATCGGCGTGCGGAAAATCCAGCACGACCAGGCACACGTCGATGTCGGCGCCCATCATCGCGGCAAAACAGGCAGTCAGGGCCGCCTTGTCGCCCCAGATGTAGGTCTGGTAGTCCAGCGGGTTGTTGATCGGCACGCGGGGGCCGAGCGTGGAGGCCAGCGACGCGGCCACCGGCGGATCGAGTCGTGGAAATCGCAGGCCATGGGCCTGACCGATGTCGGCCACCAACGAGGCGTCCCCACCCGAGCAGCTCAAGGAGCCCACGCGCGGCCCGGCCAGCGGTCCGCACACATGCAGCAGCTTGAGCGCCTCGAGCAGCTCGCCCGGATCGCTCACCTGCGCGATTCCGAGGCGGTCGAACAGCGCCGCATAGAGCTCCTGCGGTCCGGACAGCGAACGGGTGTGGCTCGCGGTCAACTCCGCGCCGATTTCGGACGAGCCGGCTTTCAACACCACCAGGCCCACGCCCTTGGCCAGCGCGGCCCGCGCCACCCGGGAAAACGCGGCGACGTCGCTCAATCCTTCCAGGTGCAGCCCGATGGCGGTCACGCGCTCGTCGCACAGCAGCGCGGCCATGCAGTCGTGGATGTCCGACACCGCCTTGTTGCCGATCGCGAGCAGGTAGGCGATCGGAAGGTGATGCCGCTGCATGGTCAGGTTCAGCGCAATGTTGCCGCTCTGGGTCAGGATGGCGACGCCACGCGCGACCCGGCGGCCGCCCTGGTGGTCGGGCCACAGCGCGCAACCGTCCAGGTAATTGATCGCGCCGTAGCAATTCGGTCCGAGCAGCGCCATGTCCCCCGCGGCCGCCACCAGGGCCTGCTGCAACGCGATGCCTTCTCCCCCCACCTCGGCAAAACCCGACGCGTAGCAGACGGCACCGGCCGCGCCGCGCCGTGCCAGCGCGGCAACCAGCTTGATCGTCTCTTCGCGCCGCACGGCAACAAAGGCGGCGTCGGGCGCGGCCGGCAGCGCATCGACGTCCGGAAAGGTCCGGACGCCCTCGATGCGCTCCCGGCCTGGGTTGATCGCCCAAAGCTCGCCCGCGAAGCCGACCGCCCGGCACTGGCGGATCACCTCGGCCGCCACGTCGCCGCCGGCGACGGCGACGGTGGCCGGATTCAGCAGGCGCCTCAAGCGCTCCAGGCCAGCCTCCCCTTTCCCTTCGCCCGCGGATTGGCCGGGGGAGCCCAGGGCCGGAAAAGGGGCTGGGGGTGAGGGTTCTCCGTGATTTTTTGGCCCTAACTTCATGCGGCCTGGATTCCCAGCTGGCGTTCCACGTCGTGCGCGGTGCGCAGGATCGCCTCGTGCAGGATGTCGAACATACGATCGATTTCCTCGTGCGTGATGATCAGCGCCGGTGAAAAGACGCACTGGTTCACGAGGGGCCGCACCATCAAACCGAGTTCGTGGCAGTGACGGTCGATGCGGGCACCGAGCTCGGTATCGACCGCCAGCACCTGCTCGTCGTCGGGGTCGGCGCCGGGCGCATGCGCCACCGAGCACTCGACGCAGCCCATCAGGCCCATGCCGCGCGCGTCGAACACCAGCGGAATGTCGCTGAGCTGGCGTAGCCGGCGCTGGAAATGCGGAGCGACCTCGCGTACGTGCTCCAGAATGCCCTCGCGCTCGATGATCTCGATGTTGCGCAGGGCCGCCGCGCAGCTGACCGGATGGCCCGAATAGGAAAATCCGTGGGCGAAGCTCGCGCCGCGCGCCCTGGCGCCGGCCACTTCGGAGAACAGGCGATCGGAGATCAGGCAGGCGCCCAGCGGCAGATAGCCGGAGGTCAACCCCTTGGCGCTGATCACGATATCCGGCTCGACCCCGAACACGTCCTTCGAGGCGAACCAGTGCCCCAGGCGCCCGAATGCGGTTACGACCTCGTCGGCGATGAATATCACGTCGTATCGGCGGCACACTTCCCAGCAGCGCCGCAGATAGCCGTCCGGCGGCACGATCACGCCGCCGGAGGCCTGCACGGGCTCGGCGATGAAGGCGCCGACCCGCTCCGGCCCGATCTCGAGAATCTTCCTTTCCAGGTCATCGACCTTCGCATCGCAGAAAGCCTCGATGCTCATGCCGTCAGGCCGGCGCGCCGGATTGACATGAGGCAGCAGATGGACCCAGGGCGAAGCCACGTCGAACCAGTTCTTCTCGCGGTCCTTGCCGGTGATCAGCGAGCCCAGGTAAGTGCTGCCGTGGTACGCCAGCGCGCGGGAGATGATGTGCTTCTTGCCGCGCCGCTCCTTGATGTTGTTGTAGAAGTGGACGAAGCGCAGCGCAGTGTCGACCGCGGTCGAGCCGCCGGTCGTGAAGAATACGTGCTTCAGATCGGCGGGCGCCATTTGCGCCAGGCGGCCGGCCAGCTGCGCGGGCGGCGCGCTGGTCAGCGAGAACGGGTTCATGTAGGGCATGCGCGTGACCTGGTCCGCGATGGCCCGCGCCATTTCCGGACGGTTGTAGCCGATCTGCACGCACCACATGCCGCCCGGGCCGTCGATCAGCTTGTGGCCGCGCTCGTCGTAGATGTAGATGCCTTCACCGCCGCTGACGATCGTCCGGTCGGCACGACCGACCTCCGGCAGGTATTCCCAGGGGTGGAACCAGCTGGTGTTGTCGTCATGTCGAATGCGGTCGATGTCGTGTGGTGGATTCATTTGGGCTCCTTATCGTTGCGCCACGGCCAGGGACATCTCGCGGTCGAGGCGGCGTTGACGCTTCAGCATGAAATGATTGCCGACCACCACGCCCACGGTGACCAGCACGATGAACAGCGTGCCGAGCGCGTTGATCTCCGGATTCAGTCCGAGGCGTGCACGCGAGAAAATGACGATCGGCAGCAAGGTCGAGTCGGGTCCGGACAGGAATGCCGTCATCAGCACATCGTCGATGGAGATCGTGAAGGAAAGCAGCCAGCCGGAGAGCAGCGCCTGCGAAATGAGCGGCAGCGTGATGTCGAAGAACACGCGCAGCGGCGTGGCGCCCAGCACCTGGGCCGCCTCGTGCAGCGACTCGTCCAGCCCGGCCAGGCGCGACTGCACCGTGATCGCCACGTACGACACGCACAGCATCGTGTGCCCGATCCAGATCGTGAGCATGCCGCGCTCCGGCCACCCGGTCGCCTCCTGCAGGGCCACGAACAGCAGCAGCAGCGATATGCCCTGGATCACCTCGGGAATGACGAGCGGCGCGTTGATCATGGCCGTGTACAGGGTCACGCCGGGGAAGCGCCTGAAGCGGTTCAGAACGAATCCGGCCCAGGTGCCGACGAACACCGCGGCGCAGGCGGCGGCGACGCCGATCTTCAGGCTCGCCCAGGCGGCCGCCAGCACTTCGTGGTCGGTCGCCAGCGCGCGGTACCACTTCAGGGAAAAACCGCTCCAGACGGTGACCAGCTGCGATTCGTTGAACGAATAGACCACGACGCTCGCGGTCGGAACGTACAGGAACAGGAAGACCAGGACGAGGTAGGCGTCGCCCAGCAGCCTGTTGGCGCGTTTCATGCGGAGCCCATCTCGCGCCGCTGGATGCGCTGGAACCAGGCAATCGGCAGCAGCAACAGCAGAACCATGGTGCCGGTGGCCGCGGCCGCCGACGGCCAGTCGGTGCTGACGAAGAAGTCGTCCCACATCACGCGGCCGATCATCAGCGAATTGGATCCGCCCAGGATCTCGGGGATCACGTATTCGCCCACGGCCGGGATGAACACCAGCAGCGAGGCGGCGACGATGCCGCGGCGGGACATCGGCAGGGTGATCGAGAAAAACGCCTGCCAGGGCCGGGCGCCCAGAACGCAGGCCGCCTCCAGCAGCGTCGTGTCCATCTTCACCAGGTGCGCATACAGCGGAAGCATCAGGTAGGGCAGATAGTTGTAGACCATGCCGATCAGCAGGCCCCAGTTGCTGTGGTACAGCTTCAGGGGCTGCGTGATCAGGTGCGCCCCGACCAGGAAGCCATTGATCAATCCCTGGTTCTTCAACAGCCCGATCCACGCATACACGCGGATCAGGTAGCTGGTCCAGAACGGCAGCATCACTCCCATCAGCAGCAGGTTGCGCCGCGCCGGATCGGCGCGCGCAATCAGGTAACAGGCCGGGTAGCCGATCAGCAGGCAAAGCAGCGTGGTCAAGGCCGCGACCTCGATCGAGTACACGTAGGCGCCCACGTACAGCGGGTCGGTCAGCACCGTGGCGTAGTGCTCCAGATTCATCGCGAGGTGCAGCACGCCGTCGCGGAACTCGACGATCGGCGTGTACGGCGGAACGCCCATCCGCACGTCGGAGAAGCTGATCTTGAGCACGGCGGCGAAGGGCACCATGAAGAAAACCAGCAGGAAGGCGAACGGCCCGGCGATGACCAGGGTCCTGCCGGACGGCAGCCACCGGTCAAGCCAGGCGGGGGCGCGCGAGCTCATTGCTTCAGCACCACCGTGCAGTCGGAGCCCCAGCTCAGATACACGGTGTCGCCGTACTCCGGCGCACGCTCCATCGCGCGCACCGCCATGCGCGACACATCGACCGCCATCAGGCGGCCGCTGGCCAGGCGCACGTAATACAGGGTGTAGCTGCCCATGTAGGCGTATTGCTCGACGGTCCCGACCGCCCAGTTGTTCTCCTGCGCCACGGGCCGGTGCGAGATCGTGATGCGTTCCGGCCTTACCGCGATCTGTGCCTGCAGGCCCATGCGGGCATTCATCGGATTGTTCACCTGCAGCGGCACCTGCAGGTCCTCACACGCGAACAGGCGCGACTCGTCGCCCGCCAGCACGCCCTTGAAAAGGTTGGTCGACCCGATGAACTCGGCGGCGAAACGGCAGGTCGGCGCCTCGTAGACCTCGTCCGGCGTACCGATCTGCACGATGCGGCCCTCGTCCATCACCGCCAGGCGGTCGGCCATCGTCATGGCCTCTTCCTGGTCGTGCGTGACCATGATGCAGGTCACGCCGACCGACCACAGGATGTTGCCGAGCTCGAACTGGGTCTGCTGGCGGATGTTCCTGTCCAGCGCCGACATCGGCTCGTCGAGCAGCAGCACCTTGGGGCGCTTGACCAGGCTGCGCGCCAGCGCGACGCGCTGCTGCTGACCGCCGGAGAGCTGGTGCGGCTTGCGCTTGGCAAAGCGGCCCATCTGCACGAGGTCCAGCGCAGCGGCCACGCGCTCACCCATCTCGCGCTTCTGGACCCGATCGCGCTTCAGGCCGTAGGCAACGTTGCCTTCGACCGTCATGTGCGGGAACAGCGCGTACGACTGGAACATCATGTTCACCGGCCGCTCATAAGGCGGCAGCTGCGTGATGTCCTGACCGTCGACGATGATGCGGCCCGCGTCCGGCGCTTCCAGGCCGGCCACCATCCGCAGCAGCGTCGATTTGCCACAGCCGGAACTGCCGAGCAGCGCGAACAGTTCCTTCTTGCGCACCGACAGGCTGACGTGGTCGACCGCCGTCGCGTCGCCGAACTTCTTGACCACGTCGACGACCTGCACGAAATCGGCCGGCTGATCGGCGATCGGCGGTTTGGGCGGACGCGTGGCTTCGTTCATGATGGCTCGCGCGCCCGCGGTCTCAGCCGATCAAGCCGTCGACTCCCCGCTTGAGCAGGCTGCGCGCGACGATGAGTCGCTGGATTTCGCTCGTCCCTTCCCAGATCCGATCCACGCGCAACTCGCGATAGAAGCGCTGGGCCGCGTTCCTGCGCATGTAGCCGCGCCCGCCAAAAATCTGCACCACGCGGTCGGCCACCCGGTTGGCCATCTCGGAGGCGGTGAGCTTGGCCATCGAGCAGTGGGTATGCACGACCGACAGGTCCTCGCCGCGGTCCTGCATCGCCGCGGCCTCGTACGTCATCAGGCGCGCGCCCCACAACTCGGTCAGGCTGTCGGCGAGCATCGCCTGGATCAGCTGGTACTGCGCGATCGGCTGGCCCGACACCACGCGCGCCTTGGCGAACTCGGAGCCCATCTCGATCAAGCGGGCTGCCGCGCCACAGCATCGCGCCGCGATCATCAGGCGTTCGCGCCGGAACCAGCTGCGCGTGTAGCCCATGCCATCACCGGCCGTGCCGATGCGATTGGCGGCCGGCACGCGCACGTCGTTGAAACGGTAGGTCGGATGATGCGCCGAGAACGTGTGGCCGAACAGCGGGTTGTCGGCCATCTCGACGCCGGGCGAGTCGATGTCGACGAAAAACAGGGCGTGCTGCGGCGCACCGCCCTGCGCGGTCACGACTGCCTGCAGGAAGAGGAAGTCGGCCTTGTTGGCGCTGGTGACGAACCACTTCTCGCCGTTGATCACGTAATGGTCGCCATCGAGGCGCGCGGTGGTCGCGATGGCGCCCGGATCCGAGCCGGCCTCGGCCTCGGTGATCGCGTAGCACTCGCAGCGCTCGCCGCTCATCATCGGCTCGATGTAGCGCTCGATCTGCTCGGGCGTGCAGGCCTCGAACATCCAGGCGTGCGCCTCCGATGCGGACCAGCACAGGGCGTTGGTGACGCGGCCCGAGCTGCTCCCAGATCACCACCTGGTCGAGCTTGGGCAGTCCCAGCCCGCCGTGTTCGACCGGCGCGTCGATGCGACTCAAGCCGAGCTCCAGGGCGAGCGCCTTGTGGCGCGCTGCGACCTCGGGCGGCAGCAAGCCATCGTGCAGCTCGGCATGTTCCTCGTACGGGATCAGCTCCCGATCGGCGTATTCGCGCGCCTTACGCTGCCATTCGAGGGTCGCGGGTGAGAGTGGGTAGGCCATGGGCGTCGTCCCGGCTCCGGGTCGGCACGCCGCCCGGTCGGCTTTCGGCTTTTGTTGAACGATAATACAAAATAAATCGGATCGCAATATCCGCTGCTGCGCCGCGCGCCGCACCGAGGCCCTCCCCGCAGCGTCCCGCAACATCGCCATTGCGAGGCCCGATGCACCGAGCTATGATCCTGTTAAACGATTGTACAATAGATCCGTACCTGGCCGCCGACGCCGATTGCGCGGCAGCGGACCGGCGGGAGCTCAAGCCGTGACGACAGCATTGGATGCCATCGTGGTCGGGGCCGGTCACAACGGCCTGGTGAGCGCCTGCTACATGGCGCGCGCGGGGCTGCGCGTGCAGGTGCTCGAACGCAAGGGCTATGTCGGCGGCGCCGCGGTGAGCCGGTCGCTGTACAAGGACTTCACGTACTCGAACTGCTCCTACGTGTGCAGCCTGCTGCGACCGGAGATCATGCGCGCGCTGGAGCTGCCGCGGCACGGATTGCAGGTCATCCCGTACGAAGGCGGCGGCACCCTGATGAGCAACGGCGATCACTTCGCCACCTACAGCGATCATGACGCGATGCGCCGCGAGATCGCCCGCCACTCCAGGCGGGACGCCGAGGCGTACGAGCGCTACTCGCGCGACGTGCTGCGCCAGTGCAAGTTCATCAAGCCGCTGCTGATGCGAACGCCGCCTGACCCGACCTCGTTCCTGCCGCGCGACATCATGGAGCTGGTCCACCTGGGCCGGCACTTCCACCGGCTGGGCGAGTCGCGCATGGTCGACACCATCAGGTTTTACACCTTGAGCGCGGCCGATTTCCTGGACGAGTACTTCGAAAGCGAGATCGTCAAGGCGCACCTGGCCGGCACCTCGATCATAGGCACCGCGCTGGGCCCGCGCTCGCCCGGAACGGCCTACGTGCTGTTGCACCACTACATGGGCGACATCGACGACTCGGTGGGCGCGTGGGGGTTCGCGCGCGGCGGCATGGGCGCGGTCTCCAACGCGATGCGGGCCTCGCTCGAGGCGAGCGGCGGCAGCGTGCGCACCGACGCCGAGGTCGAGCGCATCCTCGTGCGCAATGGGCGGGCCTGCGGCGTGGTGCTGGCCGGCGGCGAGGAGATCAAGGCCGCCACGGTGGTTTCGAACATGGACGTCAAGCGCACCTTCCTGAACACGGTCGATCCGGCCGAACTGCCGGGCGAATTCGTGCGTGCCGTGCGCAACTTCAAGATCCGCGGTTCATCGGGCAAGCTGAACATCGCGCTCGACAGCCTGCCCGATTTCCCGGCGTTTCCCGACGACGCGCCCTGCATCCGGGGCGACATGCACATCACCGACACGATCGACATGGTCGAGCGGGCCTACGACGACTGGAAGGCCGGCCGGTGGTCGAAAAAGCCGTACGTGGACATGCTGCTGCCGTCGCTGATCGACCCCACCATGGCGCCCGACGGCAAGCACTACATGTCGGTGTTCGTCCAGTACGCGCCGTACAGGCTGGCCGAAGGCGATTGGAACAGCGAGCGCCGGCAGGCCTTCGGCGACACCGTCATAGACGCCATCGCCGCGCACAGCCCGCGGTTCAGGGAAAAGATCCTGCACGCCGAGATCCGCACGCCATGGGACATCGAGAACGAGGTCGGCCTGACCGAAGGCAACATCTTCCAGGGCGAACTCACGATGGACCAGCTGCTGTTCAACCGCCCCATTCCCGGCTATGCGCAGTACCGCTCGCCGATCAAAGGCCTTTACCTGTGCGGCTCGAGCACCCATCCGGGCGGCGGCGTGATGGGCGCGCCCGGGGGCCAACGCGGCGCGCACCATCCTGCAGGACCTGGGCCGGGAGCGGACGCCATGAGCGCAGCGCTACCGGCACATCGTCATCGGCGGCGGACACAACGGCCTGGTGTGCGCCACCTACCTCGCCAGGCGCGGGGGTTCGGTGCTGGTGCTGGAGGCGGCGGACCAGGTCGGCGGGGCCGCGGTCACGCGCGAATTCTCGCCCGGTTTCAAGGTATCGGCCGGCGCGCACCTGCTCAACGCGCTGCCGGCGCGAGCTGCATCGCGAGCTTGACCTGGCGCGGCACGGACTGCGCTTTGCGGCGCAGGCCCAGCCCACCTGCGCGCTGGACGAATCGGGTTCGCCCCTGGTCCTTGCGGCCGGGACGGTCAAGGGCGTCGATGCCAAGGACACGGCCGCCTTCGCCGCCTTCAGCGAGCGGATGGCGCGCTTTGCCGACGTCGTCAACTGCCTGTCGGACCAGGTGCCGTTTCGCCTGTCGTTCCAGACCTGGCGTGAGCGTGTCGATGGCCTGCGGCTTGCCTGGAAGATCAGGGCGCTGGGTCAGCGGCCGATGCGGGAGTTGCTGCGCATCGCCGGGATGAACGCCTACGACCTGCTGACCGAAAGCTTCGACTCGCCTCGACTGCAGGGCGCACTGGGCATGGACGCGACCCTGGGCGCCGAGCACGGCGCCCGCTCGCCGGGCACCGTGCTGACGCTGCTGCATCGCTGGGCCGGCCAGGCGCGCGCCGGTGCGTTCGGCCTCGCGCAGCCAGCCGGCGGCATGGGCGCAGTGACGCAGGCCATGGCGCGCGCCGCCGGCGAGGCGGGAGTGCAGATCCGCACCGGCGCACGCGTACAGGGCATCCTGGTGCAGGAGGACCGTGCCTGCGGCGTGCGCCTGGAATCCGGCGAGACGATCGAGGCAGGATCGATCGTTTCGAACGCCGACCCCAAGACGACGTTCCTCAAACTGCTCGGCGCCCAGCACCTGGATACCGACTTCGTGCGCAGAATCGATCACCTGCGCGCGCGCGGGCTGGTCGCCAAAATGCACCTGGCACTGGATGGTCCGCCGCCCTTCCGCGGCGTCGACCCGGCCGGGCTGGGCGGCCGCCTGCTGGTGTCGCCCGACCTGGAATACCTGGAGCTCGCGTTCAACCCGTCCAAGTACCGCGAGATTGCGGCCGACCCCGTGCTGGAGATCACGGTTCCGAGCATCAACGATCCGAGCCTGGCGCCCGCCGGCAAGCACGTGATGTCGATCAACGTCATGTTCGTACCGTACGATCTGGGGCGCGACCCGGCTGCGGCGCGCAGTCAGCTTGCACGCAACGTAGTGGCGACGCTGGAGCGGCACGCTCCCGGCATCGGCCAGCGCATCGCGTCCACCGAGCTGATGACGCCGTCCGACCTGGAGCGCCAGTTCGGCATGACCGGCGGCCACTGGCATCACTGCGCACTGAGCCTGGACCAGTTCTTCTTCACGCGCCCTACGGCGGGCGCAGCCCGTTATTCGACGCCCGTACCGGGCCTGTACCTGTGCGGAGCCGGCAGCCATCCGGGCGGCGGCGTGAGCGGCATCGCCGGCCGCAATGCGGCGCTGGCCGTCATCCGGGAGGAGAACGCACATGCTCGCCAGCAGTAATGCGCGTCCGCACTACCAGCGGCCCTTGCTGACTTCGCCGTTCTTCGAGCGCAGCCAGTACCTGATCCAGACCGACCGGTACGTTCCATGGTCCGGCTACACGACGGCGGACGTGTTCTCGTCGGTCGAGCAGGAGTACTTTGCGATCCGCAATTCGGCCTCGGTGTTCGACCTGACGCCGATGGTCAAGTACCTCGTCGCCGGCGCGGACGCGGAGCGCTACCTGAACCGCCTGGTCACGCGCGACGTCGGCAGGCTCAAGCCCGATCGGGTCGCATACACGGTCTGGTGCAACGAGGCCGGCCACGTGATCGACGACGGCACCATCTTCCGCTTCGGCGCCAACGAGTTCCGCCTGTGCACGGCCGAGCGCCAGCTCGACTGGCTGCTCGATTCGGCCATCGGCTTCCAGGTCGAGATCCGCGAAGTCACCGAGCAGATCGCGGCGCTGGCGCTGCAAGGGCCAACGTCCTGCGCGGTGCTCAAGGCCATGGGCCTGGGGGGCATCGAGAAGCTCAGGCCCTTCGAAACAGGCCGGTTCCGCCTGGCCGATCTGCCGCTGACCGTGTCGCGCACCGGGTTCACCGGCGACCTGGGCTACGAACTGTGGATTGCGTCGGAAGGGGCCCTGGCGCTGTGGGACCAGCTGATGGCCGCGGGACAGACGCGAGGAATCCGCGCCATCGGCTACCAGGCGCTGGAGATGGCTCGCATCGAGGCGGGCTTCGTGCTGCCCAACGTGGATTTCATCTCGGCGGCGCAAACGGTCCGGCTGAATCGTGAAACCACGCCGTTCGAGCTGGGGCTCGAATGGCTGGTGTCCTTCGAGAAGGGCCATTTCAACGGGCGCCGCGCCCTGCTTGCCGAGAAGGAGCGCGGATCGCGCCGGCGCCTGACCGGCATCGAGATCGCCGGCAAACACCCTGCGCACGGGTCGCTGATCTACGACGGCCGCAAGGGCCTGCGCCAGGTCGGCGAGATCAAGTCGGCGCTGTGGTCGCCCACCTGCAAGCGCAACATCGCGCTCGCCATGATCGACGCGCCCTACTTCAAGTCGCTGCAGGAATTCTGGGTGGACATCTACCTGAATCGGGAGCTGTCGTGGGAGCGGCGCATGGAGCGTGCCTGGCCGGTCGACCGGCCCTTTTACGCGCCCGAACGGCGCAAGGCGACGCCGGCGCCGGATCGGTAGTTCGCGACCCTCACCCCCCGCCCCTCGCCCGCTTGCGCGGGCGATCGGTCGGCGCTCGAGGGGTCGGGCTTGCCCTGCGAAGCCGGGCTGCGACCGGCGAAAGAGGGGGTGAGGGCCGTGCGGGCGCTCAGATGCGATTCATGCTGTCGACGTACCAGTTGACGTAGCGCTCGGTGTCCTCTTCCATCGGCGTGTAAGGGCCCGGCTCGAAGAAAGCCGAGTTCACGCCGGCCTGGTTCAGCTCGACGATCTTCTTGTCCTCGATGCTGGTCCAGTCCCACATCCAGACCAGTTCCTCCTGCTGGTAATCCCGCCCCTCGACCGCATCGCCGTCGACCAGCCACATCACTTCGAACCCCGTCTTGTCGACGGTCAGCGGGAAGGTGCGGTACATCACACCGTGATCCGGATAGGCGACGAAGTTCGAGGTCGGACCGACGTCCAGGAACGAGAATCCGCCGTCGTAATCCTTGCCCTTGAACTGGCCCATCAACGGCGCCAGCGCACGGCCGTCGCGGCTGCCGGTCTGGAACCCCTCGAGCAGGCTGGAGCGGCCGCAGTCGGCGCTCTCCTGGCCGGCTGCCGCATCGGACGCGTAGAAATCCACCTCCCCCAGGGGGATCCCCAGCGCGGCGTCGCGTTCGTACATGGCGCGGTCGGGACCGTCGCGCTGGGCCTGCGGTCGCGCGAAGATGTGGCGCCGCGAGTATTCGCGGTGCGCCGGACCGCAGTGGTAGCACTCGTGGTAGTTCTCGATCACGAGCTTCCAGTTGGCGTCGATCAGGTACATCTTTCGAGCGGCCACCTTGGCCTTGTCCCACCCGTAGATGCGCGCGGTGCGGCCGAACGATTGTTCAACATGCTCGAAACCGAGGGGCGACTCGGCGAACGTGATGAAGATCACCCCCTCGCACACCCTCAGCGGCACCTGCTTCAGGCCGTAGTCCGCCCTGTCGAAGTCCTCGGCGCTCAAGCGCGCGCTGACCAGCTGGCCGCTGCAATCGTAGGTCCACGCGTGGTAGGGGCAGACGAACGTGCCGCCCTTGGCGGTACCCTGCTTTTCGGTACACACGCGCGAGCCGCGATGGCGGCAGACGTTGACCAGCGCGCGGATCCGGGCGTCCGCCCCGCGCGCGACGATGATCGATTCGCCGGCGACGTCGACCGTGAAATAGTCGCCCGGGCTGGCGACCATGCTGGCATGGCCGACGCAGTGCCAGTGCGCCATCACGAAGTGCCGCATGTCGTGCTGGAAGACGGCAGGATCCTTGTAGAACACCTGCGGCAGCGCGTGCCGGGGGCGGATCGCGCCCAGCGCCGCGCGCAGCGTGTCGCGGTCCGGCAAAGCGCGCCGGTCCGGCTTGGCGATGTGCTGCTCCTGCATCGGCGACCTCCCTGCGGGACTGCCCGGTTTCGTCTTATATTAAACGAACGTTCAAGTTGCGGCAATGAGGCGCGCGCGACCGCGGGATCAACGCCCGCCCGGCCTTTTTCGACCCTGCCCCGCACCGCGCCAGCGGGTAACCCGGCGGCCGGGCCGACCAGCCGCAGTGCGCTTTCAGTCCGAAGTACGCTCTCATCGGGCCAGCCTACCGGCCGCGGCGGTCGGCGCCCTTGGGCGAGGCGCCGAGGCCGGCCAGAGCCGGCAGGAATACCTCGGTGATCCACAGCGCCTGGCCCGCATGCACGAACGGCGAGCGGCGCGCCCAGACCGCAGGCAGCTGCGTGGCACCGCGGCCCGAGGCCGCAAGCGCCTGCCGAACGGCGCGATGCAAGCGGTCGCCGGAGGTCAGGCGTCGCACGCGGATCGCTCCGCGGCGGGTCCCCGGCCGCTCGAAAATCGCGTCGCCGACTGGCTTCGACCCCAGCCTCGAGAGCAGGCGCCACGCCGATCGAAGGAAGGACGCAGGCATCACGCTGTGCGCGTACAGCACCGGCTGGCCATCGGCCAGCAGCAGGACCTCGCGCACCCAGGCGCGCTTGCCTCGACGCAGGTTCAGCAAGGCCACCTCGTCGGGCAGCGGGCAGCCATAGCCTTGTCGCAACCGGATCAGTTCAAGCCGCCCGCAGCGCGCACGCAAGCGCCGGGTCAGGGAGCCGCGCTCGCCCAGCCAGGAAGCCATCCACCCGTCGAGCAGGGTCGGCCGCAGCGCGAGCCATGAACGGTCGATCGCGTGGCCGGGCAACGGTTGCATCGTATGGTGCATTGTTCTCGTAGCATAATGAGTCGAATACCCAATTTTGCACGGCCAGGCCCGGGTCCGAGCTCCGGCGCTGGCCGGTCCAGAGATGGAGCATCCGGTCGTTATCGTCGGTGCCGGCTTGGCCGGACTGACCGTCGCACTGCAACTGGCCGAGCAGGTGCCGATCACCGTGCTCGCCAAGCGCTCCCTGCAGGAGGGTGCCACCGCCTGGGCGCAGGGCGGAATCGTCGGCGTCCTGGGCGACGACGACAGCATCGAATCGCATCTGCACGACACCAGCGAGGCCGGGGCCGGCCTGGTCGACGAGCATGTTGCGCGCACGATCGCCGCCGGCAGCGCCGCAGCGATCGAGTGGCTGGTGCGGCAAGGCGTCGAGTTCACGTCGGACCCGAACGGTCCGCTGGGGCTGCACCTGACGCGCGAGGGCGGGCACGCGGTGCGCCGGATCGCGCACGCCGCCGACGCCACCGGAAAGGCGATCCACGATGCCCTGCTCAAGACCGCCCGTTCGCACCCGAACATCCGGCTGTGCGAACGCTGGATGGCGATCGACCTGATCACGTCGCGACGCCTTGGACCGGGCACCGAGCCGCAATGTCTGGGCGTGTATGCGCTCGACATCGAGCGCGGCCGTGTCGAGACGATGCCGGCGTCTGCGGTCGTGCTGGCCAGCGGCGGCGCCGGCAAGGTCTATCGGTACACGAGCAACCCGGACACCGCCACCGGCGACGGCATCGCGATGGCCTGGCGCACCGGCTGCCGCGTGGGCAACATGGAATTCATCCAGTTTCATCCGACCTGCCTGTACCACGCACAGGAGCGCACGTTCCTCATTACCGAGGCGCTGCGCGGCGAAGGGGCCCGCCTGCGCCTGCCCGACGGCACGCGCTTCATGCCCGCGCACGATGCACGCGCCGAGCTCGCCCCGCGCGACGTCGTGGCGCGCGCGATCGATTTCGAAATGAAGCGCAACGGCCTGGATCACGTGTGGCTGGATGCCACGCACCTGGGGCTTTCCTTCCTGCAGAGCCACTTTCCGACGATCGAGGCGCGCTGCCGCAGCCTGGGCATCGACATCTCGAAGGAGCCGATCCCGGTGGTGCCGGCCGCGCACTACACGTGCGGCGGCGTGGTGACCGACCTGCGCGGCCGCACGGACCTGCCGCGGCTGTACGCGGTCGGCGAGACCGCCTACACCGGGCTGCACGGGGCCAACCGGCTTGCGAGCAACTCGCTGCTGGAGTGCGTCGTGGTCGGGCGCACCTGCGCCGACGACATCCGCGCGCAAGGCCCGGTCCAGGTGCCCGACCTTCCCGCCTGGGACGAGAGCCGCGTCGAGGACGCCGACGAACAGGTCGTGATCTCGCACAACTGGGACGAGCTCAGGCTCACGATGTGGAACTACGTGGGCATCGTGCGGACCACGCGCCGGCTGGAGCGCGCCCAGCATCGCATCCGGCTGCTGCGCAAGGAGACGGACGAGTATTACGCCAACTTCCGCGTCTCGCGCGACCTGCTGGAGCTGCGCAACCTGCTCGAATGCGCCGAATTGATCGTGCGCTCGGCCCTCAGGCGCCACGAGAGCCGCGGCCTGCATTACAGCCGCGACTTCCCGCATACCTTGCCGGCCGCACTGCCGACCATCCTGGTGCCACCGAACCGGCTGACGCTCAAGCGCGAATCCAAAGGCGAACTCAAGGGCGAGCCCCGCAACGGCGCTCATCCGGGCAAGCGCGCCGGTTGAGCCGATGGCGGTTGGAACAGAACGAGGGGGCCGGGCTGGCCCCCTCGTGCTCCCCCCAGCCAATGTAAAGAAGCGGGAGAGGAGGGAAGACGGTTGGCCCGTCAGGAACCGGGGCGTTGCGCGCGATCCATGAGACAGGACGTCAGCGTAAAAGCCTCCGCGCGGCGCCGCGGCGCAGCAAGTACGAGAAAATGAAGACGTGAACAACGATCATGGCGGGTACGTTCACGACCGCCAGGTAGTAAGCCACGCCCAGGCTGACCGGGTCGACCCGATTCTTGAAGGTCGACAGGTTCGCGTAGAGAAGGTCCGATATGCCGACGATGTTGAAAAGCCAGACGGCCGGAATCGCGGCGCCAAGCCGGTACCTCGGCGCGCCAAGCGCAATCAGGGCGAGCGCAACGGCCGTGACATCGCCGTAAGCCACCGGCCGCGCGAACGCCTCGGGCAGATTGGTGGCGACAAGCCCGGGCATCAGGAACATCAGACCGTTCACGCGCAGGCAGGCGTAGAGCAGCAAAGGCGTGAGCGCCTACCCGGGGTCCCGATCGGCCAGGGCCGGCCACAGATACCACTTCGCGATCAAGCCGAAGGCGAGCATTGCGACCGCGAAGCTGATGAAGAAGTGAACCTGGTTGCCGGTCAATTCCATGGGCATCGCCTTCAGGATCGCGCGGCGACCGCGCCGGGCGTGCTTGCAATGAATCGGATGATGAGCTCGGCAAGGTCCCCGGGGTCGATCCAGCGACAGGAAGTGGCTGCCCTCGCCGACCGTGGCTGTCACCACACCGGGGATCAGCGCGCGCTCCTGCTCGCGCGCCGCAGCGGGCGCCCAGTCGCGCTCGCCGTAGATGAGGAGCGTCGGAACCCCGATGCGCGAGTACTCGTTTCGCGCCTGCGGCCACTGCCACTCGTGCGACAGCAGGCTGAGGAAGCCCTGGTAATGGCGGCCGCGCTCCCACCTCGTAGAGCTCCTTCTTCAGCTCGGGTGATAGCGCCTTGGGCAACGCGACCCCACCGGCCATGATCAGGTCCGATACGAATCGGGTGCGCAGCCGCATCAGCGTCGCGCCCAGGATCGGCACGCCGGAGGGCCCCAGGATGAGGCGGGCCATCAGCGAGCTCTTGCGGATCCCGCCGGCCGGCCAGTAGTCGTACGGGTTGACGCAGACCACGCGTGCAATGCGCGGATTGCCGCGCGCGGCGAGCACCAGCGCAATCGTGCCGCCGATCGAGATCCCGACCACCGACGCCTGTTCGATGCCGAGCGCGTCGAGGAACGCGCCGGTCCACCGGTAGAAGTCCTCCGGCGCATAGGCGGCCCGCGGGACATCGGACCAGCCGTGACCCGGGTAGTCACAGGCGTAGACCGTGAAATGCGCGGCCAGCTCCGGAATGACCTTCTGGAAGATGTCCAGCTGCGTGCGCAGCGTGTGCAGCGGCACCAGGTTCGGACCCGAACCGGTCTTGACGTACCGTACCTGGACGCCCCCGAGATCCGCGTAATCGATCGGCAGTCCGGTGCCCCAGGGGAACCGGTCAGGCCGTTGCGGGCGCGGCCGCAGCATCTCGACAAGATAGGAGCCAAGCACCAGCGCAGCCAGACCCATCAGTGCAATCACCAGGATTCGAACAGGGAGAACCGATGCCCCACTCGCCCAAGCACAAACAGGGGACCCGCGAACGGATCGTGAACAGCGCGCGCCGGCTGTTCAACCGCAGGGGCTTCACCGAGGTGACGATCGACCAGATCATGGAGCACGCCGGTCTCACGCGGGGCGGCTTTTACCGGCACTTCGACACCAAGGAACAGTTGTACGCACACGCAGTGCGGCAGTTTCTCTGCGCCGGATCGCCCGAACGCTGGCAGAGCAGGCACGTCGACCTGTGCGCCGAGGGACATGCGCTCGCGCGAATGATCGTGAACGCCTACCTGTCGCGCGAACACTTCGATGACCGCGAGGGGTCCTGTCCGCTGGTGGTCCTGCCGTCCGACGTGGCGCGCGGCGGCCGGGCCGTGAAGGCGGCGTTTCGCCAGGTGCTCGGCAGGATGGTCAAGATCTTCTCCGCCAATCTGCCCGCGCCGCAAGCACGCCAGCGCGCGTTCGCCCTGGTTGCGCTGTGCGTGGGCGCGATGGTCGTGGCCAGGGCCGTCGACGACCCCAAGCTCGGCGACGATTTCCGCGAGGCGGCGCGCGACCACCTGCTGGCGACGACCGGCTGGGGAGCAGGCTGATGGCGCCGTCTATACTGGTTCGATGGAAAAACGCGTGCCGCAAGGCGTGCGGGGGGCGGGCCGGTGAGCTGGTGGGGCTGGGTGGTGGGCGGCGCGGTTCTGCTCGGGGCCGAACTCGCTTTCGTCGACGCGCAGTTTTATCTGGTCTTCGTGGGAAGCGCGGCGATCGTGGTCGGCGTGATCGTGGCATCGATGCCTTCGACGCCCGCCTGGGCGCAGTGGGGCGTGTTCGCCGCGCTGGCGCTGTTCTCGATGATGACCTTTCGCAGCCGGATCTACAGCCGCCTGCGCGGGCACCCTGCGCAGGTCCGCAGCGGACCGGCCAACGAACTGCTCACGCTGCCGGTTGCGCTCGGCCCCGGTGAGTGCTGCCAGGCCGAGCATGCCGGCACTTCCTGGACGGTCCGCAACGACAGCGACCAGCCGATGCCGGCCGGCGCGCGGGGACGCGTGGTCCGCGTCCAGGGTCTGACGCTGCTGGTCCGGACCGATGCCTAACGGGCGCTTGCGCGCCCGGCAACCCAACATGGACTGAAACATGTTCACTTCGTTCGTCTTCATCGTGATCGCCCTGCTGGTCGTGGTCGTGGTCGCGAAATCCTCGACCGTGGTTCCCCAGCAAAGCGCGTATGTCATCGAGAACCTGGGCCGCTACAACCGTACGCTGCAGGCCGGGTTTCACCTGCTGGCGCCGTTTTTCGAGCGCATCGCCTACCGGCACAGCCTGAAGGAACAGGCGATGGACGTGGCCGAGCAGGTCTGCATCACGCGCGACAACGTCCAGGTTGCGGTCGATGCGGTCCTGTACATGCAGGTGCTCGATCCCCACCTGGCTTCGTACGGCATCACCAACTACGGGTTCGCGATCTCGCAACTCGCGCAGACGACGCTGCGCAGCGAGATTGGCAAGATCGAGCTGGACCGCACGTTCGAGGCGCGCGGCACGATCAACGCCAACGTGGTGGCCGAGCTCGACAAGGCATCCGCCAGCTGGGGCGTGAAGGTGATGCGCTACGAGATCAAGAACATCACGCCGCCTAAGGACGTGCTGTCCGCCATGGAAAAGCAGATGCGGGCCGAGCGCGAGAAGCGCGCGGTGGTACTGACTTCCGAGGGCGAACGCGACGCGAAGATCAACCAGGCCGATGGCGACAAGCAGCGCGTCATCAAGGCATCCGAGGCCAGCAAGCAGCAGCAGATCAACGAGGCCGAGGGGCAGGCGGCGGCGATCCTCGCCGTCGCGACCGCCACCGCCGACGGACTGCGCATGGTTGCCGGCGCGCTGTGCGACCGCGGCGGGCTCGAGGCGATGCAGCTGCGGATCGGCGAGGAGTACGTGCGCCAGTTCGGCAAGCTGGCCAAGGAGAGCACGACCCTGATCATCCCGAGCCAGCTCACCGACCTGGCATCGATCGTCGCGGCCGCGACCAGCATCGTGCGCAAGACGCCGGCGGCGCAGCCGTAGCGGCCAGGGCGCGCGGTGATCTGCGTGAGCGCCAGGTAGCAGCACCGCCCCGCAGGCATTGCGGCCAGACGCCCGTTCGATTCATGCCCGCCTTCGATCAGGTCATCCTGCGCACTGAACGCCTGCTGCTGCGTCCATTGCGCGAAGCCGATGCTGCCGACCTTTTTTCCATATTCTCCGACCAACGGGTGATGCGGTACTGGAGCACTGCGGCGTGGCAATCGATGGATGCCGCGCACCAGACGGTTGCGCGCGACTTGAAAGCCATGGCGGCCGGCGAATATCTGCAGCTCGGAATCGAGCGCCTGGCCGACGCGCGGCTTCTTGGAAAGTGCACGCTGTTCGACCTGGATGCGCAATCCAGGCGGGCCGAAACGGGCTACGGAATCCGCGGCGACAGCTGGGGACACGGGTACGCGTATGAAGCGATGCTGGCCCTGCTGCAATTCGGATTTTCCGAGCTCAAACTCAATCGCGTGGAAGCGGATATCGACCCCCGCAACGAGCGTTCTGCGCGCCTGCTCCAGCGCCTGGGCTTCAGGAAGGAAGGCCTGCTGCGCGAACGCTGGATCGTGCAGGAAGAATTTTCCGATTCGGCGCTGTTCGGCCTGCTGCGGAGCGACTTCATCGCCGCCACGTCGGACTGAAGCGTTTCGATCGCCCGCATCGGGAAGTCTGCGGCCGCGGCGCGATGATCGCCTTCAACCGTCGCGTTCGGATTCCAGCGCCTGCAACCCGGCGATGACCGGGCCGAGTGCGTGGGATACAGCTTGGGCCAGCTGGTCGATGGTGTCGTCTGCGGCGGCGCACGCGCACGCGCCCTCGAGCGCCGTGGCCGCCTGTTGAACATCGCTCGCGCCTACGGTGCCTGCCTGACTCTTGAGGTCATGCGCCATGCGCAGGGCCGCCGAGGCATCGCCAGAGGATCGGGCGACGCGGAATCGCGCCGCAAAGTCGTCCTGCTCTTCGGCGAACAGGGTCAGGACTTTACGGTAGAGCGTCTCGTTGCCGGCTACGCACCGGCGTCCGATCTGTGCATCGATACCCGGAAGCCCGGCCAGCGAGTCGGTGCCAGCGTCCACCGCAGGCGCCGCGGCGCTTTCCGGGCGTACCCACCGCGCGAGCGTGGCGAACATCTCATCGACATCGATCGGCTTGGCGATGTGATCGTTCATGCCGGCGGCGAGCGCCTTTTGCCGGTCTCCGACCATTGCGTTGGCGGTTATGGCGATGACCGGCAGGTCCCGCAGGTGCCGCTGCTGGCGCATCACGCGAGTCGTCTCATAGCCATCCAGAACCGGCATCTGGCAATCCATCAAAACGCCATCAAAGTCCTGCCGAGCCAGAAGCGCGAGCGCCTGCCGGCCATCGTTGGCGACCGTGACGTCGATGCCGGCGTCGACAAGCAGTTCGACCGCGAGTTCACGGTTGATGGCGTTGTCTTCGACCAGCAAGATCCGGGCTCCGGCCAGACGCCCCGCCTGGTCGCGTCGGGTCGCCCGGCGCAGGGCGACCCGCGTGTCTGTCCGCGGAGCGTCCCTGTCGTCGACCACCGGCACCGGTGCGCCGGGCGAAATCGCAGCGGGCAATGCCGCGCTCCGAGCGTCGAGTGCGAAGCGCGCGGTGAAGTAAAAGTGACTGCCCCCGCCAGCAGTGCTGTCCACTCCGATCTGTCCGCCCATCAGGCGAACCAGATGCTCGCAGATCACAAGCCCCAGTCCGCTGCCGCCATAGCGCCGGGTGGTGGAGGGATCGGCCTGGGAAAACGGCTGGAACAGGCGCTGCTGTTGCTCCGGACTGATGCCTGGCCCGGTGTCGCGTACGCCGAATCGCAGCTGCACCCCAGCGGCACCCTGTTCGAGTACCTCGACGCTGACGGTGATCTCGCCCCGCTCCGTGAACTTGGTCGCATTGCTGGTCAGGTTGACCAGGACCTGGGTCAGGCGCAAGGGATCGCCTACGAGCCGGGTCGGAAGCCGCGGCGGCTGGACAAATACCAGCTTCAGGTCCTTGTCCAGTGCCTGCAGGCCCGCCAGGTCGGCGAGGTCGTTCATAACTTCGTCCAGATCGAAGGCGACCGCGTCCATCTGCAGCTTGCCGGCCTCGATCCTCGAGAAATCCAGGATGTCGTTGATGATGCCCAGCAGCATGCGGGCCGACCGGTGCACCTTGCCGACATAGTTGCTCTGCCGCGGATTCAGACCGCTGTTCAGTGCCAGATATGACATGCCGATGATCGCATTCATCGGCGTGCGTATTTCGTGACTCATCTTGGCCAGGAACTCGCTCTTGGCGCGATTGGCGGCTTCGGCGACCAGGCGCGCTTCCCGCTCGCTCTCGGCCTGACGGCGATCGGTCAGGTCGCGAGCGATTCCGACCGTTCCGATGATGCGACCGTCCGGATCCCTCAATGCCGTCTTGATGGTCTCGACCCAGAACGGGCTGCCATCGCTTCGCCAGCAAAGCTCTTCGATGCACTTGCGCTCGCCCGATGCCAGGACCTCTTGATCGTCCTTTCGATAACCTCCCGCCATCTCCTTCGGGCTGACGTCGTAATCCGTCTTCCCGATGATCCCGTTGGCATCGGACAGGCCGAAAGTCCGGGCGAACACCTGGTTCGCGGCGACGTAGCGGCCTTCCCCGTCCTTTACCCAGGCCAGGTCGGGAATGTTGTCGAGGATCGCCGCCATGCGGGAATTCGCGGAGGTGAGATCTTCCTCCTGCTGGGCAAGCCTGGCGCTCATCGCGTTGAAGGCGTCCACCACCTGATCGAGCTCGTCCGGATATCTGGTCGAGCGCTTCAGGCGCAA
>CAVTZO010000054.1:0-92718 GCA_963739145.1 uncultured beta proteobacterium
GGCGCAGCGCCATCGAGCAGGTTGGCCTCGCGGCGGCTGTTCCAGTGGCCCATCGCCTTGAAGCTGTATTGCATTGCCATCAAGAGCGCGGCGCCATCGGTCATTGCCGCATCCACGACCTGGCCGAGCCCGGAGCGCTTCGCTTCGAGCAATGCGCAGACGATGCCGAACGCGACCAGCATCGCGCCGCCACCGAAGTCGCCCACCAGGTTCAGCGGCGGCACGGGGGCGTCGACCGTGCCGATCGAATGCAACGCGCCGGTCAGCGCGACGTAGTTGATGTCGTGGCCGGCCGCCTGGGCTAGCGGACCAATCTGGCCCCATCCGGTGACGCGACCGTAGACGAGCTTCGGATTGCGCGCGAGCGCGACGTCGGGTCCGAGACCCAGCCGCTCCATCACGCCAGGCCGAAAGCCCTCGAGCAGCGCATCGGCCGATGCCACCATCTGAAGCAACACCTCCGCAGCCGGCGGCTTCTTCAGATCCAATGCCAGCGAACGCCGGCCCCGATTGAGGAAGCCGCCGTACTTCAGCGTGTCGAAGACGCTGGCATCGATGCGACCCTTGCGGTCGATCCGAATGACTTCGGCGCCCATGTCCGACAGCAGCATCGCGGCGAACGGCGCCGGGCCGATGCCGGCCATGTCGATGATGCGAATTCCAGCCAGCGGTCCCATCCGTGCTCCCCTGCGATGCCTCGAGCGATCTTAGTCGGACCCGGCGATAGACCGGGGCCGAGGAAAACGTCGCCTGTCGCCTGGATGCTTGGGGGCTTTTGCGAACTGATTTTGACGACGCGAGCGACCCGTTGACTGTCGGACATAGAGGCGCGCTCTGGTGCGGACGGGGCTCCAGACTAGCGCGGCGCTACATCCGAACGGTCGATCCGCTGGATGAGTGCCACGTCGGTCTATTGCTGTAGAAAGAAGCCGAATCGCCTGCTTCTACGGGCGAGCAGGCCAGTCGGCGCCTCGCCGGTAGACAATCATGATGGGGGGAACGCGGATGAGTGATGAGCAGATCATGAGTGAACCGCCCAAGAACCGGGCACGTGGTGTCCGACCTATTTTGCAATCGCGGTGGTGGCGTTCGGCGCGGGCATGCTGCTGGAATCGCAGCTGGCTGCGCAGAAAGCGGCTTCGGTCAAACTCGCGCACGAACAGGAGCTGAAGCAGGCGCTGAAGCAGGTTACCGACAAGGCGGATGAGCAGAATCGGAATTTGACCGACATTCTGGCGAAGGAGCGTGAAGATCATGCAAAAACAATTCAAGCGAAAGATCGGAGTCTGGCTTCTGTTACTAGCCACGCTACCGGGGTGCGGCATACTCTCGAAGCCGACCTGTCCGCCGCCCGAACCTCCGGAGAAGCCTGTACCGCTCGATTTGCTGGAATCTCCGAAGCCGTCAACGGAGTCTTCGACAGCGTCGGAGAAGTTGCCGGGATCGCTCAAGACCTTGGACGAGAAAATGAACAACTTAAAGAAGATAACAAGTCCCTCTCCGCAAAACTAGTCGGCTGGCAGAAGTGGAACGCCGATCGGATGCAACGTGTCACGATCGTCGGCGAAAAGAAGGGTTGATGGGGTGTAGCCTCGAAACGGGCGCTCCATGCGGAGCGGGCTGGTCGAGGTTGCAAAATGCCGGCGTCCAGCTGCGACGGCCGATCGCTGATCGGCCAGCGCTGCGCTCACGTGAGAATCGGGACGGGCCGTAAAATCATTGCATGACGCTTTTGGCGGATCTGGTCGGAACGTCGCGCCGAGTCGCCGACACGCCAAGTCGCAATGCCAAGGTCGACGAGCTTGCCGCATTCCTGCGCAAGCTCGCGCCGTCGGAAATCCAGATCGGTGTCGCGTATCTTTCGGGCGAGCTTCGTCAAGGGCGAAGCGGCATCGGTTACGGGCTGCTTCGTGACGCCTCGGATCGTGCTCTGGCCGAGGCGGCTTCGCTCACGATTGCCGACGTCGATGGCTCGCTGGAGCGGATTGCCGCAACAACGGGATCGGGCTCGAAGGGCGTGCGCACGCGGCTGCTGTCCGAGTTGCTCGGGCGCGCCACCCCGCAGGAGCGCGACTTCCTCGGAAGGCTGATGCTGGGCGAGCTGCGCCAGGGCGCGCTCGAATCCCTGATGACCGACGCGGTTGCGGCCGCGTCGTCGCTACCCGCTTCGTCCGTGCGACAGGCGGCCATGGTCGCCGACGGCATCGCGGCGGTCGCACACGCCGCGTTGACGCAGGGCGCGGCCGGCCTGCGCCGCTTCGCCCTGTCCCTGATGCAGCCGGTTGCGCCGATGCTGGCGCAGCCGGCCGCCGACGTCGGCGAAGCTCTCGACGCGTTCGGCACCGCGGCTTTCGAGTGGAAGCTCGACGGCGCCCGGGTGCAGGTCCACAAAGCGGGTGGCGAAGTGCGCATCTTCACGCGCAATCGCAACGATGTGACGGCCTCGGCGCCCGAGATCGTCGCAGCGGTGCGCTCGGTTCGGGCGGATGAACTGATGCTCGACGGCGAGGCCATCGCGCTGCAGGCGAATGGGGCTCCGCAGCCCTTCCAGGTGACGATGCGCCGCTTCGGGCGGACGCTCGACGTGCCGGCGATGCTGGCTTCGCTGCCGTTGTCGGTGTTTTTCTTCGACTGTCTGCGACGCGGCGCGGACTCGTTGACCGACGCGCCGGCGTCCGAGCGTTTCGACGCCCTGTCCCGCGCCTTGCCTGCGCAGCTGCTGATGCCGCGCATAGTGACGAGCGACGCAACCGCGGCGGAGGAGTTCTACGACGACGCGTTGCAGCGCGGGCACGAAGGCGTGATGGCGAAGTCGCTGACGTCGCCCTACGAACCGGGCAGGCGTGCCGCATCGTGGCTCAAGATCAAGCGCCTGCACACCCTGGACCTGGTCGTGCTCGCCGCGGAATGGGGCAGCGGTCGGCGCAAGGGGTGGCTTTCGAACCTGCATCTTGGCGCACGCGACGAAGCCACTGGAGGATTTGCAATGCTCGGCAAGACGTTCAAGGGCATGACCGACGAAATGCTCGCCTGGCAGACCCGGGCCTTGCTCGAGCGCGAGATTGGCCACGACGAATGGACAGTCCATGTGCGGCCGGAGCTCGTCGTCGAAATCGCGTTCAACGACCTGCAGGCGAGCCCGCGCTATCCGGACGGTCTGGCGTTGCGGTTTGCGCGCGTGAAGCGCTATCGACCGGACAAGTCGACCGAGCAAGCCGACACCCTGGAAACGGTGCGCGCGATCTATCGCGGTCAGCTCGCGCGCGCCGGGGAATGAGCAAGAAATCCACAGCGATCGCAACGCCCGAAATCAGTTGCTCACCGCAATCGAAGTCGGCCCGCCCCCTGATGCAAACGGCGAGCCGCCGATGGGTGTCAGCGCTCCAGTGGTCGAATCGATGGTATAGGCGGAAATATTGTTCGAGCCGCTGTTTGCCACGTAAAGGAACTTGCCGAGGTTGTCGACGATCAGCGCGCTTGGGCCGCTGCCGGCCGCGAACGGTGAGGCCGCGATGGCTCGCAGCACCCCGCCGCTGATCTGGTAGGCCGAGATCGTGCCGTCTGCCTTGTTGGCGACGTAAACGAAGCGGCCGAAGGTGTCGACCGTCACCGCGGCAGGACTTGCGCCCGCCGTGAAGGGCGAGCCGCCGACGACGGTCAATGGACCGCTTATAGGATCGAAAGAGTAGGCCCAGACGGTGCCGTCGCCTTGATTTGCCACATAGATGAAGTTTGCGATGGGGTCGGCGACGACGGATACCGGGTTGCTTCCCGCCGTGAACGGCGAGCCGGACAGCGGCTGCAAAGCTCCGGACAGGCTCATGCCTTTATCGGCGATCGTGTAAGCCAGGATGGTGTTCGAACCGCCGCAAACATAGAGCAAGTTGTCGATCAGGGGATTATCGAAATTGGGAGCCGCAACGGAAACAGGGCTGCTTCCGGTGGCGAACGGCGAGCCGGCCACAGGCGTCAGCGTTCCGCTCGCCGGATCCTGCGAATAAGCGGAAATCGTCCCGTCGGATTGATTCGTTACGTAGACCAGCGTGCCGCTGGGGTGAATCACCACCGAACTCGGGTTGCTCCCTGTGGGAAACGGTGAGCCGCCGACGACCGTCAGCGCGCCATTGCCGGCGTCAATCGCATAGGCCGAAATGCTGTTCAAACCGCCATTCGTCATGTAGAGGTAGGCGCTTTGAGGGTCTATGGAAATGGCGTGCGGAGCCCCTGCCGGGAGCGACAGGTTCGTGCCGGCTGTAAGCGCGCCACTGGTTGCATCGATCGTGTACATCCAGATGCTGTCCGGGCTGCCATTGGCGACATAGACGAAGCGACTGATGTTGGTGGTGCAGGTCACATGGACGTTCGTGACGCTCGCGTTGCCGATCGTTCCCTTCCCGTTAGCCACCACACAGGTCTGCGAAGGGCTTGTCGGTTGGGTAATGACGGTAACGTCGTAGGCTTGACCGGCCCCGAGAGGGCCCAGTCCGAGGTCGGGGTAAGTTCCGTTGGCTCCGCGCCCGATGGTCGACCCGGTGCGCGCGAGCGTGAGACCGCTTCCGACGAGTCCATTGACGGTGCCACCTACCGTGTAGCTGGGTGGCGCAAGGTCGAACGAACCGGGCGAGCAACCGCACAGGCCATACCCAACGATCAGAATCGGGAGCAGGAGGCCGGTTCGCTGCGCGGCGGCAATCAAGACGCCCTCCCCGTGCAAAGGAGACAGTACCCGCAACTACGGACGAAAAATCTGCATCGAAAACGACATACGGCCAATATCCCGCTGCTACCGAATCGGGCGATCTGCCGCTTCGCCTGGACCTGGTTGGTGCTCGAGCACATCGCCGGGCTGACAATTGAGAGCCTCGCAAATCTTCGCCAAGGTCTCGAAGCGCACCCCTTTGACGCTGCCACTCTTCAAGAGCGAAACATTGACCTCGCTGATACCGATGCGCTCGGC
This sequence comes from uncultured beta proteobacterium, assembly GCA_963739145.1. GTDB lineage: Bacteria > Pseudomonadota > Gammaproteobacteria > Burkholderiales > Burkholderiaceae_F > VBCK01. The sequence goes on from CAVTZO010000054.1 coordinate 4,958, forward strand.
CAGTTCCTTTGAGCGCATTTTTCGTTTGGCGAGCATGACGTCGAGAGTCACGATGATCGGCATGTTCAGACGATCTGCCGGTTTTCGTCGGCAATTCGCACGGCATCGGCCAGAACGGACCCGATCACGAGAATCAACGTGCCGACGAGGGCGAGGACGATTTCATGGTCCGAGACGCCAAGCTTCAGCACTCTCTGACCCGGCGCGTTTTGCATTGTGACGATCAAGCCCATCGCGGTCGTGGCGACGGGCGAGAGCCCTGCGTAGATCAGAAGCGTCAGACCGAAGCGACGCAACAACATGCCGGTTTCGGGCTGAAAGACATCTCCCGCCGCCAGGCGCGCGAACAACTTGCGCGCCGTCCAAAGTGCCCAGACGAGCACTCCGAGGTACAGCGAAGACAAGGCAAGTCCCAACGCGCGCGCCAGCGGCGTGAGCGTTATCGGCTCGGTGTACAGGTTGGCCTGACTGCGTGCGGCAAATTCCGACCATTGCGGCACCACCCAGATTGCCACGTTGACGAGCAGGAATGCGACTGCGCTCGCGAGCGCCAGGGCACCAGCGCGATGGCAGAGCCTTGTATTGATGGGAGGAATGCTCTGCCTTTTCATAGCGCTTCCAGCTGGATCTCTATATTATCGTATTACGATAATAAAAGTATGTAAAGGCAAAACTATTTTAAGCAAAATGAAATGAATGTTTCGGACGCCAGCGGCTGGGAGTGCTCCTGCCCATATCGCCGCGTGCGCCGTCGGCGGGTCGACCCGGGAAGGACAAACCGATGAATCGAACCATGAGGTTGCTCTTGGCGATCGCCGCGCTTGCTGGCTCGACCGCGACCCCAGCCGAGGACCGTCCCTGGCACCCTTATCGCGAGGTGTGTGAAAAGCTCGGTCTCGTCAGATTCTTCGAAATGCCGGAGGCGCAACGCGATCAGTTGCGCCTGCTGTTCAAGGTGCGGCCCCGTGGTTCAGATGCGCAGCCCCTGATCCTGACGATCAATGCGGCCGCGCACCCGATTCGGATAACCCCGGACGCGAAGGGACTCATCGACTTTCCATTCGATCGGCAGCTGCTTGCTGACAATCCGGATGTTCTGATCAACTTGCCACCCGGAGAAAAGGCTTCCTTCACTCCGGATTTGCAGCCGACCCTTCCGCGCGAACTGCAACTGGATTACGTTCGACTCATGGGCGGCATTCCGCAAGCCAACGCGCTTATCCGCAAGCAGGCCGGACTCCTGCGCATCTTTGTCCCGACTCTGCGTAAGCTCGTATTGCGGTACGACCGTGCCGATGGTCAGCAGGTGAGTGTTGGCGATGGTGCCGCCACGCAGCACTTCCGGATCGGCCCTTCATCGGAGATCGTGATCCCGTTTGACGATGTGTTGTTCTCGAAGAATGTCGGTGTGGAGCTCTCGGACCGGCCCAAGAGCATGGATTTCGCCGAATGACGTAGTGGACCGCAAAGTCCTGCCAGGAACCGGCCTTGCAAGTTCAAGCGCCCACGCTCGGATAGGTACCGCAATCAGGTCAGAGGCCAGGCGTTAGGGGGCATGTGTTTCGACGATCCAGCCACATCTGCCTTCACCTGGCTCGTGGTAAATAGCAATATCTCTCCCGTGATTTCTCCTAAGAGGTCAGTCAGTATGCGAGCCGCACTGATACTTGCGATCCTGCTTCCTTTCTCACTGGCATTTGCGGACGAGACGGGCCGTCCAACCGGAGAAAACTGCGGCCTGGCGGCTCCGCCGGAAGCGGCCGGCGAGGAGGTCGATCACGGGTTGACGCTTCGAATCTATCCCCGTGCGCGCGACATCGGCAGCAAGTACAGCGGTTGCCAGGTGAGGTGGGCGGCGGATAAGGATCACTGGAATGTGGTGGCCGTAGTCTCGGTTGTCTCGGGCGAACCCGTTCGCCTGTGGTCGCCTGAGGTTTCCGCGGTCACCTGCCTCTACGACAAGGGCAAGCTTATCCAGGGGAGCGCACAAAACTGCCCCGACTCGCAATCCCTGGTCCTGAAGTCTCGGGCAGCGGGTTGTCTTGAAAAAATCCAGCGGACCATCAGTCAGGGCGGAAATCCATCACCCCATATAGAAGGGTGCGAGCCTGAATGAGCTGGATGCGGCGCGGGTGCCGGGGGGCACCCGCAAGCCGCGGGCGATCGAGCGGAATCAGGCGCGTGCGGTGGCGTGCGTGCGTGCCACCTTGGTGCCGTTGGATGCCTCGGCGGGCTGCACATCGAAGACCAGCGAAATAGCCATGGCGACGATGAGCGCCAGGATCGAGCCGGTGGCCAGGCCGGTGGGGTTGAAGCGGGGCGATTCGCGCTAGGTGTTTTTCATGGCAAGTCTTCCTTGGGTAGGTTGAAGTCGGTGCCCTTGGGGCGGATTGGATTGGACCGCCTCATCTTTACAAACGGACCGCGCGACCAATTCACGACATCGGCGCTTGATCCGAGCAAGGCGGAACGCAAGTCTTGCTTGCCAATCCAGCGCCACCGCAATCAAATGAATGCTGCGCGTCTTGACCTGTAGTTGCCGGCCAGAAAGCGCGGATATCTGCCGCGGAGTTTGAGCGGCCTCTTGCGCGGGGTTCTGTGCCGGTGTAGTGGGATGGGTTGGGTGTTGTAGTTCTTCTTTGTCTTTGGCGGCCCGCAGGGCCGCCTGCTTGAAGGTCGAGCAGCGCGAGGCTGCATTCCCAGGCGAGTTCGACTCAGGTGTTCGCCGGCGCGATGCCGGTGGGATCTACGCGACCTGGTGGGGCCGGATAATCGGCGCGCCGAACAAACCGAGCGCGACGACGGCCGCACCCTGAGAAGTGTCCGTCGTCGCGCCCCACATGCGTTCCGAGAAACGGCCCGCGTGCGACGGACAGTATTGCATATCCGTCGCCTGCAGGGCTGCGGCGCGTTTCGGCTTCTTGCCGAGAGCGCCCATGCCCGACACTGGCCGGATGTTCCTGTGCGCACGCTGCTGGGTGCAGGTGCTGATCTGCCGCCGCTGCGACCGCGGCCAGATCTATTGCGGTCGTGCTTGCGCGACCCAGGCGCGCGGCGCGGCCCAACGTGCCGCCGGACGGCGCTATCAGACGAGCCGGCCGGGCCGCTTCGCGCATGCGGCCCGGGCGCGCCGGTACCGGGCGCGGCAAAAGATCGTGACGCATCAGGGTTCCGTCGTGACGGGGGTCGGTGATCTACTGCCGGCCGAGGCGGTGGCGCTGCCGATCGGGAACGAATCCGACCCGGTCGATGCCGCTGCGCACGCCGCGCGCTGCCACGTGTGCCGCGCGCGCTGCTCGCGGCTGGTGCGACAGGGGTTCGTGCGCCGCGACCGCCGACCCGACCCAACCACGCGAGCCCTGCATGACGATTCCTCCTGAGCTGGAAGCGCAGATCCTGCGCTACTACTTCGCCGAGAAGTGGCGCGTGAACACGATCGCGCGCCAACTGAACGTGCACCACCACACGGTCAGCCGCGTGCTGGCGCAGGCCGGACTTCCCCGTCCGGGGCCGGCGCCGCGCGCCTCGGCGGTGGATCCGTACGTGCTGCTGATCACCGAGACGCTGGCGCGTTTCCCCACCCTGACGGCCAGCCGGCTGTTCGTGATGGCGCGCGAACGCGGCTACGGGGGCGGGGCCAGTCAGTTCCGGTACCGCGTGTCGCTGCTGCGTCCGCGCAAGCCGGCCGAAGCGTACTTGCGACTGCGCACGCTGCCAGGCGAGCAGGCCCAGGTCGATTGGGCGCACTTCGGGCACCTGCAGATCGGACGGGCGCGCCGGCCGCTGATGGCCTTCGTGATGGTGCTGTCGTACTCGCGGGCGATCTACCTGCGCTTCTTCCTGGACGCCCGCATGGCGAGCTTCCTCACCGGCCACGCCGGTGCCTTTGCCGCCTGGGGCGGCGTGCCTCGCGTGCTTCTGTATGACAACCTGAAGAGCGCCGTGCTCGAGCGCCACGGCCCGGCGATCCGGTTTCACCCGGGGCTGCTGGCCTTCGCGGCCCATCATCGGTTCGAGCCGCGCCCGGTGGCCGTGGCGCGCGGAAATGAGAAGGGGCGCGTAGAGCGGGCCATCCGCTATACGCGGGACGCCTTCTTCGCCGCGCGCCGCTTCAAGGATCTGGAGGACTTGAATGTGCAGGCGGCGGCCTGGTGCCAGGGGCAGGCCGCCGAGCGGCCGTGCCCCGAGGACACGACGATGAGCGTGCGCGCCGCCTTCGCCGCCGAGCAGCCGCTGCTGCTGCCGCTGCCGGCCGATGCCTTCCCCACGGCCGAACTGCTCGAGGTGCGCGTTGGCAAGACCCCCTATGCGCGCTTCGACCTGAACGACTACTCGGTGCCGCACACCCAGGTGCAGCGCACACTCACCGTGCTGGCCGATACCGTGCGGGTGCGCATCACCGACGGGGTCACCGTGCTGGCCGAGCACGCGCGCTGCTACGACCGCGGCCAGCAAATCGAGGATCCGGCCCACATCGAGCGGCTCGTCGAGCACAAGCGCGCCGGGCGCCGCCATCGCACCACCGACGAGCTGGTGCGCGCCGTGCCCCGCATGAAGGAGCTTCTGATGCGCGCCGCCGTGCGCGGCTACAACATCGGCTCGATCACCCTCGCCTTGAATCGCCTGCGCCAGCACTACTCGATCGCGGAGCTCAACGAGGCCGTCGCGGAGGTGCTGGAGCGCGACGTGCCGCACCCCAACGCCGTGCGCCTGGCGCTGGAGCGCCGCCGCGACAGCCGAGGCCAGCCGCTGGCCACCGTCGTGACGCTGCCCGAGCACCTGCAAAAGCGCGACGTCACCGTTACGCCGCACGCGCTGTCGACCTACGACCAACTGAAGGAAGATCCCCGTGACGACAACGACGACCCATCGGCCTGAAGACGAGCTGCTGCGCCGCGCCCAGGCCTTGCGCTTGCCGGGGCTGCTGGCGAACTGGAACGAAGCGGCCCACACCCAATGGCTACCGCAGCTGCTGACCTGGGAGGAGGCCGAACGTGCCCACCGCAGCATGGAGCGGCGCGTGCGCCGCGCCCGCATCGGCGCCTTCAAGCCGCTGGTCGACTTCGACTGGTCCTGGCCCACCCGCTGCGATCGGCCGGCCATCGAAGAGTTGATGTCGCTGGACTTCCTCGCCGAGGCTGCCAACGTCGTACTGTTCGGCCCCAACGGCATTGGCAAGTCCACCATCGCCAAGAACATCGCCCACCAGGCGCTGGGCCGCGGCCACACCGTGCACTTCGCCAATGCCGGCGAGTTGCTCGGCGGCTTGGCCGCCCTGGACAGCGCTTCGACCCGCAACCGGCGGCTGCGCCAGTACGCCAGCTTCGACGTCCTGGCAATCGACGAGGTCGGGTACCTGTCCTATTCCAACCGGCACGCTGACCTGCTCTTCGAGCTGACCAATCGGCGCTACGAGAAAAAGAGCACCATCGTCACTACGAACAGACCATTCTCAGAATGGAACGAAGTCTTCCCCAACGCCGCCTGTGTCGTCTCCCTGGTCGACCGCCTCACCCACAACGCCGAGCTCATCTCGCTCGAAGGCAAGTCTTACCGCCACAAGGAAGCCCAGGAGCGGGCCGAGCAGCGCGCTCAGCGCCGTCGGCGCAAAAGGCCATGAACCCGCGCAACCCCCAACTGCCCGCGCTACCCGATTCCTGGTCGCCCGACCAAGCGCTTGCCGCCTTCGAACTGATCGATTGGATCCGCGATCAGCTCTGGGCCGTCTACGGCCCCGCCATCCAGCGCGCCCTGCGCCAGGACCTGCAGAACTCCGCGGCCGCCCCACCACGCACGCCCCGAGACGGGAAAGACCCGTTCTGAACTTCCGACGCCGTTGCCGAGGGTCGATCGTCCAATTCAAACTGCGGCAAATATCCGCACTTTTACGCCGGCACTAACACCCGGGCCACCTCGTCCTGGCTCTTGCCCTCGGCACGAAGCAACACGATGTGCGCCCGACGCACATCGCGCACCTCCGAAGTCTCGCCTCCCCGACGTGCGCTCCAACTCTCCGCGCAGCTCGGCATCGAGTTCCAGCGTCCGAACTGGTCGTACCATCGCCGCCCTCGTCTGAACACTGACGCGGTGCGCAGTATGGCACAGTGGGCGCTTTACGAATAGCTATTTACGAGACACTACACTAGCGCGAGGACCGTAACCGGACTCGGTGAACAGCCTACGGAATCGGCGCGCGCTGCCGCGCGGAACGCAGTCAGTCGTCGATGTCGGGCACCGACACCCTTAGGTACCCGACGTTGGAGGTGTCCCAGCCTCCCCATCCGTTAGGACCGACGTTGACAGCGGAACCCCCGACCATGTCCTGCACGGAGAAGCCGCCGTGGTCGGTCATTAACGTTTGGCCGATCGGCGCAAGACCGCTGCAGGTTCCAAGGTCCCCGAGGTCTTCGAAGGTGTTCTCCGAATTGGGGAACGTGTAGGTCACCGCGCACATATGCGCGTGCCCGGTAAGCAGGGTCGACTGGGCCAGCGACTTCGGCAGCGCCAGCGTTTGCGGCGTGAATTCCGTGGATCCGAGAAACAGCGCGCTTAACGTACCATCCCTGTCCCCATAAAAGTGCCCGGAATAGTTCACGGCATTGCCAACTTGGCAATCGGCCGTATAGGGAATTCCGTTGTAGGTGGTGTTGTTGCAGTCCAGGGCGACGGGATAGGTGGGGGAGATCGACGAGCCGAAACCGGCAATTCCCTTTCCGGTGTCGTAGAACACGTATATCTGGCCGGATTCGAACTTCGCGACGACAGGCTTGCCGTTTTGTACGATCGTCACCCGCGCGTAGCCGGCCTTGTTGACGAACAGCGTGCCGCCGCCAGAGGGCGTGGCTACGACGTGGGAAGTATCCGATACCTGGACGATGCTGATCAGGGCCTCCGCGAAAGGATTGGACCCGAGCTTGCCGTCACCCACCGTCTGCAAGGTATAGACCACCGGAGCGGCCTGTACCCCGATCGTGCCCAAAAGCAACACGCTTCCCAGCAGGCAGTGCGTCCAATTGCGCGTTTTCATCGATTCGCTCCCTGGGTGGACGTCCGGGTTCGGGGTCTTCCTAGTCGTCGGTCTCGGTGTTGGGTGCGATCGAGAAGGTTCCCCGGTTCAGGCTGCCGCCGTGGTTGCTCAAGGTGGGCTGGGTCGTGTACGGCTGATAGATGTACACGTTGCCGACATTCTTCGAGTACAGGGGATAGGCGTCCGGCGCCGTGCACACGCCGTTGTTGCCGTTCAAAGCTCCGATGCCATTGGGCGGGTAGCCGATGCACGAAAACGCCGAACCGGACATATTGCCCGGGGTCGTAAGGTCGTTGTTGACAGACCAGGACATCGCAGTTCCCAGCGTAAAGCCGACCGGATAGGCAGGTTCCAGATTGCCAGTGACGTACGAGCCAAAACCGATTCCGCCGTTGCAGGAGTCGAGGGCGACGAACACCTGGTTGGGGAGCAAAGTCGCGGTGATCGTTCCGCCGTCCGACCTTGCCGAGATCGTAACGACTCCCTTCGGCAGGTACGTGAAGTAGCCCACGCCACCGCCAGCAGGGACAGGACATAGCCCGCTCGCCAGCAGCGTGCCGCCGACTGCGACGTTCGCAATATTGCTGGTGTCGCCCTTGAATACGATCGTCACGGAGGCATTGTGGTACGTGTGGTTCCCGATCTTGATGTTGGTTACGAAGTTCGCCGTGTACACCATCGGGGAACCACAGGCCGGAGCGGCCGCCACGAGCGCACCGACGACAAACGCGAGCGCGACGGCCGTCCGGCGCGCGATCGGTTCCTTGTCCATGGACCCTCGCTTCCTAGCGGTTTCTGCCGTTATAAACAAAGACGAAGAGCGGCGGAAGAATCAGATACCGGTTCGCTTACTTTCGTTTACGGTCCACCAAGGTTCGTTCCTTCGCAAGTGGGATCGCTCCTACTTGTCGAGGAATCGGCATAGCCTGGAGCCGGGAATCGCGAGACCTAAGTAGGTAATTTCGTAAATACAGTCACGTATATGCTTGCTCAATCCCGGCTCGTATGGCACCCTTGCGGCAGGCAACGGTTGGGAGCTGTTCATGCCGAGAAAGAGCCCGTTCCGGATCGATCTGGCACCCGACGAGGCGGCCGAACTGCACCGGCGGGCCGCAAGATATACGTTACCGTATTTCGAGGTCGTTCGAGCCAAGATGATCTTGATGGCGGCCGTTGGGGTCGACAACGATGAGATCGCGGCCCGGCTCGATACGCGTCGAGAGGTGGTCAGTCATTGGCGCAAACGCTTCTTCAAGGACCGATTGCGGGGACTCGATGAGAGACCTCGCTCAGGACGGCCCCGGGCTTTTCCCCCCAGACCTGTGCGTTGAGATCAAGTCGCTGGCCTGCGAGTTGCCGGCATCGCTGCAGGTGCCGCTGTCGCGTCTGAGTGTGGCCGACGTGAGGCGATACGCCGAGCAACACGGGTTGGTGGCCCGCATCAGCGACAGCACGATATGGCGCTGGCTGCACGAGGATGCCATCCGGCCCTGGCAGCACCGCTGCTGGATTTTCCCGCGCGACCCCGGGTTCCAGGCCAAGGCCGCACGCATTTTGGATCTGTACGCCCGCGGCTGGGAGGGCCGGTCGCTGCGGGAAGATGAATTCGTCATCTCCGCCGACGAGAAAACCAGCATCCAGGCTCGCGTGCGCATCCATCCGAGTCTGTCGACCGCGCCGGGCCAGCCGATGCGCGTGGAGCATGAATACGCCCGCGGCGGTGCCTGGGCCTACCTGGCGGCGCTCGATGTGCACCGCGCCAAGGTGTTCGGACGCTGTGAAGCGACCACCGGCATCGCGCCGTTCCAACGGCTGGTCGATCAGGTCATGCGCCAAGCGCCCTACCACGAAGCCCGCCGCGTTTTCTGGATCATGGACAACGGTTCGTCGCACCGTGGCGAGGCGGCGGTCAAGCGATTGACGCAGGCCTATCCGCGGCTCGTTCCGGTGCACGGCCCGGTGCACGCGAGCTGGCTCAACCAGATCGAACTCTACTTCTCCATTGTGCAACGCAAGGCGCTGACCCCGAACGACTTCCCGTGCCGGGAGGCCGTCGCTGAGCGCCTCGCCCGTTTCGAGCGCTACTACGAGAGCATCGCGCACCCGTTCGAGTGGAAGTTCACCCGCGCGGACCTGAACCAATTGATGGCGCGGATGCGCACCCGTTACGCTCGCAGCCAGGAACTGAAACTCGCTGCCTGACTAATACGTGACCGAACTTCTGAAGTGAAGTACTAAGTCGCAGATCTAAGCCGCCTGCGATGTCGGCTTTCTTTTTGATTCTTCGGTCTGTGCCGGCCGGCTGCTCATGGCCGCGACCGCCGAAATCGGCAGTTCCGCTGTCCATTCTGCCCGCGGTCGCGAAGCGCCACATACGCGACTTGCGGCAGTCGTGATGACTCCTTCGGCATCAACTTCGGACCAGTTGCGGCGTCGCCGTACCGACAACATTTCTTCGCACGCGACGCCTCGCGGCCCTTGTCGCCGCTTCGAAACGGACGTGCGGCTGAAGCAAAGCGGACCTCGAGCCGCCTGTCACCGCGTTGGAGCCTTCGCGCGATAGTCGGCGAGAATCGTCACCAGGTCCTTCCCACCCCGTAAGACGTCTTCGAGGTATTGCAGAGCGACATCCAACTCGTCGCGGTTGCAGAAGTATTCGTCGATTCTGCCCAATTCGGAATAGGACGATCGATTGAAGCCTTCCTCGCGGTCGTTGTACCAGATCACCGACCTGCCGATGATCGCGACAACCCAGAAGCCACCTCCTTCGTCGCCGAACGGATGCTGTTCCCACTTGACGGGATCGATGGCTACGGCATGCCACAGTCGCTTCGGGAGATCCGCCATACGGGCCGTGCCTTGGGCGACACGGGAAAGGAGCGCCGCTCTTGAAATCGGTTGCCATGCCGTCACGGTCAGACGGGCCCGGGGCGTTACGAGGACCTTGCCGTCAGCTGAACACCCAGAGCGCGGACGACCTTCATCACCGTCTCGTACCGAGGCTTCGCGCCTCGCGCCAGCGCCTTGTACAGGCTTTCACGACCGAGTCCGGCGTCCTTGGCGACCTGCGCCATACCGCGTGCCCGCGCGACATCCGCCAGCGCCAGCAGCAAAAGGTCGGGGTCACCCGTTTCAAGCGCAGCGGTCATGTACTCCGCCACCGCCGCGTCATCGGTCAGATAACGCGCGGCATCGAACGGCACCAGTTTCGACTTGGCCTTCGTTCTGCTCATCGCTCCAACTCCAACTGCTCGAGGATGCGGCGTGCCCGCTTGATGTCTGCGCTTTGCGTCGACTTGCTGCCGCCGGCCAGTATCACGATGATGACGCTCGCGTGCCGCGTGAAATAGAGCCGATATCCAGCGCCCACGTCGACGCGCATCTCAGAGATCTCGCCACCGACCGGTTTCCAGTCGCCGAGGTTACCCGCCTCCGCCAACCGCAGTCGCGCGACGATGCGGATCTGGGCCCTGCGGTCCTTCAGTCCGTCGAGCCACTCCTGAAAGTGCTCGGTTAGGCGGACCGAGAACATGTTGCCATTGTATCCGTGCGGATACAATTGTCAAACTGGAGTTTCGCCTGCCATGCATCAGGCAATGACCGGTTTCTGGAACCTCAGGTGTGATGCAGTTACGACCGGAAGTGGCCGACCACGCCAGTCGAAGCGGCCGTGTCGTTCGCCGGATACAAGTTCGCATTTCGGGCGCACCCGGCGATGACAGCAGTCAACGTGATGCAGGCGCCCACCGCAAGGCTTCGCTTCATCGTTTCCCCCGGTGACGTGCTATTCGGACACGCTACGCGGGCGCGGCGTGTAAGGCTTGACGTCGGTCAGGTCAGCGTCCGGGCAGCGCCAGTGCTGGGCGCAATCGCTGGGTTTTCACGGTTCTTCATCGCTCCGTTGCCGTAGGACAAGATAGACCACCACGATCAAGGCCGGGACGACCAGCAGCACCCACCCGTTCAAATCGAAGTCCTGCGCAATCACGGCCACCACGAATTCGACCGGGGCCGCCAGCACCAGCACCAGCACCACCAGCGCCGCCCCAATGGCGACCTTCACACCCAGCCTATTCATCGGCTGCGCCCGTCGCCCGCTACGTCCCGCCCCTATCAGTCGCACAGTCAGCGGCGTATCGTCAACTACGCTTGAGTATTCGCAGCGGCCTCTGCTACCAGCAAATTGACGACAGGACGCCGACAATTCCCGCCGCACAGCCCTCGCCACGCGCGGGGGCCGTGCGTGCGCGATGGCTGTTGGCCCGCGCCGCTACCGGTCTCACGCCGCGCACCGAGGCTTCGTCGACGGACAATCGGCGGAAGCCCCTAACCTGTTCTGATGTGCGCTAAAAAGATGAGTGCACAATCTAACGCAATCCGGCCTGCATTCCGGTCCAATCCGTCGACCGATTTCTGACGAGCCGCCGGCGCCGAATGGACTCGCAGGCGGGTTGGCAGCCCGCTGAACGGGCGGCCAGCGCTTGGCTGAACTGAGGTGAAGGTTCGACCTTCTCGGGAGGGCGGCCGCGTGGCAAATTGTGGGGGATCTCTAGCAAGGGCGGCAGCGGTACAATTTGTCCATTCCGTCCCACAAGCCGTTTTTCTTCGCGGTTTCGAATTCCATCGAAGGCCCCCTCTGTGCCTTGAAACGTAACTTTACTCGGACGCATGGTTGCTTCGGTTGCTCGCCCGCGTAAGATATATTCATTGAGGCAATTGCTTCGGAGTCGTGATGCTGCGTTGCAAATGCTCCAAGCATTCGAGGGTTGGCCATTTCAGGCGCGCAGAACGAAACTCGCGATTGAAGTGCAGGGGAAGTACAGGCCCCTAACTAAGCTCGTGTATCCATCTCTGCCGGAAACAGATTTTCAGGTCATCGCTGAGGCCATACCGCATATCGTTTGGATGTCGGCGCCTGACGGTTCGACCCAATACGTCAATCGCTTGGGCGTCGATTACGGCGGCCAAGCGGCCGGAGCCACAGGCGAATGGAACTGGGTATCGCTGCTTCACCCCGACGAGGTCGAGCAGGCGCGAGGCGCCTGGAAGCGGGCCACGCGATCGTGCCGCTCATACGAGTTCGAGTATCGGATTCGCCGAGCAGATGGCGAATTTCGCTGGCACGCCTTGCGCGGCGTTCCGGTCCGTGACCGCGACGGGCGGACATCGGGCTGGATCAACACCGCGACCGACATCGACGATCAAAAACAACTCGAGGCAGGTTTGCGACGCTCACGGCGTGAGTCGGCAGAAAGCCTCGCTCTTCTCGAAACGCTTTACTCGAATTCACCGGTCGGTTTGGGATTCGTCGACCTGCAGTTCCGGGTCCTTCGGATCAACGAGGCCCTGGCATCGATCAACGGCGCACCCGCAGAGCAGCAGATCGGACGCACGGTGGCCGAGCTTGTGCCGAAAATCTGGCCACAGCTTGAAGCCCTCTATCGAAGCGTGATCGAAACCCGCCTGCCCATTCTGAACCGAGAAGTTACCGGAGAAGCTCTCTCGAAACCGGCGGATACGCGCCAATGGTTGCTCAACTACTACCCAGTCCAAGTTGACAAAGAGCTTCTCGGGGTCGGCATCGTCGCCGCCGACATCACGGAGCGAAAGCAAGCGGAGCAATCCGTGCGCAGAGCTGAAGAGCAATTCAAGAGCCTGGCAGATGATTCATTTGCAGGCATCCACATCATTCAAAAAGGCAAACTCGCCTACGCGAATGCGCGGGTCGCGGAGATCTTCGGCTACGTCGCGCCGGGGGATGTCGTTGGCCTCGACGCAATGCAGCTTGTAGCGGCCAAGGATCGCTCGCTCGTGGCGAAAAATCTCCGAGATAGCGCCGATGGAACGACAAAGCACATCGCCTACTGTTTCACCGGTTTGCGAAGGGACGGTACAACCGTCGAGGTGGGATTAAACAGCAAGGCGGCAAGCTACCTCGGTCGGCCCGCAGTGGTCAGCTTGCTGAAGGATATCTCCGAGAAAAAGCGGGCGGAAGAGGAGATCCGGCAGCACATCGTTCACCTCAAGACTGCCTTGATGCATACGGTCGAAGTCGCGATGCGGCTGAGCGAGATGCGGGACCCGTATACGGCCGGCCACGAGAGACGGGTTGCCGAAATTGCGGTCGCGCTCGGGACGGAGCTCGGACTCGAGCCGGACCGCACGGAAGGTCTGCGTGTCGCCGGGTACCTGCACGACATCGGAAAGATCATGATTCCGGCAGAGATTCTTTCCAAACCGACAAGCCTGGGGAAGGCGGAATACGAGTTGATAAAGGATCACGCGAGAGCGAGCTTCGACGCCCTGAAGGGAATCGGCTTTCCGTGGCCGCTTGCGGAAGTGGCTCTGCAGCATCACGAACGTCTTGATGGCAGCGGGTATCCGCAGGGGCTGAAGGGGGATGCCATCCTTTTCGAGGCGCGCATCATAGCGGTCGCCGACGTGGTCGAAGCGATGTCGTCGCATCGGCCCTATCGTCCCGGCCTGGGCATCGATGCGGCCCTTGCGGAAATCGAGCGAGGGCGGGCTTCACTTTACGACCCAGCCGTAGTGGACGCGTGCCTGAAGCTCTTCCGCGAGAAGGGCTACTTCGTTTCCGAGCAGTAGGCTTTCCGCGGCGGCTGCTCAGTCAGACTGTCTTCGGCGTGCGGCGAATGTGCAGGCGAAACTGCTGCTCCTCGCGGTGCTCGAAGCTTCGGATCCGTCGAATCAGCGCTTCGGTCAAGCGGTGCCCGGCCGTCAGCAAAAGGACGCCCTGCGGGGAAATCAGATCACTGTCGAGTACCATGCCGGGGAGCAGACCTTCCGAGGTGACGACGAGGTTCGATATTGCCTTGCGCTGCTCGATCTGAGTAACCTGCAGGAAGGTCTCGAGCACTTCCGGGTCGAATTGCGAACCTCTGCCCTGTTGCAGGAGGATTCGCGCTTCCTGCGCCGTCGGCTTTGCGCCACCAAGATGTCCCTCCTGCAGTTCGTCGTAGGTATCGACGACTGCGAGGATGCGGGACCCAAGGGGAATTCCGAGACCCGCTTTCCCGTCCGGGTATCCGCGCCCGTCGAAACGTTCGTGGTGAGAATGGATCAGCGCCGCAACGGCCTGCAAGTCTTCCAGCGCCATCAGCGATTGCTCGCCCCAGAGCGGGTGCTGGCGGTACTGCGACAGCTCTTCCGGGCTGAGGCGTGCGACGGGCTTCGACAGAAGAGAATCGGGTAGACCGATGTGACCGATGTCGTGCAATAGGCCGGCGACGAAGATGTCCTGAATCTCCTGTTCGCCCAGTGACATGGATCCGGCGACTGCGCGCGCGAGATATGCAACCCGCCGGCCATGTCCAATCAGTCGACCTCTGCGCAGCTCGAGCAGATTGGAAAACACCTTGACCGACGTCAAAAAGCCTTGCTTAAGCTTCTTGTTCGCGTCGGCGAGCTCATTGGTGCGATCCAGTACTCGTTGCTCCAACCTCTCGTTGAATGCGCGCAATTCGAGGTTCTGCGTGATCGTCAGCTCTTCAAGGCGCGCCCTGTCGCGCTGCAGGCCGACGAGATCGAGCCCCTGGCGAACTGTCGCTAACAGCTCGGATTCGTGCCAGGGCTTACTGATATATCGAAATATTTGACCCCGGTTGATCGCGGCGATCGTTGCGCTCATCTCGGCGTGACCGGTCAACAGGATCCGGATGGCCTCCGGCCACTCCTCGCGAATCTGCTCGAGCAGTTGCACGCCGTCCATACCCGGCATGCGCATGTCGGACACGATCACATCAACCGGCGCCTCGCGCATGCGTTCGAGGGCTTCCACGCCACCCTGAGCGGTCACTACCCGACAGCCGCTGCTTCGCAGTGTCCTGCGAAGCGATGCGAGAATATTCGGCTCGTCATCGACGCATAGGACGGTTGGCGGCAGATCCGCACCAACCGCTTCCGCCAATCCAGGCCTGTGGGGCAGGGCATCGTTCATCGCTGTACCTTTACCTTCTATGGATCCCTGGCCTGCGCTCGACCGATTGGAAGAATTACCTTAAATTTCGTCCCGACCCCGCGCTTGCTGTCGACTTCAATTCGACCGTCGTGCTTCTTGACGATCCCATACGCCAGCGACAGACCCAGGCCGGTCCCTTTTCCGACCGGCTTGGTGGTAAAGAACGGATCGAATATCCGTGGCAGAATTTCGGGAGCGATGCCGGACCCTGTATCCTCGATTTCGACCCAGACCTTTGCGCCTTCGGTTCCCGACCGGATCGTGATCGTCCCGCGCTCCGTTTCGATGGCATGAGCCGCGTTCACCAGTAGGTTCATGAACACCTGGTTGATTTCCGACGGTAAGCACTCGACCTCGGGAACGTTCACTCCGTATTTCTTGACAACGTCGGCTCTGTACTTGATTTCGTTGTTGACGATGTTCAGCGTCGAGTCAATTCCTTTGTGAAGGTTCGCCCACTCCCATTCCTGACGGGCATCGACTCTTGAAAAATCCTTCAGATCCTGCACAATTTTACGGACGCGCTCGATGCCTTCGCGTGACTCGGCCATGAGCGCCGGGATATCGGCTTTCAGGTAGTCGAGTTCAATTTCCCGCCGCAGCGCATGGATGTGGGTTGCCGTTCCAGGGTCGGTCAGGAAGGGCTCGGCATGTTCGTATGCGGAAAGCATCTGGAAAAGCTGGTCGACATATTTCTCCAGGCTGCTGAAGTTCGAAAAGATATAGCCGATCGGATTATTGATTTCATGGGCCACGCCCGCCGCCAGCTGACCGATCGAGGCAAGCTTCTCCGATTGCATCAGCTGGGCCTGGGCCTGCGACAGCCGCAGATTCGCCTCCTTGAGTTGGACGTTGGCTTGCATCAAGTCCCGAATCTGGTCCGCCGCGGCGCCTGCGGAAGTCGGCGGCCGAGCTTCCGCGGCCAGGACGAGGGTGTCGGTTGGAGTCACCTGAAATCTCCGATCACGCAGTTCTGAATCGTTCTGCTCGGTTCACAGGTTGCCACCTAAATCAAGGCGTCTCGCAGGGCCTCACAACCGGCTTGCGTGCGCTCGAACAGACCCGGGAAAAACTCCGGCGCGAGGTTCAAACGCTCCCAGGCGGCGAGCCGCAGCGGCGGCACCAGGGCCCCGGCCACATGGCCGAGGTCGAGGGCATGCACGATGCCATCTGCCGCATGCACGATGTCGACAAGGGCGACAAGCGCGGTGGGATCGCCTTCATCCGGGTCATGGTGGCGCCGTATCGCTTCGCTCACGGCGTCGGCAAAATGCCAGTGCGTGGCAATCCATGCGCCGACCTCCGCATGATCGATGCTGAGAATCGCCTTTTCGGCCTCATACGGGGGACAATCGCAGCTCTTCGCATATTCGATGGCAATGGCGAGATCGCGCGGGTAGTATGTGGCGAGCGCCAGTCGGCCGATGTCGTGAATCAATCCTGCCGTGAACGCGACGGTTTGCGAATACCCGCACGCGCGAGCGAGCTCCTGGGAGCAGACCGCCACTGCCAGGGAGTGCTCCCAAAAGCCGCGAAAAGCGAAACCGTCACAGGCCGGGGGGGCAATACTGCGCAAGACAGCGGCTGTTGTCAGGAGCGCACCGACCGCGCGCAGCCCGATGAACCTGACTGCATCGTGGACGCTGCCGATCGAGCCGGACTTTCCGTAAAACGGCGAGTTGGCCGCGCGCAGAATCTTCGCGGCCATGGCAGGGTCTATGGCGATCTTTTGCGCGAAGGCCTCCAGGCAAAGGCTCTCGTCCCCAAGCGCGAGGGTGATCTCGTGCACGGCCTTTGGCAGCTTCGGCAACTCCTGTACTCGAGCCCGAACATCGGCAGAACTGATGACGTATTTCATTCCCGGCATTCGGAGCGATAGCGACGAATCAGGTGAATCAGGGGATGGACAAGGCTCTCGCGCTTCCAAAGGCGAAAGAGCTCGTTCAGGCGCAGTTCCGTTGGCGCAGCCGCTGCCATCGGCGCGCCGCCGCGGCGATCGGCAGCCGAAGAAATGGGTAGTTCGGTCGCAACGGTCGTCACGCGCATGCCTCCAAGAAGCAATTCTCAATCGGGAGAAGAATGATCACGCGGCCTTGAATCTCTCCCGCACCATCCGTTGATCTTGCCAGCGCGTAGTAGTGCTTTTCGCAGATTTCAATGCGGCAGGCTGCTGCAGCTTGCTCGTCCCGGAGCACGCGAAGGAGCGCGGCCGGCAGAGCACCGTTTGCGGGGCACCCGATTGCGGATGCCAGCTGCGGAGCCACCCCGGCGCGGTCGCCGTTGACGAAAGCGACCAATCCGTCAAGGTCTACGCCGATGATCGTAGCCGGGACGCTGTCGAGTATTTCCCGGGCGCTCTCTGCGCTTCGCTCCAGGATGCTTGCGTGATCACTTTGCCTTACCAATGAGGCCTGGAGCCGTTCGTTCAAGCTTGCGAGACTGGCGTTCGCAGTCTCGACTTCGCGTGCCAACCGCCTGTTCTCGTCAGTCATCTCCTTCTGACGGAAAGCCTCGGCAATGTGTGCTCGGAGGCGCTCATCGTCCCAGGGCTTGGTCAGAAACTTGTAAATTGCACCCTCGTTTACCGCGTCGATGACCGATTGCAGATCGGTGAATCCCGACAGGACCATGCGCACGGAACTTGGATAAAGGTCCTTGGCGCGCCGCAAGAATTCAACACCGGTCATGCCCGGCATGCGTTGATCCGACACAATTACGTCGATCGGCGATTCCGCCAGCCGGTGGAGGGCCTCCGCAGCACTGCGGGCGCACACGATCCGGTAGCCATCCGGTCGAAGCAGGCGCCGCATTGAGGAGAGTATGTTTTCCTCGTCATCGACCAACAACAGCGTGCGGGTGGATTTTGGCCGCGTGATGAATTTATCCGGGAGATGACGGTTTTCGCGCAGCATCGCTTCGATCAAATCAGGTGGAACAGGCCTGCTGAAGTAGTAACCCTGTATGAGATCGCAACCGTTGGCCGCAAGCAGGGCGAGCTGGCCCTCGCTTTCCACGCCCTCGGCAAGAACACGCAATTGCAGGCTGTGTGCCATCGTGATGATGGCGCGTGTGACCGATACTTCCTCGGTTGCGGCCGTGACGTCGGGAACAAGCGAACGATCGATCTTGACGACATCGATGGGCATATCCTGTAAGCGGCTGAGGCTCGAATACCCGGTGCCGAAATCATCGAGCGAAATTTCAAATCCAATCGATTTCAGTTCGCGCAGGACCTTGGCGGCATGTTCAGAGTCTTCGATCGACATGCTTTCGGTGATTTCCAGTCCCAGCCACGACGGATCGCAGCCGCATTCAAGAACGATAATCTGGATGAGCCCGGCGATCCCGGGTCGTGCTAATTGATGCGGCGAGAGGTTCACGGCTATGCGCGGAGCGCGCAGCTTGGCTCTCCTCCAGCTGGCAGCTTGGCGGCACGCTTCGCGAAGAACCCACTCGCCGATCTCGAACATGAGGTCGCTGCGCTCCGCCAGTGGGATGAATTCCGCTGGCGATACGGATCCGAACTGAGGAGAATTCCATCGCAGCAGGGCTTCAACCCCTACGATTTCGCCGGTATGCAGGTCGACTTCGGGCTGATAATTCAGCGTTAGTTCGCCCCGTGCACATGCGTGGCGCAGCGCCGACTCGAGGCCGAGGTCGCGCAGCGCTCGCGCGCTCTTCTGCGGACCGAAGAACGAAATTTCATATGTTTCGCTTGCACCGATGCGGATCCGGGCAGTCTGCGCGCGCTCCAGAAGTGACTGCGCGTCGTTGCCGTCCTCCGGGAACGTAGCAATCCCGATTGCGCATTGAGGCAGGACTTCGGTAGCGCCGATCGTAGCCGGCAACTGCAACGCCGAGCGGATGACTTGCGCGCGACGAACGACGGATTCCGCATTGCCCGACGTCTTCGGATCGAGACGGACCGCGAACTCGCCACTTTCGAGGCGCGCCGAAAATTCGGATTTCGTGCAGACTTCCCGCAGCCGGGCGGCAAGCGTCATCGCCAGGTTGTCGCTGGCGCCGAAACCGAGGTTGGTCTTGATCTCCTCGATGCGCGGCACGTCGATGGACAGCAAGCTGAACCCCTCCGAGGCCGACGTGGCGACCCGGATCGTGAGGTCCACTTCCTCGAGCAACGACACGCGGTTGGGTAGCTCGGTCACCGCATCAAAATGGGCGAGCCGCTCGGCTTTTGCCACCGCGCGATGGCGCTCCAGATCCGAGCGGTGCGCGGAGATGCCAAAAGCGAGATCTGCGGCGAGTTGCCGAAGGAGGTCGACTTCCTCGTCATCGAAAGCGTTTACTTCCTTCGAATATATCGTGAGCACCCCAAGCGTTCGGTTCTCGCGCACCAAGGGAAGAGCGATCGAGGATGCGTAGCCGTTCTTTAATGCGTCGGTGCGCCAGGCAGCCTTTCGCGGATCCGAAGCGATATCCCGGCAAACTTGAACGGCGCCGGTCCGTGCCGCGCTCCCCGTCGGGCCGCGACCGCGCTCCGAATCTGCCCAGTTCATCGCCGCGTGGTCGAGATAGCCGGCATGGTCTCCGCTGTGCGCCACCGGGCGAACGGACTTGTTATCGTCGTGCTCCAGGGAGCCGATCCAGGCCATGTGGTATCCGCCCAGTTCCAGGAGAACCTTGCAGACGCTGTCGAGTAGTTTCTGCTCACCTTCGCCTCGAATCAGGGCTTGATTGACCGCACTGATGACGAGCAGCGCGCGGTTCGCTCGTCGCAGGGAGGCTTCTGCACGCCTGGATTCCGTGATGTCGCGGAAGTGCCAGACCCGTCCGTAATATTCTCCGTCGGAGCCGGTCACCGGCGCGGTGAACCGATCGATGATCCGCCCATCCCGGATCCGGATTTCCTCTCGACTTGTTTCCTCTTTGTGCTCGTAGAGATACTTGACCCTGGCCAGGAACGCTTCTGGATTCTCGATCTTGGGCAAGGCCGCCTGAAGAACGGCGGCATCGTCTCCGGTGCGCACCACGTTCTCGGGTATGTCCCACATCTCCACAAATTTTCGGTTGTGGGAGATGATCCTGGCGTTTTCATCAACCAGCAGGATGGCGTCGAGCAGAGCGTCTTGCTGCATGGAAAGAACGGTGTTCTTTCGCGCCAGCTCCTGTTCCAGACTCTTTCGTTCGGTGATATCGCGTGCGATCGATACGATAACGATCCCGCTGGCGGATTGAAGGGAACGGAAGGACTCTTCAACCGGCAGCTGTGACCCATCTTTGCGAACGTAGGCGCCGCGGATGATCGGCGTTGCCTGCTGGCTGGCGCACGCACGGTCGTAGAGCTGGACAAGTTCGTCGTGCGACTGGGAAAAGATGTTTGATGGGCCCATCGTCAGCAACTCTTCTCGGCTGTAGCCCAGGGCTCGGCACGCGGCGTCGTTGAGGTCGATGTAGCGAAGGCTTTTCCGATCCACGAGCAGGATTAAGTCCGCCGACGCATCCATGGCCACCCGAAAACGCTGCAGCCCTTCCTCCGCCTGCTTGCGCTGCAAAAACTGCCCGATTTGGCTGCTGATTAGAAGTGCGGTCTGAAGCAGACGCTCGTCCGGCTCCCGAACGTCGCGACTGTTGAAACCGAGTACGCCGACCGTCTTTTCGCTTATCTTGACGGGAAAGATGAATGCGCCACGCGTGCTGGCATCGCGATGAAGGTTCCCGGAATGCACGCGGGCGTCATTGCGGACGTCGGCGACCCAGAGCGGTTGTCCCGATTCCCATACAAGACCCGTCAGTCCGACGCCCGGGGCGAAGGTTACTTCGCGCGATCCTTCAATGAACCGCTCCAGCCCGACGTCGGGCAAATGCCAGGATTCCGAGAAGCGCAGCACGCCGGCGTCGTGATCGACACAAAAGTATCGGCCGCAATACCATCCCTCCGCTTCGCACACGGCGCGAATCACCTCCTTCATCGCCATGGAAGCATCGTCGGCGCTGGCGAGACAGCGGGCCACCAGGTGCTCGAGACGCAGCAATTGATCCGCACGCGTGATCGTTGTGATGTCGGTGGCGGTGCCACGGTATCCCTGGAACCGGTTCTCCCGGTCGACCAGGGGTTGTCCGCTTATTCTTATGGAGTGAACCTGACCACGTGCATCGAGTTGCCGCACCAGAAAACCGAAAAATGCCTGGCGTGCTCGAAGTGCCGCCTTATGCTTGTCCCAACTCCCGCCGTCGCCGACCGGGAAGACGTCGCTTTGCGAGAGCGTCTTCCCGAGATATTGGCGCGCGTCGAGTCCCGTGCGTTCGAAACCCGCTCCGGTGATCAAGGTGAAGCGACAATTCTCGTCCTGTTCCCAGTACCATTCCTCTGAAAGATCGAGCAGACTCTTGAAACGCTCCTCGAATGTCTGCAAACCGTCTCGGGCGTGCAGCGCCTGCACGTTTTCTTGTTCCGAACTTGTCTCCGCTTCTGATCCCACGATGATGCTCTGGCGCTGGCGTCGAGTCGGCGGTTGTGAAACCCTGGACGGCGAGACCGTTCCAGGACGCCGGCAACATCGACAGTCAGGCCTGTTCGTCAATTAGCCCGCCCTTGGTGCCATTGGCGACCAGCGCGCGCACCGTCGCGAGCATGCCTTCGGCCGGTACCTGTTGCACGACTTCCTTTGTCCGAACGTCAACGACGTTGATGATCGTGCGGTTCAGCGTCTTATCCACGACGAATTCCAATTTGAGCCCGCTCTGTGCAATCACGTTGTTTGCCTGGACGACGGCGCTCTGAAACCGGGCATTGCCTTCCGACGGCGGCGCCGCAGAGGCGGGAGGCTCGGGCGGTTTGCCAGCACCCACGCTCGATCGCACTACAGGTTGGCCATTACCATGGGCGGCCGCACTGACCATCGAGGTCAAAGTTCCTGTCGAATCGAAAATGAGAATCATAATCAATCCTTGCCGACAAACGAGCAGCGTTCATTCATGCCTGGTTACGTCCGCGCGGCGGAACATATGAGGCGCGACATCCCGTTTCTTGATCTTCATCAAACGGACGCGTGCTTGTCCGTTCTCCAGGAAAATTGGGCCGGAGGATGACGGGCTCAACCGTCATAGCTCGCCTGCAACGCCGATTCCCACGTGCGGTCTGCTTTGTTGTGGGCGTCTGTAGGGGCTACTTCGGGGGGTTTGGAAATTCGAGCACGCGCGCTAGCGCAAGTCGATTTGTTGAGTCTGAAGACCAGCCCACTGTAGGCTTTGGACGAGCGCCCGCGGCGTTAGCATTGCCTCCCGACAGTCGCACCCCGTGCGCCAAGCTGTGAACATGCAAACGTTACTTTCTGAGCACGTTGCGCCGCTGGCCTGGCTTGCGACTGCGGTGACGCTGCTGATCGCACTTGCCGCCGTCTGGCGCAGCCGGCAGCTGGCAAGGGAACTCGCGGCTGCGCTGGAGGCGGCAAGACGCGAAAAGTCGGATTTCCGCAGTCGACTCGACGATGCAACGCGCGATGCGGCGCGCAAGAGGCATCTGACCGCCTACCTTGCGCACGAGACCGGCAACCTCATCAGGGCGGTGCAGGGGTCGCTGGCGCTCCTGGCAGATAACGCCAAGCGGGCTGCCGAATGCCGCGTCACGGAATCGGTCGGCAGTTCTGCAAAGGCGCTGGCGGCGCTTTTGGATGTGACCCTGGACAGCGCACGAGCCTCGGCTGGAAGCTTCGAACCGCACCTGCACCCAGTGGACGTGCAAACCCTTATCAGGCGCATCGCGGACGACTTCGAGCCAATGGCCTGGCGCAAGCGATTGACGCTCCTGGCCGATCCGGCTCCTGCGCCACTGTTTGTCACAACGGATGAAGTGCGTATCGGCCAGGTCATTCGCAACCTGCTGGCCAACGCGATCAAGTACGCCCACGAGGGTGACGTCCGGTTGCGAGCGTTCCGAGTTAGCGATGAGGAGGCCCGTATCGAGGTCATCGAGACCGGCATTGGGATTCCCCTGGAGCAGCTCTCCGCTCTGTTCGCTCCTTCAGCGCTAGCGCCCGGCCCCGGCCCGGTCGCCAAGGGCGTTGGGCTCGGTCTGGCCTTGTCGCGCGAGATCGCGGCGCTGCTTGGCGGGGATCTGCGCGCGCGCACCAGGGAAGGCACGGGCTACGAGTTCACGCTCGTGTTGCACGATTACGGGTGGGACGAGAGCCACCCAGATCGGAAGCTCGCTGCATAACCTGCCGGGATTTGCACTGTTGTTCGGAGCCAAGCTGACGCCCCAAACCGGCGCCAGCTACTGGCGACCGGTCTGCGCTATGGGCGGACGATGCGAAACCACTCGCCACCACGCAGAACGAGCACTGGCGCGCCTCTGCAGCCGGTCGCTGCATGCCGCCGTGGGGCGGATTGTGTAGCAATTCCAGCAGAGCGGAAGGGGTACTTGATCCTCCGTAAAGCAACCGCTCGCATCAGCACTTCAACCCCGAATTGCTGCGGAACAGCACCAAAGTCCCGCTGATTGAACGTCACGATTGTGGCGGCACGCCCGTTGGCCGCGGCTTCGAGCACCATCTCATCGGCCGGATCGCGCAACAGCGGCCGCCACATGAAATGGCTCTCGACGGGCTCGACCATGGTTGGCTTCCAGCTCTGCGTCGACAATCGGACGAAGGCCGTCGACGTGCCGCTTGAAAAGGCGCAGCGTAATGCTGCGCTATACACTCGTGAGAAGCATCCTCTTCGGCTTAGGATTGAAAGCGCGGACGCGCTGTCTCCGCCGCGGATATGGAGGTGCGACCGCGCGACTGGGCAATGGGTCGAGAGCAGCTAGATTGCGGGGTTGATCCGCCGTTCGGCCGCGCCCTCACGGCACTCGCGCAGTCGAACACCTGACGCTCGGTGAACTCGACCTCGGCACCGATCAAATAGCTTTCGCCGGTCGTCTCGGACCATTTCTCGAATCCGACGATCGTCCCGCGGTATCGGCTTGTGCCTATCGGAGCGATTTTGTGGACGAGAAGCGAAACGGCTCCAAGTTTCAGCGTGACGACGTCGCCCGCACTCGCGAGAAAGGTCCCGCAGGAACCGGGGCGTTCGTCGAAATCCGGGCGCTTACTAACCGGTCCCTTGTTTAGGCTACATTCCATTGAGAAGGTCGCGTAAGATGTGAGGCATGAAGATTGATGGCCGAACGCTGCCGCACGATACGTCTGAGCTGATCCGGCGGTGGGCAGTGC
This sequence comes from uncultured beta proteobacterium, assembly GCA_963739145.1. Taxonomy (GTDB): domain Bacteria; phylum Pseudomonadota; class Gammaproteobacteria; order Burkholderiales; family Burkholderiaceae_F; genus VBCK01. Next base: position 29,139 of record CAVTZO010000054.1, read on the forward strand.
GCCGCGTCCAGGCTGGGGAGAGCCCGAGCGCGGTGATGAAGAGCTACGGGCTGTGCCGTACCACGGTCTATCGATGGTTGCGGGCGGTCAAGCGTGACGGCGAGAAGGCGCTGCGAGCGCGCAAGCACCCGGGGCCGGCCATGAAGCTGACACCGACGCAGAAGCTGAAAGTTCGGCACTGGATCAACGGCAAGGACCCGCGGCAGTATGGCTTCGACTTTGGCCTGTGGACGCGGCAGATCGTGGCGATGCTGATCGCGCGGCGGTTCGGCATCAAGCTGGGCGTGACGGCCGTAGGGCGGTTGTTGGCGCAGCTGGACATCACGCCGCAGAAGCCACTGCGACGCGCCTATGAGCGCGATCCGGCGGCCATCGAGCGCTGGAAGAGGCAGGAGTTTCCGAAACTGCGAGCCAGAGCCAAGCGCCGCGGGGCGAAGATCTTCTTCCTGGACGAGGCGGGGGTACGTTCGGATCAAGTGCTGGGCCGCACGTGGGGGTTGCGCGGCCAGACGCCCGAGGTTCCCACTAGCGGAAAGCGCCAAAGCGTCAACGCGATCTCGGCGGTGAACGCACTGGGCGAATTCTGGTTCGAGATCTACACCGAGCGGCTGAACGCGACCAAGTTCACCGAGCTGCTGTCGCGATTCATGCGGCGCCGCAAAAATCCGGTGTTCCTGGTGCTGGACGGCCATCCGGCTCATATCGCCAAGAGTGTTGTGCACTACGTACAGAGCCTGAAGGGTCGCCTCGAATTGCACTTTTTGCCCGGCTACGCGCCCGAGCTGAATCCGGACGAGTTCGTCTGGAATCACCTCAAGCGACAGGGCGTGAGCAAGAAGCCGTTACTCAAGAACGAATCCTTGCGCCATCGGGTGCAGGCCGACCTGACTGACATTCAGTCGCGACCCGGCCTAGTTCGGTCGTTCTTTGAAGCACCGACTGTAGCCTATACCGCGGACTAGTTAGTAACGGGCATCGCAGCCGGCCTGAGACGCTTCGGTCTAGTGGGGCGCGGCTGTACCCGGTGATGCTCATCGAGCAGGCCGAGCACCCGTGGTAGTGGCTTTGCGGATTGGTGGCGTTCCAGGGCGGGCTTGGCGCCGCCTCGGTTGGTCTCGAGGCTCATCAACCTACAGGCTGCGCAGGATCCGCATCAAATTGTCAACTTTGCGGCGGGTGGCAGCACGCGGAGAATTTAGCGGTCAATGCGAATCCCACCCGGTTGACTGCCCGTGAGGGCGCGGGCCTTGACAGTCCCTTTGGACGCAACCTGACGATCACGCAAGCATGCAGTAGAACGTAGCCTATCTCGTCAGCGGCGCTGTCCTCATTGTTTACCGCGCGCCTGCAGCTCGGTGTCGATATCGACGTAGCGCCACCAATCGCGAATGAACGGTCCATGGTGATAGCCGACCACCCATGGATAGGCGAGATCGGTTCTGTAGCGGTGGCTCACCGCTTTCATCGGTGCGTACACGAGCTCCAGGTCCGTAAGCTGGTGAAGCAGTTCGAGCCGCTCGGGCCCGTCAGGCAGCTGCTTGGAGGCGAGAAAAAGCCGGTCGTACTCGGGCTGTTCCATCCGGCTCAGGTCGAAAGACCCGATGGCGGGTCCGTAACAAAGACGGAATACGCCTTCGCTATCGGGCTGAGCGGCCGAGAAGCCCAGGTACCAGATCTGGAACTGGCCATTTTGGACCATCCGCAGGTTTTCAGGCCATTTCGCGTATTTGAACTTGACTCGGACGCCGAGCGCATTGAAGCTTTTCTTGACGATCTCGCCGAGCAGTCGCCGTTGCTGATCCGGCTCCAGATTCATCTCGAGCTCTAGCGGGCTGCCGTCCGGTCGCGAGCGCCAGCCGTCGGCGCCGCGCCGATATCCGTACACGTCGAGCAGGGCGTTGGCTCGCGCCGGATCGTAATCGCCGTTTTCCGTGTGCAGTGCCGGGTCGTAGCCATACGTGCCGGGCTGGATCAGCGTCTGAGCCGGATATGCTTGGTACTTGTAGATCGAGGCGATCACCTCGTCGGTGTTGAAGCCGAGATTGAGCGCCCGGCGCAGCGCGACCCGTTCTGGTTCGTAGCCGCCGATCACCGGGTCTTCCATGTTGTAGGCCAGGACCGTCACGTCGATATCGGGCACGCGGTAAACCTGCACATGCTTGCGCAGCAGCACCGGTGTCGGGCGCGTGCCGGTAAGCGCGAGCGATACGAGGTCGCGCGGCATCAGGTCGAGGAAGTCGTGTTCGCCGTTCAGGAAGGCGAGCCAGCGCGGCTGGCTCTCCTCGATCGGCGAAATTTCGACTCTGTCGATCATCGGCAGTCGGCGCCCGTGAAACCTCTGTGCCAGCTGCCGGCTCTCGACGCTGGCGGTGTCGGGTGCATCAGGAAAGAACTCCTCCCGGTATTCCGGGTTGCGCTCCAGCACGATGCGAGACGAGCGGCGCCACTGCGTGAGCCGAAATGGGCCCGTGCCCACCGGGTGTTCCATGATCCGGTCGCCGTAGCGTTCGACCACCTCCCGGGCGACGGCGCCGACGACCGATGGATCGGCGAGCAGGAAAGCGAAGCGGGGGTTCGGGCGCTCCAGCGTGACCCGGAACCGGTACCGATCAAGCGCTCGCAAGCCGGCGATTTCGCGGTCGTAATCAAAGTGCCCCGTTTTCAACGCTTCTTCGCGCACCGCCTGCAGGCCGACGATCGCCACTTCCTCGAACTCACTCCAGGTAGGGCTCTTCCAGCGCGGATCGGCAATGCGCTTCAGCGAATACGCGTAGTCGGCGGCGACCAGTTCGCGTCGCTGGCTGCCGAAGGCCACGTCGTCGGCGAAGTAGATGCCAGGCTTCAGCGTGAACGTGAAAGTGCGGAAATCGGCCGATATCTCGGGTAGGGAGGCGGCCGTGCTCGGCTCCAGCGTGCCGGCCGGTGCCAGCCAGGCATAGCGAAGCGGCGCATCAAACACGTTCGCCGTGACGTTGCGCGAATACAGATCGATGATCTGGGCCGGATCGAATCCAGTCTCGGCGACCTCGAATGCGTAGCGCAGTACCTTCTCGCCGGCGGCATTCGCCGACGCGCCCGTGAGCAGGACCAGCAGCGCCGCCAACCCGTAGTTGAAACGCCGTCCGATCAACGAAGCGACTGACACGAGATCCCCGGTCCTGAGTTCGTCCCGCGAACGATCCGCGGTGCGCAACATGTGCAGCTGTCGATTCTAGGCTGGACCTACAATCACCCACCATTGGTATTCAAGCGATTCAGGCTAACCCGTGCTCAGCTACGCACTGCGCCGCACCTGGCAGATGGTCCCGACTCTGGCCGGAGTTGTGCTGCTGGTGTTTTTCCTGTTCAAATGGTTCGGCGGCGACCCGGCGACGATCATCGCGGGCCTGGGGGCGACGCAGCAGCAGATCGATGCGATCCGGCACACGCTTGGCCTGGATCGTCCCTGGTGGGTTCAGCTGGGCATCTTCCTGCGCGAGATCGTGACCCTCAACTGGGGCGCCAGCTGGGCCACCAACGAGCCGGTCGCGCACCTGTTCCTTACGCGGCTGCCGGCAACGCTCACCGTGATGATCCCGATCCTGGTGCTCCAGACGGTGGTTTCGATCCCGTTCGGCCTGGGCGTCGCGGTGGTCCGGGGTTCGCTGACCGATCGGGCGGCGATGGCGATCACCACGGTCGCGCTTTCGGTTTCGTTCCTCGTCTACGTGCTGGTCGGGCAGTGGCTGTTCGGTTTCTACCTTGCGTGGTTTCCGATCCAGGGCTGGAGCGATTCGGTGCTGACGAACCTGATCCACTACGCACCTTTGCCGATACTGCTGGCGATGTTCGTTAGCATCGCGCCGACGACCCGGCTTTATCGCAGCTTCTTTCTCGACGAGCTCGGTCACGATTACGTGCGCACCGCACGCGCGCGCGGCGCTTCCGAGGTGCGCGTGCTGCTGCGGCACGTGATGCGCAATGCGACGATCCCGATCCTGACCAACATCGCCACCGAGTTGCCGGGCGTCGTGGTCGGCTCGTTCCTGATCGAAGTGTTCTTCTCGATCCCGGGTCTGGGCCGCGAGATCCTGCTCGCGGTCAATCGCAGCGACTATCCGGTGATCCAGGCGGTAACGATCTACCTCGCGCTGCTGACGATGCTGATCAACCTGATGACCGATCTGCTGTACCGGGTGGTCGACCCGCGCGTGCGGCTGAACTGAGGGTGGCCGGATGAACGCGATGGCCTCGCTCGCGGCACTGCCGGATTCGGAATCCTCACCGGGCGTCTGGCGGCTCGCCTGGCGCCGGCTGCGGGGCGACCGCGTCGCGATGGTCGCGTTGACGGTCGTGGCTGCCTACGCCGCGCTCGTCGTCGCGAGCCTGGTCGGCCTGGTTGCCGCCGACTGGGCGCGTGAGGTCGGCGTTCCGTATGCGAACCCCCGCTTTCTTGGCCCGACCGTCGACGAGTCGGTCAAGATCGAGCGTCCGTCCGGGCCGCGTGTCGATCTGTCCGCCGTCGATCCGCTGGCGCCGCGTTACGCGGAATGGGATGCACGCGCGGCCCAGATCCAGAGCGTCTCGGCCCCTCACTCGTCGACGCTGACGTTCGGCGGCGATCGCCTTGGCCGCGACGTGATCGCCAAGGCGATCAAGGGCACGCAGGTGTCGATCCTGGTGGGCGTCTTCGCAGCACTGCTCGCAACCGCGATCGGAACGGCGCTCGGGGCGGTGGCGGGCTATTTCGGCGGCGTCGCGGGTGACTTGATGGAATGGTTCTACAACGTTTTCACGGCCGTGCCGGGAATCCTGCTGATCTTCGCTTTTGCGGCGGTGTTCGGCCGCGGCACTGCCACGGTCGTGCTGATCCTCGCGTTGACCGGCTGGACCGCGGTCTACCGCCTCGTGCGCGCCGAATACCTGAAACACCGCGGCCGCGAGTACGTGCGCGCTGCAGAGGCGATCGGTGCCTCGCACTTCTCACGGATGTTCGAGCACATCCTGCCCAACGTCAGTCACGTCGTGCTGGTCCAGCTGTCGCTGCTGGTGGTCTTTTTCATCAAGGCCGAGGTGATCCTGTCGTTCCTGGGGCTGGGCGTGCCGATCGACTCGGTGTCGTGGGGAACGATGCTGAACGAAGCGCAGTCCGAGCTGATCCTGGGCAAGTGGTGGCAGCTCGCCGCCGCCACCGCCTTCATGGCGGTGTTCGTCACGGCGTTCTCGACGCTTACCGATGCGCTGCGCGACGCCCTCGACCCGCGCCTGCGCCAGGGCTAGCGAACGATGACGACGTCCTCCACAGCTCAGGATGGCGGGGTCGCAGCGCCGCTGCTCGCGGTGCGGGACCTTCGGGTCTCGTTCCGCCTCGGCAAGTCGAAGCCATTCGAGGCGGTGCGCGGCGTCTCGTTCGAGATCGCGCCGCGCTCGACGGTCGCCCTGGTCGGCGAGTCGGGCTCCGGCAAGAGCGTCTCGGCGATGTCGATCGTGCGCTTGCTGCCCGACAATGCAATCGTTGACGCGGCCAGCCGGGCCGAATTCGGCGAGGTGGACCTGCTGCACGCGCCGCTAAACCAGGTACGCGCGCTGCGGGGGCGCGACATTTCGGTCGTTTTTCAAGAGCCACAGAGCTCGCTGAACCCGGTCTTCACGGTGGGCGACCAAGTTGCCGAGGCCCTGCGTCTGCACACGAAGCTCACGCGCAGCCGGGCCCGCGCGCGCGCCGAGGAACTGCTTTCCGAAGTCGGGATCCCGCAGCCCCGCGACCGGATGAATGCCTATCCGCACGAGCTGTCCGGTGGCCAGCAGCAACGGGTGATGATCGCCGCCGCGATCGCCTGCGAGCCGAGGCTGCTGATCGCCGATGAACCGACGACGGCGCTCGACGTAACGGTGCAGCGCCAGATCATCGAGCTGCTGCGCGGCTTGCAGCAACGCTATGCGATGAGCATCCTGTTTATCAGCCACGACCTGGGCCTGGTGGGCGAGTTTGCCGACGCCGTGGTCGTGATGCGCGAGGGGCAGGTGCGTGAGCGCGGATCGGCAGCGCGCATATTCGGCGCACCGCAGGACCCCTATACGCGCTCGCTGATCGCCTGCCGGCCGCGGTTGGACCGGCGGCCGCGGCGGCTTCCGACGATCGAGGACTTTCTCGCCGCTGGCGGCGAGCAGACCGCGGAGCCGGCGCCTCGCCCCCTGCGCCCCAATCACGGGCCGCAGCTGATCGAAGCGGCCGGCCTGCGCAAGCAATACCGCCTGAAGACCGGACTGCTGCGCCAGCGCACGATCGAAGCGGTCCGCGACGCGAGCTTCACCCTTGAGCGCGGCCGCACGCTCGGCGTCGTCGGCGAATCCGGCTCCGGCAAGACCACGCTTGGGATGCTGCTGATGCGCCTGGTCGAGGCGACCGCGGGCCAGGTGCGCTTCGACGGCGAAGACGTGCTGCGGATGAAGCACGAGGCTTTGATGAAGTTCCGCCGCCGGGTTCAGGTCATCTTCCAGAATCCCTATGCCAGCTTGAATCCGCGCTTTACGATCGGCCAGATCCTCGCCGAGCCGATGCGGATCCACGCCATCGGCGCCGACGAATCGGAGCGCAATGCGCGCATCGCCACGCTGCTCGATCGGGTGGGACTGGCGCGCGCGAGCCTGCACAAGTACCCGCACGAGTTCTCCGGCGGGCAAAGACAGCGAATCGCGATTGCGCGGGCACTGTCGTTGCGGCCGGATCTGCTGATCTGTGACGAGTCGGTGTCAGCGCTGGACGTATCCGTACAGGCCAACGTGCTGAACTTGCTGCTCGATCTGCAGGACGAGTTCGGCATCAGCTACCTGTTCATCAGCCACGACCTCGCGGTCGTCAAGTACATGGCCGACGAGATCCTCGTGATGAACGGAGGCGACATCGTCGAGCGCGGTTCGGCCGAGGCCATTTACCTCGACCCGCAGCACGACTACACGAAGAAGCTGCTCGCTTCCATCCCGCGCGGCTACGTGCCGCCGGGCCATGTCTGAGAAAGCATCGTCGCCGAGAGCTGGAGGATGTCTCTTTCGATTCAACGTCTTCCAGCGAGGGAATGTTTAGTGCTTGGAGTGTTGTCCCATTGAAGTTGTCCGATCCAAGGCAAAACAAGGCCTTACCCGGGCGTAACTCGGCGAACTGTGGCACAGGAGGAAGGACGTAAGGTATTGATTTGAAATCTCTTATCGGACATCGATTACCTGGCTACGAAGCAAGAGGTCGGGGGGTTCGAATCTGCGGGCGCGCCACGTGGTTGCGACGAGCGCATCGAACGCGCTCCCGGCGGGTGACAACCCACGCGCTTGGTGGACTTCGACATGCCTACGGTCGCATCAGGCGCTTCTACAATTCAAAACTGCTCAGAGGGAAGTATCTCGCTGAAACTGGCTGGAAACTTCTACAATGAGTTGCCTAAGTATTTGATTCTATTCATTTCAACGCAAGATTCGTAATCAGTAGGTTCCCCGTTCGAGTCGGGGCAGCAGCACCAAAGAAATCAATAAGTTACAGACTAATCCACAGGTTCGAGTTGTCCCATATTTCGGCCTACTGTCCCAAACTGTCTAAACCGCGCGACAGGAGCCAAACATGGCGCGCCCGCGAAAGCACAACCCCAACCTGCCGCCCGGCGTCATCTTCAAACATGGCGCCTACCACTATCGGAAGGGCGGCAAATCCAGGAAGCTGGCCGACGATCTGCCGACCGCGCTGCGCGAGTACGGAAGAAGGCTCGAGGCCGAGCGCGCGGTAGACGATCCGAACACGCTGCCTCGCTTGCTTGACAAGGGCTCGTCAATACCCCGCGCCAATACTAGCTCTCCGGGCCGCTTCTGGCTGTTCCGCCAGCCGTTCCGCCAGATTTTCGGGGTCGGGGGACGCCGAGCAGCTGCCCCGGCATTGGCCGTTCATCAACTCGCCGATGCTGCCAAAGCTCAAGCGCGATGCCGACGGCGGGTTGACCCTGCTTATCCAGAACGAATCCCCCGGCAAGGACAACGAAGCCAACTGGCTTCCCGGGCCGAAGGGACCTTTCATCCTGTATATGCGGCTGTATTGGCCGAAAGATGAAGCGGTAGAAGGCAAGTGGACCGCACCACCGGTGAAGGGGACTTAGAAAGCCAGCCGCGGTGCCGCCGCCCGCCGCATCGTTCGTTTCAACCAATCGAGCAAGGTAAACATGAGACCCGCATACGTTCGATTCCTGAAGGGCGCCTTTCTATGCGTCGGTATGGCGATGTTGATTGTGGGCTGCGGAAAGAACGACGCGGTCACGCAGGCCGAAAAGAAGGACGTGGCAAGTGGCATTGCCGCGCCCGGCATCGCCGAGACCAAGGCAATCGCGGAGGAAGGGTTCATCTACGGATTGCCGATCGTGATGAACTACGCGGTCATGTATGCGTTTTGCGGTGGACAAGACCTCGAGCCAATACAAGGCTCCGTTTAACCAGATCCTCAACGAAGCACGTGTTTTTACATACAAGGACACGGCTGTCGTCACGCCCAACAGCGACACGCCGTATTCCCAGGTGACCATGGATCTGCGTGCTGAACCGATCGTGCTTTCGATCCCGGCCGTGGAAAAAAGGCGTTACTACTCGGTGATGCTAGCCGACGCGAACACCTTCAACTATGGCTACATCGGCAGCCGCGCCACGGGAAATGATGCTGGCGACTACCTGGTTGCCGGGCCTGACTGGAAAGGCGAGACCCCGCCCGGCATCAAGAAGGTGTTCCGGTCCGGCACGCAGTTCTCGCTGGCGGTCTACCGCACCCAGCTTTTTAGCGCGGAGGATATGCCTAACGTGGTGAAGATCCAGGACGGCTACAAGGTGCAGCCATTGTCCGCATACCTCAAGCAGCCCGCGCCAGCGGCCGCGCCTGCCATCGACTTCCCTAAGATCGACAAGGAACTGGTAAAGACGAACTTCTTCCAGTATCTGGACTTCGCGCTGCAGTTCAATCCGCCGGGTCCCGAGGAGATGGCGATTCGCGAAAAGCTGGCACGTATTGGCATCGGTGCAGGCAAGAAATTCGACTTCCAATCACTATCGATTGAACACAAGGCCGAGATCGCGCTGGGCATGAAGGATGGCGAGGCCAAGGTCGAGGCCGCGGTTGCCAGCTCCGGCAAGAACCAAAATGGTTGGCTGGTGGGCGGACTGGCCGGTGGCGACCGCGCTTTCTTCAACGGTGATTGGCTAAAGCGCGCCGCTCTCGCCAAGGCCGGCATCTACGCCAATGATCCGGCCGAAGCGATGTATCCCCAAACCCGCAAGGACAGCCGCGGCGAAACGATCGACACCAGCAAGCACAACTACACGCTTACCTTCACCGCAGGACAGTTCCCGCCGGTGAACGCCTTCTGGTCGGTGACGATGTATGACGGCACGAGCCAGCTCCTGATTGAAAACCCCATCAATCGCTACCTCATCAACACGCCGATGCTGCCGGGGATGAAGAAGAATGCCGATGGATCGCTGACGATCTATATCCAGAACAAGTCGCCGGGCAAGGCGAAGGAAGCCAACTGGCTGCCCGCGCCAAACGGCCCGGCCTACCTGGTGATGCGTCTCTACTGGCCAAAGACGGAAGCGCCGTCGATTTTGCCGCCGGGTGAAGGCACATGGGTCCCACCGGGCATCGTCGCGGCCAGTTAGCGGCGCCCGCTGACCCAGACGTCCGCTCTGGATGATCACGAAGGACCGGAACGGGCCGGGTCTTGCCGCTCAGGCCATGATTTACGAATGCCGGAAGCCGACGTACGATTTCGGCCGCGGCATTGCTGACGTTGGCGACCGGCGCTGACCGGCCATGAGCTGCCGTGCGCGGTTACATTTGAATAGACGCAAAGCGGACCTGTGGGTAAGGTTCAGGGCATTGCAATGTAATTACATCGTAATTACAATGGAGCCATGGCCGAACTTCGCTTCGAGTGGGATCCGTCCAAGTCGATTGCCAATCGGCGCAAGCACGGGATCACGTTCGAGGAGGCGCGGACGGTCTTCTACGATGAACACGCGCGGCTGATCGACGATCCCGATCACTCCGGGGATGAGGATCGGTTCATCCTGCTGGGCGTGAGCGCTTCTCTACGTTTGCTTGTTGTTTGCCATTGCTATCGAAGCGCCGGGAGTGTCATCCGGCTAATTTCGGCCAGGAAGGCGACCAAAGCCGAAGCTCGGTTTTATCCATAGGGCCACGATCATGCGCAAGGAATACGATTTCTCGAAGTCCAAGAAGAACCCCTACGCCTCGCAACTGAAGAAGCAAGTCACGATCCGCTTGGATGGGGACTCGATTACCTACTTCAAGGCGATCTCGGCGGAAGTCGGCATCCCATACCAAAGTCTGATCAACCTGTACCTGCGGGACTGCGCGACGTCGAATCGCAGGCTCAATTTCCAGTGGAAATAGCTGGCATATTCCGGTCTTTGGCGGTCAGGTCGGTTATCGGGAGTCGCTCCGCGGCTGCATTGGGTCGTCCAGAGGCGTAGACCCGAAGATTTACGCCGCCGCAAAGCCGACGTAGCATCTGGACTGCCGCAAAGCCGACCATCGCGAACGGCTCTGGTCGGCCAAGACCGGTCCTACGGATGCAGCAAAGAGATTTCGGCAAACCAGTCGTTCAAAGCTAGTCGATGGGAACGCCCACGACGAGCTTGACGATCGTCTGATCCGGACTGTTGCTCCAGCCGTGGCCGATGCCCAGGTGCAGGCCCCAGTCCCGAAGCTTCCATTGCAAGGTCAGGAAACTGAGATTGTCGATTTCGCGGATTGGCTCTTCAAGCGCGATCGAACTCCATGTCATGTAGTGTTCAACTCCGATCGCCATGCCGTTGGCCAGATTGCGAACCAGTTTTACGTTGACTGCGTGTGCGGGGGAAATCAAATCATGGTCAGGGACATCGCGCTGCTCCACCAGGTTAATGGCGGCCTCCCAATCACCCACCTCGACCCCGCCAATCGCCTTGACTTCAATCGATGTCCGGTCCGCTGATGCGCCTGGATTTAGGTCCGCGACCTCGAATTGCACCCCGTAATACAGATGCGCATCATTTGAAAGCGGCTGCGTGTAGATGGTCTTCGCGCGTGCCTTGATGCCGTCGTAATACAGACCATGTCCGGGAACCCAGGACATCGGCAGGTAAAGGCCTGCATCCCAGTGTTCGGACAGACCGACAGAGAGCTCCGGCGTGACGCGCAGAACATTGTTGGGTGGAAACACTTCCTCGCCGGGAGACTGATTGGTGCCCTGCGAGAAATTCATGTGGACTTCCAGTTCCGGCTTTCCGACCTTGGCCAGATCGCCGTCGGTGACCATGATCTCGTCGTCTGCGGCGAAGGCCCGTTGCAGCAGGGCGAGTGCCAAGCACAAGGCGCCCGGACCCGACCGCAACGTCCTTTTCCTTTTCATCGGGGCAATCCCCCAACCTTGCCGTCATGCGACGCGCCGGTCGCACCACGGAATTGAACACAAGGTCCCGGAGTTCTGTATCGGCATTGCAGCCCCCAGCCGAAGCGCCCGGAGCACAAGCACCGTCACTTCGGCTGGGAACACGGAGTCATTGCCATCGGGCGCCAGTGCGGGACACGCTACTTGCGGGGAACGAGGCAATCATAAATGTCGACCACTGGCTTGGTGTTCGGGCAGCGCACCATGCTGGCGACGACGAACGGCTCCTGACCACCGGCGAAGCTGACTTCGAGGTTCTGATGCGGCATGTTTTCAATCTCGAAGGTCGAGTGCGCGGTGCACGAGCCGCTGGCCGTGCCAGTCGGAGCCTTGGTCAGGTCGTACCGGAGCACCAGCTTGTTTCCCTTCAGCTCGAACCTGGGATTGATTGGCCTCTGGCCACAGGTGATCGGATCCTGAACCGTCACCACCACCTTGTCCTCGATCCGATACGGAAAGATTTTGTGCTCGCCGCTGCCGACCTTCTCGGTAATCGGTATTGACGTGAATTTCATCGCCTGCTGCGGGTCGGCTGCCGCGGCGGTTGCCATGGTCGCGGCGAGGCTCGTGCCTATCAAAACGAATCCTGCCTTCATTACTTGCTCCTTTGAATGCTCGTTAACAGGGTTAAGAGGCACAGCGTCCTGGATCCGATCGACTTCACGAACGTCGTCGCTGGGCACGGACCGTACTTTGCCTACCCTCACTGAACCGAGTCTGAACCGGGTCCAGCCATCCGCACGGTTTCGGATCGGCCCCGCCGGGTCGACGCGGCAACTGACGTGGCGCCATAGAGGTACAGACGTTCTGTTGAATTGAAGACGACATCGACCTCGGTCAGGCAATGATCGATCACCTGGAAGCGGTAGGTCACAAGGTCTATTGGTGCAGGCTGCTGAGCCAGGCGCGTAGCGTCCCCGATGCAGATATCGGCCGCCGCTGTTGCCCGGCCGGGCCTGTCGATCCTGAAGGTTTGCCTATGACGCCACCGTAGCGGGCAAGATGCGAAACAGGTTCAGGTCCGGTTCAGTTTGGCTCCGTAAAGTGCAACCCATGCAGTACGCACTTTCGACACACCAACCTACAGGAGCTCACATGGCAAACTTTCTCGCTTCCTTCGCGCGCCCCAAATTTGCGGTTCAGTCGTTCGAGTGGTTGATCGCAGCCATCGCCGTTCTCGGAACGCTACTGGTCGTTTCCCACGCCCATCTCGCAGTTCCGGACGCGGCCGATCGCGTGCAGACAATTCTTCACGGATTCTTTGCAATTCTGGTGACCTTGGTCGCAGGCTTGGGCGCGGGCACGTTGCACACGCTGGCCTGCGAAATGGAATCGCGTCTGCCTGGGGCGCGTCAGGCTGCGGCTGCTGCCTAACCGAAGCAGTCAGATTCCACTGGGGCGGCGACGAGAGTGGCCGCCCCTATTCATTTCCGGTGGGCTAGGCCGAAGTTCCCTCAGCAGTAGTTCACTTCAAGGCGAGTAAGGCGTTGAGAATCAGGGAGATGAGTAGCTTAGCGGGTGTTTAGGTGGTAAATATTCGGTGAACCCGTAGGCGCTATGGGCGGCCGAGGATGGAGCGGAAGTGCTTGTGCAGCGGATAGAGCCAGATGTCCTTGATGGGGATGATCTGCTGGTGCACGCGCGATTTCTTACCGCGCCCGACGGTACGGCCGACGTGGATCCAGTTGGCGGCCTTGTAGCAGGTGCCGCGATGGCGTGGGGTTTCGACGAAGGTTTCGAAGAGCACTGGGCGTAGGCCGTATCGAGCGTGCCAGTCGAGCGGCAGTTGACGCGCGACGATGGACAGGATCTTCGAAGCGAGCCCCTTGGACTGGATCCAAGGCAGGATCAGGAAGCGAGCGTTGTTGACGACCAGCGGCAGATTGCGGTGACGCTGCGCCTGGTCCCAGCCGATGAAGCGGTCGCGGGCCGCCAGTTTCCAGGCACTGGCACCGAAGCTGATCAAGGCGACCAGTCGGTCACCGGCCAAGACGTTGTATCGCATTTGGCTGCCGGCCAGGGGGCAGTATCCCAGGTAGTGGTAGCGTGCGATGTACTCGTTCCACAGGCGCGAGGTGCGGCCGGCGGTGACCGGCTGCAAGGTCAACGGCGGCAGCTCGTGCACCGGCGCCAGCAGTGGCGGCTGGGCCTCGGTGGCCACCGACGGCGGGAACTGAGGACGGCGCCGCGGATTGGGTATCTGTGACGGTGGCAGGCGGATCAGGCCATCGGCCTGCATGCGCAGCAACGCGACCCGGCAGGTCATGTCCTTGAGCTCGCCGTTGGGTTTGCGCCAGTCCAGCCGCTCGCAGACGATGCGCGACAGGGGGCTGCGCTTCAGACCGGGGGTTTGGGCGATCAGCCCTTCGATGGTCTGCAGGTCTTCGGCACTGAAGCGGCGACCGCAGTAGATCGTCACGACGTATCGACGCCGGCGAGGTGGTGGTCGCCGGGGTCAGTGAACGCGGCGGCGCGCATCGCGGCGAGCTGCGCCGCATCCATGGTCCAGGGCAGAAACGCACGCAGACTGGGCGGCGGACGATTGCCGTTGTCGGCACAGGCTTGCAGGTAAGCGGTGAGCCAAGTGCGTGGATTGATCTGCCAGCGGCGCATGGTCATCAACACGGTGAACATCGTCGCCGCCAGTTCCCCCGACCACTGGCTGCCCGAACCGTAGAAATTTTTTCTTCCGACGACCGGACCGCGCAGCGCCCGCTCGGCGGCATTGTTGTCCATCGGCAGCATCGGCTGCTCGACAAAGGTCGTTAATCCAGCCCAGTGATCTCGCATGCTCCGGAGCACCTTGGCGGCCGGGGTCGGTAGGGTCGGATCGGCCAGCGCCGCTTCGCGCTTGAGGAGCATCTCCTGCACCGTCGAACGCAGCTGCCGATCGAGTGCGGCGCGCGCCTGGCTATCGGGCGGTGCGTCACGGCGCTGGGAGTGCAATGCAAACAGGTCGCCGATGCACTGCACCCAGGCCAAGGCCCACGGCGCAACTGCGGGATAGTCGTTGGCCAGATTGAGCAGATCGCGACGCTGGTGAACCCAGCAAAACGACAGGGTGAAGCCCGCATGCAAGCGGGCAAACTTCTTATAGGCACCGTGCCGATCGCAACTGATGGTGCCGCCCGGTACACCGGCCAGCACCGCGGTCGGAACCGCCGCCGAGCGTGACTCGTCGATCTCGTAGTACGCGACGCTGCTCGACTGAAACACCCACAGGTACCAGCGATGGCCGCTCTTGCCATCGATCTCGACGAACACCTCCCAGCGCGTCTCATCGGCATGCCAGTGCGGCTCGCGGCGCAATTTGCGCAGCAGCGCCCGCTTGAGCGGCACAAACAAGGGTGCGATCGCCCGCAAGCCCCCGGTCACCGAGCCCATCGATAGACTCAAGCCCCGATCCGCCAGATCCTGCACCAACCGGTAAGTCGGCCGGCCATACAAGAACTTGTCCAACAGCACCTGGACCCACACCGACACGCCGAACTTACCCCGCGCAATCAGTCGACTCGGCGTGGGCGCCGTGAGGATGCCCGGCACCCCGGCGCATTGGCAGTTGCGCCGATACCGTCGGCGCCGAATCACGCGCCGATAGGCCCGCACCTCGACCTCGAGCACCTCGCAGTCGTCGGTACCAGGAAACAGGCTCAGCGCTTCACCACAGCTCGGGCACACCGGCGACGCGAGCGCAACATCCTCGGCGCAGGCCGGCAGCAACTCCTCACGCGTGCGACCGTGACCGGCCGCACCGCGCTGCTGCCCCCGTCGCCGCTTTCGATCCGCCGCTGCCCGATGCTGATTTTCGATCGCCCAACGCCACTCGCTCTTGCGACCGAACAGTCGGTGCTCCAGATCCCGGATTCTGGCGCGTGCCTTCTCCAGTTCGCCCAGCCATGCCGCCTCGCGCTGTTCGGCCCGCTCCGCGGCCTGCCGCAATCGCTCCTGGCAGACGGCCTCGATGCTCAGCGCACGGTCGGCCGCGCGTCGATGCTCAGTCTTCCAATAGCTTGCAGCCCACAGCAGCTCGATGTGCTCCTGCTTGGACAGCGTGACGAAGACTTCGGCGTACGGTCTCGACCTGGCTTCCTCACCGCTCGCGCTCGGGAACCGACAGTCCGGCCCGCCCATGCGCCGAAACGTACCGGAAAACGCGAAACGTGTCCAGCACCCTTTCGGTCCCGCCTACGGGTTCACCGAATATTTAGTGCGCCGGGAGACCGGCAAGGAGTAAAGGGTGCAAGTCCCTGACAACAAAGAAGTAGCGATTCATGTTGTCCCCGAGTCATGCGTGGCGTATCGCGAGGTACGGCGCGAAGCGTTGACAGGGGTACGTATAGGCCAGCCATCGAGCCGCGATAGTCGGAAATCTCGGGTGCCGACGCTGTTAAATAAGCGGAAGGCAACACGACTGGGCGCGTTACGCGCGAGCGCCCAGGCGACCCGGCGTGGTCGGAGACCCTGGCATGTACGCACGCTCCTTGCACGGGAACCGGGAGATCTCCAGTCTGACCGTCGGGGCTCGTACAGCCTGACGGCCCGCATCGGGAAGGCGAGGAGCCGTAGCCGATGATGCACGGGCTGGAGAAGTCAGACCTCGCAATAGTAGCGATGAAGCCTGCGAACAAGGCCGGGCAACCGGCGGCGGAGTGGGTGGAGCCAAGGGCGAGGGCCAAGGGGAACACGGGCCAACCGCGCACGCGACGGACACAGAGCCGCGACAGCGTGTCACAGGGGCTGGACCGTGTACGGCAAATTGCAAGGCAAAGGAAGAAGGAACGGTTCACAGCGCTGCTGCACCATGTGACGGTCGACCTGCTTCGGGACGCGTTCCTGGCTGTGGCGCGACGATCTGGATGAGAGGCGCGCGACAAACAAGATGAGAGGAAGTGTCGCGGCGAGAGCAATGATGCCGGTCTTAGTTGACGCTGGCAAGGAGAGTCGGGGCGGTAGGCGCGTTGACCTCGAGACGCTCGAATCGGGGGTACCTGGGATATGGACCGCGTCGGAAGAATCGCTCCTGGATCGATCTGGACCCTGCCCCTCTTTTAAAAGAGCGCCAACACGCGACCGAACCCCGTTTGCTCCTTGTTACGGCGCCGGTTGATTGTCGCGCGGCGGCGGGACGCGGACGTTCTTCGGTGTCGCGAAGTTCGCAGGCCGACCGGGCCCGTGTTGTTTGCGTTCCATGGCGGTGCGCCGGCGGTAGCTCTCGACGTTGAGCTCGAAGATGGTCGAGTGATGGACGAGACGATCGACGGCGGCCAGCGTCATGGCTGGATCCGGGAAGACCTTGCCCCATTCGCCGAATGGCTGATTGGCCGTGATGAGCAGGGAACGACGCTCGTAGCGAGCGCTGATCAGCTCGAACAAGACCGACGTTTCGGCCTGATCCTTGGTGACGTAGGCCAGATCGTCCAGGATCAGCAGATCGAAGCGGTCGAGGCGGTTGATGGCCGATTCGAGGGCGAGCTCGCGGCGGGCGACCTGAAGCTTTTGCACCAGATCGGAGGTGCGGGAGAAGAGCACGCGCCAGCCTTTCTCGAGCAGACCCAAGCCGATGGCCGACGATAAGTGCGACTTGCCCCCGCCTGGCGAAGCAGAGACATACTGCCCAGCAACAGCCTCCGACCGAGGCCGTCGTTCACTATCCGCACGACCCACGAGTCGGCCTGCTGGTCGCCGTCGTCGGTTGCTGTCGCGTTGGTGAAGAGAGGCACCTGATCATTGTTCAACCGGACGGTACGCGTACGCACATCCCGGAGTGGATGACGCTGCCGTCAGCGGCCTCCCTGCCCCTGCATTCTCCACCACGCCTGTCGATGGGCGCACTGGAGGCCCTTCGCCTGGAGCTGGACACCGTTCTATCGTCCCCCGCGTCCGTCAGCGACGATCAAGGGGGTATTCATGAGGAGAAGCATCGTACGGCTGCAGCGCGATCTGTTCTTCACTACGCTCTTGACCTCTGGGCCGTGCAGTGGCGGCGGCGCGAAGCCACCGGCAACATGATCGTCGTGCGGTACGCCGACGATATCGTCGTCGGTTTCGAGCATGAAGCCGACGCGCGGCGCTTCTGGGATGCGATGCGAACGAGGTTCGAGAAGTTTGCGCTCGAACTTCATGGGGATAAGACCCGACTGCTGGAATTCGGCCGCTTTGCGGCGGAGCGACGGCGCACGCGCGGGTTAGGCAAACCGGAGACCTTCACCTTCCTGGGGTTCGTCTTTATCTGCGGCACGACCCGGCGCGGAGGCTACCTGCTCCAGCGCAAATCTCGGGGCGACCGTATGCGGGCGACGCTTCAGGCGATCAAAGTGAAGTTGCGACAGTGCATGCATGCCCCCATCCCCGAACAGGGGCGGTGGCTGCGGGCGGTGGTGATGGGCTACTTCGCGTACCACGCGGTCCCCACCAACGTGCGGGCCCTTGGGGCCTTCCGCTATCACGTCATCAACCTGTGGCGCCGCACGCTTCGGCGGCGTAGCCAGAAAGGACGCATGACGTGGGAGCGGATCACGAAGATCGCAGACTCTTGGTTACCGCCACCCAAAATCCTTCATCCGTGGCCCGAACAGCGCTTTGCCGTCAACCACCCGCGGTGGGAGCCCAGTGCGTGAATCGCGCTCGCTGGGATCTGTGCGGGGGGCGCCCAGCAATGGGCGTCCCTACCGCGATCCTCAGGTGAACTTACGGAAAGAGCGTAACTGGTGGCCAAGTTCGTCACCGAGCACGCGGCCAAGAAAAAGCCCAAGACGCTCGAGATGTACGACCGTTGCGTCGGCCTGCTGAAGCCGATCGTCGCAGACTTCAGGCCGCACCAGCTCACCGCTTCGGACGTCACCCAGATCGTCCGCGCCGTCGGTCGGAAGCATGGTGCCACCACGGCGAACCAGTGCCGCGCGACTTTATCCGCGGTCTTCAGCTTTGCAATCGAGCTTGGCCTCGCAACCGCCAATCCGGTCCGGGACACGAAGAAAATCGCGATCCCGAAACGAAAGCGCTACGTCGAGGACTCCGAACTCGACGCGATTGGTGCAGCGGGCCCGCCGATTATTCAAGCGGTCATCGATCTTGCCTACGTGACCGGGCAGCGCATATCGGATGTGCTCGACCTCAGTCTTGATGTCAAGGACAAGGAGTACGTGACGCTGGTCCAGCGCAAGACCGGGCATCGGATGAAGCTGCGGCGAACAAGCGGCCTGATTACCGTCATCAAGGCGGTGACAGCCACGTGCGAGAAGCAACTGCGGAAGTCGGCAAGAGAGAAGGGTGTGGAACCGGAGACGATCGTGTTCAACAGCCGCGGTCTGCCGTACACGTACGACGGATTCTCGACGCTCTGGCAGCGCGCCCGGAAGGAAAGCGGCATCCAGGACGCCCGGATTCACGATGTCCGCGCCAAGGCCATCACCGATGCCGAAGAGCTCGGGATGGACGCGCAAACGCTTGCAGGGGGCGTGTGTCTGAGTCGAAGGCGGGGAGGGCCGTTAGCACGGGCCTGACTGACACACATGCGGCTTCTCGGCGCGTGCCAGGCGCGTCGAATTGCCCCTAGACATCGACCCAAGAAGAACGCATAGCGCAGAAAACCCACGGTCGCAAGTCCGGGGGTACGGTTCGACGGAGATATTCTCCGCGATAGACCCGTTGCGAGCATGGCGGTCGCCGAAGAGCGGTCGCCCGGAATACCGCGAAGCGGACCCTGCAGGCCACCACCGGTGCTACCAGCGCTGCGGGGGTCGGCGCGAGGTGTGGAACACCCTTAGGACCTGGACTTCTGCGCCGCGCACTCGGTACGGGACGATATAGCGCGTGTCCAGCACCACAAGTTCACGAGAGCCAGGCACACGACCCGGCCGGCCAAGATCGGGTTGCTCGGCGAGCTGCGCCACCGCGTTCAGGACGCGTTCAACGACCAGTCGGGCCGCGGCGGCGTCATCGGCGGCAATGTAGGTGGCTTCCTCATCGAGGTTGCGCAGCGCCGCACGCAGCCACCTAACCCGCATTCACCTTCCACTTGTTGGCGAGATTCACGACATCGCGCTCGCTAGCGAAGTCGCCGGCGTTGGCTTCCTTTAGGGCGGCGCGGGTCTCGGCGATCTGCCATTCGTTGCTCTCGACGAACTCGCGAATCGCCTCGGCCGCCAGAAACGATTTACTTCGCTGGGTCGACTCGGCCAGCCGGTCGAGCCGATCCTTGACCTCTTCCTCGAGGCGGATGGTGATTGTCGTGGACATGAGGTTCTCCGGATCTTGTATGCGCTTGTACACATGCTATCACATGGTCTACAAGCCTGGAGCATCGCGCTTTGGGAGCAGCCTGTGACAATTCACGCATTAGATCTCACAGCCGACATTCGGTCACCCCGCCCGTACCGGTCGCTTCTCGTCCGATCCGTTAAGGATTGGTCGATGCCTGCCCGTGCAAGGGTAGGCGCGCGCGCTTGTGGCGACGCGGAGGGCAGGCGTCGTCCAATCCTCGAGGCAGGAAGCCGCGGATAGCGCCGAGGTCGTCAGCAGCGGCGCGGTGCTATGGGCGTTTGAGTTGCGGGGGCGTGGTTGGTGGCGACGGTGCCGGCGCCGCGATGCGAGCCGCAGCGCTGCAGGTCGCCTTGGCAGGGCGGTCGATGTCGGCAATCGGGAAGTCGATTCCGATAGCAGACGTGGCGGCGGCAAGAAGCGGGCGAGCCGACCCGCGCTGGCGACGGCGAGCCGCTCGGCGGTGCGGATGGCGGATGGGTGCAGCGGGCGATCATGGCGGTGCGCGGATGTGGCGCGGGCGGAAGTATCTCGATGACGACCATCGGCAGCGCCGCAGTGCCGGCAAACGAAGGTCGGTGGCGCGGAGCGGCGGCCTGGTCGGATTCGGCGGGCGGCGGCGCCGGCACCTTGAGCAGTTCTCGAGCGAGCGCCAGATGCTGCTTGCGGCCGGCGTTGGCGAGCAGCCCGTAGTGGCGGATGCGGTGGAACCCGGTGGGCAGCACGTGCAGCAGGAAGCGGCGGATGAACTCGCCGGCGGCCAGGGTCATCGTCTTGTACCGGGTTCGTCCCTTGGCCCGGTAGTCCTTCCACCGGAAGGTCACGCCCCGATCGTCGAAGGCGAGCAGGCGGTGATTGGAGATCGCTACCCGGTGCGTGTAGCGCGACAGGTACTCCAGGACCTGCTTGGGGCCGGCGAAGGGGCGCTTGGCGTAGACGACCCACTCGCAGCTGCGTAAGGGAGCGAGCCACTGGCGAAACGACGCCGGGTCGGCGAGCTCGGCATGCTCGCCGAAGAACTGCAACTCGCCAGCGTCGTGGGCCGCGGTCAGCGCCTCGAGGAACCGGCGCCGGAACAGGCGCGAGAGCACCCGCACCGGCAGGAAGAACCCCGGCCGGCAGCGACACCCATCGATCCGAGTCGACCGCCAGGCCGCCGCCGGGCACGATGCCGTGCACGTGCGGGTGGTGGGTCAGTGCCGAGCCCCAGGTATGCAGCACCAGCGTGGCCCCGATCCGGGCTCCGAGGTGCTTCGGATCGGCGGCAATGGTGCGCAGCACCTCGGCGGCGATGTCGAACAGCAGCCCGTAGACGAGCGCCTTGTTGGAGTAGCCGATGGCGGCGATCGGCGCCGGCAGCGTGAAGACGACGTGGAAGTACTGCACCGGCAGCAGATCGGCCTGCCGATCGTCGAGCCAGCGCAGCGCGGCGCTGCCCTGGCACTTGGGGCAGTGCCGGTTGCGGCACGAGTTGTAGGAGATCTGCGGCTCATCGCACGCCGTGCAGCGCAGCACGTGTCCGCCCAGCGCGCTGCTGCGGCACTGTTCGATGGCCGACATGACCTTGAGCTGCGCCAGGCACAGGTGCCCGCGCTGCTCGGATCGATAGGCCGGCCCGGCGGTGCGGAAGATGTCCGCGACCTCCAGGGCGGGGCGCATGGCGCGCCCCGGCTACTGGGTCGGGGATCTCTCGATCGGGCTGACGACCTGCTGCAGCAGCTCGGCGGCCACGTGGGTGTAGGTGGCCGTGGTGTTGAGCTTCTTGTGCCCCAGCAGCACCTGGATGACGCGCACGTCCTCCTTCTGCTCCAGCAGGTGCGTGGCAAAGCAGTGCCGCAGCGTGTGCATCGACACGCGCTTGTCGATGCCGGCGGCCCGGGCGGCGTCGTGGATCGCGCGGTTCAGTTGCCGCGGGGTCATCGGGTTGATCGGGTTCTGTCCCGGGAACAGCCAGCCGCCGTCGCGCACCATCCCCTGCGGCTTGGCGTAGCGCCACCAGGCCCGCAGCCGCTCCAGCAGCACCGGCGGCAGCATCGCGTAGCGGTCCTTGTGCCCCTTGCCCTGCTCGACGCGCAGCACCATGCGCTCGCTGTCCACGTCGGTGGTCTTCAGCGCGACCACCTCGCCGGCGCGCAGCCCCGCTCCGTACGCCACCGACAGCGCCGTCTGGTACTTGATCCCCCGCGCCGACTCGATCAGGCGTGCCACTTCCTCCCGGCTCAGGATCACCGGCAGCCGCTGCTCCACCCGCACCAGGCGCAGCTTGCGCACCAGCTCGGGCCGATCCAGCGTGTTCTCCAGGAAGAAGCTCACCCCGTAGACCGTCGCGTTGATCGTGATCGGCGACAGACCGATCTGCACCAGGTGCAGCTGGAAGCGCCGCAGATCGTCGCCGTTGACGGCATCGGGCAAACGCCCGAGAAACTTCGCCAGCCGCCGCACCGCGCGGATGTGCGCGGTCTGCGTCTTCTCGCACAGCCTGCGCGCCGTCATGTCCTCGATCATGCGCTGGCGCAGCGCCGATACCGCCGGGGTCTTCTCTTCGCTCATGGTCGTGCTCCTGTCGGTCACCGAGGCACGTCGCCTCGACGACCAACTTACGAAACACAACCTCAGCGGGAAATCACCGGATCCTCGCTACGCGACAACGCAGAATCGCAGCCCTGCCGCGCGAGCGGCTTAGTGCATCGATCCACTCCGGACCTCAGCTATTCCGAAAAGCCGACATACAGGACGGACGTTGGGACCGGACAGGTCAATTCCGCCAAAGACTAACCTAATGGCTTTCGCAACTTCAGGTTTAACCGCGCCCAGCGATGCCTATACCGGCGCCTTCAGTGGGAGAGTCCTATGGCTTTGCAACACGCACAACCACTCGACATCATCGACGTCCGTCCGCTCGGCCCCGAACTGCGCAATGCGGTTACGACCAGCCTGCTGAAGACGCCAACTCTGCAACTGATGCGCCTGGTGTTGCGGGCGGGTCAGAGCATGCGCGAACATAGCGTTGCGGGTGCGATAACAGTGCACTGCCTCGAAGGCGAGGTGGTCGTGGCGACATCGTCCCGCAAGTGCCACCTGACAGCAGGGCAACTAGTGATGCTGGTCGGGGACGAAACCCATGCGGTGCAGGCCGTCACTGACACATCGCTGCTGGTAACGGTCCTGTTGCACACCAAATGACGGAATAACCGCTAACGAGCAACTTTCCCGGTCAGCTTCCAAGTCCGGTTGTGTGCCGGGTCCTGCCTCTCACCGCTCCCTGCCGATGATATCGTCACCGGCTGCTGTTCCGCGCATACCTGCCGTTCACCGCGCCAAAGTCCGGAGACCTTTTGATAGCCGACCGTCGGCGACGGTGTCCGTGATCGGCAAGATACGACGCGTTGCTGCCGTTCGTGAGTGTCCGCTTCGGAGCAGCGTAATCATTGCTTCTGCTTCGCCGCTGCCTCGCGCGCTGCTTCCAGTTCGGCGCGTACTTCAGCGCCCGTCGCACTTCGTGGCAACGCCCCCCTTTAGACCGGGAATGACGCGCTAATTTGACCCGCCCAGGGCGGCGCCTCGCGGGCGAGGGCGAACTGCTGACGCCCCGCGAACGCCAAGAGCTCGAGAAGATGTCGCTCGCACTGGGCAACCGGGAGATCGCCGAGGCGCTGCACATCTCCGCCCACACCGCCCAGTTCCACGTGACGCAGATCATCGATCATCGCCAAGCTCGACGCGAGCTCGCACGCCCACGCGATGGACGAAGCGCTGCGGTCGGGCTTGATGGAGATCTGAAAAGAGTCGGCGCCTCATCCGGCCGCGGCCTGCAGCGCGCGATCGACCTGCTCCAGCAGCCGCTTTCCTGCGCTCGAATGCGCCGGGCGCCGGCCAGTGCCGCCGCAGGTCAAAGGTCGCGCCGCAAGCCGATGTAGATGCCGTGCGGCATCACGCCGAGCACCAGCGGGCTGTCGCGCCAATGCGCGTACCACCCCGCTGCGGTGCCGATTGCGAATCCGGCCAGGACGTCTGTCTGCCAATGCGCCTGCACCTTCATGCGCGCGATGGCGTCGTACAGCGGCAGCGCTTCCAGCGCCCAGACGGCAGGCTGCTCGCCGCGGTAGGCGAGCACGAACGGCGTGACGATCGAGCTGACCGCCGCGACCTCGCCGCTCGGAAAGCTGTAGTGCGAACCGCCCTGGAACCAAGCGTTCGGATTGTTGCCCTGGATTGGCCGGGCGCGCGTGGAGGCGTACTTCAGCACCTGCGCCGAGGCCCCCGCGATCAGCGAAGAATCGATCGCGCGCCAGCAGGTGTCGCCCAGGTGCGTCTCGCCGCCCTCCCACAGGGCGCAGGCGATTTCCCCGCCAATGAGCGAATCCATCAGGATCAGCTGGTTGCTGCGCTTCCAGATGCCGCTGTCGTCATAGGACCACCGGTGGTCGATGCCCAGAAAGCCACCGGCCCGCGCCGGCGTCAACGCCAGCAGCGCCGCGGCCGCGAGCACCGCTGCCGCTCTTGCCGCGGCTGCGCGGCTCGCGCGGAAAAGGAGGGTTGCGCCCCCGCTACACGCACTGGTTGGCTTTGTTCGACCACTCCGGCTGGACCGTGTATGCGCCGACCTTCCTGGTCTTCCACGCGCAGATGTCGCTTCGGATAATTCTGCCAGTGGCTCGCCATGCAGCGCATTACGCCTCTCCGCGACGCTCGTGACCGCTCGTCGCTGGACAGCGGACCGCCGACTGCCGCGACGACGGCGACGACATTTCCGCGGACCCGACCCGATATAGCGGCATTTCGCCCGTGCCGCGATCGACGTTCCCGGCGCCGTGTCGAGTGTCGTCTTCGGCATCAATTCGAGGGGCGACATATCAGGCTGGTGGGCCGACTCGTCCGGCGTCGTGCACGCCTTCGTCGGCTACAAGCAGCGGACTGAATCCCGAACGCCGCCCGACCGGCTTCTCAGCGATCTCGTCAATCGGGCGCTTGTGGGCGTCTCAGTGCGATGCGGTTTGCCTCGGGCTCACGAAGGCGGGAAGTCGATGCGCGCCGGCCCCAGCGCGCGGACGATATCGCTGATCGAGAGCATCCCGACTAGAGCCTTTCCGTCGACAACCGGCAGGTGCCGGATCCGGTTGCTAGACATCAGCTCCATGCAATCGCGAATCGTATCGACGGGCGTTACGCAGATGACCTTCTCGGTCATGATGTCCTTGACCTTCACATCCCAGGGTGCAAGACGCTTTGGCACGGCCTTCCGGATGTAGTCGCGCTCGGACAAGATGCCTACAACGTCCCCACCCCGGGTCACAAGCAGGCAGCTGATGCGCTCCGACACCATGACTTGGAGCGCGTCTTGCATGTTTACCTCCGGCGAGATGCTGTAGACGTGCCGGTTCTTGGTATCCAATAGCTCGCTGACTACACGGGTCGACATAAGATGCCTCGGCGAATTGCAATCGCGCCCGAACGGGTCTAAGGTCTGCCGCCTGATTGCGTTCAATGGTCGCGCGGCGCGCGAGGCGGTGTCAATGTCCTTGATGCGGCGGCTCGATCGAAATCGCCGTCGAAGGCTCCCTCGTTCTTGGAATCGCCGGGCGCAGCTTTGCCGCGGCTCAAGGAAAGCGATCGCGGCCTGCGCCTGCTCGAGCGGCAGCGGCTGTTCGCCAAACGTTAGCGGATCTTCAGCCGCGGTTCTTCAACCTTCACTCCCGGGCAGTCGGTACCCGGGTTCACGCGAGCCGGATGCGGTGTTGCGTGCTCCGGAACGATGCAACACGGAACGGATGTGGCGCTAACATTTCTTGTGCGGCTTTGGAGGAGACAATAACGATGATGCTCCGAAAGATCGTTCTGCTCTGCCTGCTGGGGCTGATGTCGGCTGCCGTCGCGGCCAAGGACGTACAGGTCAAGATGCTTACCAACGGACCGAACGGACAGATGCTGGTATTCGACCCGGATTTCATCCAGGCCAAGGTCGGCGACACCGTCACGTTCCTTCCGATGCAGAAGGCCGGCCATACCAGTATCTCCCTGCTCGTGCCCGAGGGCGCCAAGCCGTGGCAGGCGGCGCCCGACGCCCAGATCACCGTCAAGATCGAGAAGCAAGGCGTCTATCTGGTCCAGTGCAATGTGCATAAGAGCCTCGGCATGGTCGCGGTGATCCAGGCCGGCAAGCCCGTGAACCTGGCCGAGGCCAAGAAGGCGGCGGCCGAGTTTTCGAGCAAGATGCTGCAGAACAAGGATCGCTTCGACAAGCTGCTGGCGCAGGTCAAATAGAGTCCGCGGATTCCGACAAGGAGAGGGACGATGAGCGGAGTCGGATTGACGTCGTGGGTGGTTTGCGCGGCGGTACCGATCGGCGCCCAGCTCTAGGCTGAAGGACCGGCAGCACCACCGCCCGCCCGTGGCACGGCGGACGGCATACCGTTCGATATTCCGTACGGCACGCCGATCGGCCTGGAGACGGCGAAGAAACTGGTCGCAGTGGTTGAGGCCAGAGCCGGCAGGCATCGCTGGAAGCTGAACATCGCCGTTGTCGATACGCACCGCGACCTCGTCCACTTCTCGCGCATGGACGGCGCGCAGTTTGCCTCGATCAAGTAGTCGACGCGTATCTCTTGTCCGCGCCAAAGCGGCCTTGGCGAACTGCCAAGTGGATTTGAACGGGCTCTCGCGACCGAGGCCAAACCGAAGCGTCCGAGGTTTGTTCAGGTCCGCTTTGCTCTGCGGGACTCCACCCCGCGGCAATGCCGACCGACTCGTCCCGTCGCATTTCCGAGTCCTTTGCCGCCGTTAATTAAGATCGCCTAAGTTGAGTAACACTCAAGAGCCCGACGATTGACTCCAGTCTGACACGCGGTACCAAGTTCAAGGTATCTATCCCAAACTCATTAGCAGATTTGCCTGTCAAGAAAACAAGCTGTTGACGTGTGATATGTAGTATTCCACTCGCGAGGTGGGGAGATGTTGGCATTGGACCAAAAACAATCAGTCCAGAGAGTCAGTCCATGTAGGGCTCAACCGGCGGTCTGTGGGATGACGCCTACCATGCGGCTGAAAAGTGATGGCGATGCGATAAGAGGCTTGGGCTACGTCGCGCTGTACTGCGCGCGCATCGAAGGAGCCGTTGACGATCTGCTCCAAAGTCTTGGGCGCTGCGGCGTCGCTTTGTCGCCGGAAATCTCGCATCGACTTACATTGCAGAAGATTGCATTTTGCCTCCAAGCGATACAACCTCACATCGCTTCAAATCAGGCGATGGCCGATCTTGCCATTGCTCTGAAGCAGGCTGACAGGGGACTCGAGGAAGCAAGCGACGCGATCCACGCCAGGACGTGCGGGTCCTTCGAAGGATCCCATGCACACCGCTCCCTTCGTTCGGAATCCGCGCCCGACCGATCACCGCCGAGGAACTCCATGCGTTGGCGAACAATGT
This sequence comes from uncultured beta proteobacterium, assembly GCA_963739145.1. Taxonomy (GTDB): domain Bacteria; phylum Pseudomonadota; class Gammaproteobacteria; order Burkholderiales; family Burkholderiaceae_F; genus VBCK01. The sequence goes on from CAVTZO010000054.1 coordinate 56,271, forward strand.
TTGCGACGCGATCGGCGCGCTCACGGTCGGCGATTTGTTTTGTGGGGCATTCGCGCGTGATAAGGAGAACTTGCCTCGAAGTCACGCGCATCAGATTGGTGGCGCTTTTCTGATGAACGGAGAGCGAAATGGGCAAGATGGAATGTTTTCTGGACCGACGGTACACGGAAGAATTTAGGCGGGACGCGGTGCATCTGGCCGAGGCGATCGGCGGTAGCCAGGCGGCGAAACAGCTGGGCATCTCGGCCTGGAGCTTGTGGAACTGGATCCGCCTGACGCGCGCTTGGGGTGCGAGTTCCGCTGGCGGAGCGAGCGCAGCGCTGCGGCGCTGGTCAGACGGGGAAAAAGCGGCGGGTGGGCATTTTCTTGCGGGCAACCCCAGCAGCCGAGATTCGGTTAGAAGCGTTGGGGACGAGGGAGATACAGATGTTTGGTCTGATTCGAAAACGGGAAGACGAGCAGCGTGATCGACTGCTCCGAGACTTCACGCATGTGATCAGGAGGCTTCGCGGCGCCAATGAGCTCATTCGAGGTTCGGTCGGCCGCAGCATCAACATAGCGAATCGCTTATTCATTCAGCGGTTTGGAAGCGCCGAGGGGTTTCGGGCGTCGTCGGACGAGAAAAAAAATCAGTACATCGGAAGCCTCGCACGTGCCGAAGAGCATTTCACGAACCGATGGCCGACTACAGCGATCGGCTTCTCCCTTTTCAAGATGTGGCTCGAAGCGCTCACCGAACGGGATGAATTGTTAGCGAAGCATTTTTCCAGAGGTTTGGCAGCACTGAGCGCCAAGGGTAGTGGGGGCACGTACTACTACTCGTTCACGCCAGCAAACTCGCCGAAATTCACCGTGAAACAGGCTATTGCAGCGTAGGAATTTTCTTTGCGTTAGACGCCCATCCCCGAGGTGATCGTCATGAACGAGATGTTGCAGTCACCCGAATCACCGCCATCGGCCGCACCGACCAGCCGCACAGACCAGGCGTGTTGCAAGATTCGCGCCGTGTACGGAATCGATTTTCGTGAGGCCATTCGGGAACACAACGAATGGAAAAAGACATTCGGCGTCGCAATTTCGAAACAACAAGCCCTCGACGTGGAATCGATTTCAAACTACACGTGCTGCAACCTCGGCAGATGGCTCTACGACGACGCGCGGCGAGCATACCGTCATCTGAGCGATTACCTTGCATGTCTTGACGCGCACAAAGCGTTCCATCTTGCAGCCGCCAACGTGGCCCAGGCGATCAACGAGAAGCCGGGCTACGAAGCGAAGAGAATGTTCGCCGTCGGGACAGGCTATTCAGCGGCGTCGATCGCGCTCGGCTTCGCCATCACGCGCCTGATGAGGGCTGTGAACCAGCGCGAACTGCGGGGCTGAAGCCCGCCCGCCCTTCCGTCGCCAACAAGAGGAGATCGAGCAGCGGGCATTCGGGGCGCAGATGGTCGGCACTCTCGGGTTTCGCTTTTCAACAGCCGTGAGATTTCCAGGCTGTGTCCGCTGCGTCGTGCCTTGGTGAGCAGGTAATAGCGGTTGAACGGCGTCGGAAACGTGCCTGCGGCGACGCGTTCAACGATCTCCATGCCGCAGCGGTCGAGTTGAGCCACTTTGTCCGGGTTGTTGGTCATCAGACGAATCTTGACAACACCCATCGCTCGCAACATATCGGCACCGCAGGCGTAGTCACGTGCATCGTCCGGTTGGGCCAGGGCACGATTCGCGTCGTAGGTATCGAGCCCCTGATCCTGCAGCCGGTACGCATCGATCTTCGCAAGCAAGCCGATGCCGCGTCCCTCCTGGCGAAGGTACAGAAGAATGCCGCCGCCAGCCTGCAGCAAGCGGATGGATCGATCGAGCTGGGCGCCGCAGTCGCACCGCAGCGAGCCGAAGACGTCTCCAGTGACGCACTCGGAATGGATTCGAACCAGCGGAGCCGCGTGCGGGTCTATGTCGCCGAAGCGAACTGCGAAGTGCTCGGTCCCATGTTCGAGCCCGTCGAATGTGACGAATTGCGCCATGACGCCGCCACGGATCGGGATCGTCACGGTGGTTCTGATGCGAGGTATCGAGCGCCGCACCGTCCGGGCGTAGCTGGCAATGCGCCGATCGCGCACTTCGTCCGTCCCGGACGGTGCGGCCCCGTCGTGAGCCTCTGTCAACACACCGCCTCCGGGGCTCGCAGACGATCGGCGCTGTCGTCGGCCACCCTGACGCGGGCGCCCGATACGAAGTCCTCGGCCAGCTTTTCGAGTCCGGAGCGCTCAGGACCGCATGCCATCACGTAACCGAGCCGGTCGGCGTTCTCGAACGGCGGGCGCACCCGGTCTCCCGCATTTTTCAGCACCTCGACGCACCGAATGCGCGGATCCGCTTGCGGCGGCAGATCGATCGCCTGCAGTACGCCGGGTCGGTCCGCGACGATCCAGCGCAATACGGCGACCTGGCCCGGGGCCGGCACCGCGCCAGCAATGACTCGTTCGCCCGCATGCAAGGCGATCAGGTCGTCGTGGATGCAGCGGCCCAGGGCCTGTCCGACCAACCGCGGAATCTTCGCGCCGACCAGGCGCGGGTTGATTTCGACGAGCCGTGGTCCCTTTGCCGTCAGCATCAGTTCCAGGTGCGCGGCGCCCCAATCGAAGCCCACGGCGTCCAGCACCGAGAAGACGTACCGCTCCAGGTCGCCGAAGCCGCCGCGGTTGGGCGTGAAACAGCCTCCGCGCATCGCGAACGACGGCGGCGCGAACATCAGCTTTTCGTGAACGCCGAGCAGCGTGTGGTGGCCGTCCACCGTAAACGTGTCGCACCCGATCAACGAACCGGACATATAGCGCTCGACCAGCATCCGGTCATTGGATCGCACGCCGAGACCGTAATCGGTATGGCACGGCAGCAAATCCTCCAACGGGCTGAGCAGCGGATCGAGATCTTCCGGGTGGCGCAATACGACGATGTTCTGCGATCCGTAGCCATCGGCAGGCTTGATCAGCACGGGCAAGCCCAGCCGCTCGACCGCGGTCTTCAAGTCGAAATTGGAAGTTGCCAGCTCGAACGGTGGCTGGGCGATCCCACGCTCCGTCAGCCGCTGCCGTACCAGGAACTTGTCGCGCATCAAAGTGGCGCCGGCCGGGTTCAGAAAGCGCAGCCCGAGCCGCCTCGCGATGTTAGCCGCGACCGGCATCCGCGTATCGATCAGGCACAGCACGGCGTCGATATGCCTGCGTCGGTCGGCCGCCAGCACCTGCCGCTGCACTTCGGTCAGGTCGAACGTCGGGACTTCGATGCGCTCTTTCGCGCGCTCGAGCCACGCGTAGACCGCCGGCTGCCGTCGATAGTGATCGATCTGCCCGGTCAGAAACGTGAACTCGTCCCCGCGATCGAGCGCCGTCTGCACGATATCGGTGTCGTTGCCGCCCGGCAGTTCAACGATCAGCAGATGGGCCATTCGGATTCACCGGATTGCGTCGATTCAGATGCTTTCGGCCAGCCGAAAGCCCATCGCGTAAGTCGCCGACCTCGGGTTGTGCCCGTGACGCCGCCGGGTGCGGGCGAGGTCGCGAAAGCGCGCAAAGCTGCCGCCGCGCGCAACGCGGTATCTGCCGTGTATCTGCACCAGGTGGTCGGCGACGAATGCGCCGCCCGGATAGGGCGCGTACGCGTCCGACACGTACTCCTCCACGTTGCCCGCCATGTCGCACAAGCCGCAGGGCGACTCGCCGCCCACGAACGCGCCGACGGGCGAAGTGGTGAAAAGTCCTGTTTCGGCGGTGTTGGCCAGGTCGGGGTCGAACCGGGATCCCCACGGAAACTCGCGTGCCTCGGGACCGGCCGCGGCCCACTCCCACTCGGCCTCGGTGGGCAGCCGCAAGCGCCGCCCCGTGCGGCTTGAAAGCCAGCGTGCATAGGCATCGGCGGATTCGGCGCTGATCGTATACACCGGATGGTTGGCGCGCTCCAGCGGAAATTGGCGGAAGTGCCAGCTGTCGGGCAGCTCGGCGTGACCGGTATCCAGCAGGAACTCGCGATATTCGGCGTTGGTGACCGGGTAGCGGGCCATCCGGAAGCTTCGCAGGCTGACCCGGTGCCTTGGGCACTCTTTTTCGATCCAGCTTCGATCCAGACCCAGGCCGGCGAATCGCTCGAGCACGGCGCCGACCTCGTCGGCGTCCAGGCCGATTTCAACGTTGCCGCCTTCGATATCCGCCATGGCCGGCGCATCGACGCGGATGCGCGGGTCGCCGATCAGCGCGAGCAGGTTGCCGCCGGCGATCCGTGCCGCAAGCGTCGAAGTCGGCGAGGCCAGCGATTCGAGCAGGCCATCTCGCGATGCTGTGCGCAACCTGGCATATTCGACCATCAACTCGGCATCCAGGCATGCGGGAACGTAGCGCTCCGGAAGTCCAAGCCGCTCGCGGTCGGTCATCCGCCCGCACAGCGGGGCTTCGAAGACCGGCCAGTGCCGTCCGCGATGGGCGGGCGCCGACGTCATGGAATCTGCGCGTGATAGGCGCGCGACGGGGCCAACTCGGTTGCGAGCCGCACCAGCTGGCCCGCTGCCGCATCGATCTGCGCCTCGAAGAACGGATCGAATCGATACGCGCCGTCTGCCCACGCCTGCTCGGCATAAGGCACGCAGACTGCGTCGCCGATCACCAGGCAACCCAGATAGCCGAACAGCGCACGGGCATGCGGTATAGCGACGGCGCCGCCGCTCCAACCGGTCGAGGCGCTGCACAGCAGCAACGGCCGATCGCGAAACGGATTCGCGAAGCGCGAATCTACGTGCGGCAGGCGCGACACCCAGTCGAAGACATTCTTCAGGTAGGGCGTCGGCATGCCGTTGTATTCCGGGGTGGCGACGACCAGGCCATGCGCCGTCTCGAAGCGGCGGTGCAGCGCCGCCACGCGCTCGATCACGTTCGCATCGCCTTCCAGATCCTGATCGAACAGCGGCAGGTTGGCCTGCGCCGGATCCAGGATCTCGATGCTGCAGTGCGACTTCAGCCCCTGCGCCAGGTGATTCAGCAATCTCGAGTTGTACGAGTCGCGCCGCAGGCTGCCAGACACGAGCAGAAGCCGGCACAAGGGGTGCTCCGGGACTCGCGCGGACTCGATCCGGTCCTCGCCAAGCCGCAATGCGTCCGGCGCATTCATGGATTCACCGGATAAATGGCGCCGTCGTAGGAGGCGGCCAGAAACCGTCCTGTGGCCTCGTCCCAGGCAAGAGACGAGATGCCGGCAGCTGTGGGCCGCTGCATCCGGGTCCAGCGTTTCCGGCCCAGGTCGAACCCGGCCACGGTTCCTCCGTAGCTTCCGGTCATCAGCGACTTGCCGTCGCCGCTGGCGGCGATGCACCTGACGGAGTTTGGATGCGGGCTGGCGTAGGTCTCGACGTTTGCGCCGCACCACAGCCTCAGGGTCCGATCGCGTCCGACGCTGGCGAACCGATCTGGCCCGATGGCACCGCACGCGTTGGCGATGCGCTCGTGCGCCTTGTCCACGCGTCGGATCAACGACCAGTCGGCGACGGCGTGCCAGGCCACATCGGTAGACGCGCAAACCGAAAACAGGGTGCCGTCGCTGTAACTCAGTCCTTTGACGGCATTTTCGTACACGGCCAGGCAAGCCGTCAGGCTCCAGCTGCCATGCCCGCCCCGCTCGAGGACCAGGATTTCGCCGGTATACGTTCCGACGGCCAGGCAATCCGTATCGCCGCGCCTGAACGCGACCCCGCAATTCAACGGCGAATGATGCTGATGCAGCACAGCGCCGGTGGCGGCATCGAACAGGCGGCCCATCTGGCCTCCGGTCAGCACCTGTGCGCCGCTGGCGACCAGAAAATTGCACAAGCTTCCCATCCGCGCGCGCGGCATTGCGTCGACGTGGACCACGCCGGCGTCGCCGACGGAATAGACGTGGCCATGGGCGGCAAGGACCGCGTTGATCGCGGGGCCGGCCGCCACGGAATCCAGGTCCCACGCCAAGCTTCGCGGATCGAACAGCGCGTAGCACGCGCCGAAGGTCCCGGTCGCGACGCGGCCGTCGTCCAGCACCGCGGCCGCGCGCGCCCAGACCATCTCGGGCAGGGCGGAGCGGGACACTTCCTGCAATCCCTCCGGCCCGGCGATGCGCCAGACCGCGATGGAGCGGTCGTAGCTCAACGACACCAGAATCGTCCGCTGCGCGTTCAGCGCGATCTTCTTCACGCCGGCGCGATGCGCCTGCACGAAGCGCGGCCCTGTGGCGTCGATGAGCGCGATTCGCCCGCGGTCATCGCCGGCAAAGACGGCGCCGTCGGCGCCGATCTCGACGCTGTCGGTTCGGATCTGCAGGTTGGTCGTGCCGACGCCGACGCCCCGGCGGGCATCCCAGCGGCGGATCGTGCCGTCGACGCTGGAGGAGACGAGGTGGCTGGCGTCCGAGGTCCATGCCAGCGAAAGAACGTTGCCGGTGTGCCCGCGCATCTCGTGCAGGCAGCGGCCGTCGCGGTCGAAGATGCGAACGCAGCGATCGAGCGCGCAGGTCGCGATTCTGTCGTCGTCCGGCGCGAACACGGCCATGTCGACGTCATCCCCGTGACCGCCCAACACCGCGTGCAGGCGCAGCTGCGGCACCGACCAGACGCGGGCCGAATAGTCGCTGCTCGCGCTGACGAGCCATCGTCCGTCCGCGCTGAAACGGCAGTCGTTCACCAGGTGATCGTGGCAGGCGCGGGCGAGCGCTTCCCGCCGCCGCACGTCCCACAGGATGACCTGGTTGTCGTAGCCGGCCGTCGCGACCAGGTCTCCGCGCGTGGCGATCCCGGCAATCGGGCCACGGTGCAGCATGGCGCCCTCGAGCAAGGCCGAGGTCCGGCCTCAGGCCGTGGTATTGAGCAGCGAGCCCGGGCCCGTAGAGGTGGCGATCGATGCGGTCGGCGATGTCGTCGTGGTGGACAGAGCCGTCGAACCCGCCGATCCGGCCTGGTGGGTGCCGTGGTGATGGTGCCCATGGCTATGGCTGGATTGCATGGTTTGCAAAGCCTGCTGCGCGCCGGACAGGTTACCGTTCTGCAGGGCCTGGCCGATCTGCGCGAGCGGGCTGTTGGCGCTGGCTGCAGTGCCGGAGACATTGCCCATCAGTGAAGCGAAGGCCGATTGGGCGCCACTCAGGTTGTTGGACTGCAGCGCCTGCGTCAACGACTGGAATTGCTGCTGGCGCTGACTCCAGCTCGAGGCTGCCGTGCTTTGACTGTTCGCTGATGCGTTCAGCGATCCGATGCCCATTCCCATATCCGCCCCTGGTTTACCGGCGACCTTCCGTCCATGGCGCTTCGCCGGATTGAGAAGCCGATGGTAGGGAGCGTGCCATGCCGACGATCCGACGATAAACGGTGCAATGTGGTTCGCTCGCGCAAGGCTGCGGGCGATCCGACCTTTTTTCGGCGAGGATCGAAGCCGCACGCGCAGTGCGTTTACTTACCCGGTCTTCAGAGTTTCGAGTGTGGATGCGAGGCGAGCGATGATCGTTGCTGGAACGACGAAACGTAAATGCAGAGTTCACGATTCCGAACATGACTGGAACGATGCGTTTACACAGTCCTGTGGCTACTGCGTACGATGCATCCCCGACCTAAAGAAAGTGCGTGGACCGTCCGAGGGAAGGGCGTGCAACGGGATCCGGTGTCGGGTCGCGACACGAACCGGAAGGGAAATCAAGATGGGCATGGGCATCTCGAGCACAGGATCTACCGGCAGCGCATCGAGCTCGACCTCCGCCGCCGTTTGGCAACAGCGTCAGCAGCAATTTCAAGCCTTGACCCAGGCACTGCAGTCCAACAACCTGAGTGCGGCCCAGTCGGCGTTGGGCGCGCTGACGGGCAATGCCTCGGGCGCCGCTTCCGGCAACACGAGCAGCCCGCTCGCGCAGATCGGCCAGGCGCTGCAGAACGGTAATCTGTCCGCCGCGCAGCAGGCGCTGCAATCGATGCAATCCGGGCGCAGCCACGGGCATCATCACCACACCCATGGTCAGTCCGGCACGAGCGGCTCCACGTCGTCGAACACGACGACGGCGCGGGCGACTCCCACGACCGGCGGCTACATAAGCACCGTCGCCTGAGCCCGACGGGTCCACCGATCAATTGAGGTCTCGAAATTTGCGACGCGTGCGCAACTAGCGGCGATAATGTAAAGCGGCTGTAAATGATTTCATTCGTGATCGCCCTTCTCCTCTAACGAATTGTCAGCCTCGCATTTGGGGTGAGCCACTGACGGGCGCGAGCGTTCAGCCAGAATCGGGCCTCCGGATCGCCACGCAGGTACGCATCGAGAAAAGCGGTCGTGACGATCCGCACCGAGGCAGAGCTCAGCGCTTGCCGTGTTAGCAGTTCAGAACGGGCAACGTTAACCTGGACGGAAGGGTCGCGAGCCGACGCGTCGTCCGAATCCACAGCAGGATTGGCCCCGCTGCTCGTGGGCGTTGATGCGCGCTTCTGGCCGCGCCGAGGACTCGGTTCATCGCCCGGATTGGATCTTGCGGAGGACCGGCCCTTCGAAGGCTCGGCTGCGCCGGGTGACGGATCTGCGCCTCCAATCAGCCGGTGTGACCCCACCGCCAGCGAAACCAGGTACTTGTCGCCCGGGGGCATCAGCTTGAACGGCTCCGAGCGCAGGTTGGCCGACTCGACCAGGCCATACACATCGACATCCTGCGCACCGGTGATGTTCATGATCGGGCCGGAAATCGCGCTGAAGCGCTCGCCATGTCCCGCCGCCGAGTCGTCGGGAAACGGACTAAGCGCAATGACCGCCCGCACCGGCAAGAAAAGCACCGGAGGATCCGTCCCATCGAGGCGCTGGCCTGCGACGACCATGGCCGAGTACGCACCCAGATCGAATCCGGCCACGGCCACGCGCGAAAGATCCACCGTACGCAGCAGCTCGTCACCGGCTGCCGCCCGGCGACCAAGCTGAGCAAGGGCGCCGTTCAGCGCCTGCAACCGGCGCCTCATCGTCGTGTCCGAGAAACCGTGTCGTGCTACTGCTTCAAAGTTACCGCTCCGCGCGTCGTCGGATGACCAGGACTGCTCATCTTCCGCCAGCGGCTGAATCGACATCACCGCATATCCAGCCTGCGCCCAGGCCCGGGTCCAGCGTTCGCCCGAGCGTTGATCCTCACCCAGTCCAGGCAGATAAACGACCAGTGGCGCCCCGTCTGCGTGCTCCGGAAGCAACAGTTCGAAGTGCCAGCTGCGGTCAGCCTCATTCCACTCGATCGCTTGCGACCGGACGGCCTCGCGCCGAGGGGAATGGTAGCCTCGCGATTCGAACTGCTCGATGGCATGCTCATCCGGCTTCACTGGCGTTGCGGTGGAGCATGCCGTGCTTGCGCACACCGCAACCAACCAAGTGCCGCTTCGCAATATTCCAGATCCAACAATCGAAGCCTCGGCCTGCTTTCCCATGCGATCGGTTCCTGGAAACTTGCTACGTAGACCGCCGATATTGCACCAAAGACAATCGGATCGGCGTCCGGCCGTACCCGATAAGGTAGGCGTTGTCGTCGCGCATTAGATCGCTATCAGCAAGATCTCGAAGTGATCGAATGTCGCCTCCCTCGGAGGCGACCGTCTACGACGGGTCGGCCCGAGACTATCGACGGGGGAAGTACGCGTCCCGAAAGCGGTCGAACCGAAAGGCGATTGCTTTTCGAACCCGACGCTGCAGGACGCAGGCGTCAAACCGCTGGTCGCTGAATCGCGCTCGGCCGACGACTGGACGCCGTAGCCTTGCGCGCCGAGCGAGGCTTCGCCCGATGAGGGAGCGCCGTGACGCGCAGCCTAAGACCGGCGCGCTCCTGGAGTCGGCTTAGCACCGTGAAGAAATTGCGCGCCTGCGGATTGCCTCGCGCCCCGAACATCCGAATGAGGCTCTTGGCCGACGTGCCAGTTTCGGCACCCAGTTCCTCGAAGCCCACGGTCGCTTTGATGTAGTCGCGCAGGATCAGTTTGCCCGTGTCGACATCACCGGCGAGCATCGTCTCGATACCTTCGCGAAGCAGTGCCTCCCGGAACGCGGGATCCGCCAGCACGCGCGCCTGAACGCTTTCCTTGAAGTTGCGCGTCAGCGCCATGATCTACCTCGCCTGTCGATCGAGATATTCGCGCACGTCGAGCATTGCGAATGGTAACACATACGTTACCATGATGCAACCAGAGAGGGGGAGAAGGCCGACCGATCTGGTGGACCGTCGGCGGAGCAGACAGGGCTCCTTGGAACCGCCTCCTCGTTCGCCCTAGCTAGCGTTGCTTCGCGCTTCGAGGCTCGGCGAGTTTCGGAATCAGCCGTTGATTAAAGGCCGTTCCGCCGGATCAAGCGCCAGAAACGGGGAAGGGTCGTCGCCTCCAGGTACTGAGGGCGACAAGCAGCGCCGTGCCGCTCACCGAGGCTACGCAAATCGGATTACCGGCTACCAGCGAACCGATCCGCAGCAGCGCGTGGGGACTGCACTGCTCAACAAAGCGTGCCAATTGGAGCACGTGGTCGGAGGTAATGCGTGCCGCGTCATCAAGCGAAATGGGCACTCCATCCAGCCTCAGTCGATATAGAAGATGAGCGAATGCCCCAGTGGCGATTGTCACGATGGCAAGCGGCCCGATGGGTCGGAGCAAAAGCTCGAGTACCTTCGTGCGCAAAGGCGCGGGCGCATCGTGATACACCGCCGAAACCAGCTCGGGGATGTTGTGCGTCGGTTGGCCCACTGTCGCTGCGGGTGTCTGCAATCCGCGTATGGGCCCAGCCGGTTTCACCGCTCGGTCGACTTCGTTCGTCATAACAGCGCCTCCGCTTGAAAGCACTGCGATGCTAGCGGACTCGCATGCGAAGCGGATCAAGCGAATGCATGAAACATGTCGCGCATCGCTGTGCTGCGGCACTACGGTAGCATTGGCTGCAGGTCTCGCTGCATAGGCAAGTCACAAGAACAAAGCGGCACGCATGCGCGCGAAGGCAATCACGCAATTGAGCGAGGACATTGCATCACGGGATCTTCACTCGCTTTCTTTGGTATCCCTTGATCGCCTGCGACAGTTTCGACGTGGCTGTCTTTGGGCGCTTTGAGTTTTCAATATCTCGATTAGACATGCTTAAGGAGTTCCCGTGTCAAATCGTTGTGAGCTTGCCTCCGACGGGCGAGAGAGGTCTCTGACGATTCTGGAGAAGCCCCGCGCGAGTCCTGGCCCATCAAGCAGCGCGGAGGAGCCTAAGCGCGCGCGCAGGCTCGATCGCAAGTCCGAGAGGTCGTGAAGTGCGGCCGCCTTCTGGACTGCAAGCTCCACGTACGAGCTGTCGTCATACGCAATCCAATCGGCCATTCCCAGGGTTCTCAGGTGCGCGCACGAGTGGCTCGAGGCGAGGCGCTTCCCGGGCGTTGTGATGACCGGCACGCCCATGTGCAGCGCCTCCAGCGTCGTGAGTCCGCCCGAGTACGGGAAAGAATCCAGCCCGATGTCGATCTCCCGGTAGGTGGCCAGCATGCCAAGCGGATCGGGCGAACCGGGACGGCAATCGATGCGTGAAGGGGCGATCCCCCGCTGCTGGAACGCTCTTGCAAATCGATCGATAGTGTCGGGGCAGGCGAATTCTCGTGCATTCAACATCAGCTTCGCCGTGGGCAGTGCCTTCAGGATCGCGGCCCAGCGCGACAGCGTGGTCTGCGAAACCTTGTACGCCGAGTTGAAGCAGCCGAACGTCACGAACCCGTTACGGAGTATCGGACCTTCGGAAACGTCCGGAGCGCCCTCCAGCGGAAGGAAGCGGTAACGATCGTCCGACACATGGTGGATTGGTTCAGTGTAGCGTGGCTGATCCATTCGGGGCAGGTGCCAGGGGTCTCCGATGATCGCGTCGAAGGTCGGCAGCCCGGTCGTCCCTGCAAGGTTGAGCCACGCCACCTGCACCGGTGCCGGCTTGCGGCGGAAGATCCCGAGGCGGCCGCCCAGCGTGTGGCCATTGAGGTCCACCAGGACGTCGATCCGATCGCCGAGAATCCGCGCCGCGGCCTGGTCGTCGTCCAGCGTGGAGATGTCGACCCAGTGCGCCGCGGTCCCGCGGAATCGCGAGGTCCATGCATCGTGCTGCAGGCTGTTGGAGTACAGCGAGACGGTCCAGTCTGCCGGCCAGTGCTCGAACAAGGGCAGCGCCAGAAGCGGCGTCGAGCACTGGCGGAAGTCGCCCGACACGAACCCCACCTTGAGCACGCGCCCCGCCTCGAAGTCCAGCTGCGGCCAGCAGCTTCGACCGACGACCCTTCGGTCGTATTCCCTGACCCAGCGCTTCGTTTCCTCGAGAATCTCGGCTTCGTCGACCATATCGCAGTACTGCAAGGCCACCAGCAGTCGCGAATGAATTTCGGGATCGCGTTGGAGCCCCAGCAAGGCGCGGTAGGACTCCATTGCGCCGACTGCATCACCCAGACCGACATGAATGTCGGCCTTCAGTTCCCAGGCGTGCACCGGCTTGCCCGGCAGAGCAGTCGCACGCTCGGTCGAGGCCAACGCGTCGGAGACGCTTGCCCTGGTTGAATAGAGCAAGGGCGAGGCACAGATGGCCGGTTCCGTCCCCAGGGTATCGCGCAACGTAGAGGCGCGCCTCCGCTTCCGCCTCCCAGGTGTAGTCCAAGTTTGGGTCGGAAATCCCCGCCCTCAGCAATTGATGGCCTCTGTCATATGGAAATTCCAGGTCGCATATGATTTCTAATTCGCAGCCCTCGTCAGAAACCGGGAGCCGATGATGACTAGCACTAGATATGCGGCCGTGTTGATCGCGGCATTGGTCCTGATTGGGTGCGCAAGCGCCCCTTTGCAGGACAGTGGCTGGCAGGCGTGCTGGGTAGGAACGTGGATAGCGTGCAGGTAAACGGGAGATCGACGATCTGCTCGTCTCGTGGGGCGAGCCCGCAGTGACTCGAAAGATCCGTATTACCCAACAATTTTTAGAAGTGTTGGGTAAACGACTGCCGTCGACTATACTTACCCCATGAATCTGTAAAACGTTGGGTAAAGATGGCCACGCTCTTCAGAAAGCACCAGTCGGCTTTCCAAACGCAGTACGCCGAAGTGCGCGAACGCGCGCGTGCTGCTGGCCGTCTGCTGCCAGGGTCCCCGGGCGCTCTCGCGCTGCGTGCCGGCACGGGGCATTCTTACTGGTACCGCGTCTACTACTTCCCTCCCGGGAAGCAGCGGGAAGATCTGGTCGGCAAGGCCGGGGACGATGCCGCCCTGCAGGCCATGCGGGAGCAGATCGAGTTCTCCGAGTGGCTCTCCGAGCAGGTGCCGACGCTTCGAAAGCTTGGCTTCCAGGTCGGCGATAAGCTCACCGCGCGGGTGCTGGTCGAGCTGCACAACGAAGGCGCATTCCAGGCGGGTCTGGTACTCGTTGGGACGCTGGCCTACATGTCGTGGCTCAACGAATATGGCGCCGCGGCCGTTAGCGCTCGCACGATGGACGTCGATGTCGCCCGACAGCACCACCTTGCGCTCGGCGCGCGTCTGTCGTTCTTGTCGACCTTGAAATCGACAGGGCTGCCGTTTTCCGCCGTGCCTGGTCTCAGGCCATCAGAGCTGGCGACCTCCCTGAAGCTTCCCGGCATCGAAGGCTTGCGGGTGGACCTTCTTGTGCCGGGCAAGGAGCTGGGTGCGGCGGTACCCGTTCCGGAGCTCGAATGGGCCGCGCAAGCGGTGCCGTTCTATGACTACCTGCTGGAGGCGCCGGCGGACGCTGCCGTACTTGCCGGATGGCAGTGCATTCCAGTGCGAATCCCGCAGGTCGCGCGAATGGTGTGGCACAAGCTGTATTCGAGCGTAAGCAGCCAGCGGCAGGCCGCGAAGCGCGCGAAGGACTTCCGCCAGGCCGCTGTCCTTGCCGCGGTGGTCGCAGAGAGCGAACCGGTAGCCCTTCGCCAGGCCTTTGAGGCTGCCCCCAAAAGCATGATCGCTCCGATTCGTCCCCTGCTTCCGCGGCTGACGGCCGAGCTCAGGGACTACCCGGAGGTGGCAGCTGCCTTCGAATTCTGCCTTGCGGAACCCCCGCAAGAGAAGAAGGCCCGTCGCAGCGCACTACGCAATCGCTAAGGGCGACTGGGGGCGGCCTTCACGAGCGAGAGCGCATCGGAATCTGTCCCAAACACCTGTCCCAAACAACTTGCGCAACCACGGTTTTATGCGGGTTCCCGGAGGGTTAGAGGAAGCTAGGTTTGGGACAGATTTCTCTATTCCCCCTCTGAAAAAGCGACCCAGGCGACCTGATTCGTAATCAGTAGGTCCCCCGTTCGAGTCGGGGCAGCAGCACCAGACAGCAAGGCTTTCAAACGCAGTACCTCACAAATTTGCGGGCTACAGGACGCGCGAGGCCGGCATGGGGTAGGGGCGGCCTGGAGCCTCTATCGAAGCCGAGCCATCGAGGTGTGACTTTGCTGCCAACTCGCCCGGACCGGAAATCGAGTCAGATCACATCATGTCCGGCGCTGCGGCTGGTTCTTTGACTTCCAAAGAACTGGGCCACGTGGGGAGTTAAATTTCGTTGGCGAAAGCGACAGGCGCTAGAGTGGGCCCCATCTGCTGTAAACGGTACCGGCGAGGTGGGCATGTTGTGCGCGAAAACACGCAGGAGTTCCACGCCGCCGTATGGCGCGTTGCGTGACCCACCTTCAAGCAGTGCCCGTTCGCGGTCCATCAGGTCGAACGCCTGGAGCTCGATAAAGAACACGTTGGGCAGCATGCGGTCGATCAGGGCTTCGAAGTCCACGGCGTGGCGCTGGTCCGCCACGCTGATGAACTCCATGATGTTCAGCAGCGACACGGCCCAAGTGCCGCGCCGTGCTTGCAACGCCCGGACCAGCCTCGAACCCAGTTCGGGGCTATCGGCGAACCGACGTACCGCCCAGTGGTCAAGATAGATGACAGGTCGCGCGAAGAACTGCTCCGCTCGGGGATCGCCTGCGGCATTCAGACCCCAGGAGACCATGATCCAGGTCAGCCCAAGGTGCTGGGCGGGAACGCGAGCCAGTTGGTTCCCGGCGCGCGCTGCGCCGCGAACGTGTCTTGCGCCACGTTGAGGTGATAGGTCAGGAACAGTTGGTGGCGCACGTTCGACAGCCGCTGCGGTTTGAAAATCGCCGCATCGGTCCCGGTGCAACGTGCCGACCTGACCAGCAGCCCGTTCAAGCCCTGCTCGTGCACGTAGCGGCCCACCTGGTGCGTGAAGGCGTAGCTCGTTCGGTTCACCAGGTCCGGATAGGTGGCCTCCTTTCCGCGCAGGTCCAGCAGCAGGGCATCGCAGCGCACGTTGAACACGCGCCGGTCGGTCGTGATCATCCGATCTTCGGCGGGGTAGCTGTCGCGGACAAATCTGTACCAGTGCCAGGCGGTCTCGTAGACGGTGGTTTCAAGCTCCGGCGAGCCGTACCACACGCCGTAGTCGAAGGCGTTCGAAAAGCGCGTTGCCTGCCAATGCGAGGAGTCGAACGAGTAGCTGATGACGGTGCCGTAATCGAATGGCCGCGTGATCAGGGCCGCGTCGGTTGCAATGCGCTGCTCGCCCTCGGCAGCGATGGCGATTGCCCAGTCGCGCGGATCTGGCGACAGATCGTCGAACAGGTGCTGTGAGATGGCGATGCTGGGGATGTTGCGCACCAAGTCGTCGTGCCAATCGACGTTGGTTGCAACCAAGTCCGCATGCATCTACCGGCCGCGCTGAAAGTCCAGGTAGCGCCGTAGCACCAGCAGGCCCTCGAAACCGCGCTCGATGACTAGGTCCACCGGACGAGCGCCGATGCGGCTATTTACCTGCGTCATCCAGCGGTAGGCCAGGTCCCGGTCGTGGGGGAACAGCATGCGCAGGGATTTGTGGATGCCCAGCAGGTGTCCGGCCCGCTCCAACAGGTCGCGGCTATCGGCCAGCGGCTCGCCCTTGCGGTAGCGTGTCAGCGTGCTGCGACTGGCTCCGGACAGGCCCAACACAATGGCCTGCTCGGTGGCCGACAGGTGCCAGTTATCCAGAAGCCGCGTCACCATCGCGGCCAGCCGACCACGACTGGTCCGGGTGGTAGCGTCTACCTGCTTGGCCACAGCGGTTGGCATGGTGTCCGGAAATACTTGATTTAGTTGGTACGTGAAGTGTACCAATTAAGCCAATGCTGTCAAGGTGCGAAATGGCCCGGTAATTGCCGTGCTTCCCGACCGCTACTTCGCTCGCCTGCCGGTCCTGGCTTCGCAGACTCAGCACGCTGGCTTCGGCAAGGGGTGCCTTAGCCAGCGCTGGGCTTATTGGAGGCGGAAGACTGTACAGGAGAACATCATGACCACGATGACATTCACGAAGAAAGAACCCCCGCAATGGCTACTGGCTTTCTGGAAGGAAATTGACGACAAGACCTTCGGTAAAGGTTTCGATTGCTTTACCAAAGACGCCATCGGTAACCTCGGTGTGGCTGATTGACATGGACGCGAGGCCATCCGCGAGAACCTGCGTGCCTTCATCGATACGGGTTTCACGGTCCACCACGACGTCCTTGAATACTGGGACGGCGGATCGCTCAAGATCTTCCGCGGCATAGTCACCATGAAGCCGGACGACGGCAGCAAGCCGACCGTGAAACCGGTGATGTCCCACTTCTTCTACATGGACGAAAAGGATCCGACCAAGGTGCGTCGCTGGATTGGAGCGGTCGGACCTGTTCAGTTCTGAGGCGCGCGGCCTCGCCTGCACTTCCTCAACCGAACGTGAAATCGAACGCCTCGACGCCCGGATCGAGAAACTCAATCTCGAACTGGCGATCGCCAATGGGTTTCGGTTGCCGGATCAACTGATACAGCCGCTGTTCGGTCACAGTGCCGTTACCCTGCTCGTCGACGTCGGTTCCGTGAGCGGCGCCCGGCGGCCGCCCATCGATGAGCACACGGAACCGCACGGGGGTTGCGCGCGCCGCCGGTCCCATGACGAGGTTCAGATCGCGCGCGTGGAACCGGTACACGATCCCGCCGCTTGCGTTGTTCAGTCGAGCGGCCTCTTTTCCCACCGTCCAATCACCGGAAAATGCCCAATGATTGACTTTCAATCCAGCGGGAGCGGCATAGGCGTGCGGCTTGTCGACCACCGTGCCACCGGGAGAAGCAAAGTTCTGCGCGAGGTCGTAGCCGATATAGTTTTCCGGACTCTTCAGCGCACCCCAATCGGCCGCGACCTCCGCGCCCTGCGGCTCGACTGAAACGAGTGCTTGACTGATGGCGCCGATGCCGTTTTCGGAAAGTAGTTGCTGAATGGTCCTTTCCGACTGATCGTAATCACCCTCGCCGAATTGGTGATGCCGGACGCGCCCCTGAGCATCGATGAAATACAGGGCTGGCCAGTATTCGTTCCTGAAGGCGCGCCATACGGCATAGTCCGAGTCGATCGCGACCGGATAGTCAATTCTCATGTCTTTGACAGCCCAGCGGACGTTGTCGACGTCTGCCTCGAATGTGAACTCCGGTGTGTGGACACCAATCACGACCAGTCCCTGACTCTTGTATTTCTGAGCCCAGGCACGGACGTACGGAAGCGTGCGTCGCCAGTTGACGCAGGTGTATGTCCAGAAGTCGACGAGCACGACTTTTCCGCGCAGGCTCTCGGCGTTCAATGGCTGCGAGTTGAGCCACCCGATCGCGCCGCTCAGGGAAGGGAGCGTGCCTTCGACGCCTGATTTGACGGGTGCGGGGGCTGCCTGTGGCACCGTGGTTCCACTCTGAGCCAAGGTTTCAATCGGGACCCCGATTGCGCAAGCCAGTGCCGCTGCCAGCAAGAGCCGGTTCGCCGTCATGATCAGGGCGCGCCGATCAATAAGCGTCGACGTCGACCACGGCTTGGGCGAAGGCCTGCGGGGCTTCCTGTGGCAGATTGTGTCCGATGCCGCCCTCGATGATCCGGTGCGAATACTTGCCCGAGAATTTCTTGGCATAGGAAATGGCGTCGGGATGCGGCGCACCATTGGCGTCACCTTCAAGGGTGATGGTGGGCACCGTGATGACCGGTCCCAGGGCAAGTCGCTTTTCCAGATCGTCGTATTTCGGCTCGCCTTCAGCCAGTGCGAGGCGCCATCGATAATTGTGAATCGCGATGGCGACGTGATCCGGATTGTCGAAGGACGCTGCACTGCGATCGAACGTCGCATCATCGAAGTCCCACTTCGGCGAAGCGATCTGCCAAATAAGCTTCGCAAAGTCGTGTCGGTACTTCTCGTAGCCTGCCCGGCCGCGTTCGGTGGCAAAGTAATACTGGTACCACCATTGAAGCTCAGCTTTCGGGGGCAACGGCACCTTGCCGGCTGCCTGGCTGCCTATCAGATAGCCGCTCACGGACACCATGGCCTTGCAGCGCTCTGGCCAAAGCGCCGCCATGATGTTGGCTGTGCGCGCTCCCCAGTCAAAACCGGCCAGGGTTGCCGCCTTGATTCCGACCGCATCCATGAACGCGATGGTGTCGACAGCGAGCGCCGATGGCTGGCCGTTGCGGAACGTTTCACTTGAAAGAAAGCGCGTCGAGCCATAGCCGCGCACATACGGCACGAGCACCCTGTAGCCAGCCGATGCCAGCAAAGGGGCAACATCGACGTAACTGTGAATATCGTAGGGCCAGCCGTGCAGAAGAATTACTGCTGGAGCGTCGGCGGGGCCGG
Organism: uncultured beta proteobacterium; assembly: GCA_963739145.1. GTDB lineage: Bacteria > Pseudomonadota > Gammaproteobacteria > Burkholderiales > Burkholderiaceae_F > VBCK01. Next base: position 74,961 of record CAVTZO010000054.1, read on the forward strand.
CTTCAGCGTATCCAACACTCAGGAGGCCGGCATCGATCTGCTTCAACGATGCAAACGACGTGTTCGTCCCCGCTCGTATGGCGGGCACTTTCCCCGGTTGTTTCGTTTCAGGTTCGGCCTTCGCACCGCCGATCATGGCGAGCTCAGCGGCGGCAACGCTTTTGACTGTGGCGCTCAAATACCGGCGCCGATCACGGTCGATTTCTTCGATCATCGATATCTCCAATCGAACGGCCTGTGCGAATGACTCCGTTCTTGACGATCGCTGCGACGCAAAAATACGTCACCGTGCGGGCGGACGTCCATCACCCTTTGGGGGTGGGTCCTAGACCGGTCTCGGTACACGGTCCCTACGCGGTCGTGCCCGTTAGCCGCGGCCGGATCTGTACTTCTGAGCGCGCACGATGGTGCGCGCGATCGTCCTCGTGTAGGATCGATGATCGTCATGCCCGACCCGGTCGAGTGCCAGGCAATACTCTTCGCCGACATCAGCGACAGCACGAGCCTGTACGACAAGCTCGGCGACATCGCGGCGCGCGATCTGGTCGCGCAATGCCTGGAGGCGATGACAGGCGAAGTGGTCGGTCATGGCGGCACGCTGATCAAGACCATCGGCGACGAAATTCTGGCGACCTTCCCAGGCGCTGACCTTGCTCTGACCGCGGCCTGCAGCATCCAGACGACCCTGAGCAGGGGCATCCCGGGGGCGGCCGTGGCGCTGTCGGTTCGCATCGGCATTCATTTCGGGCCGGTGATCCGGGAGAGCGGCGACATCTTCGGTGACGCCGTCAACGTCGCCGCGCGCATTACCGAGATGGCGCTGCCTGGCGAAATCCTCGCGAGCAGGGACGCAGCCGACGCGTGCAGCGCGGGGGGGCCGACGTTGAGTCCTGCGGCGTGGCCGTTGCGGGGAGCGCCGATCAAAGGCAAGGACGAGCCGCTCGAACTGCGGCGGATAGCCTGGGCGGTCGATGAGGTCGACGACGGAACGCGCATCCGCGAAACCCAGTTCACGCAGCTGCGCCGGGCGCCTGAGCGACTGATCCTGCGCTGCGGCGATCGGGAGGTCGTGGTCGACGCCACGCGGCCGACCGCCATCCTGGGCCGCGATGATTCGATCGAAGTCATGGTGGCCAACAAGCTCGCATCGCGCCGGCACGCTCGCATCGATTTCAACCTGGGGCGCTTCGTCCTGGCGGACGGGAGCGTCAACGGAACCTACGTTCGATTCGCGGACGGCCATGAGGTGCGTTTGCAGCGGGAGCAACTGATCCTGAGGGGATCGGGAGTCATCAGCCTCGGGCAGCGGATCGCTGAAGCATCGGAAGACCAGGTGATGTTCGAAGTGCGGAATGCTTAAGCGATGCGGAGCCTGAGACCATCGGGATTTTGTTGACTTCCGGCTGGGTTGTAGTTACTTTGTGATGGGGGATTTAGGCTCAACAAGACCTGCAAGGGCAGTCGGATTGTCGGACCAAGCGCAACTCGAAATAGGGCTGGCTTCGACGCCCGGCGAGGTCGATGCCTGCGAGGAGGTCATCCGCCAGGGGTTCGGCCGCGTGATGCGCCTCGGGGTGGAATCCGAGGCGGTTGAACGTCGGTCGCTGACGACCCTTTACTGCCGCGATACCGGCAGCAACCGCATCGTCGCGACGTCCCGGCTGGTTTCGCTCGATTACCTCGGCAGGTCCGAAGCGCTGGTCAAGGAGTACCGGGTCGGCAGCGTTCCGACCGAGTTGCGCAGCCGCTCGCTGCTCTCCTTTCAAAGCGCTGCGCTGCCTGATCGACGCGGCAGCGAGTTGATGTCCCGGCTTTTCCAGGGTTGCTGGGAGTACGGCATCGGGGGCGGATATCTGCTCACCATCTCAGCCTGCAAACCGTACCTGTTCCCATACTTCATGTCGATGGGATTTCGCCCCTACGATCGAGCCTATGTCTCGTCGGAGGGCGGCTATCGCATTCCGATCGTGCTGCTGCATTACGACCAGGAGTATCTGCGCGCATGCCGGTCCCCCTTCGCGAGTGTGCTTCCAGCGGCGCACGAAGTGCCTGGCGCCTCCGCCGCCAAGGCGTGGTTCGATCAGAGCTGCCCTGCGCCCGGGGACCTCAACGTCAGGATCATCGCGCGGCCCGAGCAGATCGATTTCGACCTGAATTTCTTCCGCGGCTTGAGCGAGGCGACGATCCATTCGATCTTCCGCTACGCCGTCGAAATCACCTGCGAGCGCGGAGACCAGCTCGTCAAGGAGAAGGCGCAGGAGCATGTGATCGGGTTCATCCTCAGCGGCAGCATCGATGTCATCAAGGGGGAAAGGAAGGTCGCAACTCTGAAGTCCGGCGAAGTCTTCGGCGAAGTGAGCTTCCTTCTGCAGATTCCGCGTACGGCGTCGCTGATCGCGGCCACCGAGGACACGCGCGTTGCCTTCATCCCGGTGCGCAGCCTCGATGCCATCAAGGATCCGGCTGAGGCGAGCATCTTCTGGCGCAACCTCAGCGGTCATCTGGCCGCCAGACTGCAGCAGAGCACGGAGCTTTTGTGATGAATGCGACGAACCAGGACGGCTCCATTCCATCGCGCGCGCAGGACGTGTTCGGTTTCTGGTTCTTTCCCGGCTATGCGGAGGAACTGGTGCGGGTGTTGAGCCAGGGCAGGCGACTGTGGTGGCACAGCAAGGACAGCGAGGTGGACGGCCGCATCGCCGCGCTGTTTACCGATGACCTGGCGCGCGCAAGCCGGGGCCTGTACGACGACTGGCTCGAAAGTGCCCGGGGCACGCTCGCCTTCCTGATCCTCGTCGATCAGTTTCCCCGCCACATCTACCGGAACGACGCGCGCGCTTTCGACTTCGACAGCCTCGCGCTCGCAACCTGCAGCAAGGGGATCGCCCGCGGCTTCGACAAGGAACTCGAACCGATCCAGCGATACTTCTTCTATCTGCCGTTCATGCACGGTGAAGCGATCGACGTGCAGCGACGCAGCGTCGTGCTGTACGACGAACTGTATCGAACGGCGCCCCAGGATTTGAAGGTGGGCGTCGGTCTTGTGCGCGACGCCGCCCATCGCCATCACGAGATCATCGAAAGGTTCGGTCGCTTTCCTCATCGAAACGCCGCGCTGTCGCGTGCTACCACGCCCGAAGAGGAGGAGTTCCTGAAGGAACCTCATTCCTCTTTCTGATCGCTCCAGGGCGCGCGGCGCGCTGCCTGGCAGCGTCGGTGTCCGGGCCGGAAAGTTCACAAGGACTCAGTAGTGCAGACGATCGATACGATCATCATCGGCGCGGGTCAGGCAGGGCTGTCCGTCAGCTACTTCCTCAAGCAGGGCAAGCGTCCGCACGTCGTCCTCGAGCAGGACCGCGTCGGCTCCACCTGGCAACTGAAGCGGTGGGATTCATTCACCCTGGTGACGCCCAACTGGATGAATCAATTGCCGGACTTCCCGTACCGGGGCCCGGACCCGGATGGCTTCCTGTCGCGCGACGAGGTCGTTCGGTATCTGCAAGACTATGCGCGCTTCTTCGAGGCTCCGGTCGAGTGCGGCGTCAAAGCCGATCGTGTCGGCCGAAAGCCCGGTGATTCGGCCTATTGGATCGAGACCACCTCTGGAGACTACGAAGCGCGCAACGTGGTGGTGACCACCGGATATTTCAGCAAGGAGCGGATTCCGGCATTTGCCGGCAGCATCCCGAAATCGGTGGTTCAGATCCATTCCAGCCAATATCGAAACTCTGCCTCTCTTGCCCCCGGGGCCGTACTGGTCGTCGGGTCCGGACAGTCGGGCTGTCAAATTGCCGAGGATCTGCAGGAATCTGGGCGCGCTGTCTATCTGTCGGTCGGAGGCGCCGGCCGCCAGCCTCGCCGGTACCGCGGCAAGGACATTTGCGGGTGGCTCGCCCAGATGGGCATCTACAACCGGACGTTCCAGGACCCTGCCAACCCGGCCGAGCGCTATCAACCCAATCCGCACTGCAGCGGCAAGAACGGTGGCCACGCACTGAATCTGGAGAAATTTGCGGCGACCGGGATGACGTTGGTGGGGCGGGCTGTGGCCGCACAGGGATCCAGGCTGGTGTTGGCGCCCGACGTTCTTCAGGCCGTCTCGAAAGCCGATCAGTTCTCCAAGAGGCTGATGAAGATGGTGGACGGCTACATCGAGGCAGCGAGCCTGCAGATTCCGGGCCCCAGCGACGAAAACACGGACGACGGGACGCCACGGGAGCTGGCCCGGATCGAGGAGATTCGAGAACTGGATCTGGTCGAACGCGGAATCACGACGATCGTCTGGGCCGCCGGATATACCTGCGATTTCAGCTGGATCGATCTGCCCATTTTCGATGATCGGGGCTATCCGCTGCAGAACCGGGGCGTCTGCGAGCTGCCAGGCGTCTATTTCTGCGGGCTTCACTGGATGCACAGCTTGAAGTCGGGACTGATTTTCGGAGCGGGAGAGGACGCGCTGCACGTGACCCAGGATTTGCTGAAGAATCGTTGAGACCGCCGCCGATCGGCTTGAAGATCCGATCGGAGCCTGCGCTTCGACACTCCGGTCCCGGCGAACGGCAAGAACGAGTAGACCGCCTGGAGCCATGACGACCCAGCCTGTTTCTCCCCCGCCCGCAACGGCGCCGGGTTCCCGGCTCCGCATTGCGGTGATCCTGGCGGTCGTTCTGCTGGCCGCCCTGGCGACCGTCGGCCGGATGTGGTGGCGCAGCCATTACTTCGAGGAGACCGACAATGCCTATGTCGAGGGTCAGATCAGCATCGTCTCGCCGCGTATCGCGGGGGTCGTGACGAACGTCCTGGTTGCCGACAATCAGCCGGTCCAGGCCGGCGATCGACTGGTCGAGCTCGATCCGGCCGATTACTCGGTGCGGGTCGATCAGATCAAGGCGCAGTTCCGGGAGCTCGACGCCGAGGTCAAGAAGATCGATGCGCAGATCGAAGAGGGCCGGGCCGAGGTGCAATCGGCGAACGCGCTCGTGGACCGCGCCCAGGTGCAGGTCGGAAGGAGCCGGCAGGAGGCCAGCCGGCAGATCGCGCTGTACGGCAAGGAGGTCAAGGCCGTCTCCAGGACCGAACTGGATGCAGCCGTCGCCGCGCGCGAAAGTGCCGATGCGGATCTGTCATCGCAGCAAGCTCAGCTCAAGGCAGCCCGGGCGAAAATCCTGGCCAGCCAGTCGGCCCGGGCCGCCACTTTGGCTCGAAAGGAAGTGCTGGCGGCCCAGCTCAGGGATGCCGAGCTGCAGCTCGGCTACACCGCGATCAAGGCTCCTGTCAGCGGCCGGATCGGCAGGAAGAGCGTCGAGATCGGTGCCCACGTCCAGGCCGGTCAGCAATTGCTGGCGATTGTGCGCGATGGCGTCTGGGTCGTGGCGAATTTCAAGGAGGTCCAGCTGCAGGGACTGTATGCCGGCCAGAAGGTCCGTATCTGGATCGATGCCTTTCCCGGCCACGACCTGACCGGGCGGGTCGACAGTTTTTCGCCGGCTTCCGGCGCGCAATTCTCCTTGCTGCCGCCGGACAACGCGACCGGCAATTTCACAAAGATCGTGCAACGCGTTCCGGTCAAGATTACATTCGATCCCGGAGCGCTGGGTCCCCTGGCCAGCCGGATCGCACCCGGCATGTCCGCCCTGGTCGAGATCGATCTGCGCCAAGGCGGCCCCTCGGCGTCCGCGCGATGACGTCGGCCGACGCGGTCCCGGCGGACCATGTGCCCGCGCGCACCTGGATCGCCATGTCGGCGGCCATTCTGGGTGTGTTCATGGCCGTACTGGACACCCAGATCACCAATGCCTCTCTGCCGCAGATTCTGGGATCGCTGTCCGCCTCGCTGGAGGAGGGGTCCTGGCTGAGCACGACCTATCTGGCGGCCGAGGTGGTGATGATCCCGCTGACGACCTTTTTTCTCTCGGTCTTCGGCATGCGCGCCTACATCCTCGGCAACACGCTGCTGTTCCTGCTGTTTTCGACCCTGTGCGGTTACGCGTGGAACCTGCCCTCGATGATCATTTTTCGCACCCTGCAGGGCCTGTCGGGGGGCGCCCTGATTCCGACCGCGATGACGTTGCTGATCACCCGGTTGCCGCCGTCCAAGCGTACGGTCGGCCTCGCCTGGGTGATGCTGTCCAGCACGCTGGCGCCGACTCTGGGACCTACGCTCGGCGGCATCCTGAACGACGCCTATGGCTGGCCGTCGATCTTTTTCATCAACTGGGCCCCCGGCGTGCTGATGCTCGGCGGCGTTGCCTATGGCCTGGATGTCGAGCCCAAGAAGCTGTTCCTGCTGCCGAAGGCGGATTGGCTGGCGATCGGCTCCATGACGATCGGACTGGGCTCGCTGATCGTATTTCTGGAGCAGGGCGATCGCGAAGACTGGTTCGAATCCGATCTGATCCGCCTGGTATGTCTGCTGGCCGTGATCGGGATCGGTGCCTGGATCGGCATCCTGCTACTGCGCCGGCGACCGTTCATCAATCTGCGCCTTTTCGGGCGGCGAAACTTCGGCGTGTCTTCGCTGGTTGGGGCGGCAGCGGGGATGGGTCTGTATGGCTCGACCTTCGTCCTGCCGCAATTTCTGGCACGGATCGCAGGCTATAGCCCCCGCCAGATCGGCGAGGTCATCATGTGGATGGGTCTGCCTCAGATCCTGATCACGCCGCTGAGCGCGAAATTCGCCAGGACCATCGATAACCGGATCCTATGTTCACTCGGGCTGCTGCTGTTCTCGGTGTCCTGCTTCATGAATTCGTCGATGAGCGCCGATACGGCGGGCGACCAACTGGTGGTTTCCCAGGTCTTTCGCGCGCTGGGGCAGCCGCTGGTCGTGCTGACTCTCTCGAATTTCGCGATCCATCGGGTCGCGCTGGGGAGCCTGTCTTCAGCCTCCAGCCTGTACAACATGTCGCGCGTTCTGGGCGGCGCGGTCGGCACCGCCATCCTGGCGACCGTGATCACGACGCGCGAGCATCTGCATTCCGCGCGGATCGGCGATGCCGTTTCGCCGTTCTCCGCTGCGGCACGCGACCGCATCGAACACCTGACGGGCGCCTACCTGGCGTGGGACGGCGATCTTTCCCGGGCCACCCACCAGGCCATGGCCACCGTCGGCGTGCTGGTCCGGCGCGAGGCTTTCGTGATGGCATACGACGATTGCTTCTTCGTTCTGGGCTGCGTGCTGTTCGTTTCGATCGGCCTGATATGGCTGGCGGATCGCGTGTTCGCGGGCGAGAAATGAATGCCGGGTCCGCACGGATGAGACCCGCCACGGGAAGGCCATTTGTGCTGCTGGCCGGCCTTGCCGGATTGCTGGCCGGTTGTGCCGCAGGCCCCCCTTTCGCGCCGTCGCCTGGCGCAGTCACTCCGCCGCAGTACAGGAACGCCGGGCCGGAGGCGGACAACAATCTGCCGCAGAAATGGTGGCTTGTGTATAACGACCCGGCCCTGTCCGAGCTGATCGAGACCACGCTGCGGGACAACCCGTATAGCGACATCGCCCTGATGCGAGTGGCCGAGGCGCGTGCGCAGCTGCAGGTGGCGGCGACGGATCGGCTGCCGTACGTCGGAGCCGAAGCCGCAGCGAAGAACAGCCATAGCTCGGTCACCACGCCGTTGGGCCAGCTGCTGGGCGGACGCACGATCAGCGGCAATGAGTTCTCTGTGGGCGCCAACACGTCCTGGCAGCTCGATCTGTGGCGGCGCGTGGCGCACGCCGTCGAAGCGGCCCAGGCCCGGGTCGGAATGGCGCAGGCCGTCGCCCGCAGTGCCGAACTCGTGCTCGCGACCGAGGTCGCGGTGGCCTACTGGCAATTCCGGGACGCCAATGCCGATGTGGCTCTGCTGACCGGGATCCGCGCACAGCGCACTGAAGCAGTCGGGCTGCTGGCTCAACGCCTGGACGCCGGTCTGGGCGACGAGCGGGGCCTGGCGCGTGCCCAGGTCGAACTGGGCAATGTCGAAGCCGATATCGCCGAAGCGCGCAAGAAGCGCACCTTGGCCGAGCAGGAGCTGGGAACGCTGGCGGTGAAGCCCCTCAGGGAATTCGCGGTACCGGACGATCCGCTTTATAACCTGCCCGCGATTCCGGCGATCACTCCTGGATTGCCGGCGATCATCCTGGCCCGGCGCCCGGATCTGGCCGAATCGAGCCAGAGCATCCGCGGGCTTCTGGCGCAGGAGCAGATTGCCGAGACGGCTTTTTACCCGACGATCGGACTCACCGGAGATTTCGGCTTTGCCTCGTCGCAATTGAAAGAGGTCCTGCGGTCCGATTCCCGCCAATTTTCCATCGGGCCATTGGCGCTGTCTTTGCCGATCTTCGATGGCGGCCGGAATCGGGCCAACCTTGATCTGGCGCGGGCGCAGTATCGCGAGGCGGTCGACCTGCACCGGAGCAAGCTGCTGATCGCCTTGCGCGAAGTCGATGACGCTCTTACCGAGATCAAGGCGTCGCAGGACCAGATGCAGGTACAGGCCGACACGCTCGCCGCCGCCCAGCGGTTGGTGCGGGCGGCGAAATCGCGCTACGACGAAGGCGAAAGCAACTATGTCGATGTCACGTCGGTCGAGTGCGAGGCGCTGGCGGCCGAACGCAAACTGATACGGAGCCGGACCGAGGGGCTGCTCGCTACGGTACGGCTGGTGGGCGCGCTGGGCGGCGGGTGGGCCGCGGACGAGCCCCCGGCCCGCTAGCTTGGAGAACCCGGCGTCCTGATCTGTCGTTTGTCGGACGAGCGCGCCAACTCGGTGAATCACTCATCCCGAGAGGCGCCTGCATGCAAGTCAACCCCTACGGCATGTGGTCATACCCTGTCACGCACACGGGTTTTCTATCAGCGACCCGGCTCACCTTCTCGAGGCCAGACTGGCAGCCGCGCAGCCGAAACGGGCGATGCGCTTGCCGGCGTCGTTCAGTCACCATTTGCATCGCGAACGACACAGCCGGTACCAGAAACCCAGCCCATGAAGATTCACGCTTTAGTGACAGCAGTCGCCGCGATCGTGTCCCTGGTCGGTTCCCTGATGGCTAACCTGGCCGCCCGCGAATCAGTGCTGCTGATTGCGCTGACCGCCCTTTTCGCGCAATGGCACGCGCAGCGCAGGCGCCAGATCCGGACAAAGGAGCAGCGCGCCCTGTTGGCCACGATGCGCAGCCTGTCCGACGAGGCGGCGCTGCTGAGCTGCAGCCAGGTCGCGACCCGTTATCCGGAATTGCGGTGTGAGCTTCGCATTTTCGAGCGCACCGTTGTCCGTTGCCTGGCAGACCTGCACCACGGCCGCGCCGCCGCGCCAGCCCTGTCGGTCATCCGGCGCTGCGTGACGGTCATCGCCCCATCGCTGATGACGGCGGTGCAGACATACGATGACAGGCTCACGCTGCAGAGTGTCTGCCGCCAATTTCGACAGATGAGCGAGCGGCTGTTACCAATAATCCCAAACGGCGTCTCAGAGACCAATACCCAGTTCGCATTTAACGAAGAGCTCTCAAAACAACGAGAACCGGCCCTGGCGTCCCGCTGAGGCAACGCCGCGACGGCCGGTCGATCACCCGACCGCTAGGTCCGCGCAGCCAGACGCATGACGTCGGCGGCGTCGGCAAGCCCTTCAAGGTTCCAGCAGGCCTCGATCAGCCGGCGCGTCCGCGCCTGCGGCAGGATGCCGTCGGCCAGATCGGCAAACTTCGATTCCAGGGCCTGGTCGGTCATCGGCACATCGACGCTTCCGACGGCGTGCTCGATGAACTTGTGCAGTTTGCGGCCGTCGTTCAGGGCGATCGTCATATCGACCTGATCTGCTTTGATTCCCGGGTCCGCCGTCGCGATGACCTTGCCGCGCAGCGCAACCACCGCAGGGTCCTGCACGACGCGGTCCGTGAATTGCCTGGGCCCCGCCATGCCCTGGATCAGAGCGACCGCAACCGCGTGATAAACGCTGAACTTGCCTTCGAGTCCCGTCATCGGCGTCTTTTTCCCCGTGAGTTCGAGCACGAGCGGGTGCACGCGCAGCTCGACGCCGGAAATCCGGTCCGCCTTCAGGTCATTGGCGTTTCGCAACTGTATGGCTGCATCGATTGCCGGGTGAAGAACGATTCCGCACGCAAACGGCTTGTAGGTGTTGAGCGCGCTTTCGAATCGAACTCCCAGCTCGTCGGTGATCTCGCTGTAGTCCTGCTTGGTCGAGAGGGTATTCGCCCACCCGCGTCTGGCCTCGATCATCCCGTCGGAACTCGTGAAGTTCCTTGCGGCCAGCAGCGCTGCGAAGATTCCGTCGCTGGCTGCCTTGCCGGGATTGAAGCTCTTGGTCATCGAGCCAAACGATTCCCTCAGGCCGACGGGCGTCGAAGCCGCCAGACCAAGGGCCCAGATCATCTGCTGTTGCGAAAGGCTCAGGATCTTCCCTGCGGCCGCCGCGGCGCCGAGAACCCCGCAGGTCCCGGTGATATGCCAGCCGCGATCGTAGTGATCCGGGTAGACCGAATTGCCCAGCCGCAGCGCGACCTCGATTCCGATGACGAAGGCATTCAGAAATTCCTTCCCGCTCAGCGGGCGGTATTCCGCCACCGCCATCGCAGCGGAGATGACGGGACTTCCCGGATGGATGATTGTCTTCAGGTGCGTGTCGTCATAGTCGTGGACATGGCTGCTCACGCCATTGACGAATGCCGCGTTCATCGGATCGAACCTTTCGCGCCGGCCGAAAATTCCGGCTTGGGGCGGTCCGCAGAACGGTCCCAGCGCAGCCACCGCGATTTCGACCGTCTCTTCGTTCGATCCGCCGATCGCGCCGCCGACGTAGTTGAAGAAGGTTCGAAGCGCTTCCTTGCGTACGGATGCGGGCAGATCCTCGTATTTCGCAGCAACGACGTATTGGGAAAGACGGGCGGTTACGCCGGTCGTCGCGCGGCCGGCCCACGATGCCGGCTCCTGCGGCGCAACGGCGCCTCCGACTTCATTTCCAGCGACCGCGGCGGGAAACGACGACATCGCCGCAGTGCCAAGAGACGCGCTGCCCGTTAGCCGAAGAAACGATCTGCGATCGACGCGACGCATCGTACGTGCCCCCGATACCTGGATTGCCGCGCCGGGAAATTTACCAGCGTGTGGCGATGACCCGAACCGGCGCCGCTGAGGGGGATGTCGAAGCGGTGCCGGCCCCTTCACGCCGCTAGGGCTGGCGATGACTCTGCAGCGCCTCCAGCTTGCGCTTGAGCGCCTCCAGTTTCTGTCCGGCGTCGCCCAGCTTGCCCGCCGCCGTGAGCTGCTGATAGTCGGACAGGTCCCGTGCCGCGCCGGCGATCAGCGCGTTGACGTCCTCCGGGCCTGCGCGCGCCTGGCCTGCCGCGGGCGATGCGGTCGGAGCGGCCGAGGCCTGAGCGCTGACCGAGGAACCGGCTCCACCGAACAGCGCAGCCATCGCCGATTCGAACGTCGGCCCGTAAGCGAGGCGATCCTGCACGGCCAAAACGACCAGTCGCAGCTCCGGCATCGGGCTGTGCTCGGCTTGCAGGTAAATGGGCTCCGCATAGAGCAGGGCGCGGCCTATGGGTATGACGATCAGGCTGCCGCGACGCACGTGCGAGCCCTGCTGGTTCCACAGCGTCAACTGTCCCGACAGCTGTGCGTCCTGATCGATGCGCGCTTCGATCTGCAGCGGTCCGTCGATCAGCTTGGTCTTTGGAAAATCGTAGACGACCGCCTGACCATAGTGTTCGCCGTCGCTGCGGCCGGCAATCCACCCGATCAGGTTGTTGCGATTGGCCGGCGTGAAGGGCAGGATCTCGATGAACTCGGTCGTGCGTTCGCCGGGCAGCGTCATCAGCACGAAGTTCGGTTCCATAACCTGCGGGCGTTGCTCCGTCGACCCGACCTCCGTGGCGACGGTCCAGAGATCTTCGCGGTTGTAAAACACGTCGGGATTGCTCATGTGGTACAGACCGTAGACGGCGGCCTGTATCCGCAGCATCAGTTCGGGATAGCGCACATGCTTGCGCAAGGCGGGATCCATTGCCGATGCGTCTGCGAACAGGGCGGGAAAGACAGCCCGATAGGCGGCGATGATGGGATCCTGCGCGTCGAACACGTAGAACGTCGTTGCGCCGGTATAAGCGTCGATCCGTACCTTTACGCTGTTTCGGATGTAGTTGATTCGCTCATAACCGAACCGGTAGCGTCGTGCATACGGGTAGGTGTCGGCCGTTGTGAAGGCGTCCATCAGCCAATACAGGCGGCCGTCCTCGCCGACGACGATGTACGGATCCTGGTCGAAGGCAAGGAACGGCGCGAGCTCCTGGACGCGTTCGCGCACGTCGCGACGCATCAGCAATCGACTCTCCGAGGTAATGTCGTCGCTGAAAGGCACCTTGGCGACATCGCCGCGATCGAACGCGATCAGCGTGCGGCGCAGGAGCCCGCCGAGCCGGATGCCGCCATCGCCTTCGTACGACGTCAGGCTGTTTGCGTCGCCCTGCGGATAGTCGAATTCCTTCTGACCGGTCCTGACGTAGACGTCGGTATTGGTCAGCTCGCCGAAGTAGATCTCCGGGCGGGTTACCGTGAGGCCCGGGATCGTGCTCTGGATCGGCATGTTGCTTAACACCAGGGACGGCAGACCTTCCGGGGTGAAGCCGTTGACGCGATTCATCGTCACGCCGTACCCGTGCGTGTAGATGAGTTTTTCGTTGATCCAGTTGCGACTGCTTGCCGGCAGCTTGTCGACGTTCAGCTCGCGCGTCGCGAGCATCATCTGGCGCACCGCGCCGTTGACCTCGTATCGGTCGATGTCGATGTCGGGAAAATCGTAGTAGGTGCGAATCTCCTGAATCTGCCGCAACGTGTCCTGCAGGGCGCGCGCATCCCACAGACGGATATTCTCGAGCGTGGTCTGATTCTTGCCCGCTTCGACCGCCTCGATCCCCGTTTCCGCGGGAAACGCGTGCGGCTCTATGCGATCGAGCGCATACGCGCGCCTTGTCATCTCGATGTTATGCGCAATGAACGGACGCTCGCGTACCAGCTGGTTCGGCTTCACGATGAAGCTGGCGACGTACCAGCCCGCCGCGCCGACCAGGACGTAACAGGCAAGGGCCGGAGCGACGCTCGCCGCGAGCCATCGCGGGCCGGGCGCCCGGATGGCCCCGACGCCCGCCACGGCCGCGCCCAGCAGCAGCGCAATGCACACCAGCAGCGTGCCGGTGAGGGTGACGTGAGCGTCGGTGTACGTCACGCCGGTGAATACCGTGCCCTCCTGGAACAGCTGCTCAAACCGTCCCAGGTACACGCGCGCGGCCAGGGCCAGCAGCAAGGCGCCCAGACAGATCGACAACCCGCGCCACAGGGGCGTCTGCGCAGCGCTAATGCGGCCCTGCGACAGGACCCGGGTGCCGCCGGCAAAGACGATGAACACAGCGGCGATCGCCGTGGCGACAGCGGCCAGCGTCAACAGCCAGCCGGATATCAGTTGCCAGGCCGGCAGGATGAACAGGTAAAAGTTCAAGGGCCGGCCGAAGATGGGGTCGGGCTGAGCTGCGCCGGCCGGCGCGTACCAATACAGGGCCAGCGTCGCCCAGCGAGCCGTCATGCTGGCGCCGCTCGCGGCGGCCACTGCGAGGCTCAGCCCGAGCACGACCGCCCTTATGGCGGTGTCGAACGGCAGCTTCACTCGCTGTCCATTGATGAGGATCGACGCGCCGATCATTTCGGCCACGCGCGCGGGCTTCAGCGCCAACGCCACGCCATAGAGCACCAGGAACGTGACCAGGGCGAACGCGCCGAAGGTGGCGGCCTGGATGACTACCCTCGTCCAGAACACGGCGCCGTAACCCAGCGACTCGAACCAGACGGCGTTGACGTAGTACGACACGGCTGCGCGGCCGCCGAGCACGGCGACGGCCAGGATCGCGAACAGGAAGACCCGCGCCAGCCGCCGGCGCGGCCGTGGCGCATCGGGGACGATGCGAGGACGGCTGGATGGACCGTTACTCACTTTGTCTGCTCCGCCCTGGGTTGCGGTGCGGCGAATCGATTCGCATGATGTGATGGTAACGCGCTCGCCGCCGATCGATGCCTTGCCATTCTTGCCTCGATGGCTCCAACCGCGACCTCGACCCCGTCTTCCGCTGCCATTGCGCGCCCCAGCACAGCGGCGCGCGCGGCCATCTGCGGGGAGCTGCGGACCTGCGCGATCGATCTGGCCAGCTCCGGAGCCGAGAGGTTGCGGCGTTCGAGCACCCGACCCGCGACACCCCGCTTTCGCAGTTCCGAACCCCAATAGAGCTGGTCGCCGACATGCGCGACGACCACCGCAGGCCGACCTGCAAGGAGACTCGATTGCGTGGTCCCGGCACCGCCATGGTGGACAACCATGGCGCACCTTGGAAATGCCGCCCCGTGTGGTGATCGTTGCACCTTGAAGACTCGTTCATCCTGCTCGAAGGCGCAAAGATCGTCCCAGGGCAGCTGGAACACCGCGCGACATCCCACGCGACGCACGGCCGAGAACCAGATCCGCGCAACCTCCCGCAGGTAGTCCAGATCCGGAGGCATCATGCTGCCGAATGTGAAATAGACCGGAGGTTCACCAGCCCGCAGGAACTCCTCCAGGCCGGGCGGGATCTGCTCCAGATGCTGCCCGGGCGGTAGGTTCAGGAAACCACAGACCTGGTTATGGGCGCCCCAATCCGCCGGACGCTCGCACAGCACCGGACTGACCGCCACGAGATTGAGCCACTGTGACGTCCACGACTGGGTAACGACGTCGTGATCCGGTGCGAGGCCCTGCCGAGCGCGCAAGGCGTTGACCCTGGGCAGGCAGATCCGATTCAACACCGATCGAGCGAGCTTCCACCACACAGGGTTTGCCCATCGGCCCAGATCGGGCGCGCCGTAGGGGCGGGTGAATGCCGAAGGGATTGCATAGGCGGCCGGCGAAATGGTTACCCTTGGAAGGCCGACCAGTTCCGCAGCCACACGCAGCGGATCCAGCACCATGTGGCCCACGACCAGATCGTTCGACCTGCAAAGGGCCTGCGAGGCTTCAAACATGGCCGGTGCAACCGGGTCGAACCACTGATTCAGGATCGTCCTGGTTTGCCGTACGAGATTGCCTGTGGAAAACAGCTCGCGCAAAGCTGCCATGGATTTTTCGGGGGGAGGGCAGCTCCCGGCTTCCGATGGACTCCAGAGAGAACCCCAGCCTTTGCGCCATCGCACCATGGTCCCGACCACCGACGTCGGTAACCATCAGCGTGACCTCGTGCTTCGCGCGGGCGAGCCCGGCAGCCAAGGCGATGAAAGGCTGAACGTCCCCCTCGCTGCCCCAGGTCTGCAAGCCGATTCTCATGTCAAATCCCCGTCAGGCGGGAAGGCTGGAAATCGACGTCTACCGGGCCGCGGGCATCAAATGTCCGTCTGCTGACAGAGTGTGGCGAGATGCAATCTGAGTGTCGACCGCATTTCGGATCGATTCGTCGGGCACTGCCGTCCTCGAAGTGGTTCGGTTCAGGGCGCAGCGCCGATGGCGGCGCCCGGAATCGGGACACCGGCTCCAATCAGGACATGGGCCTGCTCGGCCAGATGCCGCGTCGCGAACGGGCGAATATACTCGGCCCTCGCGTCGTAGCGCGAACTTGCTTGCGGGCAAGGCCAGACCACGACGTACAAACCCGGTTCCAGGCGGCCGATCCGCTCTGCCTCGATTGCGTGCTGATAGGACTCCGAGTCGATCAGCTGCTTCGCGTTGAGCGATGATCCGCGCTTGCTCTATCGTAAGGCGATCGGTTGCCGCGCGATCGAACATTTCGCCCGAGTAAGCTACCAAGAAAGGCGAAGCAAAAACTTGACGTCGATCAGTCGGCTCGGTCGGCGGCAGGCCGTCCCCAGCTGACCACGTCACGTTCATGGGGTCACCTCGGCCATTTCGAACGGTGCCCCGACGGGAATCTGCGCAGTGCGATTGGCTCAGGCCGCCGCGACGAAGGACGTGGCCTCGGATTGGTGCGTGGATTGCGCGGTCGTGCGGATCCGGGTCCTGGCCCGGCGACCCGGGCCTGTTCCAATCGGCGGGCGCCGCATTCTGAGCGTCGGTGCGCCTGGCGTCGGCGAGGTTGAACACCGCAACCGCCTGCACCAGCCGCTGAGCCTGCTCCTTCAGGCTGTCGGCCGCGGCGGCGCTCTGCTCGACCAGTGCGGCGTTCTGCTGCGTGGTCTGGTCCATCTGCGCTACCGCCTCGCCGATCTGCGCCACGCCCGCGCTTTGCTCGGAACTGGCCGCGCTGATCTCGCTCATGATCTCGGTCACGCGTCGAATCGACGAGACAACCTCGGTCATGGTCGTGCCGGCCTGCGCCACCAGCGTGCTGCCCAGCTCCACGCGCTCGACGCTGGCGTCGATCAGCGTCTTGATCTGCCTGGCCGCGTCGGCGCTGCGTATCGCTAGCGTGCGCACCTCGCTGGCAACCACCGCAAATCCGCGGCCCTGTTCGCCGGCACGGGCCGCCTCGACCGCGGCATTGAGCGCCAGGATGTTGGTCTGGAAGGCGATGCTGTCGATCACGCCGATGATGTCGACGATTCTTTTCGAGCTGTCGTTGATGCCTTGCATGGTGTCGACCACCTGGCCCACGACCTCGTTGCCCTTGACGGCTACCGCGCTGGCATCCCTGGCCAGTTGATTGGCCTGTTGGGCGTTGTCGGCGTTGCGGTGCACGGCGGAGCTCAGTTGCTCCATCGACGCGGCTGTCTGCTGCAGGGCGCTGGCCTGCTCCTCGGTGCGCGAACTCAGGTCCAGGTTGCCCATGGCGATCTGGGCGGATGCGGTGGCCACGCTTTCGGCGTTCTGGCGGACCTCGGTGACGATGCCGGACAAGCTGCCCTGCATGCCGCGAAGGGCACGCATCAGCTCGGACACTTCGTCCCGGCCACGAACGTCGATCTGCACTGCCAGGTCGCCGCCTGCCACGGCGCGAGCGGAATCGCCGGCGCGGCCGAGCGGACGGGTGATCGAGCGGCTGAACGCGACGCCTCCGCCCATGCCGACCCCGAAAACCGCCCCCATCAGGGCCAGGCTGACGAGCACGGCGCGGCTCGCGTCGACAGCGGCCTTGGCAGAGATGGCTGCGCTTTCGGCCGCGATCCTGTTGCCTGCGTCGGTCAGGAGCCTGGCCGGCTCACGGTCCACGCCGGCCACCGCGGCATCCCCGGCCGCCGGTTCGAAATTGGCCGCCTTGAATGCTTCGAAACCTTTGCGATAGCCCGCGCCCATCGCGGCGTGCGCCTGCGCGAACTGATCGATCAGCGACTTGCTCTCGCCCTCGGGCAACGCGGCCTGGAGCTTGCCGACCAGGTCGTCCACCGAGCGCTCCTGCTTTTCGAAGGCACCCCAATGTTTTTCCAGCTTCTTCGGGTCCTTTCCGCGCAACAGCGTATCCTTCCACTCCTGGACCTGAACCTTGAACGCGAACAGCACGCCGCTCACGGCGCGTTCGTTCGCGACGTTGGCCGATACGGTCGTCTGGTACGTGTCCAGCGACCGGGTCAGCCGGTGGATCCCGAACAGGGCAGCGCCTACGACGAGCAGCATCGCGGCGCCAAATGCCATGGGAAGTTTGAAACGCAGCTTCATTTCCAGCCCCTCTCGCAAGAAAGATGCTTCGATGTCCCGATCGCGTCGGGCGCGTTACGACTTCTGTCTCGATGCCGTCAGGACGGCCTTGCGCAGTGCCTCGACGTCGTCCTCGGGACCGGGACCGAGCACCAGCAGGCTG
>CAVTZO010000055.1:0-14288 GCA_963739145.1 uncultured beta proteobacterium
GGGGCGGCGTTTGCGTTCGGGGCGACTGTCGGTGCGGGACTCGCCGCTGGTGCGGAGCTTCTGCTGGTCGCGCTCTGCGGGCCCCCAGGGCGAGTCACCGCGTACCCGAGCACAGCGGCGATCAGCACCGCAGCTGTCGCGGCGCCGCCGAACCCGGCGCGGTGCCGTCCCGCGAATTTTCCGAAGCGATAGGCGAGGTGGTCGGGCCGCGCCTCGACCGGCTCGCCGCGCAGGTAGCGCTGCAGGTCGTCGGCCAGCGCCGCGGCGCTCGCATAGCGAGCGGCCAGCGACTTGGCCAGCGACTTGAGGACGATCGCGTCCAGGTCGCCCCGGAGGCGCCGACCCAGCTTCTGCGGCGTGGTGCCTCGCACGTCGCCGGCTTCCGGACCGAGCTTAGTGCTGGGCCGCTCCACGCGGGCGGTGTCGATCGCCTCCAGCATCGCCGAGGCCGATGCGCTCGGCTTGAGGCGATACGGGCGGCTGCCCGACAGCAGCTCGTACAGCACCACGCCTACCGAATAGACGTCGGTGGCCGCGCCGATCGCATCGCCCCGAACGAGCTCCGGGCTCGCGTACTCCGGCGTCAAGGCCCGGCCGTACAGCTCGGTGAGCTCGGTCTGTTGCTCTTCCTGAGCCAGCAGCTTGGCCACCCCGAAATCCAGCAGGCGCACCTGGCCGGTATCGGTTACCAGGATGTTCGACGGCTTGATGTCCCGGTGAATGACCTGCTGCCCGTGCGCATACTGCAGCGCGTCGAGCACCTGCAGGAAGAGCCTCAGGCGCTCGCGAATGCCCAACTGGTGTGCATCGCACCAGTCGGTCAGTGGCTGGCCGGCGACGTATTCCATCGCCAGGTACGGCAAGCCTTCGGCGCTGACCCCGGCGTCGTACAGCCGCGCGATGTTGGGGTGCTCCAGCGCGGCCAGTATGTCGCGCTCCCGGGCAAACCGGCTCGTCCAGGTCCTTGCGCAGGCGGTACAGCATGGGCAGTTTCAGCGCCACTTCGCGCTTGAACGCCCCGTCGGCGCGCTGCGCCAGCCACACCTCGGCCATACCGCCTTGGCCCAGCTGCCGCACGAGCAGGTACGGTCCAACGCGTTGGCTCGCCTGCAAGCCGCTTCCGTACTCGATCTTGCGGTCGGTGCCGCCGAGGCTGGGCAGCGAGGCGAGCCCATCGGAGGCCGTGGCCTGGGCGTCCGGCGGCAGCAGCGCCTGCCGCAGCGCCGCCTCCAGATCCTTGTCCTGCGGACCCAGCGCTTCGAGCCAGCGCCGCCGACCCGCCGGATCCAGCTCCAGCGCCTCGTCCAGCAACCGGCACATCTGCGCCATCCGAGCGGCCGAAAGCATCCTGCGCCCTCCCGCAGTTCCCGCCTCGCCAACCAGACGAGATCACCCCTCCAAAGCCGACAGCGCTACTTCAACGCCGCGGCCAGGATCGCTCGCGCCTTCTCCCAGTCCCGCTGGACCGTGCGCTCCGTCACCCCGAGCGTCTCGGCGATCTCCCGATCGCTGTAGCCCCCGAAGTAACGCATCTGCGCCACCTGCGCCAATCGCGCATCGGCCTGCTCCAGCACCTCCAATGCTTCGTGAACCTTCAGAATTGTCGCCTCATCGCCCGCCAGGTTGGCGGCCAACTCGGTCGACAGCGTCAGCTCAGGCACATCCCCGCCCCGCCGCGCAGCCCGCCGCTCCCGCACGCTGTTCAGGATCACCGAACGCATCACTTTCGAGGCGTAGGAAAAAAACGCTCGCCGCTCCTCGGCCCGCAGCTCGCCGGCCCCCACGAATCGCAAGTAGCACTCGGCCACCAGCGAGGTCGTGTCCAGCACGGTGTTGCGGCCCCCGCCCCTGAGCCGGGCCCGCGCAAGCCGGCGCAATTCCTCGTAGGCGGCCGCAAACAGCGCGTCGCGCGCTCCGGCGTCGCCCGCGTGCATCCCTTTGAGGAGTTGCGTGATCCGGGTGATTTAGGCTGCTCCGCAGAACCTGCCCGACCGGCTTCAACCGCGCCCTCATTGGACTCTGGGCGGTCCGAATGTGCAAGCGGAGCCGTCGCATCCGTTCCCGCCCGTACGCGCCCCGAGTGTCGGAAAGCTGCGCCGCACCGTGTCTTTCAGGGTGCGGCGGTCCGATCCAACCCGCTGTGCACCCCCGAATCGGATCTCGAAACCTGGGAGGCACCATGAACAAGCGCTACGACCAATCGCCCCGCTTCAGTGCCGCCGGCGTGACCACCTGCTCAATCCTGGCACTGATCGTTGCCATGGCCATCTCGGTCGCGTTCGACGTCCAGCCGGTCAATGCGGCGGTCAAGACCACGACCGCCGCCGCCACGATCAGCCCCACCCGGGCGTGATCGGGTAACCTGCGGCGGATTCAAGCGCGCAGGCAGGCTTGTCCGCCCGCGCGGATCAGCGCAGGCGGAGGCGGCGGGCTTGAGCGATCTTGCAGCGCAGTGGCGCATCAAAGTCGACCCCGACCGGCAGACCTCCGCCATCTTCGAGGCTGGCCCGGCCGCCGGGCCCGGCGCGCTGTTCATCTGTGCGCACGGCGCCGGCGGCCACATGAGCGATCGGGGCATGCTCGCCGCAAGCGAACAGATGCGCCGCCGTGGATTGCAGGTCGTCCGGTTCAATTTTCTCTACCGCGAGAATGGGTCGAACGCGCCGGACCCGATGCCCCGCCTCAAGCAGTGTTACGTCGCCGTCGCGGAGCATGTGCGCCGCACCGCAAAGCCGGACGTCCTGATTCTCGGTGGACGGTCGATGGGCGGGCGGGTTGCCTCGATGCTCGCAGCCGAGTCCTATCCCTGCGATGGCCTGCTGCTGCTGGCCTATCCGCTCCATCCGGCCGGCCAGCCACAGAAGCTGCGCGACGCGCATCTCGAACGCATCGAGGTTCCGGTGCTCTGCTTGAACGGCACGCGCGACACTCTGTGTCGGCGCGACCTGATGCAGCAAACCATCGATCGCCTGTCCAAGCGTTGGACAATGCACTGGTTGGACGGGGCCGATCACAGCTTTCACGTCTTGAAGTCGTCAGGCCGTACCGACGAGGAGATTCTTGCCGAAGTGGGCGAGGCCTGTGGCGCTTGGGTCGCCGGCGCGATGCGCCGGCGCTGAGGCGGGTCCGCGCAGCGGTCGGTCGCGCAAGAGCTTCGCGGGATTGCCGGCCTTGCCGCCCAGCTTGATTCCGTCTGTCTCACCAAGAGGACCGAGCGAGCTGAAAGGGTAAAAGTCCCACTTGATCGCGCGTTCACGCGAGGGCATATTGAGATCAGGATGCGTGAACTCGCTGCGCCCGCGACGGGCGCGACGCACCGGCGGGATCGTGGCGTTCTTGACCTCTGCGGAGCGATGCGCCGGCCATGCGTGACCAGATCACGGAGGCGCCCATGTTGGATCCGACCCGCACGACCCCCGAGCAACGGCCGAGACGGCCACGCAAGATTCGCCTCGACTGCGCGCTGTACTGTCCGCATTCGGTGCGTGCGAGCGCCGGTGATGCCGACTGCGATCACGATTTCGAAACGGCGCCCACGGTGACGCACGCGGACTTCGCCGTCTGGAGTTGTACCCGCTGCGCACGGGCCTTCAAGTTCGAAACCTGGAAGACTGGCGCCCGGGCGGAGGCGAGCAGACCGGCGCGGCGCCAAAGCGGGTCTTCCCGCTCGCTGCAATCGGCGGCCTGATGGGGTGCTCGTATAGGGCCGAGTAGCCCGTGCCGTTCGACGGCAATCAGACACGTCGGGCGCTGTCAGCTTCGCCGTCTCCCAATTGCCTGAGCGAACTCATCTGGTCGCCCCACCACAACCCGATCATCCGCGCGAAAGCGGCACCGTGCAGGCCGTGGCGCACGGGGTGATCGTGCAGCAGGCTGGACCAGCCGCGATGGGTAACCTCGACCGTCGTATTGCCGCGCGTGTCACGGAAGTTGACCTCGACCTCGGTGGTTTCCGGCCCGAAGTTCGCGTTGCGCCAGGAGAACACGAACCGGTTGGGTGGATCCCAGGCGGAGATGCGGCCGATCTCGAACACGCTGGCTCCGTCCTCGTGGTCGATCGACTCGAAGATCCGTCCGCCCACGCCCGGTTCGATGTGAACGAAGCCGCTGGCTGCGCCCGCATGGCGGAACCTGGGACCGCGCCGCCACCAGCGGTCGATCTCGCCCGTGAAGAGCTCGAAGGCGCTTTCGATCGGCACCCGGACCATCACGCTGACGCGCACCTGGTCGCCGGCTTCGGCGCGCTCGGTGGGCCGACTCATGAACGCCGCGGCGAACCCGGCGGTCGCTTGACGGAGCGCTCCGCGTGCGTCTTGAAGGCGTCGAGCTGGTTGCTCCAGAATGCCTCGACCTGGTCGAGCCAGGTGCGGGTCGGCGCGAGCGCATCGGGCGCAAGCCGGTAGATCCGGACGCGCGCATCCTCCGAAGTGCCCTGCTCGACCACGATGCCCGCGCGACGCAGGACGCGCAGGTGCCGGCTGAGCGCGGGGGCGCTCATCTTCACGCGCTCGGCGAGCTCGCCGGCGCGTCGCGGCTGCACGGCGAGTGCGCTGATTACGGCCCGACGCGTCGGGTCGGCCAGTGCCGCAAATGCCGCATCCAGGTCCACGAGGTTTATGGCGCCGACGGGCTTCTGAGCCGCTGCGTTATCCACCACAGGTGGCCTTCCGGATCCAGCGCGCCATAACTGCGGTCGGTCCAGTAATCCGCGCCATAGTCGTGCGTGGCCGGCTCCTCCACGATGCGCGCACCTTTCGCGCGGGCCTGGGCGCAATGCGCTTGCACATCGTCCACGTAGAACATAAGGGCCTGGGTGGTGAGCCCGCCCATCGAGCGGGGACTGCGCAACAGGCGCTTCGTGGCCCGGTCGGAATCCGCGGTCTCCTGAGCGATCATCAGCAAGCCGTCGCCGTAGGTGAGCTCGCAGTGCTCGATGCGGCCCGCCTCGCCTTCCACCTTGATGCGAACCTCGAAACCGAACGCGTCGCACAGCCAGTCGATCGCGGCGGCGGCGTCCGCGTAGACGACTGCACTCGAGAAGCGGGGCCAGCCCGGCGGTGTCGGCTTCATGTCGTATCTCCCCTGGGGATAAACATAACGAAGTCGAATAATATTAACTAATCTGTTAACTATGTCAGGACCGATGGGTTGCCTGCCCGCTTCGACGCATCGGCCCGGCCCGGCGCACGCCCCCGACGGCCCGCGTTCGACCGCTGCCGGATTTGCGCGAGAATGCGTGCCTTACGGTCGCGTCGGACCGCACGCCTGCGTGCGGCTCGAACGCCTGCGCCGAGGTGCCGATGAATTCCGATTTTCTCCGCCACGTCGAAAGCGAGCTTGCGGGTCTGCGCGAAGCGGGCTTCTTCAAGTCCGAACGGGTGATTTGCAGCCCCCAGCGCGCCGACATCAGCCTGCGCGGCGGGGCGGCGGTGTTGAACTTCTGTGCGAACAATTACCTTGGACTGGCCGACGATGCGCGGGTGATCGAGGCGGCCAAGCGCGGGCTCGATGCCTTTGGCTATGGCATGGCGTCGGTGCGCTTCATTTGCGGCACGCAGACGGTGCACAAGGACCTTGAAGCGGCGATTTCGCGCTTCCTGGGCACGCAGGACACGCTGCTGTATTCGAGCTGCTTCGACGCGAACGGCGGCGTCTTCGAAACCCTGCTGGGCGAACAGGACGCCGTCATTTCCGATGAGCTCAACCACGCCTCGATCATCGACGGCATCCGCCTGAGCAAGGCCCAGCGCTTTCGATACCGCAATCGCGATATGGCCGATCTGGACACGCAATTGCAGGCAGCGGACGCCGCAGGCGCGCGCTTCAAGCTGATCGCCACCGATGGCGTGTTTTCGATGGACGGCACCATCGCCGACCTGGCGGCGATCTGCGCACTGGCGGATCGGTACGGCGCGCTGGTCATGGTCGACGACTCGCACGCGGTGGGCGTGCTCGGCGAGCGGGGCGCGGGAACGCCTGAGCACTGCGGCGTTGCCCAGCGCGTCGACCTCGTCAGCGGCACGCTGGGCAAGGCGCTGGGCGGCGCCAGCGGCGGGTACGTATCGGGGCGCGCCGCCATCGTCGATCTGCTGCGGCAGCGGTCGCGGCCGTACCTTTTTTCCAACTCGCTCGCGCCATCCATCGCGGCCGCCAGCCTGGAGGTGCTGCGCCTGCTGGAGCACGAGGGTGCCGATCTGCGGGCGCGCTTGCGCGCCAACGCCCGGCACTTCCGCGACGCGATGGCCGACGCGGGCTTTGCGCTGGCGCCCGGGGAGCATCCGATCGTTCCCGTGATGCTGGGCGACGCCCGGGTGGCCGGCGACATGGCGCAACGGCTGCTCGAGCGCGGGGTGTACGTGATCGGCTTCTCCTTTCCGGTCGTGCCCAAAGGCAAGGCGCGGATTCGCACGCAGATGAGCGCCGCGCACACGCCCGAGCACATCGATCGGGCGGTCGCCGCATTCCAGGGCGCCGGGCGCGAGCTCGGCGTGATCGGTTGAATCGCTCATCCGCCCCGCAAAGGACCTCACCACGATGAAAGCGCTGGTCAAGGCGGAAGCCGGTCCCGGCTTGTCGCTGCAGCGGGTCAAGAAGCCCGACGTCGGCCACAACGATCTGCTGATCAAGATCCGCAAGACCGCGATCTGCGGCACCGACGTTCACATCTGGAAGTGGGACGAGTGGGCGCGCCGGACGATCCCGATCGGAATGCACGTCGGACACGAATACGTCGGAGAGGTGGTCGGCATGGGGTCCGAGGTGCGCGGCTATTCCATCGGTGACCGTGTCTCCGGCGAGGGCCACATCACGTGCGGCCACTGTCGCAACTGCCGGGCCGGGCGGCGCCACCTGTGCCGCAACACCGTCGGGGTCGGCGTCAATCGCGAGGGCGCATTCGCCGAGTACCTGGTGATCCCCGCTTTCAACGTGTTCAGGATTCCGGACGATATTTCCGACGAGGTCGCCTCGATCCTGGACCCGCTGGGCAACGCCACGCACACCGCGCTGAGCTTCGACCTGGTCGGCGAGGATGTGCTGATCACCGGGGCCGGCCCGATCGGCATCATGGCCGCGGCCATCAGCCGGTACGTGGGCGCGCGCCACGTCGTCATCAGCGACGTCAACGACTATCGGCTGGGCCTGGCGCTCAAGATGGGCGCCACCCGCGCCGTCAACATCAACCGGCAGGATCTGAAGACCGTGATGCTCGAGCTCGGCATGACCGAGGGCTTCGACGTCGGGATGGAAATGTCCGGCAACCCGCAAGCCTTGTGCGGCATGCTGGCGTCGATGAATCACGGCGGCAAAGTCGCGTTGCTGGGGATCCCTCCGGGCGATGTCGCGATCGACTGGAACCAGGTCATCTTCAAGGGGCTCGTCATCAAGGGCATCTACGGACGCGAGATGTTCGAAACCTGGTACAAGATGGCCGCGATGCTGCAATCCGGCCTGGACATCACGCCGCTGATCACGCACCGGTTCGCGATCGACGACTACGTCGCCGGCTTCGAGACCATGCTGTCCGGCCAGTCCGGCAAGGTCATCCTGGATTGGACTGCGGCAGGTTGAACGTCCCCCTGCGCGCTGTCTCGCGCGGCTTCCTTAAGGTTTTGGATGTTTGGCGGGAATAAGCGATCGCCGCGGCCGGTATTGCATGGACAGCGCTCGGTGCGCGAACCACGGAGGATTGCCGATGTGCAGGACGCAATGGTCCGATCTTGCCGGTCCGGAGGATGAGGTCCAGATCCGGTGCAAGCCGCAAGTGAGGCACTGACCTGCAACGGGCCGAGGATTCCGGCATGCTCCGATGCCAGTAGCCTTTTACAGCGGATTCGCGTGTCGGACCACGTGCGTTTCGAACAGCTGGTGTTGCCGCTGCTGGGTGCCGGTTACAACCTGGCACGCTGGCTGACGGGCGACTCGAACGATGCCGAAGATGTGGTCCAGGAGGCATGCGAGCGTGCGCTCAAGTACGTTGCAGGGCTGCATGGCAGCGACGCGCGGCCGTGGTTTCTCACCATCGTGCGACACGCGTTCTACGATTGGTGCCAGCGCAACCGGCCGGAGCAGATCGTTCACGACGACGCGTCGATCGAAGCGGCCATCGATCCGGCCGCGATCGATCCAGAGCAGGCGGCGCTGCGCAGCGGCGAATCGAGACTGCTGGCCGAAGCGGTTGCGCAGCTGCCGCTGGCGTTCCGCGAGGTGCTGATCCTGCGCGAGCTGGAGGACCTGTCGTACAGGCAAATCGCGCGCATCGTCGGCGTCCCGATCGGCACGGTGATGTCGCGCCTGGCGCGCGCGCGCGGCCTGCTGCAGCGCTCGCCGCAGCTGCAGGCGATCCGCAATTGAAGGTCGTGAGGTGAACGATGAAATGTGGTGAGTCCGAAGCGCTGATCGCCGCCTGCGCGGACGGCCAGGTCGGCGCCTTGCGGGCATGGCGCGTCGGGCGGCACTTGCGCGGCTGCGCGGTCTGCGCGGCAAAGCACGAGGAATTGCTGGCGTTGCGCGGGCGGCTGCGTGCCGAAATCCCCTACTTTCCCGCGCCGCCGCAACTGCAGGCGCGGGTGGGGGCGCTGCTCGCCAATGTGCGCGGCGCCGAGCCGGTCCGGGCGCGGGCGCGGCAGGATCGTGGGCGATGGCTTGCCGCGGGCGCGCTGGCTGGCTGCGCCGCCACGGTGGTCGCCTGGGTGACCGGCAACGCGGTCATCGATTGGCGCACCAACCAGGACCTGGCCGTCGAGGCGGTGGCGCTGCACGTGCAGGCGGGCCTGACCGACCATCTGATCGAGGTCGCATCCTCCGACCAGCACACGGTCAAGCCATGGCTGTCCGCGCGATTGGATTATTCGCCGCCCGTGCGCGACCTGGCGGGCGAGGGCTTCGCGCTGATCGGCGCAAGGCTGGCTACACTGCACGGCGAGCGGGTTGCCGCGCTGGTTTACCGACATCGACTGCACACGATCGACGTGTTCGTCCGGCCAGCGTCGGCGCGGTCGCCGGCAGCACCTCGCACGCTGCGTGGCTTCAACGTCGCGCAGGCGCGCGGGTCGAACATGGACTACCTGGCGGTTTCCGACGTCAACGCCGACGTGTTGAGCACCTTCGTTCAGCATCTGGCGCGCCCGGATGCCGCGCAGTAGGAAGCCGCAGTAGGAACCGAATGGAAGCCAACTTCATCCTGGAAGAGGTGCCGGGGGGCGTGCCCCTGAAGATGTGGACGCGCGGGGTGCCGGTGCAGGACGAGGCCAAGCGCCAGCTGATCAACGCCGCGCGCCTGCCCATCGTTTTCAAGCACATCGCGGCCATGCCGGACGTGCATTTCGGCATCGGCGCGACGGTCGGATCGGTGATCCCGACGTTCAAGGCGATCATTCCGGCCGCGGTGGGCGTGGACATCGGCTGCGGGATGATGGCCGCGAAGTCGACGCTGCGCGCCGAGGATCTGCCGGACAATCTGGCTCCGCTGCGAGCGGCGATCGAGCGCAGCGTGCCGCACGGTCGCACGCCCGGCAGGCGCGACCCGGGCGCTTGGCAGAACGTGCCGGGCGCGGTGGATGCCGCCTGGGCCCGGCTCGAGCCGCAGTTTGCCGATCTGTGCCGCGACTACCCGAAGCTGGAGAAGACCAACCACCGCAGTCATCTGGGCACGCTCGGCAGCGGCAACCATTTCATCGAGGTCTGCCTGGACCAGGACGGATTCGTCTGGTTCATGCTGCACTCGGGTTCGCGCGGGGTCGGCAACGCGATCGGCACGATGTTCATCGAGCTCGCCAGGCAGGACGCGACGCGACACGAGGCCAGATTGCCCGATCGCGACCTTGCATACTTTCAGGAAGGTTCGCGCCACTTCGACGACTATGTGCGCGCTGTCGGCTGGGCGCAGCGCTACGCGGCGCTGAACCGCGAGGTGATGATGCGCCGCGTGATCGAGGCCGCCGGATCGGCGCTGCGCAAGCGCTTCGAAAGCCACATCGAGGCGGTGAACTGCCACCACAACTACGTGCAGCAGGAGCGTCACTTCGGCAAGGACGTCTACGTGACCCGCAAGGGCGCGGTCAGCGCCAAGGCAGGGGAACTCGGCATCATCCCGGGCAGCATGGGTACGCGCAGCTACATCGTGCGCGGCAAGGGCAACCCGGACAGCTTCGAGAGCTGCTCGCACGGCGCCGGCCGTGCGATGAGCCGTGGCGATGCCAGGCGCCGCTTCACGCTCGCCGACCACCGCGCGGCGACCGAGGGCGTCGAATGCCGGCAGGACAAGGCCGTGATCGACGAAACGCCTGCGGCCTACAAGGACATCGACGCCGTCATGGCGGCGCAAGCCGATCTGGTGGAGGTCGTGCACACCCTGAAGCAGGTGGTATGCGTCAAGGGATGAGGCTCCGCTTGGTGCAGCCGGAAGTACGGTCGCGCCGGTTCCAGCGCCCGGTTCATCCGTCGAGCTCCGGATAGCGCCGGAAGATGTCGTCGTTGTTGAAGGCGACCCGCCTGCCGGACGCTATGTAACGCCGGATGCGCGGGCGGGCGAACACCTCGTCGTGCAGCGCCCGCAGGCGCGGGCAGCTGCGCAACGCCTTGCGGCTTGCCGAGGGAAAGGCGTAGCGCAGTCCGGCCACGACCTGCGCCATGGACAGGTCGACGTAGGACACGCGCGCGCCAACCATCCAGCGTCCCCTGGCCGAATTGCACCGCGCCACGCGCTCGAAGTAGCCGAGGAATTTCGGGAGGCGATCTTCCCGGAATACCTTGGATCGGCGCTTCGCCTCGGGCTTTTGCTCCTCGTAATACAGGCCCCCGCCCACCGGGTGATGCGTGTCGTGAATCTCGACGACGAAGTCGGCGATGGTCAGTTGCAGCTGGTGCGCCCACCGCCTGCCTGCCGCGTTGCGCGGAGCCAGGTCCAGGCGATCGCCCAGGTACAGCAGGATGTTGGCCGTCTGCCCGATCACCTGCCGCCCGGCCTTCAGGAACGGGGGCGCGAACGGAGGGTGCTCCAGATTCTCATCCTCCAGGAACCGCTCCAGGGCCGGCACGCCACCGCCCCCGTCCGCAGGCACCAGGGCCACGTCCACGTAGGGCGCCGCCGCCTCCTCGAGCGCCAGGCGCACGAACTCGCCGCGCCCCTGGATGCCCGGCCAATAGTAAAGCTCGTAAGTCATCGGACAATGTCCCCCCAACCCGTAAGATAGCCGCGGTCGACAACTTCGCCAGCGAACGCCGTGTATGCACCTGATACAGATCCTGATTCTCGCCATTGTCCAGGGGGCGGCGGAACTGCTGCCGGTCTCGAGTTCCGCCCACGTCATCGTTGCCGAGAAGCTGATGGGGCTCGATCCGACCGCGCCCGAGATGACGTTGCTGCTGGTGATGCTGCACACCGGGACGATGTTCGCGGTCATCGTGTACTTCTGGAAGGCCTGGCGCGAGGCCTACTTTTCGTCGGTGCGGGCGTTTCGCGCCAACGCGCTTTACGTGGTCACCGCCACCGCGTTGACCGGCGTCGTGGGGCTGGTCCTGCTGCAGGTGATCAAGCGCGTGGTCGCCGGCAACTCGCCCGATTTCGAGGTCGAGCACCTGTTCGGCAACGCGCGGTTGATGGCCGCCGCGCTCGCCGCTGCCGGCGTGCTGATCATCGTGTCGTCGCGCTGGCCTGAGCCGGGGAACAAGGATTTGTCGCTGAGCAGCGCGGCCTGGGTCGGCGCGGTGCAGGGCTTGTGTTTGCCGTTTCGGGGCTTTTCCCGCTCCGGCGCCACGATTTCGACCGGCCTTTTCCTCGGGGTGAGCCGCCGGCGTGCTGAGGAATTCAGCTTCGCGCTGGCGGTGGTGCTCACGCCGGCCGTGATCGCCAAGGAATCCTATCGTCTCTACAAGGCGGCCGCCCTCTCGTCGGCAGCGGCATCGAACGGCCTGTATCACGTGGCCGGAGCCAGTCTGCTCGGAATGGTCCTGAGCTTTCTGTCCGGCCTGCGTGGCGCTTCGATGGCTGTCGCGCTGGCTCGAACAGGGCCACTGGCATTACTTCGGTGTCTATTGCCTGCTCGCCTCGCTGGTGGTGCTGGCGATAGGCTGATCGGCCGGGGCGCAGCGCCGATCCGCTCAGGCGAAGGCGCGGACGCCGCTCAGCAGCACGCACGCGAGGACCACGGCGACGGGCGGAGTTTTCCATCGTTCCAGCAGCGCCAGGCCGACGAGGGCGATCGCCACGTCGGCACCGTCGTGCACGGCGGTCACCCACACCGGGTCATACAGAGCCGCACCCAGGAACCCCACGACGGCCGCGTTGATCCCGGCGAGGCTGGCCCGCGCGTTGCGGTGCCGTGCCAGGCGGCTCCACAGAGACGCGCCGGCCGTGGCGATCAGCAGGCCCGGCAGGAAGATGAATGCGACCGCGACGGCAGCGCCCGCCGCAGGCGATGGCACATGATTGCTGGCGGCGCCCAGGTAAGCGGCCAGCGTGAACAGGGGGCCGGGCATCGCCTGTGCCAGGCCATATCCGGTCAGGAAGCTTTCATCCGAGATCCACCCGGCCGGCACCATCGAATCGCGCAGCAGCGGAAGCACCACGTGGCCCCCGCCGAACACGAGCGCGCCCGCGCGGTAGAAGACTTCCGAAAGCGCGACCAGGCTGCCAGGAAACAGGGCCGCCAGGATCGGCAGTCCGATCAGCAGGAGCGTGAACGCCCCCAGCGCGGCCCACGCGACCGCGGGCCCGATCGCGATCGACAGTTTTTCACCATCGGGCCGGACATCGCGGCATAGGGCGGCTCCGGCCAGGGCGCCCGCGCCCAGCGTCACGAGTTGCATTGCCGACCCTCCAGCCACCAGCAGCAGGGACGCGGCACCCAGCGCGATCGCCGAGGTGGCCCGGTCCGGGCACAGCCTGCGAGCCATGCTCCATAGCGCCTGCGCGACCACGGCCACCGCGACCAGCTTCAGCCCGTGCACGACGACCTGGGCGACCGTTCCGTGCACGCGAGTCGCCAGCGTCGCGCAGGCGACCATCAGCAGCGCGGAGGGCAACGTGAATCCGAGCCACGCCGCGAGCGCTCCCGTCCATCCGGCACGGTGCAGCCCGATCAGGAAGCCGACCTGACTGCTGCTCGGCCCGGGCAGGATCTGGCACAGCGCAACCAGGCTGCCGTATTCGTCGCCAGTGAGCCATTGACGCTGTCGGACGTAGGCGCGCTCGAAATATCCCAGGTGCGCAATGGGGCCGCCGAACGAGGTCAGCCCCAACTTCAGGGACGCAAGAAAAACTTCCCCCGCCTGCCCGGTGCGCGGCGCTGCAGACGGCGGCCGGCCGGATTGGACTGCCGTCATGCGTGCGCGGAAGCAGCGCGCTTACCCGGGCCGGGAGCGATCCGGGCGTCCAGCGACCAGGCGCCGCCGCCCACGATCAGCAGATAGATGCAACCGAGCAGCATGTCGAAGTCCGCGCGCGCCTCGTGCAGCATGCTCCAGAACCCGGTGCGGCTTGACGGCGCAAGGTGGAAGATCCAGAAGTCCTGTCCGAGCAGGATCGGGATCTTGGTCGACACGATCGCGACCAGCATGATGACGATCAGCGGGATCGCGGCAAGGCGGGTCGCCAGGCCGAGGATGATCAGCGCGCCGCAAACGGTCTCTGTCGCACCAACCAGCGGGCCCATCGTGTCCGGCGACGGGATGCCGATCCTGGCGAAGCGCCCGGAAAAGTGTTGGCGGTCAATCCCAACTCGCTGCCCGCGCTCCTGTTGCTGGCAAATTTCTACAGTGAAGATTCCAAGGCCGGCAGTTCCGCCAAGGCCATCAGCTACTCACAAAAAGCGATTGACGCGGCCAAAGCGGATGCACCCGACGCCGACAAGTCCCGCAAGATTTCGGCGGGAGTGGCTCACAGCACGATCGGATTTGCGTACTTGAAACAGGAGAAGGCCGCTGCCTCCATTCCGGAACTGAAGGCTGCCACAGCCCTGCTCAAAGGGCAGGATGAACAGCAGTACGGGCGCGCCATGTACGGCCTTGGTTTTGCGTATGGGAAGCTGAATAAACTCACCGACGCGCGTGAAGTGTTGAACGAGGCAGTGAAGATTCAGAGCCCGTGGCAAGCAATGTCGCAGGAACTACTGGCGAAAGTGAACGGCGCGCGAGCGAAGGGGAACTGAGGCCGGCGTTGCGAGTTTTGGTCTCGGCTACTGTGGTTTTACCAGTTCTTCGGAAAGCAGCTGAGCCTTCAAAGCCAGAGTATCGGCGCGCTCGAGGTCCCCGGCTGCGGCTGCGGTTTTCGATTGATCAGTGAATTGGTG